>CAVRFU010000005.1:0-219207 GCA_963720495.1 uncultured Chloroflexia bacterium
GGACGTGGTCCCGGGTGAGGCCTCCGGTCGGCTCGCCGGAGAGGAACGCCTTCGAGATCTTCGCGTAGCTGTCGGGATCGTGATCGAGGATCCAGGCAGCCGTCGCGAGTGATTGCATCGAGCCGTAGCCGATCCTCTGCGGCTTGGTGTTCATCTCGGCGATGTACGCGGCCCCGGAAGGTTCGCTCGAACCCGGCGTGCGCCTCCGGCTCCTTCTCGGCTCGCCGAGGCGATGACGCCGACAATCGGCGCCGAGCTTCGACAAGCGCGACCATGGCGAACGTGTCGCCGAAAAGCACCGCGCCGACCTGGTCGGGAACGCACTGAGCAGGTTGAGGTGGATCCCGGATCAGCCCAGCGGGCGCCTGGCGCGCCATCGCGTCGGTGACGGTCGCACCCTGGTCGCCGCCCTGCGCGACGTACCCGCGTATAGCCGAGTCGGGTCATCAGCTACGGCCCAGGCAGCCGCGATCCTGTTGCCGCTCCAGCCCAGCTCGGTCGGCTGGTCCGAGAACCCGAAGCCGGGCAACGACGGGATCACTACGTGGAACGCGTCCGCCTCGGTCCCGCCCGTACGCGGTCGGATCGGTGAGCAGGCCGATGGCGTCGAGCGTCTCGATGATCGATCCGGGCCAGCCGTGGGTAACCACCAGTAGGTGGCAGCGCATTCTCGTGGCGTGACCTGACGTGGATGAAATGGATGTCCAGGCCGTCGATCTTCGTCTTGAACTGCGAAAGCCCATTCAGCCTCGATCGACAGTGCGCCAGTCGTAGTCCGTGGCCCAGTACTTCGCGACCGCCTGGAGGGTCGCCAGCTGCACGCCCTGGGACGCATCGCCGACGAGCTCCTTGGCACGGATGGCGCGCGGCGCTCGAGGCGGCGGCGGAGGTCGTCGAGCGTCCGCCTGCGGATCTCCACCCGGAACGGGCGGATGTCGGCGCCGACGGTCGGCGCGGATGCCGTGGGGAGCGGTCGAGACGGCCATCTCGTTCCTCCTCGGTGCGGCCGCTCCCGACGGCGACGTGGTGGCGGGGGGCGCCGATAACCGTCGGCACCGTCCGACGGCGGCATCGGCGACAGGGTCGCGCCGAGCCGCGAGTCGCATCCGTCGGACCGACTGGTCGGGTCACGGGTCCTGCCCGGTGTTCCGGCCGGGCGATCTTCCCGGTCGTCATCCCCGTGCCGCGTCGGTCCTCGGCCCAGTCGCACCGGGCCACGGTGACCCGCGTCGGGACCAGTGCCTTCGACAGGACGCGAACGGCACGGGCCCAGGCCGAAGAGTGAGCGACGCAGCCGTCCCGGCGATCCGAGTGGAGATAGGCGCCGGGCACCGGCCTGCAGGGAGGTCGCGATGATCAAGGACATCGTCAAGAGCTGGTGGGCCTTCGTCCTGCAAGGCGTGCTCGCCATCGGCCGCCGGGAATCGCGGCGTTCGTGGACCCGGACGTGACGTTGACGGCGTTCATCGCGGTCTTCGCGGCGTACGCGCTCGTGACCCGCGTCGTCGCCATCATCACCGGGCTGTCGGTCGCGGAGGCCGCCGGTTGGGCGCTCGTCCTCGGCGGCATCGCCGGCATCGCGATCGGTGCCCTGACGTTCGCCCAGCCGGACGGCACCGCCCTGGCAGTGGTCGTCCTGGTCGGCGTCTACGCGATCGCGACAGGCGCCGGCGAGATCATGGCGGCGTACATGCTCGGCCGGCTGTCCAACACGTTCTGGCTCGGGCTGTCCGGGCTGATCTCGGTGGTCTTCGGCGTTCTGCTGATCGCGGCGCCGAGTGACGGCGTGCTCGCCGTCCTCTGGCTGGTCGGCTTCTACCTGATCTCCGCGGGCGTGACCCTCATCGCGTTCGGGATCAGGCTTCACGGGGCCGGTGACGACGTCACCGCCTTCGAGTCGCGGGTCGATCAGGCCCTGACATCGTCGTCCGGAAGCACGTCAGTCGGGTCGACATCATCCGCGACAACATCAGGGAGCACCCGGTCCGGCTCCTGAGCCCACTCCGGCGGCGAGGCGCCGCCACGGCCTCCCTCGCGCCGCGGATCCGTCCGCAGCGCGGGGCCGCGTCGCGCGCAGGGGCGTAGCCGCGAGAGGTGGGCACGTCCGCGATGATGTCGGCGACGGGTCACGACCCCGCGACCCGGAGGAGAGGTCCAGTGAGCGGACCCGTGAGCACCCCGACCCCACCATCGCCGCCGCGGAGCGGCCAGCCGCCGCAGCGGGCCGAGCCAGCCCGCGGGCCGCCTCCGGTTCCCGCCCTGGCTGTGGGTCGCGATCTTCGTCGGCCTGCTGGTGTGGAACGCGTTCCTGTTCCTCTCGCCGATGTCCGGGCCGGTCGTCACCGTCCCCTACTCCACGTTCCTCGCACAGGCGCGAGCCAGCAACGTCGCCGCCGTGACGATCAACGGCCAGGCGGTGACCGGAACGTTCCGGACGGCGATCGTGTACCCGTCGCCGGACCCATCGGCCTCCCCGACGCCCTCGGCGGACGCCGCGGCGGTGGCCGCGTCGTACACGAGCTTCGCCACGACCCTGCCGCCGATGGACGATCCGGCGCTGCTGCCCGTGCTCGAGAGCACCAAGGTCGAGATCACCGCGAAGGAGACCGGCGGCGGATCGGTCCTCCTGAACCTCGCCATCAGCATCGTGCCGCTCGTCCTGCTCGTCGGGTTCCTCGCCTACCAGGGGCGGCGGGTGCAGCAGAGCCAGGCCGGCATCTTCGGTTTCGGTGGGTCCAAGGCGAGGGTCTACGACGCGGAGCGGCCCAAGGTGACGTTCGCGGACGTCGCCGGGCAGGACGAGGCGAAGAAGGAGCTCGTCGAGATCGTCGACTTCCTCAAGCAGCCCGACAAGTACCGCCGTCTGGGGGCACGCCTGCCCCGGGGCGTGCTGCTCATCGGACCGCCGGGCACCGGCAAGACCCTGATGGCACGCGCCGTCGCCGGCGAGGCCGCGGTCCCCTTCTTCAGCATCTCCGCCTCCGAGTTCGTGGAGCTCTTCGTGGGCGTCGGTGCCAGCCGCGTCCGCGACCTGTTCACGAAGGCCAAGGCCGCGGCACCCGCGATCGTGTTCGTCGACGAGATCGACGCGGTCGGACGACAGCGAGGCGCGGGCCTCGGCGGCGGCAACGACGAGCGCGAGCAGACGCTCAACCAGCTCCTGGTCGAGATGGACGGCTTCGACGACCAGACGAGCGTGATCGTCCTCGCCGCCACCAACCGCCCCGACGTCCTCGACCCGGCCCTGCTGCGACCGGGCCGCTTCGATCGTCAGGTCACGGTCGCGTTCCCGGACCGCCCCGGCCGGGAGGCGATCCTCAAGATCCATTCCAGCAAGATCCCGCTCGCCCCGTCCGTGAACCTCGGTCTCATCGCCCAGTCGACGCCCGGCTTCTCCGGCGCGGATCTCGCCAACCTGGCCAACGAGGCGGCGCTGCGCGCGCGCGCGCAAGAACACCGCGACCGTGACCCAGGAGGACTTCGAGGAGGCGCTCGACTCGATCCTGCTCGGCACCCGGCAGCCCGGCCTCACCAACGTCGACGAGCGTCGGCTCGTCGCCTATCACGAGGGCGGCCACGCGATCGTGGCGCGACTCACGCCCGGTGCCGACCCGGTCCACCGGGTCACGATCGTCCCGCACGGCCAGGCGCTGGGCGTGACGGAGCAGCGGCCCGACGAGGATCGGCGCAACTACCCGCGCGACTACCTGATGGGTCGGCTCGCAGTCTCGCTCGGCGGTCGCGCGGCCGAGGATGTCGTCTTCGGCCAGCCGACGACCGGCGCGGAGAGCGACCTGAAGGCGGCCACGAGCCTGGCTCGACGGATGGTCGGCCTCTGGGGGATGACCGACGAGGTCGGCCCCGTCTCGTACGGCGTCGGCGAGACGCAGCCGTTCCTCGGACGCGAGCTGGCGGCGCCCCGCGAATATGCCGAGGCGACAGCGGCCCGGATCGACGAGGCCGTGGCAGGGATCATCGCGATCGCCCACGACCAGGCGACCGCGATCATCCGGCGAGCCCGGCCCGCGCTCGATGCCCTGGCCGACGAGCTGGTCGCGCACGAGATGATCGACAGCCGGCGGCTCGACGAGATCCTGGTCCAGGCGGGCTTCACACCCGCGCCGGCGAACGACATCAGCGTGCCCCCGATGGTGGGCGGCACCTCGACCGTCCCGGTGCAGGCACCGGCCGCGACGGAGGAGACGGGGTCACCCTGACGACGGCGCGCCGCCCGTTGCGCGCGCAAGGAAGTCATCATATCATCATGCGCACGCCACTGCGAGCCATCGAGGAGGTTGCGATGACCACCAACGTCGAAGACGCGATCCAGCCACTGCGAGATCGAGGAGGTTGGATGACAAAAGAAGCAAACGCGGCGAACGCGATGAAGATCGTCGCCGACGATGTCCAGGCCCACGTCCTCAGCGGGAGTGGCCACGGGTCGCGGAGCAGGCACCGAGGAGCGGGGCGACGCTGACCGAGTTCCTGACGCATACCGAGAAGCGCAGACCGGCGGACCGGTCACCACACGCATGAGTCGACATGACGACGATGCCAGAGATCCGGCCGTTCCGGGTGAGGTGTCCCAGGCCGAGATCGATGACCTCCGCCGGCGGATCCAGGCGACGCGCTGGCCCGAGAAGGAGACCGTCGCGGACCTGTCGCAGGGCGTGCCGTTGGCGACCATCCAGGAGCTGGCGCGCTACTGGGCCAGCGACTACGACTTCCGACGGGTCGAGCAGCGACTGAACGCGGTGCCGCAGTTCATGACCGAGATCGACGGGATCGACATCCACTTCATCCAGGTCAAGTCGCCGCACCCGAACGCGCTGCCGCTGATCATCACGCACGGCTGGCCGGGTTCGATCTTCGAGATGCTGAACGTCCTCGGGCCGCTCAGCGATCCGACCACGAACGGCGGCGATCCTGCGGATGCGTTCGACGTGATCGTGCCGTCGATGCCCGGGTACGGCTACTCGGGCAAGCCGACCGCGACCGGCTGGGGACCTGTTCGCATCGCCGATGCGTGGATCGCCCTGATGCGGCGGCTCGGCTACACCCGGTACGTCGCTCAGGGCGGCGACTGGGGCGCCCAGATCACCGACACCATGGGTCACAAGGCGCCGCCGGAGCTGCTCGGCATCCACTCCAACATGCCGGGGACGGTCCCGCCCGACGTGTCCCGGGCGCTCACGTCGAACGTCTTCGGGAGCGGCTATCCGGCACCGACCGGGCTGTCGGCCGACGAGCAGCGAGCGTACGACCGGCTGAGCTTCCTCTTCACCAAGGGCGTCGGCTACGCGGTGGAGATGGCGAATCGCCCGCAAACGCTGTACGGCCTGGCCAATTCCCCGGTCGCCCTCGCCGCCTGGATGCTGGACCACGACGCCTACAGCCTCGAGGACATCGCGCAGGCGTTCGCTGGCGCGCCGATCGGCAGCCTCACCCGGGACGAGGTCCTCGACAACATCACGATGACCTGGCTGACGAACACCGGCATCTCGTCGGGCCGGCTGTATTGGGAGAACACCCTCGGGTTCTTCGACATCAAGGACGTGACCGTGCCGGCCGCGGTGACCGTCTTTCCCCGCGAGCTCTACCAGGCGCCGCGGAGCTGGACCGAGAAGGCCTACCCCAATCTCATCTACTTCAACGAGGTGCCGGAGGGCGACCACTTCGCGGCATGGCAGGAGCCGACGGTCTTCACGAGCGAGCTGCGAGCCGCGTTCAGGTCGCTGCGGACGGCCCGCTGATCGGCGTGCAGCCGGGGTCATTCGGGCCCGTCCGGCAGATCGACGCCGGCGACCTGGACGTCGGCTACGTCGACAGCGGGCCGGCGGACGGCCCGGCCGTCCTCCTGCTCCATGGCTGGCCGTACGACATCCACAGCTACGCCGAGGTCGTGCCGTTGCTGGCCGACGCCGGCTACCGGGTCGTCGTCCCCTACCTGCGGGGCTACGGGTCCACGCGCTTTCGCTCGAGCGGCGCCGTTCGCAACGGCCAGCAGGCCGCCCTCGCCGCCGACGCGATCGCCCTGCTCGACGCGCTGGACATCCCGACGGCGATCGTCGCGGGTTTCGACTGGGGTGCCCGGACGGCGGACATCGTCGCGGCCCTGTGGCCCGAGCGGTGCACCGGGCTGGTCGCCGTGAGCGGCTACCTCATCGGCAGCCAGGAGGCCAACAAGCAGCCGCTGCCACCGAGCGCCGAGCTCGCCTGGTGGTACCAGTTCTACTTCGCCACCGACCGCGGACGCGCCGGCTACGAGCGGTACCGGCGCGACTTCGCGAGGCTCATCTGGCGGTCGGCGTCGCCGGCCTGGGACTTCGACGAGGCCACGTTCGATCGAAGCGCGGCCGCCTTCGACAACGCCGATCACGTGGACATCGTCATCCACAACTACCGCTGGCGGATCGGCATCGTCGACGGCGAGGCCCGCTTCGACGATCTCGAGGCACGGCTGGCCCAGGCTCCGACCATCGGCGTGCCGACCATCACGCTGGAAGGCGACGCGAACGGCGCACCGCACCCCGACGCCGCGACCTACCGCGCGAAGTTCACCGGCCCGTACACGCACCGGGTGATCGCGGGTGGCGTCGGGCACAACCTGCCCCAGGAGGCACCGCGGGCCTTCGCCGATGCCGTGGTCGAGGTCGATTCGTACTGAACGACGGCCGCGGTTTGCAACTCAGGGTTGAAATCGCGTCCTAGCGCCACTACCGTGGCCAGCGATGAGACGGAGAGTGGTCACCGGGGGGCTCGCCGCGGCCCTGTCGATCGTGGCGCTGGCCACGCCCGTCTCGGCCCACGGCGACCACGACGCCCGGCCCGTCGCGCGTCGGCTCACGGCCGGCCCGTACATCGTCTCGCTCTGGCAGGTCTACCCGGATACGGGCGTGGCGATGAAGCCGCACTTGATCGTGATGTTCGACGACCGCGCGTCGGCCCCGTCTGAGGCGGTCGTCACCGCCGCGGTGAACTCGATGCCGATGGCGATCGGACCCTCGATCACGACCGCCAACGGGTGGGAGACCATGGACGGCATCGCCGAAGGAGACGTGGTGTCGGTCAGCGTCTCGGACGGCAGCCAGGCGATGGGATCTGGATCCGGTGATCGTCCCGCCGACGCCGATCTCCATGTTGCCCATGGACGAGCTGCTGTACAGCTCCATCTTTCTGACGCTCGCGACCGCACTGTGGTTGGCCCGAAGAGCTGCCCGAGCGTGGCGAACCCCAGCGGTCCAGGCGAGCTGACCAGGCGGCCATTCTTGAGGGAGGAGACCCGGAGATGACCCAGATCGCGACGGCACCGAAGCAGGGCTTCATCGAGAAGCTCAACGGCCCATGGCACGAGCGAGCCTTGTGGATCTACCTGGCCATCGTGATCCTCCATTGGACCGAGCACCTCTTCCAGGCCGCGCAGATCTGGATCCTCGGGATGCCCCGCCCGCAGGCCCTCGGGGCGCTCGGCTACGTCTTTCCCTGGCTGGTCAAGTCGGAGGTGATGCATTTCACGTACGCCCTGCTCATGTTCGGCGGGCTCGTCCTGCTCCGACCCGGGTTCCGGGGGAAGGCGAAGACATGGTGGACGGCGTCGCTGGTCATCCAGGGCTGGCACCTCTTCGAGCACTCGCTGCTGTTGATCCAGGCGACCGTCGGCCAGAACCTGTTCGGGTCGCCGGTGCCCACGAGCGTCCTCCAGCAGTTCGTGCCGCGACCTGAGCTCCATCTGTTCTACAACCTGATCGTGTTCATCCCGATGGTCGTGGCGGTGTGGCTGCACACGCGACCCGACCAGGCGGACGTGAACGAGTGCTCCTGCGCCAACGCACCGGTCCGGATGGAGCAGGCGGGGCTGACCGGGAGCCTGACCGAGGTCCCGAACCCGCACAGGCCCGGCCGCGCGGCCATCGGCTGCGTCTACACTTCGCCGATGGTCGGTCAGGTTCGGGACGCGGCCGCCTCCGATGCACCCTGGCAGCCTGATGACGAGCCGGCCGTCGGCGGTCGCGCGGCGCCGATGGCCGACCCATGACCGCCCGGACGCTGACGGTCGGCGGGCGGCACCTACCCGCTCGTCCTGCCGAGCATCCGCGATCCGCGGCTGCACGTCGCGGCCGTGATCATCACGATCCACGTCCTCGGCCAGGTCGGGCTCCACTTCGACGTCACGATCCCGCAGATCCTGGCGGCGATCCTGACCTGCGCGGTCCTCGAGGTCGTCCTGACCTTCCGAGCGAGCCGGGCCTTCGTCTGGCCGGCCAGCGCGATGCTGACCGGGAGCGGCGTCGCGCTGATCCTGCGCGTCGTCGGCACGCCGTCCGACGATCCGTGGAACACCTACGCCTGGCAGGTGTTCGCCGTCGTGGCCGGACTCTCTCTCCTGACGAAGTACGTCATCAAGTACCGCGGCTCGCACGTGTTCAACCCGTCGAACATCGGCCTGGTCGTGGCCTTCATCGTGCTCGGCAGCACGCGCGTGGAACCGCTCGACTTCTGGTGGGCGCCGCTGAACGTCTGGATGCTCACCGCCTACGCGGTCATCATCACCGGCGGGCTGCTGATCACCAGGCGGCTGCACCTCCTCGCCCTGGCGGCGACGTTCTGGCTGACGCTGAACGTCGGGCTCGGGATCCTCGCCGGCACGGGCCACTGCATGACCGCGAACTGGGCCTTCGCGCCCGTCTGCGGGGCCGACTACTGGCGGGTGATCGCCTTCTCGCCGGAGGTCCTGATCTTCCTGTTCTTCATGATCACGGACCCGAAGACGGTGCCGGCCGGGACGCGTCGGTCGGGTGGTCTTCGGCCTGCTCGTCGCGGTGGCGAGCACGCTCCTGATGGCGACCCAGACCGACGAGTTCGGCACCAAGGTCGGGCTGCTCGCGGGGCTCGTCGTCCTCTGCGCCGCGCGTCCGCTCCTCGATCGCGTCCTTCCCGAACCGCGATCCGCGGCGGACGACCTCCGCCTCGTCCTGAGCGGAGGCGCGACGGGCGGGGCCGGGATCCCTCGCATGGCCGCCCGGGGCGCGCTCGTCGTCGCCGCCGTCCTCGTCCTCGGAGCTGGGCATCTTCACGCGATCGGGGCTCCGGCTCGCGCGGTCGCCGCGCCCGACGTGGCCGCCGTCCTGAGCCGCGTGCCGCACCAGGTCGACCCGGGCACGTTCCCCACCATCTCGGTCGAGCAGGACGTCGGCGCCTTCGACATCTCGCTGCTCGGCCCGGGAGCCCAGCAGCTCGTGCTGACGATGGCCGAGAACCTCATGCTGGAGAACGAGGGCCTCCGTCGCGCGGACGAGAGCATCCTCACGGCGGTCGATCACGGCGATCGGCTGGTCGAGATGCAGGATCGTCTCCGGCAGGCGGCCGCGACCGGGACCACCACGCTCGCGTCGTACACGTTCGACACCGTCACGATGTCCCTCGTGGTGCCGTTCGGGCGGCAGAACGGCCTGAGCGTGGGACTCGATTCGCGCGGCACGGTGACCGAGGAGACCTACGACGCCTCCGGAGTGCTGCAGGCGCGGACGACGTCCCCCTTCGCCAAGATGTTCGTCATCCGCCGGGCGACCGGTGGCCGCTGGCTCAACGTGGCGGTGCTGCCAGCCAAGACCGGCGGCTGATCAGCGAGGCGACATCCGGAGGACCTGGTCCGCGGTGACGTCGCGCGCCTCGGTCGTGGTGCCGTCCGCCCACTCGACCCGGACGAGGTCGGCCGTCGGCGCCTCATCGAGACCGAAGTAGGCCTCGCGCGGAGGTCCGGCGAGGTAGCTCCCGCCCGCGAGCAGGATCTGCGTCGTCGTCCGGCCGCCGGCCGTCACGCTGACGCGCGCACCGATCCCGGCGTCGCCGGGGCCGTCCGGGACGACCGTCAGCCAATGCTTCCCGCCGGTGTAGTTCCTGAGCAGGACGGTCGGCCCCGCGACCTGCGTGATCAGCAGGTCCGGCGAGCCGTCCCGGTCGTAGTCGAAGACCACGAGCGCCCGCTGGTCGCCGGGCACGTCGCAGCCCGTGTCCTTCGCCACGCTGAAGCCGGTGCCGGCGGCGTCCC
Source organism: uncultured Chloroflexia bacterium (assembly GCA_963720495.1). Lineage (GTDB taxonomy): Bacteria > Chloroflexota > Limnocylindria > Limnocylindrales > CSP1-4 > SPCO01. The sequence continues at coordinate 10,049 of CAVRFU010000005.1, forward strand.
CGAGGAACAGGCTGGAGGTCGCGTTCGCGAGATGCTCGCTGCCGTCGCCGACGAACGCGCGCATGCCCTGGACGGCGTACAGGTCGGGCACGCCGTCGAGGTTCATGTCCACGAACGCGGTGCCCCAGCCCCATGCGGTGTCGAGGACGCCGGATTGCGCCGCGACGTTGTGGAAGCGGATCCCGCCCGGATCGCGCTCGGACACCATGAACGTGTTGCCGAGGTTGCTGCCGAACAGGCCGCTCGGGTCGGTGATGTTGGTGACGTACAGCTGGAGCGTGCCCTCCGGGCCGACCGCCGTGGCGACGCCCATGCTGTTGCCGGCACGGGTGAGGCCGGCGGCATAGCCCGTGTCCCGGAACGTGCCGCCGCCCTGGTTCTGGTAGAACCGGTCCGGCCGATGGTCGTTGGCCTGGTAGAGGTCCGGCAGCGCGTCACCGGTGAAGTCGGCGAAGACGGCCGTGAAGCTGTCGGCGTGGTACTCCCCGATCCCGCTCGGGTAGGTGACGTCCTCGAAGTGGTAGTCACCGAGGTTCCGGTAGAGACGGTTCTGCCCCGGGAACGCACCCTTGAGCGTCTGTCGGGCGGGGTCGCCGGCAAGCTCCTCGGTCCAGTAGCTGAGGTAGATGCTCTGGCGGCCGGTGCCGTCGTAGTCGGCGAAGGTCATGCCGCCGACGATGTAGCCCTCGGGATCGAACCCGGAGCCGGCGGTCACGTCCGTGAACGTGCCGTCGCCGTCGTTGCGCAGGATCTGCGACGGTCCGCCGGGGCCACCGGGCATGTAGTCCGCCGCGATGACGAGGTCCGGCCGGCCGCTCCCCGAGAGGTCGACGAACTGCGCCACCCGCGCGTTGGAGGTGATGCCGCCCAGGCCGGCCGCATCGGTGACGTCCGTGAAGCGGCGGCCGCCGCCGGGAGCGGGATCGTTGTGGAACAGCTTCGTCCCCTGCCCGGCCTGCCCGAGCAGGAGCACGTCGAGGTAGCCGTCGCCGTCGTAGTCGCCGACCGCCGCTCCGTTGCCCATGTTCTGCTGCATGAGCGTGCCGTAGGCGTCGGGCGCGGGAAGGACGGGTCCGTAGTCACCGGTGAAACGCAGCCCCACGGAGCTCGCCACGTCGGCGCACGCGAGCTGCGGACCGAGGGTCGGCGTCGGCCGGGCCGTCGCGACGACCGCTCCGACGAGGACCAGTGCTCCGGCGCACGCGACGAGCAGGACCGCGAGCAGTGGCCGGGTGACGCCGTGGCGCTGCATAGGACCGCGAGTATGCATCGCCGTGCGCTCCGTCAGCTGTCGCGCATCAGCGATCTGAAGTTCAAGCTCGCCGGATCGGTCACGTCACCGAGCGGCGTGGTGATCGCGACGTACCTGCCGGCCTGACCGGCATCGGTCAGCCGGTCAGGATCGGACGAGGCGCGGCACGCCCGCCTTATCGAACAGGTCGTCGAGCTCGGCCACCAGGGCGGGCGTCGGGCGAACGGCGGGCGGGCGAGGCGGCCCGACCTGCAGGCCGGCCAGCTCCATCGCCGCCCTTGATGAACGCTCCCTCGCCGCCGCTGATGGCCGCGACCCGGCCGGCCCAGCCGCTCCACGACCACTTGAACCGCTCGAGGATGGCCGGCACGGACTCGTAGTCGTGGGCTTCCAGCGCCCGCCAGATCGAGAGCGGGTATTCGGGCCAGAAGTTGCTCAGGTGCGTGACGAACCCGTTGCCGCCGAGGATGTGACCCCACACGTGCAGGCCCTGGTTGTCGATCACGACGAGCTTGTCGGCGATGGCCGCCATGCCCTCGGTGAACCGATCCGCGGTCGGCGCCGACCACTTCACGGCCTCGACGTTGGGCAGCTCCGCCAGCCGGAGCAGCAGGGCGCCATCGATGTCGAGGCCGCCCTCCCACCAGGTGCTGTAGATCATCAGCGGGAGGTTCGAGGCGGTGCCGGCCGACTCGACGACGCGGAACAGGTCGTCCTGGGACGCCGGGTAGTAGTACGGGACGCCGACCTGGAGACCGTCGATCCCGACATCCTCGGCGGCCTTGGCCAGCGCCAGGACCTCGCGCATGTCGGTGTGCTGGATGCTGGTCACCGTCGGGACCCGGCCGGCCGCGGCCTCGACCGAGGTGCGCATCACGGCGACCCGCTCGTCACGGGTGAGCGTCGGGAACTCGCCGCCGGCGCCCGCCACCAGGAGCACGCCGTCACCCGTCCGCACGCCGCGCTCGATCATCACCTCGATGTTCGCGCGGAGCGCGTCCAGGTCCAGCGAGAAGTCGTCGTGGAACGGGGTCGGGACGGCGACGACGGCTCCGCGGAGCCATTCCCGGGTCTTCGCGACGGTCATGCTCTCTCCACGCTCGCAGCATCGGATGGTGGACGCCGATTGTCGACAATCCAGCCCGTCGGGCATGCTAGCCCATCGGGGACCCGTCCGCTGCGGTCATCCGCCCGGCCGACGATGATGGCGTCGTGAGCAACGACCTGGACCGCTTCGTCACCGCGCAGGCCGGCGTGTACGACGGCGCCCTCGCCGAGCTGCGTCGCGGGCGCAAGACCGGTCACTGGATCTGGTTCATCTTTCCCCAGATCGCCGGCCTCGGGTCGAGCGAGATGTCGCGCTACTACGCCATCGAGTCGCTCGACGAGGCGCGGGCGTATCACGCGCATCCGATCCTCGGCCCGCGGCTCCTGGCGTGCGCGGCGGCGGTCCTGGGTGTGAGCGGCCGGAGCGCGGTCGAGATCCTCGGCTCGGTCGACGCGGTGAAGCTCCGGTCCTCGATGACGCTGTTCCACCGGGCGGCGCCGGACGAGCCGGTGTTCGGGCAGGTCCTCGACCGGTATTTCGACGGCGTCGCGGACCCGGCGACAGACGAACGCCTGTCTCACGGGAGGTAGCGCGGTCGTGCCGTACACTCCCCCGGGGAGATCGGGTGTGTCGGGGGCCCCTCGTGTCGCGGATCATCAAGGGGAATGACATGACGTCGGAAGAGACAGACCCGAAGCCCGGCCAGCCACCGACCGTGGCCCAGGCGCTCCAGAGCTGGCGCTCGGCCGAGCGCGTGGCCGCCGTGGCGCGCCGGGGCAGGCTCGCCGCACAGGCAGCGTCCCAGGCCGCGGCCGAAGCCGCGGATGCGGCGGCCGCGACCGCAACGGCTGCCAAGGCCGCCCTCGAGTCGATGACCCTCGCCGAGCAATCGGCGACCAAGACGGCCGTGGCAGCCCGGCTCGTCGCCGAGACCGCCCAGCTCGACGACGCCGATTCGGAGAGCGACGCCGCGATCGCCGATATCGACGAGGCGCAGGCACACGAGGTCTATCGCCAGGCCACGAAACGCGCCTCGGGCGAGGGCTGAGGCGCCCGACCTCGACTTGCAACGCGCGCGATTCGCGGTCGGCCGTCGCGTGCGGCACGGACCCGGCGCGCTCGCTGCGACGATTCGCCGATGGCCTCCTACACGCTGAACCCAGCGGCCGTCGAACACGCCCGGCGGCTGATCGATGCCCGCCAGTACGTCCTCGAGAGCGACTGGGGTGAGGCCCAGCCGCGTGCCGAGGACGAGAACCGGTTCCTCGCGTCGCACACCTGGGACGACTACTCGGCCTGGCACCTGGGCCTGACCGACGGGGCGACGGATGAGACGAAGGGCCGCTACGCGTTCGTCTACGGCGACTTCCGGCGGATCCACCGGATGGGCCTGATCGCCTGCCAGTTCCGTGCCGCCGAATGGCGCCACAAGGAGATCGAGCTGGCCGCCCACGACCTGCTCCAGCACCTGGACGCAAAACGCGCCTGATCGCACGCCGAGCACCGGCGCCCTGTCGATTCTCGTGGATCCGTTCGTCGTCCTGGCATCGACGGGTTCGGTCGCGATGACCGCGCCTCATGTCGCCAGGAGGTTCGAGCGATGGGTCACCCAGTCGTCCACTACGAGATCCGGGCCACCGATGCCGACGCGGCGCGGCGCTTCTACGGCGAGCTGTTCGGCTGGACGTTCGCCCCGGCCGCCGAGCCGGGCTACACCTACATCGACACGGGCGTCGAGGGCGGCACCCCCGGCGGGATCGGCCCGGCCCGCGGTCCCGGCCTCGTGACCTTCTTCGTCGGGGTCGAGAACGTGCCGGACGCACTGGCCACCGCCGAGCGCCTCGGTGCGACGGTCGTCCTGCCCGCGACGAGCGTGCCGGGTGTGACATACGCGCTGTTCGCCGATCCCGAGGGTCACATCATCGGCGTCTCGAGCAACGACTAGCGCCACCTCTGTCCCGGTGCGGGTCGTCGCCCGCGCCGGGGCCGGCTTCGTCATCATGGTCTCCTCGCCACAGATCGCGGCCACCACGGCTGCCCGGAGGAGATGTGATGACCGCTTCAACCCCGCCGTCGAGACCGGCCGGCTGGTCGCTGGCTCTCGAGCTCACCCCGGATCGTTCCGTGCGGGCGGGCTCGAAGGCGGCCCTCGCCGAGGCCATCGGCCGGGCGGCGGACCTGCGCGTCTACACCGAGTTCCTGTTCGAGGAGCACATCATCCCGGGCGGCAACGGCGATCCGACCCAGAACGGTCCCATCCGCGAGGTCATCGACTTCCGGCAGACGATCCTGGTCGAGGGCCGGCACGTCGGGGCGGTGACGACCCAGCGCCAGCCCCTCGAGCCGCCGTTCGGGTTCAACGGCACCGACCCGAAGATGTCGTTCTTCATGTACACCGGCGACGGCGACCAGGCGCTGGCGAACCTCGTCTTCGCCGGGGTCGAGGGCGCTCCCCCACCGGGTGAACGGACGCTGGTCCCGCCCCCTGACGACATGCCCAAGATGGGCGACCAGGAATACTTCGACCTCGGCACCAGCGGTCCGTCGCGCAACTTCGTGTACGACATGGAGACCTACCGCTACTTCGTGCGCGACGACTGGGAGGAGATCCTGGCGCACGAGGCCGACGGCACGGTCACGGCCGGCTCCTTCGATGCGCTCGAGACGGCCCAGATCGCCGGGCGCGAGATCAAGGTCGGGATCCGGGACCTCGCCGCTGGCCTGCGCAGGCCCGGCGGCCCCGAGACCGACGTCTCGCACGAGGTCTTCACCCCGGTCGGATCGGGCTTCCTCCACACGGGGCCGCGGGTCTACGCCGCGCTGACCCATCCGCTGGTGCGGGTCGCCGCCTCGGACCCCCTGCGCTACGGGTCCGGCGGCTGGGACGTCGCGTGGGTCTTCCTGCGCACGGATGGCGCATCGGTGGTGCGGCGGCTCGAGCCGTACACGCGCACCTGGACGGACGTGCCGGCGCGCTTCGCCTGTCGCTGGTTCGCGCGCTAGGCCGCGCTGGCCCGGCGACGCGAGGGTCGGTAGGATCGTGAGCGGCCACCGCTCCGACTGCGGACCGGCCGCCGTCTCGTGACAACCTCCGTGGGGACATCCGTGACCGACCGACCACCCGACGATCCATCCGGACCGGCCGCACCATCCGGCGACGCCCCGGAGGGGCCGGGCGACCCGGTCGTGGATGCGGCCGGCCGGAGGGTCGAACGCCGGGCGTTCCTGCGCCAGCTGACGGGCGATGCGGTCGTGGCGACGGGCCGGCTGGCGGGCCTGTCGACGGCACTCCGCCGGTCGGTGGTGGCGGCCGGTGTGGCTGCCGTCGGCGACGGGGAAACTCCCGGTGACGATGCGCCGCCGGCGCCCGTTCAGGTCCCGGCGCCGGCCGCTCCTGAGCCACCGGGCGCGATCGAGCCACCCTTCGTCCCGGCGATCGCCGCCGCTCCGCCCCCGCCGGCAGCCGCGCCCGTGCCGGACCCGGCCTCGCTTCTCTCGCCGCACCAGCACGAGATGCTGGAGCACGGGACCACGGCCATCCTCGGCGTCAACGACGGATCGGGTGCGCCGCACCTCACGTCCTCGACGTTCCACTGGGACCGGACCGTGCTGCGCCTGCCGTCCGAGCTGTTCGCGGCGCGCGTGGCCCGCATCGACGTGGACCCGAAGGTGAGCGTCCTCGTCGAGCTCGGTGCCGAGGCGTGGGTCGCCGTGACCGGCATCGCCGAGGTCATCTCGGGTGACGGCGTCGAGGCCGAGATGCTCACGATCCTGCGCAAGGGGCTGACCGATGACGACGCCACCCAGCAGTGGTCGGCGATGGGCTCGACGGGCGACCGCGTGGTCATCCGGATCCGGCCGACGCGGTTCGTCTGGCGGCTGGGCTGACGGCGAGACCGTCGCCGTGCCCGGTCAGTTGATCCGCTCGCCGCTGTCCTTGGCGAAGAGGTGGATCCCGGATCGCCGGAACCGCGCCCCGACGGGCTGATCGAGCGCGAGCGACAGGTCGGGATCGACTCGCGCCACCATCGACGTCTCACCCACCTCGAGCTCGACGAACGTGTCAGACCCGATCGGCTCCATCAGGCCGACCTTGGCCTCGAAGCCCTGGCTCCCGACCGTCGCGGGGTCCGGCTCGACGATCACGTCTTCGGCGCGGACGCCCATCACGACATCGGACGGCGACCCCTCACCGAGCCCGATCGCGGCGGCCGGGCCGAGCGCGACCCGCAGCCCGCTGCCCGCGAACGTGACGCCGTCGGCCCCGTGCTCCAGCGACCCTTCGACGAGGCTCATCCGGGGCTTGCCGACGAACTCGGCCACGTACATGTTCCGCGGCTTCGTGTAGATCTCGGACTGGGAGCCGGACTGGATGATCTTGCCGTCGCGCATGACGCAGATCAGGTCGGACAGGGTCATCGCCTCTTCCTGATCGTGCGTCACGAACACGCTGGTCGTGCCGAGCGCGAGATGGAGGTGCTTGACCTCCGTCCGCATGCGGGCCCGGAGCGAGGCGTCGAGGTTGCTGAAGGGCTCGTCGAGCAGGAACACCAGCGGCTGCTTGACGAGGGCCCGGCCGAGCGCCACGCGCTGCTGCTGGCCGCCGGACAGCTCGGCCGGCTTGCGCTGGAGCAGGTGGCCGATGTCGAGCATCTCGGCCACGGCCGTGACCCGCTCGGTGATCTCCGCGGCCGGGCGGTGGCGCAGCTTCAGCGAGAAGCCGATGTTCTCGAACACGGTCATGTTCGGATAGAGCGCGTAGTTCTGGAACACCATCGCCATGCGGCGCTCGTTGGGCGGCACGCGGGTGACGTCCCGGTCGCCGAGCATGATCGTCCCGGCCGTCGGCTCGTCCAGCCCGGCGATGAGGTTCAGGGTCGTGCTCTTGCCGCAGCCGGATGGGCCGAGCAGGGTCACGAACGCGCCCTCGGGGACCTCGAGGTCGAGGTCGTCCACGGCACGCACGGGCCCGTAGTGGCGGGTGAGGCCGCGAAGGCTGAGTGACGCGGCGACCATGGTCCCTCCCGCTGGACGTCTCGACGTCACGAAAAAAGATTGTCGACAATCTACCCGTCGGGTATCGTGACCGTCAACGCGGCCGATGGACGGAGGGATCCACCGGTCGACGGAAACAGGGCCCCCAGACAGAAGCGCCCAAACGGTCACCACCGAGCATGCCCGGGGAAGCCATGGATAGGTCAGTCACTCCCACGCCGCTCACGCGACGCCGGATGGCCCCGGTCACGTCAGCATCGGCGGTCGCCCTGAGCCATCGGAGCCACCCGTCTTCCCTGGGAACCGACATCGTCTTGACTTTGGATTGTAGACAACGCCACCATGCGCCCGGGGGACGTGGGGTGTTGGAGGAGGACCGCGGCACATGGCGGTAGCGGGCGCATCCCTGAGTCGCGGCGCGGGCCGTGTCTCGCGCCGCCTCGACCGCCTCAGCGAGCGCCGGTTCGCGCTCCTCGTCTCGATCCCCGGCCTGATCCTGGTCGCCCTGATCGTGCTGCCGCCGACGCTGGCGGTGTTCGGGATGAGCCTGTTCCGGATCGAGCTCGGCAAGGACGACCTGGTCCCGTTCATCGGCCTGCGCAACTACCTGGTCCGGTTGCCCGCCGACTCGGAGGTCCTCGCGGCGATCCCACGGACGCTGTTCTTTGCCGCGCTGTCGACGGCGATCACCCTGCCCCTCGCGCTGGTCACCGCTCTCGTCCTGAACCGCGGGTTCCGGGGCGTCTCGATCTTCTTCATGGCCCTGCTCCTGCCATGGGCGGTCGCGTCGATCGTGGCCGGCATCTTCTGGCGGGCGATCTTCGACACCAACCACGGCATCGTGAACGGCGTTCTGGTCGGCCTGGGTCTCATGACCGAGCCGTTCAACTGGCTGGCGAGCACGGCCCAGACCGTCGGGATCGCCCTGGTCGCCCAGTCGTGGCGGTCCGTGCCCCTCCTGGCGGTCCTGCTGCTGGCCGCTCTGAAGACGATCCCGCCGGCGCTGTACCGCGCGGCCAAGATGGACGGCGCGACGTCCTGGGAGAGCTTCCGGTTCATCACGCTGCCGGCGATCAAGAACACGCTGATCGTGGTCGGTGTCCTGCAGGTCATCATCGGGCTCCAGGTCTTCGACCTGCTGTACAGCCTGACCAGCGGCGGGCCCGGTCGCGACACCTACGTGCTGATCATGGCGATCTACGACATCACGTTCGGCCAGATCAGCCTCGGCTACGGCGCCGCGATCACGGTCATCCTGTTCCTGATCATCGTGGCGGCCAGCTTCCTGATCCTCATCGCGCGGGTCCGGCGCCGCACGCCGGTCGCGGCCATGGACGACGAAGCGGAGGATGCTGCCGCCACCCGCCGGACGTCGCTGCGGCTCGGCTCGGTGTCGACTACGGCGCTCAGGGCGAGCTCGCCGGAGGTCGCGGACGAAGGGCGACGCAACCGGATCCGGTTGCCGCGGGCGGTCTCGCAGATCGGGTTCGCGGTCGGGGTCCTCGCCCTCTTCTTCTTCTTCGTCGCCCCGATCGCCTGGATGCTGGTCGCGAGCCTGCAGCCGACCCAGGCCCTCGCGACACTGCCGCCCAACCTGACCCTCAACCTCTGGCTCGACGGCTACGCGACGATCGCCGGCGATCCACGCTGGCTCGGCTCGCTGGCGGTCAGCCTGCAGGTCGCTGTGCTGACGGCGGTCTTCGTGATCCTCCTCGCCGCGCCGCCTGCATACGCCTTGGCCCGGTACGACATCACCGGCAAGGGGACGGTCCTGGCGCTGCTGATCCTCGTCCAGATGGTGCCGGCGATCGTCATGGCGATCCCGGTCCTGCGGGTGTTCCAGATCCTCGGCCTGACCGACACCGTGGCCTCGCTGGTGATCGTCAACGTCGCCTTCTGGCTGCCGCTGATCATCTGGCTGTTACGCAACTTCTTCATGGAGGTCCCGGTGTCGCTCGAGAAGGCGGCCCGGATCGACGGCTGCTCCCGTCTCGGGACGCTCTTCCGGGTGACCATCCCGGCGGCTCGTCCGGGTATGGCGGCCGCGGCCATCCTGATCCTGATCGGCACCTGGAACGAGTTCCTGTTCGCCGTCATCCTCGGCAACCGGAACGCGGTGCCGATCACCCGCCTGATCACCGGCATCCAGAACTTCCCGGGTGCGCTGAACCAGCAGCCCCCGCCCAACCTGCTCGCGGCCGCGGCGATCGTCGCCGTGCTGCCCTGCCTGTTGCTCGTCCTGTTCTTCAATCGCCGGATCATCTCCGGCCTTACTGGAGGGTTCGTGAAGGGCTGACACGCGACCGTCGCGGCATCGGACGCCGCAGCAAGGGATGAGGAGGAGAGCATGACCGAGGACCAGGACAAGACGTTGAGCCGTTTGACCTCAGCCGTCAGCCGACGCGAGGTGCTCAAGGGCGGACTCATCGCGGGCAGCGCGGCGTTCCTCGCCGCGTGCGGCGCATCGACGACGAGCTCCGCCCCGAGTGCGGCCGCTCCGTCGACGGGAACGGCCCCGAGCGCCGCCCCCGCCAGCGCGGCGGCCAGCGCCGCCCCGTCGGCGTCACCGGTGAGCTACGCGGGCGTCACGCTCAACAACAGCACCGGTGGCTATTCGATCCCGGCGTTCCAGATCGGTCTCGATGCCTGGAAGGCCGAGACCGGCGGCAACGCCACCTTCAACAACATCCCGTTCGACGAGAAGCCGGTCAAGTACGCGAGCTTCATCGCCACGCAGGACTCGTCGTGGGACCTGCACTACACGTACGACAACTACATGCAGAAGTTCGGGACGCGTCTGCTGTTGCCGCTCGAAGGCAACTACACAGGCGACCTGACCGACTTCATCCAGACCGCGCTGCCGGGCTTCACCACCCAGACCGACCAGGTCCTGCGCGGGCTGCCGATCCACTTCAGCTCCTGGCTGTGGACGTGGAACCCCGCGCTCTTCACCGCCATCGGCGAGGACCCGACCAACCCGCCCGACAACTACGAGGCGCTCTTCGCGCTGACGCCCAAGTTCGTCGAGAAGAAGATCATCCCGTGCGCACAGCCCTGGCAGGGCACGGGCGGGACGTTCGCCCAGCTCTATTGGACGCACATCTACAACTCGACGGGCCACCCGATGTTCAGCGATGACCGGACCCAGCTCATGTTCGACGGGCCGGATGGGCTGTCCGCCTTCCAGACCATCGAAGCGGGGCTCAAGAGCGGCTTCTGGGACCCCAAGTTCCTGAACATCACCAACGAGCACGAGGCGTACGTCGAGTTCGCCAAGGGCAACATGGCGACCGTGATGCACAGCGAGTCGGAGATCCATCCGACCGAGAAGGAGCTGGTCGCCGCAGGGAAGCTCGCGGTCCGCCAGTTCCCGGGCATCAAGTCGGGGACGACGGGCTCGGCCCAGGGCGCGGACGGCACGGGCGTCAACAAGTGGACCAAGCAGCCCGAAGCGTCGTGGAGCTACTTCAACCGACTGTTCACGCCGGATATCGCGCTGAAGATCAGCCTGCACGAGCCGGAGCTCTACCCGCCGACCCGCAACTCGGTCCTGGCCGACCCCGCCGTCAAGGCGGCCCAGCCCCTGCTCCCGGCCCACGCGGCGCAGGCCAAGGGTGTGACCAACCTGTGGTCGACGCCGTACAACTACGCGCCGGTCTTCGACGAGGTCGTCAACAAGATGATCAAGGGCGAGTACTCGGCCCAGCAGGCGCAGGACGCCGCCGTCAAGGGCGTCAACGACGTGATCATCAAGTACCTGAGCGCATAGCGGTCAGGCCGCGGCCGGCATCGCCGGCAAGCAGCGAATCGGCACAGGGCGAGGACGATCTCCCGCCCTGTGCCCATGTTCAGGGAGTCGTCATTGTTCGCCAGCCTGGCCGCCGACTATCCCCGCGAGCCGCGGGCGGGGGAGCCCGATCTCCTCGGTGACGCCGATCGCCGGCTCGCCGCCGGGGAGATCACGCACGACGAGCATCTCGAGATCGTCCACGAGTTCGCCCGGATCGTCCTCGCGGAACAGGAGGCGTCCGGTCTGGCCATGCTGACCGACGGCGACCTGGCCGACGAGGACCGGCTGCGGCGGCTGGTCGAGGGACTCGGCGGGACGAGCACCGACCGGGTCATCGCCTTGCCCGACGGAGCCGGGGCGCATGCCCCGCGATTCGATCGGGCCCCGACCTGGCGCGAGCCGATCACGCTGGACGCCTGGCGCTGGGCGGACGGCGCGAGCGACATCATGGTCAAGCAGGTGCTCATCGGTCCGTACACGCTGGCGCGGCTGGCCGACCCGGGCGGCGCCCCGCGCGAGGTGCTCGCCCTGGCGTCGGCCGAGGCGCTCAACGCCGAGCTCCACGCGCTGGCCGCGGCCGGCTGCCCGGTCATCCAGATCGACGAGGGAGCCCTCACGACGATCGGTGACGACGCGGCCGAGTGGGAGCTCTATGCCGAGACCCAGCGCCGGCTCACCGCCGGGCTCGAGGACCACCACCTGAGCCTCGGCCTCTACCACGGCGGCATCCACCCGGCCGGCCACGCAGCGGTCCTCGGCGGCCCGTACCGGAGCTACCTGGTCGACGCGTTGGGGGGCCCCGATGCCTGGCGCTTCGTGTTCGCGGTGCCGCCGGAGATCGGCGTCATCGTCGGCGCCCTCGACGCCGACAGCACGGCCCTCGACGAGACCGAGGTCATGGTCTGGGCGATGGCCTGGGCGTGCCCCGATGAGCGGACGACCGCGCGGGTCGGGGTCGCCGCCAACGGCAGCCTGCGGGCGGTCGGACGGCACGCCGCCCGGCGCAAGACCGAGCTGATGGGCGAGGCGGTCCGTATCGCCTCGATGGGTCCGCTCCAGGAGGTGGCCGAAGCGCTCGATCCGACACCCCTGGATAGCAAGATGGCGCCGCTGCGCGAGCTGGCGGTTTCGGTCGACGCCGCGCGGGGACCGCGCTGATGCACCGCGCGTCGACCTTCGAACGGACAGCCGGGAGGGCAGCATGAACCAGTCGCCGATCACGTTCGGGATCCTCGGGTCGGGCAACATGGCCCGCGTCTACGGCGACGCGCTCGCGACCCAGACTCCCGGCGGCCGGCTCACGGCCATCGCGCTGGGCACCCGGACGCCCGCGCTTGCGGCGGAGTTCGGGGCGGCGGCGGAGTCGTCGGCGGAAGCTCTCGTCGCCCGGCAGCGACGTCGACGTCGTGGTCATCGCGACCCCCCACTCCACCCACCTGCCGCTGGCCCTGCTGGCGGCCTCGGCCGGCAAGCACGTCTACCTCGAGAAGCCGATGGCCCTCGACGTCGCGGAGTGCGACCAGATCATCGCGGCCTGCGCGGCCGCCGGCGTCCAGCTGACGATCGCGAAGCAGACCCGCCACATGGAGATGTCGATGCGGGCCAAGACCTTCGTCGACGAGGGCCGGATCGGCGAGATCCTGTTCCTCCGCCCGATGAGCGTCACGCCCGGCGCCGGGTTCGCGAACGTCCCCCAGAGCTGGCCGTCCGATCCGCGCGAGGGCGACGCGTTCCTCGACTGGGGCGCGCACGCGTGCGACGGCATCCGCTGGTTCACCGGAGCGGACGCCGTTCGCGCCTACGCCGACTACGACAACTTCACCGGCCTGCCGCTCGAGAGCCCCACGGTGATGGCCCAGTTCCGGATGTCGAACCGGTCGATGGCACAGGTCCTGATGTCGTACGAGATCGGCCCGTCCGGGTTCGGCACGCGGCGCAACAACCAGTACCAGATCGTCGGGACGGAGGGCTCCATCTTCTGGGACCTCGACCGGGTCGACCTGATGACCGGCGACCGCGACGTGCAGACCTGGGAGCTGCCCAGCTGGACGCTCCCCGACTTCAAGCCGCGTGACCCGCGCCGGGTCGGCAACACCGCACGCCAGCTGGTCGACTTCATCGAGTCGGTCCGGACCGGGGCGCGGCCGGCGATCACCGGCGAGGACGGCCGCGCCGCGATCGAGATGACCCAGGCGGCCAAGCTCTCGGCGCAGACCGGCCGCGCGGTGGACCTCCCGCTCGCCGCGGCGGAGGCCGGCTGACGTGAAGATCACCGATGTCCGGACGATGCTCCTCGACGGCCCCGACCCGCACGGGGTCGGCGGCCTGGAACGCTCGTGGCGGGTGCGTCTCGTCCGGATCGACACGGACGGGGGCGTGTACGGGCTGGGCGAGGCGAGCGGCTTCTTCGGTGACCGTGAGGCCATCGCCTACGCACGCGAGTGGCTGATCGGGCGCGACCCGCTGGCCATCCGCCCGTTCGTCCGGGCGATGCTGTCCGGCGGCCTGCCACCGTACGAGCCGCAGATGAGCCCGACCGCGACGGTCGACGGGCCGGCGTCCTGGGCGGTCAGCGGCGTCGAGATGGCGCTGTGCGACCTGGCGGGGAAGATCCTGGACACGCCCGTGTACAACCTCCTCGGCGGCGCGTTCCGCGACAAGATCCGCGTCTACCTCGATCGGAGCGGCGTCGCCGATCCGAGCGACCTCGGGCAATGGCGGGCGCTCGCGGAGCGTGTCGTGGCCGATGGCTTCACCGACTTCAAGTTCGACGCCGAGTGGATCGCACCCGAGGTGAACCGGGACCCCTGGAACCGCCAGATGCGGAACGACCAAGTCCGCCTGACGGTCGAGCGCCTGGCGATCGTCCGCGAGATCGCCGGACCGGATGCCGAGATCGCGCTCGACGGCCACTTCAGCTTCGACGTCGAAACCGCCATCCGCCTGGCGCGGGCGCTGGAGCCGCTCGACCTGAAATGGTTCGAGGATCCGGTGCCGATCCTCAACTTCGATGCGCAGAAGCGCGTCCGCGACGAGAGCCCGATCCCGATCTGCGCCGGCGAGATGCTGGTGGCGGACCAGTTCCGCGAGATGATCGACCGGCGCGCGGTCGACATCGTCCATCCCGACCTGCTGTTCGTCGGCGGCCTCCACGAAGGCAAGAAGGTGGCCGACTACGCGGACCTCAACGGGATCCCGCTGGCGATCCACAACAACGGCTCGGCGATGAACACCGTGGCCGAGGCGCATCTCGGCGCCGCGTGCCCCAACTTCATCGGGCTCGAGTACCACTTCTGGGACGCGAAATGGATCGGCCAAGTCGTGCGGCGCGAGGGCGTGCCGCTGTTCGACGACACCGGCCACGTCCCGCTCACCGACGCACCCGGGTTCGGGGTGGAGATCGACGAGGCGATCGCCACGCGCTACCTCGCACCGGGCGAATCGCTGTTCTGAGGCCGCTCCTCGTTCCTTGACTGTGTCTTTACCACCACCGTAGATCGTCGACGATGGGTGCCGTCACCGCGGCATCCCGAGCCGGCAGGGAGTCCCACCAGATGGTCGACATCGCGCTCCGGCTCGACGGCGTGTCCCGCTATTACGGCGATGTCCGGGCGGTCGACAACCTGTCGCTCAACATCCCGTCCGGGGCGTTCGTGACGCTGCTCGGCCCGTCCGGCTGCGGCAAGAGCACGACCCTCAGCCTGATCGCGGGCCTGGACCGGCTCGATGAGGGTCGCATCCTCCTGGGCGACGAGGACATCACGGACACGCCGCCGAACGAGCGGCGGATGGCGATGGTCTTCCAGAACTACGCCCTCTACCCGCACCTGTCGGCGTACGACAACATCGCGTTCGGGCTCAAGCTCCAGCACCGCCCCAAGGACGAGATCAAGCAGCGTGTCGGCGCGGTGGCGGAGGCGCTGGACATCACCCACCTGATGAAGCGCAAGCCGGGCGAGATGTCCGGCGGCCAGCAGCAGCGGGTGGCCCTGGCGCGCGCCCTGGTCAAGGAGCCGATGGTCTTCCTCCTCGACGAGCCCTTCAGCAACCTCGACGCCGGCCTGCGCAGCCGGATGCGGACGGAGGTCAAGCACCTCCACCTGAAGCTGGGGACGACGAGCGTGTTCGTGACCCACGACCAGGAGGAGGCGATGAGCCTGTCCGACCTGATCGCGGTGATGCGCGACGGCAAGGTCGTCCAGCTGGGCACGACCCGGGAGATCTACCGGAACCCGCGCGACCTCTACGTCGCCACGTTCGTCGGCAAGCCCAAGATGAGCCTCGTGGACGGAACCCTCGAGCGCGGCGATGGCGAGGTGGCATTCCGCTCCGCCGACCTGCGGATCCCGATGGGCTCCGTCGCGCGCCTCGGCCTGCTCGACGGCGAGTGGCCGTCGGTCGTGCTGGGCATCCGGGCCGAGGACGTGCGCGTCATCGTCGACGCGACCGAGCCGCCGGCCGGCAGCTTCGGGGCGACCGTCGCCCTGCTCGAGCCGATCGGCTCGGACACGTTCGTGGAGCTGCAGGCCGGTGACGCGACGGTCGTCGCCAGGGTGGCGCCGGACGTGAAGCTGGAGATCGGCCAGACCGTGCACGCCGTGCTGACCCCGGGCCGCGTCCACCTGTTCGACCGCGAGCTGGGCGGCCGCATCATCCACTGACGGCCGCCGGCCGGGTCCGCGCGAGGCGGCCGCGGCCCCGCCTAGGCGCCGGCGGCCCGCGCGTCGAGCTCCGCTTCGATCGCCTCGAGGACCCGGACCCAGGCGGTCGCGCCACCGTCGGCGTGCCCCGCCGTCCGCTCCCCCACCCACGCCGCCCGGCCCCGTTGCGAGACGAGCTCGCGCGTCCGCTCGACGCCCTCGCGGGCGGCCGCGATCGCCGCGGGGAGTGGCGCGTCCGGTGCCGCCGCGGCCGCGTCGAGGCTCGGGACCAGCGCGTCGAGGACGGTCTTGTCGCCGACCGCGGACTTGCCTCGGGTCGCGATGGAGTCGGCCGCCGCCCGCGCCGCCCGCAGGCCCGCGTCGAAGCCGACGTCCGCCTCGTCGCCGAGGTCCTTCGCGGCGGCCACCAGGGCGCCCATCGCGAGCGCCGAGAAGGTCGACGGGTTGGCCCGGGCGAGGGTCATCCCGACCGTCCGCAGGACGACGGCCGGCGTCGCGTCCGGGGGCACGGCGGACAGGGCGGCCGCGGCCGCCAGGGACCCGTCCCCGACCGTCACGCCGAGGTCGCCGTCGCCGATCGCCGCGTCGAGGTCGCGCAGCTCGTCACGTGCGTCGGCGACCCGCGGCAGCGCCCCGATCAGCAGCAGGCGAAGCTCGTCGCCGGTCATCGCGACCGCCCGGTCACGACCGGTAGAAGGGCGAGCTGGCGGGCGCGTCGAGCCAGCCGGCGATGCGGTCGTCGACGCGCAGCACGGTCAGAGACGCGCCGGCCATCTCGAGGCTCGTCGCGAACTCCCCGATGTACGGCCGGTGGACCTCCACGCCGAGCGCGGCCAGACCCGCGTGGACGCGGCGGTAGAGGATGTACAGCTCCTCGAGCGGCGTCGCGCCGAGGCCGTTGACCAGGACCGCGACCCGGTCGCCCGCGCCCAGACCCAGGTCCGTCGCGATCGCCCCGAGCAGGTCGTCGGCGACCTCGTCGGCAGTCTCGAGCGGGGCGCGCCGGACACCGGGCTCGCCGTGGATGCCGATGCCGATCTCCATCTCGCCGTCGGCCAGCTCGAAGGTGGGCTTGCCGGCGGCGGGCAGGATCGTCGGCGAGAGCCCGACGCCCATCGAGCGGGTGCCGGCGAGGGCATGCCGGGCCGCCTCCGCGACCTCCTCCAGCGACCCGCCCGCATCGGCCACGGCGCCCGCGCACTTGAACGCGAAGAACATCCCGGCTACACCACGGCGCGCGTCGGCCCGATCCGCCGGGGCGGAGGCGACGTCGTCCGCGACGAGGACCGTCTCCACGGTGATGCCCTCGGCATCGGCCAGCTCGCCCGCCAGGTCGAAGTTGAGGACGTCACCGCCGTAGTTCCCGTACAGGTACAGGACGCCCACCCCGCCGTCCACGCCCCGGGTCGCCTCCAGGATCTGGTCCATCGACGGTGACGAGAACACGTTGCCGACGGCCACGCCGGAGCACAGGCCGACCCCGACGAAGCCGAGGAACACCGGCAGGTGGCCGGACCCGCCGCCGGTGACGATGCCGACCCGGCCGGCCACCGGGGCATCCGCCCGGACGATCGAGCGGCCGTCCGCGCCGACCGCACGAAGCCGGTCCGGATGGGCCAGCAGGATGCCCTCGAGCATCTCGTCGACGAACGCGCCCGGGTCGTTGATCAGCTTCTTCACGGCGCCCACACCTCCCACCGTATCCTCAGCACATGACCCTCCCGACACCCGACCGCCAGGCGGAATTCCTGGCCACGACCCCCAACGTGACCGTTGCCACGATCCGGCCGGACGGCCTCCCACAGCTGACGCCCAACTGGTTCCTGTGGACCGGCGACGTGTTCTGGATCAGCACGGCGGCCGCGACGGTCAAGACCCGCAACCTCCGGCGCGACCCGCGGATCGTGCTGTGCGTGGACGACGTGCCGAGCGGCGATTACGTCCAGGTGACCGGCATGGCGACCCTCATCGAGGGCGACGCGGCGCGCGAGCCGACGCTCGAGCTGTGCCGCAAGTACATGGCCGCCGACACCGTCGAGGCTCACTGGGAAACCCTGATCTCGGATGGCCCGCAGGTCATCATCGAGGTCCGCCCGGACCGCTTCCAGTGGCACGACCACTGACCGGTTCCACCCGGACCTCGGCGAACGCTCCGTGGGCGGAGCTCAGCGGCCGGCCCAGCTTGGGCGTCCAGACGTCGTCCTCGAACGGCTCGCCCTGGACCTCCCGACCGTCGACGACCAGGTGGGCGCGCGGCGCCCCGACCATCAGCGCCCAGATGTCCTCGTGCGCGGTGAAGCCGCCGTTCTGACCGTCCACCCAGAACGGCGGGTCGGGCGTCTCCCAGCGCGCCTCGATCGTGTGGTCGCGCTGACGCGATCCGGAACCCGAACCCGTCGGTGTCGTACGGCAGACGCTCGAACCGGGCCAGGACCGGTGGCTCGCGGAGCGCGGCGCGGTCGTCACCCATCGCCCGCAGCCGGGCCTGCTGGCGCTCCCCCAGCCCGAGGTCGTCGCTGAACGTCGCGGCCAGACCGCCGGCACCGACGGACGGGATCTCGACGAGGGCGACGTGGCCCGCCCCGAGCGACGCCGAGTACGTGATCGCGTAGAGGCTCAGGAAGCCCGTCTCGGGGCCGGCCGCGCCGTCGCGCAGCGTGATGACCAGGTGGTCCCAGTAGTGGATGACCGCGCCGGGATGGGTCGTCGCCGGCACCGCGGTCAGCCGGGCTCGTGCGCGGCGGCCCAGACGCGCCGCGCGGTCATCGGCATCTCACGCAGGCGCGGGCCGCCGGCCGCCGCGATGGCCGAGGCGACGGCGGCACCGGCCGGGATGACCGATGCCTCGGCGATGCCCTTTGCACCGAATGGGCCGTCGGGCGCGGGCACCTCGACGATGAGCGTGTCGATGTCCGGGACCTGGTGCGCCCGCGGCAGCGCGTAGTCGAGGAACGAGCCGGTCAGCAGCTGGCCCTCGTCGTCGTGGATCAGCTCCTCGTGCAGGGCCCAGCCGATGCCCTGGGCGGCCGCACCGCGCATCTGGCCCTCGACGAGAGCCGGGTTGAGCGCACGCCCGACGTCCTGCGAGACGACGTAGCCGAGGACCGTGACGTCGCCGGTCTCGGGATCCAGGCGGACGTGCGCGATGTGCGCGGCGGTCGAGGGAGCGAGGCTGCCCTGGACGGTCGAGGCGTGGCCCTCGATCGGCGGGAACTCGCTGCTGAAGTCGTGGAGGTCCTCGGCGAACTCGGCGATCGGCCGGCCCAGATCCGGCGATCCGACGGGCCGGATCACGCCGTCGACGATCTCGAGGTCGGCCGGGTCGATCTCCATCTCGAGCGCGGCGTAGGCCAGCATCTGGCGCCGGGCATCGGCCGCCGCCTCGCGGATCGCGCGGCCCGACGAATAGGTGATGACGCTGCCACCGCTCAGCGGCGACTGCGGGGCGCCGTCCGTGTCGAGCGCCACGACCTCCACGCGCGATGGGTCGATCCCGAACGTCTCGGCGGCGATGACCTGGAACGCGCCGGTCGTGCCGCTCATGTCGACGACACCGGTCGTGATCGTGATCGAGCCGTCCGCGTTGAGCCGGCACAGGGCGGCGGCCGGAGCCTTGCCCCCGGGCCACACGCCGAACGCGACGCCGACCCCCTCGTCGGGCGGCAGGTCGTGACGGCCCTGCCAGAGCGGATGCGTCCGGACCGCCTCGAGCACCGCCGCGTGGCCGAGACCCGGCCATGGCTCGCCGTCGACCATCTGGTCGCCCTCGGCCACCAGGTTGCGGGTCCGGAGCTCGATCGCGTCGATGCCGAGCTTGTTCGCCAGCTCGTCGATGAGGGACTCGAGCGCGAAGGCCGCCTGCGGCCCGCCCGGCCCGCGGTAGGAGCCCGTGCCGAACCGGTTGGTCCTGACGCCGTACGCCCGAACGTCGAACGCCGACCAGCGGTAGGCCCCGCCGATGAGCACCGCGGCGATGCCCTCGATCGACCATTCGATGTAGGCGCCGGTGTCGAAGACCAGCCGGGCATCGAGCCCGGTCAGCGTGCCGTCCGCCGTGGCGCCGATCCGGACGTCGATCCGCGAGCCGGGGGCCGGGTTGGTCCCGGCCATGTCCTCGCGCCGGTCGAACGCGACGCGGACCGGGTCGGCGCAGGGCGAGCGCCGCTCCGGCGGCCAGCGGGTCGACGAGGACGACCTTGGACCCGAACGAGCCACCCAGCGGCGCGGCGCGCACCCGGACCTTGTTCATCGGCCGGCCGAAGATCTTGGCCAGCTGCTTGCGGACGTAGAAGATGCCCTGGGTGGAGGTCGAGACGGTCAGGACGCCGTCCGACTCGATCCAGGCGGTCGAGGCGTGGGGCTCCATGTAGCCCTGGTAGACCCAGTTGGTCAGGAATGTCCCCTCGGCCGTGACGGCCGACCCGGCCAGGGCGGCGGCGCTATCACCCGAGACGTAGCGCTTGCGGTTGTGGACGTTGTCCGACAGGTCCTCGTCGAGCAGCTCCGCGCCCTCGCTCCCGACCGCCGCGTGCGCGGACTTGGCGGTGTTCTCCTCGCCCGCCTCACCCACGGGCAGGATCGAGGTGATCCGCGCCAGCGGGCCCCCCGGCAGCATGGCCGCCTCGAGGTCGGTCACGACCGGCAGCCGCTCGGCATCGACGTACACCTCCGCCACGGCGTCGGCGGCGGCGGTCTCGGTCTCGGCGATGACCAGCGCGATCGGGTGGCCGACGAACAGGGCCTCCTCGCGCGCCAGCGGCTCGAACATCCGCATGTCCTCGACCGTGGCGATGGGCAGGTCGGCGGCGGTCAGGACCGCGACGACGCCGGGCATGGCCAGCGCCGCCGAGGCATCGATCGAGCGGATCCGGGCGTGGGCGTAGACGCTCGGCACGATCCGGGCGTGGAGCAGACCCGGCTGGCGCTGGTCGGCCGCATAGCGGGTCGCGCCCCGGACCTTCTCCTCCGAATCGACACGGGCGCGGGCGACGCCGATGAAGCTCGGTGCGTCCGTTGCCTCGACCACGCTGTCTCCTTCCGGCCCCGCGTTGGGACTTGCGGCACCCGTGAGATTGTCTACAATCCAGCCTCGACTGGTCAAGGCTGGAGGCACGATGCGAACTGCTCCATGGTGACCCATCCGAGGCGACAGCGGGTCGCCACCTCCGCCGACGGGACGGAGGGTTTCTCGCTGATCGACCTGGTCGGTCGCGGGGACGGTCCCACCCTGTCGGTCGTCGGTGGGGTCCATGGCGACGAGTTCGAGGGCGTGGCCGCCTGCCTGGCCCTGGCCGACGGGCTGGCCGACGCCCCGTTCCGCGGCCGGCTCCGGCTCGTGCCGGTCGCCCACGAGGCGGCCCACGTGGCGAGCCTCCGGTCCTCCCCGATCGACGGTCGCAACCTCGCCCGCACCTTCCCGGGCGATCCGGCGGGCGAGCCGACCGAGCGACTGGCCGCGGCGCTCCGTGAGCACGTGATCGCCGGCTCGGACGTCTTCATCGACCTCCACAGCGCCGGGACCGCGTACGCCATGCCGTTGCTCGTCGGCTGGGGCGACGACGGCTGTGCGGCCTGCTCCCGCAGCGCGGCCGCCGCGGAGGCCTTCGCCGCGCCGGTCCTGTGGCGGCACGCCGGTCCCCTGCCGCCCGGCCGGACGTTGTCCGCCGCCCACGATGCCGACATCGCGTCGATCTACGCCGAGGCCTCCGGCGGCGGGACCGTCACCCGCCCGGAGGCGGCCATGTACGCGGCCGGCGTCCGCCGGGTCATGGCCTCGCTCGGCATGCTGGAGCTCGATCCCGTGGATGCGCCCCCCGACGAGCCGCCCCAACGGCTCGTCGGCGAGGGCGATCTCGACGTGCCGGCGACCGTCGCCCCGTTCGACGGCCTGTGCGAGACGCTGGTCGGGCCGCTTGACCGGGTGACCGCGGGGCAGGTCGTGGCGATCGTCACCGATCCGCTGACCGGCGAGCGGGCGGAGGTCCCGTCCCTGGGCGACGGTCTGGTGGTGCTCGCTCGTCGCGGGGCGCGGGTCGCGAGGGACGACAACCTCGTCGTGCTCGCCCAGCCCGAGTCGGGGATCGCCTAGGGGTCGACGCGCTGCCGCCCCGCCGCCTTTCCGCCCGCCCCATCGCGTCAGCCATCGTCGACCCACCGTCAGCCGAGGTCAGCATCCGATGATCACCGTCCGCGACACCGGTCTCGTCTATCGCAACCCGCGGCCCGAGCTCCGCTCGAAGCACACCTGGCACCCGACGATCGTGCGCTTCGACGACGGCGAGATGCTGGTCACCTTCGACATCGCTGACGCGGACGTCGCGCTCGACTACCGGACGTACGCCACGCATTCGACCGACGCCGGCGCGAGCTGGTCCGACCCGGAGCGGGTCGTGCCGGACCCGCCCGGGCCGGCCCACGACGCAGTCGGTCCGCTCCAACCTGATGTCGGACGGTTCGGTCGTCGCGATGGGCGCCTTGATGTACCGCGACGACCCGGAGAAGAGCGTCGTCAACGTGCCCAGCCTGGGCTACACGGAGATGGAGCTGATCCTGACCCGAAGTCAGGACCGCGGCCACACCTGGAGCCCGATCGAGCGGATCACGCCGCCGCTCGAGGGCCCGGCCTTCGAGGTCTGCCACTCGATCACGGAGCTGAGCGACGGACGGTGGGTCTGGCCGTGCTCCACCTGGATGGGCTGGGACGGCGACGCCCCCAACGGGATGAACGCGATCCTGCTGGTGTCCGAGGACCAGGGCAGGACGTGGCCGACGTCCATCACCGAGTTCGACCGCTGGGCCGAGCACATCATCCACTGGGAGCAGCACTTCCTCGAGCTGGCCGATGGACGCTGGCTGACCGTCACCTGGGTGGTGGACCTCGACACGGGCAAGACGCTGCCCACGCCATACGCCATCAGCCACGACAAGGGCGCGACCTGGAAGCGCGACCTGACCGGCTTCCTGGCCCAGACGACCAAGACCATCGAGCTGCCCGACGGCCGGATCCTGGCCGTCTACCGGCGCAACGACGAGCCCGGCCTGTGGGCGACCACGGCCCGGGTCGACGGCGACACCTGGACCAACGAGGAGACCGTCGCCCTGTGGCGCGGGGTCGGGTCGTCCGGGATGACCGGCGACACCAACCCGGGCGAGGAGCTCGCCCAGCTCAAGTTCGGCTTCCCGCAGATGGTCCTCGAGCCCGACGGGGCGGTCTTCCTCGTCTTCTGGTGCGAGGAGGACTGCATCAAGAACATCCGCTGGTTCCGGATCGACGCGGGCTGATACCGCTTGCGCGCCAGGACGCCGGCCTGCTAGCGTCGTGGCGATCGTGATCCGTCGGAAGGAGGTGGGACCCATGAACGCACCATCCAGAGTGGGTCCTCCCTCGCCGTCCACGATCGCGCGACTGCGCTAGTCGCCACCGGGAGCGCCCCACGCACACAGCGAAAGGCGACTCCCATGAACACACTTCCTTCTTCGACTCCGCACCGCGAGCGAGCGCTGGTCCTCGGTGGCGGCGGATCCACCGGCAACGCCTGGCTGATCGGCGTCATCGCCGGCCTGTCCGAGGCCGGCCTCGACGTGACAAGGGCCGACGTGACCATCGGGACGTCCGCCGGCTCGACGACGGCGGCGCAGATCGCCGGCGCGACCCCGGCCGAGCTGCTTGCCGCAACGCTTGGCGCCGCCCCGCAACAACGGCCCGGACCGGTCGGATCCGACCGGGGACGCGTTGCGAACAGGCCGGTGGCGGACCACCTCGAGAGGATCAAGACGATCATCGCCGCCTCCGAGGATGCGGCCGACATGCGCCGCAGGATGGGCGCGGCGGCCATCGACATGGACGTGGAGTCGGACGGCTCCTGGCAGGCAGGGTGGCGCGCCACCGTCGCCGCGCGGCTGCCCAGTCAGCGCTGGCCGGAACGAACGGTGCTCATCACGGCGGTCGATGCGGAGACCGGTGAGCCGGTCGTGTTCGACCGCGACAGCGGCGTCGACCTGGTGGACGCCGTCGCCGCCAGCTGCTCGAGTGGCCGTCCGTACCGGATCGGGGATGGCCGATACATCGACGGTGGCTACCGATCCAACGCAGAGAATGCCGATCTGGCGGCCGGATACGCACGGGTTCTCGTGCTGTCCCCGTTCGGCGGCCGATCGCTCACGCCGATCGAATGGGGCACGCATCTCGCAACGCAGGTCGACGAGCTCCGCGCACAGCGGCAGCAGGGTCGAGACGATCTTCCCGGACAGCAGCTCCGAGCCGATGTTCGGCGCCAACGCGATGGATCCGTCGCTGCGTGCGCCCGCAGCTCAAGCCGGCTACGACCAGGGCAGGGCGCTCGCCGGGCCGCTCAGCGAGTTCTGGCGCTGACGCCCGCGAGAGCAGTCGACTCGGTGGGCGCCCCGACTACGCCTGGAACGAGTACGGGCGCTCGAAGACCTCGCGGATCTGGGGCATGAACGCTTCGACCGGCAGCGCGTCGTAGGCCGGATCGAACGACGTCGCGTCGTAGTCGCGGCAGAAGCGCTGGGTCAGATCGAACGCGGGATGGTCCCGGTACGGGTCGAGCATCGCGTCGAGCACGCCGCTGCCCCAGTACTTGTGATGGGTGAAGTTCTCCTTCTGGAACAGGCCGTGCATCTTGACCATCCAGTAGTGGTCGTCGTCGACGAACGGCCGCAGGAGCTCTGCGGCGATCTGGCCGTGGTTGGCCGGTGCCAGCCTGTCGGCGGCGTCGTGGAACAGGACGGACACGATGAACTGGCTCGATTCGCCCGCCCGCAGCGCGCGGGTGGCCGCCTGACGGCTGTGGTCGTACGGGTTGAGCGTGTAGCCGGCCGGGTCGCCGCCGTTGAGCGATTCGAGCAGGGCCAGCGGCGCCGCGGCGTAGTCCGTCCGGGCCTCGTCGAGCGCATCGATGCGATCCCAGTCCTCGCGGGTGGCATCGCGCAGGTTCGTGAACGCCATCGTGTCCCTCCTTACCGGTCGGCGACGACCGCCCCCGGCTCGACGCCGAGGATGTCGGCCAGGGCGGCGCCACGCTCGCGCCACCAGTTGGCCAGGATCTGCATGTCGGTCCCGATCGCGAAATGGCGGACCCCGAGGTCAAGATAGCGCTGCGCCTCCGCCGGGTCGTTGATCTCGGCCCGCGGCTGGATGCCGGCCGCGAGCGCCCGGGTCAGCACGTCCTTCTCGACCTCGCGGACGTCCGGGTCGTGCCAGCCGCTCGGGCGCCCGATGCTCATCGCGTAGTCGGCCGGACCCCACTGGATCATGTCGATGCCGGGCACGGCCAGGATCTCGTCGAGCTGCTCGACAGCCTGGCGCTTCTCGATCATCAGCACGACCACGATCTCCTTGAGCGCGCGGATGTAGTCCGCGCTCGCGGCCTCGTTCCAGTAGCTCATCCGCCGGTCGGCGGCGCCGTAGAGGCCGCCTCCATGCGGCGTGTCCGGCCGGACGGTCCGGACGCAGGCACGCGCGTCGTCGGCGGTGCGCACGTCGGCGAACAGGACCGACTGGAACCCAGCGCCGACGGCCCGCTGGGCGAGCCACGTCCGCGGCTCCTGGTCGAGCTTGATCATCGCCCCGAGCCCGTGGAGCTCGGCCGCGCGGCAGAAGTCGTCGAGCCCGTGCAGGTCGTACGGCGCGTACTCGCCAGAGAACTCGACGTAGTCGTACTGATGGGTGTGGCCGAGCACCTCGACGATCGTCGGCCACGTCGTGTGGACGTGGGTCCCGATCGACGGACGCCCCGCGGTGAGGAGCTGCCGGAGGCGGTTAGGACGCACGGCCCGTCAGCGACAGGCGCACGCTCTGGCCGCTTGCCGCGGACCGTTCGGCGGCCTCCAGCCAGGAGGTCGTGTTGGCGCCCTGGCGACCGCTGACGAACGGATCGCGGCCCTCGGCGATCGCCGCCATCAGGTCGCGCAGCTGGTTCGCGTACGCCTGGAGCCGGATCGAGTCCTCCGCGTCGAGCGGGTCGAACGGCGGCTGCTCGAAGATCGTCTCCCAGCCGCCGTCCGGCGTGGCCAGGCGGACGGTCCCGTACGCATCGAGCTCGATGATGCCGTCCGAGCCGGCGATCAGGATCTGCATCGCCGAGCCGAGGGTCGGTGGCGGCAGCTCGTAGGTCAGCCAGATCTGGACCAGCACCCCGTTGTCGAGCGTGTAGGTCGCCATCGAGCTCTGGTCTTCGGGCGGGATGTCCGTGTAGCTCGCGAACTGGGCGAACGCGAGGGTCGCCTCTGCCCCGGTCAGCCAGCGGATGATGTCGCAGGCGTGCGCGCCCCAGTCCATGTAGGGCGAGACCTGGGCGCGCTGCGAGTTCCAATGGTCGGCCGGGATGTCCCAGCCGGCGTTCGGCCCGAAGATGCGGATCATCCGGATCGCGCCGATCCGGCCGGCCTCGATCGCGGCCTTGGCCGCCATCGGCGCCCCGCGATAGCGATGCTGCGAGCAGATCGCGAGACGGACGTTCGCCGCGTCGGCGGCGGCGACCATGGCATCCGCGTCGGCCCGCGTGTTGGTCATCGGCTTCTCGACCAGGACGTGCTTGCCGGCCCCGGCCGCCTTCTCGGCCAGGGGTCGATGGGTCGGCACGGGGGTGGCGATCACGACGGCGTCGATGTCGGACCGGGCGAAGAGCTCGTCCTCGCCCAGTGCCTCGACGCCGAACATCTCGGCCACCTCCCCGGCGCGACGCCCGCCGCTGATCGCGACCAGCGTCGCCTCCGGCACGTGGCGGGCGATGACCCGAGCCCAGGTCTCGCCCATGAACCCCGAACCGAGGACGCCGAACCGGACGGGCTCGGCCACCGGTCAGCCCTTGCCGTTGGGGGCGGCCACGACCGGCGTCACCAGCGTCCCGAGGTCGCCGATGGTGCCCGTCATCACGTCGCCCGCCTTGAGGTACACGCCGGACGCGTCGCCGGTCCCGTCGAGCGTGCCGCCGGCGATGACATCGCCCGGCTCGAGGGTCATCCAGCGGGAGGCGAACGAGATGATCTCTTCCGGGCTGAAGATCATGTCCGAGGTCGAGCCGTGCTGCCAGGTCTTGCCGTTGACATCGAGGGTCATCTCGAGGTCGTTCGGATCGGGCTTCACGGAGTCGGTCGTGGTGATGTACGGACCCCACGCCGCGAAGCCGTCGCCCCACTTGCCGTTCAGCCAGTCGAAGAAGTCGTCGAAGCCACCCGGCGTGCGGCCTTCGACGCCCCACTGCATGGAGCGCGCCGAGATGTCGTTGATGACCGAGTAGCCGGCGATGTGGTCGCGGGCCTTGTCGAGCGGGATGTCGCGGCCGGCCGTGCCGATGACGATCGCCAGCTCCAGCTCCCAGTCGAGCGCGTTCGAGACCGTCGGCAGCGCGACCGCCTCACCCGGGCCGATGATCGACGACGAGGGCTTGATGAACAGCTTCGGCACGATCACGGACTTGTCGACACGCTGTCCCCCACCCTCCTCGATGTGGGCCTGGAAGTTGCCGGCCACGGCGAGGAGCTTGCCCGGGCGGCGGATCGGCGCGAGGAGCTCGACCGAGCTGAGCGGCTGGCCACCGCCGGCATCGGCCGTGGCCCGCGCGGAATCGAGCGCCGCCGGCCCGGCCTGGAGGAGCATCAGGATGTCGCCCGTCCGGCCGCCGCTGACGTCGACGATCGATTCGTTGCCGGCATCGCCGGTGACTGCGCCGACGTGCGGCTGCCCATCGGGACCACGGAAGGTTGCGAGACGCATGGTGGCTGTCCTCCTCGAACGTGTGGTCGGCGACTAGCGCGCCGGCGTCTTGACTGGAGCGAGCTCCTCGAGCATGACCTTGACGTTGCCCCGGGCCTGCGACATCAGGATGGCCTGGATGAGGGCGACGGTCGTCCGGGCCGACTCGGGCGGGCTGGATGTCGGCCGGCCCGCGTCGAGCGAGTCGATGACGTCCTGGAGCCCGGCCTGCATCCCGGCGCGCGTCCAGCGTGGATGGATCGGCCGGACCGTCGTGACACCCGGCTTGGTCCGGATGTCCTCATGGAACACCGAGTGCAGACGGACCCCCTCGAGGTCGACCAGGATCCGGCCGTTCAGCCCGGTCAGCGTCACCCCGGTGTCGAGCCCGACCGTGTCCTTGAACCCGGTCAGGTAGGCGCGGACGCCGTTGGCATAGGCGATGTAGTAGTTGCCGCCGGGTTCGGTGGCCGGATCGTTGCCGCCGTCACCGGCGTACGCGATGCCGTAGTCCTCGAACCCGGGCTCGAGCTCCGACCAGACCCACAGCGGCTCGGAATCGGCCAGGAAGTTGACCAGGTCGATCGCGTGGGTGTGGTTGCGGAACAGCATCGAGCGCGGACCGCCCATCTCGACGACGATCTGCGACAGCTTGCCGATCTCGCCGTCGCGCACCATCCGGCGCGCCTCGACGAACTCCGGGAACCAGCGCCGGGTGTAGTTGACGTTCATCGTCACGCCCGCGGCCTGGACCGCGGCGACGATGGCGTCGGCGTCGTCGAGCGTCGTGGCGATCGGCTTCTCGCAGAAGATGCCGCGCGCGCCCGCCTCGATGGCGACCTCGACGACGCCGCGGTGGAGATGGTCCGGCGTGACGACCGCGACGAACTCGGGGCGCTCCGTGCGCAGCATCTCGGCGTAGTCGTCGTACACCGTGAGACCCGGGTAGCGGCCGGACCAGCGCTCGCGGAACGTGTCCCGCGCGGTCGGCGAGATGTCGCAGCCCGCGACGAGCTCCAGCTCCGGGATGGCCGCCACGGCCGAGGCGTGGCTGTACGGGATGGCCGTGCCGAGCGTCGGGTCCGCGGCGTGCCCCGGCAGGTCCGACGAGATCCAGCTCAGCCCCACGAGGGCGATGCGACGGGTCATCTGACCGTGCCTCGTCCGTCGATGTCCATTGCAGCTTCCGCCCGCCGCCTCACCGGCCGACCTTCGACACGCGTCGCCTCCCTCATCCTCGCCCGGTCCAGGGACGCGTTCGAGCGCCCGACTTCGTTGACCCGTAGTGGCGTACAGGTTTAGTATGACAGCCGGTAGACAGTATGACTTCACGCACTGGACGTCGGCGCGAACCTATCGGCCGTCGTCACGCCCGAGCCCACGGAGCCTCATGACGACGCTACCCGGTGTGCGGACCCGGCGCCATCGGCTCCTCGTGGGCGGCGAATGGTCGGACGCCACCGACGGCGACACGGCGATCCTGACCAGCCCCGCCACCGGCGAGCCCGTGGCCGAGGTCGCCGCCGCGGGCCCGGCCGACGTCGATCGAGCGGTCCGGCTCGCGCACGAGGCGTTCGAGCGCAACCGCTGGCGCACCCCCTTCGAACGCGCGGCCGAGCTGGAGCGCGTCGCCGACGTCATCGATGCCCGCCGCGAGGCGATGGCCGGCGATCTCGTCCTCGAGCACGGCAAGCCGCTGGCCGAGGCGCTCGGCGAGATCGCGTCCGCCGCGAGCGGGTTCCGGCTGGCCGCCGGGGAGGCGCGCCGGCTGACCGGCGAGACGATCCCGGTCGAGGATCCCCACAAGCGGGTGATGACGTTCCGCCAGCCGCGTGGCGTCGTCGTCGCGATCACGCCGTGGAACTTCCCGATGAACATCCCGGTCGAATACGTCGGACCGGCGCTGGCCAGCGGCAACGCGGTCATCCTCAAGCCGGCCCCGACGACCGCCGGGATCGCCGCGATGCTGGCCGAGTGCATCGTCGAGGCCGGCCTCCCGAGCGGGTTGTTCAGCCTCCTGACCGGGCCGTCGGTCGAGATGGCCTCGGCGCTGGTCCAGCACGAACGCGTCGTGGTCGTCGGCTTCACCGGATCGAGCGCCGTCGGCGCCGCCATCGCCCGGCTCGCGCCGGACAAGGAGCTCGTCATGGAGCTCGGCGGCAACGGCCCGGTCATCGTGCTCGACGACGCGGACCCGGAGCGGACCATCGCCGCGGTCGGCGCGGCGGCGTTCTTCAACGCCGGCCAGTCGTGCGCGGCGGCCGAACGGATCATCGCCTCGGAGCGGGTCCACGACTGGCTGGTCGAGGGTCTCGTCGGCTTCGCCGGGGACATCCGCCTGGGCGATCCGCGCGATCCCGGGACGACGATGGGCCCGGTCAACAACGAGGGCGTGGCGGCCAAGATGGACGACCACGTCGCCGACGCGAGCGGGCGTGGCGGGACCGTCGCGTTCGGGGGGCATCGCCGCGACGACGCCCCGACCCGCCTGTACTACGAGCCGACCGTGCTCGCCCGGGTGCCGGACGGGGCCTCGGTCACGCGCGAGGAGACGTTCGGGCCGATCGCGCCGGTCAGCGCCTTCGCCGACGATCGGGCGCTGCTCGCCGCGGCCAACGCCAGCACGCTGGGGTTGAGCTCGGCGGTGTTCACGCGCGACCTCGACCGCGCCTTCTGGTTCGCCGAGCGGCTCCAGACCGGCCAGGTCACGGTCAACGACACGAGCAACTACTGGGAGCTCCATCTGCCGTTCGGAGGGTGGGCCGGCAAGACCTCCGGCCGCGGCCGGGTGGGCGGCCGCCACATCTTCGAGGCGATGACGCAGATCCGATCCGTCGCATTCGATGTCGGAAGGAGACCCTCGTGACCGGGGATGCCCACGCCATCGTCGAGAACCTGACGACCGCCGAGGACGAGCGGCCGATCGACATCGAGAGCATCGGCGAGGGCATCCGTCGGGAACGGCTGCGCCGGGGCCTGACGCTCGCCCAGCTCGCGTCGCAGGTGAACCTGACCGTCAGCGCCCTGAGCCAGATCGAGCGCGGCGCGTCCGATCCCTCGATCAGCTCGCTCCGGCGGATCGCCCAGGCCTTCGACGTGCCGATGTTCCAGTTCATGATCGGCAGCGCCCAGCGCGAGATCGTCGTCCGCCGGGACCGCCGGACCAAGCTCAACTTCCCGGATCGCGTCCTCGAGTACGAGCTGGTCTCGGCCGACACGTCGGGCGAGTTCGAGGTCCTGTCGCTCGCGATCTCCCCGGGCGGCTCCACGGGGGCGACGCCCACGGGGCATGCCAGCGAGGAATGCGCGGTCGTCCTGACCGGCGACGTGATCGCCGAGGTCGCCGGCCAGACCTACGCGCTGTCGGCCGGCGACAGCATCAAGATCCACCGCGAGCTGCTCCACCGGTTCCTCAACGAGTCCGACCGCGACGCCGAGGTCCTGATCATCATCAGCCCGCCGACGTTCTGATCCGGCGGCCCGCAGGGTGCGTTTCGGCGTCGAGGCTTGACAGCGTACCTGTACAATCCGCCGATGCGAGAAGTCACACTGCATCGCGGCACCAGGTGACGATCCCGGCCGAGCGCGAGGCGCCCACCGAGATCGGCCGGGACTGGCGGACCATCGACACGCCCGCCCTGCTCGTCGACCTCGATCGGCTCGACGGCAACATCGGCTGGATGGCCGAGCACGCGCGCGCCGGCGGGGTGGCGCTGCGGCCCCACTTCAAGACCCACAAGTCGGTCGCCATCGCCCAGCGCCAGCTGGACGCCGGCGCCGTCGGGATCACCGTGGCCAAGCTGGACGAGGCCGAGACGCTGGTCGACGGCGGCATCGACGCGCCGATCCTCATCGCCTTCCAGATCGTCGCCGCACCCAAGCTGGAGCGTGCCGTGCGCCTGGCCGGGCGGGTGCCGCTGACCCTCGCCGTGGACAGCCCGGAGGGAGCGGCCCGGCTCGCGGTCGCTGCGGCGGCGGGCGGCCGGGTCCTGGACGTCTGGATCGAGATCGACAGCGGCCTTCGGCGCTGCGGCGTCCTGCCGGCCGATGCGGCCGCGCTGGCCCGCGTCGTGGCCGCCCAGCCGAACCTGCGCCTGAGCGGGATGTTCACCCACGCCGGCCAGTCCTACGCGGCGCGCGACACGGCCGAGGTGGCGACGATCGCCGCGGCCGAGGCCGCCGCCGTGGTCGAGTCAGCGGCCGCGGCGCGCGCGATCGGCATCCCGATCGAGACCGTCAGCGCCGGGTCCACCCCGACCGCGCGCTTCCTGGACGCCACGCTCCGGCGTCACCGAGATCCGGCCGGGCACGTACGTCTTCTACGACGCCCTCCAGGTCGCGCTCGGGTCGGCCCCGGCGGATCGCCGCGCGATGTCGGTCGCGGCGACCGTGATCAGCCGCCCGGCGAGCGACCGGGCCGTGGTCGACGCCGGTTCCAAGACGCTCGGCCTGGACAAGGGTGCCCACTCGAGCGACCTGCTGACCGACTACGGGGCGCTGGTCGACACCGACGGGGCCGTCGTCCGGCTGTCCGAGGAGCACGGCATCCTGCGGATCCCGGCCGATTCACCGCTCGCGATCGGCGACCGCGTGCGGATCGTGCCCAACCACGTCTGCTCGGTGACGAACCTGGGCCGTCGGTTCTACGGCGTCCGCGGCGACGTGGTCCGCGAGGTCATCCCGATCGAGGCGGCCGGCGGGGTCCACTGACCTCGGGGCGCAGCACGCGCCCGAGCGACGGCCGCACCGGCTGGCCGCCATCCACCGCGAACTGCCCGCCGAGCAGCACCGCCTCGACACCGATCGCGGCCCGGGTCGGGTCCTCGTAGGTCGACGCGTCGGCGACGGTCGTCGGGTCGAACAGGACGAGATCGGCGACGGCGCCCGGCGCGATGCGGCCGCGGTCGGTCAGCCCCAGGGCGGCCGCCGGCAGGCCGGTCATCCGGTGGATCGCGCTCGACAGGTCCAGCGCCCCTCGCTCGCGCACGTAGTGGCCGAGCACCCGCACGAACGTGCCGTAGGCGCGCGGGTGGACGCGGGCGTCGCGGGTCGTGACACCGAGCTGGTCCGATCCGATCGAGGTCGACGGGTCCGCGATGATCGAGTCCACGTCGGCCTCGGCCATCAGCGACACGATCATCATCGTCCCGCCGCGATCGGCGGCCATCGTGTCGAGCGCGAGCGTCAACGGGTCCATGTCGCGCTCGGCGGCGGCCCGGGCGACGGTCTTGCCCTCGAGCCACCGGAGCGACGGGTCGACGACGGCCGCGATCAGGATCCCGTCCCAGCCGCCGGTGGCGACGATGTAGTTCGGCCAGCCGGGCAGGCCGCTCGCGACGTCGGCGGCGATCCGGGCGCGGACGTCGGCCGATCCGAGCCGAGCGATGATCGCCTCGTTCCCGCCGTCGTGGACCCACGGCGGAAGGAGCTGGGTCAGGAGCGTGCTGCCGGCCGCGTACGGGTAGGCGTCGTGGTGGACGCGCCCCCCGGCGGCGCGGGCACGATCGAGGATCGCCAGCGCCTCCGCGGCACGACCGTGGTTCTGGCGTCCGGCGGCCTTGAGGTGGGAGACCTCGACCGGGACGCCGAGCCGGCGACCGATCTCGATCGCTTCGTGGAGCGCCTCGGCCAGGTCGTCGTTCTCGTTGCGGATGTGGCTGGCGTACAGGCCGCCGACCGGCGACAGGGCCTCCCCGACCGCGACGATCTCGTCGTCACGGCGTAGGCCCCGGGCGGATAGACGAGGCCCGTGCTCATGCCCCACGCGCCGTCGGCCAGGGCCGCCGCGGCCGCCGTGCGCATGCCGTCGAGCTCGGCCGGGGTGGCCGCCCGCTCTTCGGCGCCGACCACCGCCAGGCGGAGCATGCCGTGGCCGACGAGCGGGATGACGTTGACCGCGGGCCGCGCCGCGTCGAGCCGGGCCAGGTACTCACCGAACGATCGCCACGCCCAGTCGAGGTCCGGCCCGAGCCCGTGACATTCGGCCCGCTGCTCGGCGGCGAGGGCCGGGTCGGCGGCCAGCGGCGCGGGTGAGTAGCCGCAGTTGCCGATGACCTCCGTGGTCACGCCCTGGGCGAGGGAGTTGATCGCCGCCGGGTAGGACGGCAGCGTGAAGTCGGCGTGCGAGTGCATGTCGATGTAGCCGGGAGCGAGCACGAGACCACCGGCATCGAGGACGCGGTCGGCCGTCGCGACGGCCCCGTCGGCCTCGATCGAGGCGATCCGACCGCGGTCCACGACGACGCTGGCACGGACCCCAGGCGCACCTGTCCCGTCGATGACGGTCGCGCCCCGGATGAGCAGGTCGGTCATGCGCGCAGGCGCCCATCGTCCACAGGTAGAGTGTACTGGAGACTTGATGGTGAAGCCTTGATGTAATACGCTCGGCACGCGAGGAGGGACCCCACACCACGATGAAGATCGGCCTGCTCCTGCCCCAGGGCTACTTCAGCGAGTTCGAAGGCTGGCAGCCGGTCGCCGCGTGGGAGCGCATCCTCCAGATCGCGCAGCTCGGCGAACGCCTCGGCTTCGATGCCCTGTGGGCCGGCGAGCACACCCTCTCCAAGTGGGACCCGGAGGAGATGGTCTTCGACTGCCTGACCCTCCACACCGCGGTCGCCGCCGCCGTGCCGCGGGTCGACATCGGGTTCGGGGTCGTCAACTCGACGTTCCGCAACCCGGCCATGACCGCCAAGATGGCCTCGACCCTCGACACGATCAGCGGCGGACGCCTGATCCTGGGTCTCGGCTGCGGCTTCAAGCCGAGCGAGGCGAGCGCCTTCGGGGCGCCGTTCCCGGACATGAAGGAGCGCCTCGCCATCCTCGGCGAGCACTTCGAGATCATCAGCCGGATGACCCGCCGCGACGAGCCGCCGTTCACCTTCGTGGGCGAGCATGCCCGGGTGGAGAACGTCGTCAACAACCCGCGGACCGGCGGCGGCGACCACGTCCGGCTGGCGATCGGCGGCCACGGCAAGAACGTGACCATGCGGCTCGCGGCCAAGTACTGCGACGAGATCAACATCGACCTGCCGGCGGATGCGCTGCCCGAGGCGATCGCCGTCCTGGCCGACCGCTGCGACGAGATCGGGCGCGACCCGGCGACCCTGGACATCGTGACCGGCACGAACCCGGCGTGGCCCTACCCGGGGCTCCGCGCGATCGGCCGGCAGCGGCTGATGGCGAAGGAGGACCTGCCGGCGATCATGCCGTACGACTTCGACAACCTGCTGCCGCGCTCCGACGAGATGGCCCAGTGGGTCGAGCTCGGCATCGACAGCATCATCTGCGGGGTGCCCGGGCTGGTCGACACCGACGAGGGCATCTACGAGCTGATCGACGACCTGCGGACGGCCGGCATCGAGCTGTCGGCGCCAGCCGCGGCGAGCGCGTAGCCATGAAGATCGGACTGGTCCTCCCGCAGGGCTACTTCAACGAGTTCGAGGGCTGGGAGCCCGGGCGCGCGTGGGCCCGCATCGTGGAGCTCGCCCAGACCGCCGAGAGGCTCGGCTTCGAATCCGTCTGGACCGGCGAGCACCCGCTCTCGAAGTGGCCCGGCGAGTCGATCGCCTTCGATTGCTGGGCGATGACGTCCGGACTCGCGCCGCTCGTCCCGCGCGTCGGGCTCGGCATGATCGTCCTCAACTCGACCTTCCACAACCCGGCCATCACCGCCAAGGCGGCCTCGACGCTCGATGCCATCAGCGGCGGCCGCCTGACGCTCGGCCTGGGCGCCGGGTTCAAGGAGAACGAGGCCGCCCAGTACGGCCACGAGTACCCGGGCCTCAAGGACCGGATGGAGTGGCTGTCCGAGCACTTCGAGATCATCTGGCGGGCGACGCGGCAGGACCAGCCGGGCTTCTCCTTCGAGGGGAAGTACGCCCGGGTCGAGAACCTGACCAACAGCCCGCGCGCCGCCCGTGCGCCCGGGATCAAGCTGCTCATCGGCGGTCACGGCAAGAACTACACGCTGCGCCTGGCCGCGCGCTACTGCGACGAGCTCAACCTCAACGTCTTCCCCGACCAGGTCCCGGAGCTCCTCGAGGTGTTCGGTGAGCGCTGTGCGGAGGTCGGGCGCGACCCGAAGACGGTCGAGCTCAACTGGGGCACCAACCAGATCATGCGCTACAAGAACCTCAAGGTGACCGGCGGGCAGCGCTTCGCCGAGCCGCACGAGCTGGCCTACCAGGACCCGGAGCGGGTGGCCAACGTCGGCACGCGGGCGGAGGAGCTGGCGGCCTGGAACGAGCTCGGGTTCGATCGCTGCACCGCGGGCATCCCCGGCCTCCACAACACGGACGAAGGGCTGTACGAGTTCATCGACGACTGCCGGACCGCCGGGATCGACTTCTTCGATCGGCAGCCGGTGCCGACCGCATGACGGTCCGGGTCGGCATCGTCGGCTCGGGTTTCATGGGCCGGACGTGGGCCGAGGTCGCCGCCAACCACGCGAAAGGCACGTCGCTCATCGCCGTCACCGGCGGGACGCGCGCGCACGGCCCTCGCCGCCGACTTCGGGATCCCGCTCGAACCGGACCTCGACGCGCTCCTGGCCCGTGACGACGTCGACGCGGTCGTCCTCGCCTCGCCGCCGGCCGGCCACCTGGCCCAGACGCTCGCGGCGGCCGCGGCCGGCAAGCACCTGCTCGTCGAGAAGCCGATGGCTCAGTCCGCCACCGAGTGCGCCGAGATGGTCGCCGCCTGTCGCGCGGCCGGCGTCCGCCTGTCGGTCGTCTCGCAGCATCGATTCCGGGACGCCCCGGTCGCGGCCAAGCAGCTGATCGACGACGGCGCGATCGGCGCGATCCGGATGATCCAGGTGACCGGCGCCGAGGTCGGCTGGTGGGACCTGAAGGCCCGCGGCGACGAGTGGAAGCTCGATCCGCGCCAGCAGACGGCCTGGGCGTCGTGGGGCGCACACAGCTGCGACCTGCTGCGCTGGTTCAGCGGCGCCGACGGTGAGCTGGCCTTCGCCCGGATCACGAACTTCTCGGGCGAGCCGCCGGACGTCGGCCAGAGCGCCGCCGTCACGTTCGAGATGACCTCGGGCGTGCTCGTGCAGATCCTGATGAGCTACGAGTTCCCGCCACCGGGCATCCACCCGTCGTGGCCGTGGCGGATCGTCGGGTCGACGGGGATCATCGAGCTCGACCCGTACGCGAGCGTCCGGCTCGGCCAGGGCGACGGCTGGCGCCTGGTCGCCGAGCAGGCGCCGTTCGACCCGCTCGACGCCTCGGACCCCGTTCGCCTGCGGGCCTACGCCCGTCAGCTCGAGGACCTGGTCGACGCGATCGTCGAGGGCCACGACCCGCTGGTGTCCGGCGAGGAGGGCCGGCGGACGACCGCCATGCTCGACGCCGTGGAGCGATCGGCCGCCAGCGGGACGTCCGCGGCCGTGGCCTGACGCCGAGAGGAGAGGGACCGGAATGACCATCGACCGCGCGGCGACCGCCTGGACCCCCCATCCGGGCGGGCCGCTGCGCTACCGGGCCAACTCGCGCTTCGGAGCGGACGGCCTGCCGCCGGGCGCGTGGTTCGGGCGCGTCTCCGCCGCGATCGAGGCGCCGGACGGCTCGGTCGTCGATCTTCCAGCGCGGCCCCGCCATCGATCCGATCGTCTTCCTCGATCGCGACGGCACCTACCTGCGCTCGTGGGACCTGGGCTTCGACCTGCCGCACGGCATGCGCCTGATGCCCGATGGCACCCTGTGGCTGACCGACGCCGGCCGCCATCGCGTGCTCAAGACCACGCTCGACGGCGAGATCCTCCTGGAGCTCGGCACGGCCGATGTCGCCGGCACGGACGAGCGCACGTTCAACAAGCCGACCGACGTCGCGGTCGCGGCCGACGGCACGATCTACGTGTCCGACGGCTACGGCAACTGCCGGGTCGTGACCTTCGACCCCGACGGCACCTACCGCGGGACGTGGGGCGTCCCGGGCACCGCGCCCGGCGAGTTCGACACGCCGCATTCCGTGGCGGTCGCCCCGGACGGGTCGATCTGGGTCAGCGACCGCGGCAACCTGCGGATCCAGCGGTTCGAGCCCGACGGCCGGTACATCGACGCGTGGACCCACCTCGGCGCGACCCAGTGCATCGAGTTCTACGAGGACGAGCTGTGGATCATCAGCCACCGCTCGATCGGCGAGCTGCTCGGCTGGGACAGCCTCGGCGGCCGGCTGATGAAGGTCGACCCGTCGAGCGGCGATGTCCTCGGCTCGATCCCGCTGGCCGGCCACTTCTTCCACCGCGCGCCGTCGGGTGACATCTGGGTCGGCGCCCTGAACGGCACCGTCGTCCGGCTCACGAGCGACTGGAGCGAGCTCGCCGAGCGAGATGGAGCCCGCCCGGTGACGTTCAAGGTCGGCGCCCAGATCCTGACCTACGGCTCCACCTGGGACGAGGCGCTCGACGTCGTCCGGTCGCTGGACGAGATGGGCTACTCCTATATCTGGGGCCACGATCACCTGTACTCGACCGGCGGCGACCCGTACCAGGGCTTCTTCGAGGGCTGGACGACGCTCGCCGCGTGGGCGCAGGCGACGACGCGGGCGCGGCTCGGGCTGCTGGTCGGGGCCAACACGTTCCGCAACCCGGGCGTCGTGGCCAAGATGGCCGTGACCATCGACCACGCCAGCCACGGCCGGTCGATCCTGGGTCTCGGGGCGGGAAACGTCGCCTTCGAGAACATCGCCCACGGGATCGATCCCGGCAAGACCATGGGCCAGCGCATGGACTGGTTCGAGGAATCGCTGGCGATCGTGGTCGCGCTGCTTGCCGGCGAGGAGGTCACCCACCACTCGGAGAAGTACCAGTTCGAGAAGGTGCGCCACGCGCCGCAGCCGGTCCAGGCGCGGATCCCGGTCGTCATCGGGGCGGACGGCGAGAAGCGCGGGCTGAAGCTCGCCGCCCGGTACGCCGACATCTGGCAGTGGTTCGCGCCGTTCGACGGCGTCGCGACGTTCCGCCACAAGGACGAGGTCCTCCGGGCGCACGCCGACGCCGAGGGCCGCGACGCGACGACCATCGAGCGGATGCTCGGCGCCAAGCTGATCCTGCGGTCCGATCCCGACGAGGCCCAGCGGGTCGCCGAGGAGCTCGTCGCGATCCACAAGTGGGGCCCGTCCGTCTGGGACGCGGTCTGGGCGACGACGCCGGAGCGCGCCGCCGACCGGCTGGTCGAGTTCGTCGAGGCCGGTGCCCATTCGTTCAGCCCGCAGATCGGCTGGCCCTACGACCGCGAGACGATCGAGCGGCTGATCGGCGAGGTCGTGCCGGCCGTCGAGGCACGGGTCGAGGCGGGCACGGTGCCGGAAGGGTGATCGCCTCGCCCGGTCTGGACCTCGTGCTGGCCGGGGGCTCGGTCATCGACGGGACCGGCGCGCCGCGTCGTCGGGCGGACGTCGGCGTGGCCGGTGGTCGGATCGTCTCCATCGGCGAGCTCTCGGCGGGACCCGGCACCGAACGGATCGATGCCACGGACCGTGTCGTGGCGCCCGGCTGGGTGGACCTCCACAGCCACTCCGACCTCACGCTGCTGAGCGACGGCCGGGCGGTCAGCAAGGTCGCGCA
The DNA here is from genome assembly GCA_963720495.1 of uncultured Chloroflexia bacterium. Classification (GTDB taxonomy): domain Bacteria; phylum Chloroflexota; class Limnocylindria; order Limnocylindrales; family CSP1-4; genus SPCO01. Next base: position 49,083 of record CAVRFU010000005.1, read on the forward strand.
GGGCGTGACCACCGAGATCAACGGCAATTGCGGGATGGGTGGCGTACCGCTCCCGCCGGCCGTCGCCGACCTCACGCGCGCGGCCAACGCCACGATCGACCCCGACCGCGGCGTGCGCTGGGAGTGGACGGACCTCGCGGGCTACGTCCGGGCGCTCCACGACACCGGCCTGACGATCAACACGGCTCCCCTGGTCGGTCATCTGTCGCTGCGGATCGCGGTCGCCGGAGAGGCGGCGCGACCCCTCGACGATGCCGAGCGCCGCGCGCTCGTCGCCGCCATCGACGCCTGCCTCGACGACGGCGCGGCGGGCGTGTCGACGGGGCTGATGTTCCCGCCGGCGATGTCGGCAGACGTCGACGAGCTCGTGGCGATCGGCCGAGCCGTGGCGCGGCGCGACCGGCTGTTCGCGATGCACATGCGCAACTACAGCGACGACCTGCTCGACGCGGTGACCGAGGCCCTCGCCGTCGCGCGGGCGAGCGGGTGTCGGCTCCAGATCTCGCACCTGGCGGTCGCCGGCCGGCGCAACTGGGGAAAGGTGCCACGCGCGCTCGAGCTGATCGAGGCGGCGCGCGCCGACGGCGTCGACGTCGGCGTGGACATCTATCCGTACATCGCGGGCAGCGCCAATCTCTCGCAGCTCCTGCCGGGCTGGGCGCAGGACGGCGGCCCGGCCGCCATCGTCGAGCGCCTGTCCAGCGCGGAGGAGCGCCGGAGGATCCGGGAGGACTGGCGCGACAGCCTGTTCTTCGGCTGGGACGAGATCGAGGTCTCATCGTCGGAGCCGGGGCTCGAGGACACGCTCGGCCTGACCGTCCAGGCCGTCGCCGACGGGTGGTCCATGGACCCGAACGAGACCGCGCTCGAGCTGATCGCACGGAGCGACAACCGCGTCCAGATGGTCGCCTACGGCCGGTCCGAGGACGACCTGCGCGCGGTGCTCACCCACCCCCTCACGTCGATCGGCTCCGATGGCCTGGCCATGGATCCGGACGGGCCGTCGTCCGCGGGTCGGCCGCATCCGCGCTCGTTCGGCTGCTACCCGCGTCTCCTCGGACGGTACGTCCGGGATGCCGGGCTGCTCACGCTCGAGGAGGCGATCGAGATGTCCACTTCGCGCCCCGCGGACCGGGCCGGGCTGGCCGATCGCGGTCGGATCGTCGAGGGTGCGGTCGCGGACCTGGTGGTCTTCGACCCGGACACGATCGTGGATGCCAACACGTTCCAGGAGCCGACGCTCAGGCCCGTCGGGATCCAGGATGTCGTCGTGGCCGGGCAGAGAGTCGTCGCGGACGGGCGCCAGCTCGACGCCAGGCGGCCCGGCCGGGCCCTCCTCGCATGATCGAGTTCGGCTTCGCCGTGCCGCCCGGGGACCGGGAGATGGGCCGGGTCGACCCGGCGACCTTCGCGGCGGATCTCAACAGCCTGATGGTCGTCGCCGGCCGGATCTTCGATTCGGTCTGGATCTCGGACCACCTCATGGAGGGCGACCGCTACCGGATCGAGCCGTGGACGCAGCTGACCTGGCTGGCCGCCCGGGTGCCACGGGTGCGACTGGGCCACAGCGTGCTCGCCAACTCGTATCGCCACCCGGCGCTGATGGCCAAGATGGCGGCCAGCGTCCAGGCGCTCAGCGGCGGCCGCTTCATCCTGGGCTACGGGGCGGGCTGGCTCGAGGACGAGTACCGGGCCTACGGCTACCCGTTCCCACCGACCCGCGAGCGGATCGCCCGGATGGACGAGGCGCTCCGCCTGATCAAGACGATGTGGACCCAGTCGCCGGCCACGTTCGAGGGCGAGTTCTACAGCGTCGAGGAGGCGTGGTGCGAGCCGCGCCCCGATCCCCTGCCCCCGATCATGATCGGCGGCAGCGGCGAGCGGTACCTCCTCCGGGCGGTCGCGGAGCACGCGGACTGGTGGCTGTCGTACGGCGACGTGCCGGAGATCCAGGAGCGCAAGCTGGCCGCACTGGCCGACCATTGCCGGGACGTCGGGCGCGACCCGGCGACCATCCGCAAGGTCGTGCCCTGGACCGTCTACCTCCATCGCGACCGGAACGCCGCGCGGCGCTGGGCGGGTGACGCGGTCGAGGGCGACCGGCCGGCTTTCGCCGGCGACCCCGCCGAGCTCCGTGATCGGATCGCCGCGGCGGCCGGCCTCGGCTTCGACATGATCCAGCTCCGGTTCGCCGGGCTGATGGACACGACCGACATCGAGCTGTTCGCCGACCAGGTGCTGCCCCATGTCCGCTGACGTCCGCGAGGCGGGTCGTGCCGGCGGCTGAGTTCGACCTGCCGGCCGGGCATCTCGACGCGCCGGGGCTGCCGGCGGTCCGCTTCCCGGAGACCGGCCGGCCGGAGGCCGACGTCATCGACGACGTCCGTGGCCGCTTCGACGAGGACCGCTTCGAGCCGGACAAGAACTTCTCGATCACCTACTCCGGGATCCCGTCGGCGATCAGCCGGGAGGTCGAGGCGCTCGCGCGGGGCCGGTTCTTCGTCGAGTGGGCACGCGAGACGGAGCTCGGGACGTGGTCGATGGAGCGCGAGGCCGTGGCGATGATGGCGTCGCTGCTCGGCGGCGACGGCGGCGCGGGTGGCTTCATCACGACCGGCGGCACCGAATCGAACCTGGCCGCCATGCGGCTCGCGCGGAACACCGGTCGCCGGGCGGAGCCCGAGATCATCGCGCCGGTGACGATGCACTTCAGCTTCCGGCTGGGGGCCGAGCTGATGGGCATCCGGCTGGTCGAGATCGACGTCGACGACGAGACGTACCTGCCCCGGATCGAGGACGTCGAGCGGGCGATCACGCCGCGGACGGTCGGCCTCGTGTGCTCCGCGCCGGGCGGCAGCTTCGGCGTGCTCGACCCGGTCGAGGCGTTCGCGGACCTCGCGCGGCGGACGGGCCTGTACCTCCACGTCGACGCGGCGTTCGGTGGGTTCATCCTGCCGTTCATGCGCGACCTCGGGCACGCGATCCCGCCGTTCGACCTGTCGCTCGACGGCGTCAGCTCGATCTCGACCGACGGCCACAAGCTGGGCCTGCTGCCGATCGCGACCGGCTTCTTCCTGGTCAAGGACGCGGCCATCCTCGAGGCGATCCCGACCGAGCGGACGCTGATCCACACGACGTCGTCGACGAAGCCGGGCAGCCGGGCGGCGGCGGCGTGGGCCACCCTCAAGCACCTCGGCCGGGAGGGCTACGTCCGGTCCACGGCACACGTCCTGGGCCTCGCCGACATCATCGCCGAGGGCGTCACCGCGATCCCCGGCATGACGCTCGCGGCGCCCCGGTTCATCTCGATCGTCGGGTTCACGTCGTCGTCGATCGATCTCGAGCTCGTCCACCGGCTGCTGGCCGAGGACGGCTGGGGGCAGGGCTACGGAGTGACCCGGGGCAAGCCGTTCATCCGCCTCTCGATCCACCCGTCGCGCGACGTCGAGCACGCGCACGCGTTCGTGGCGGCGTTCGAGGACGCCGTCGCCCGAACCCGACGCGCCTGAGGCGGCCGCCATGCTCCGCCTGCTCGGCTACACGGACCGCCTGAGCGCCGCGCCGGGCGACACGATCCGGTTCATGGTCAGCTCGGACCACGACCGATACGCGAGCCGGCTGGTCCGGCTCATCCACGGCGACACCAACCCGGCCGGTCCGGGCTTCAAGCAGGTCCTCGTGCCGTCGACGATCGACGGCGTGCGGCCCGGCCGCCACCAGGACCTGCCGAGCGGCTCGTCGGCGACCCTGCCGGTCCCCGCAGGCGAGCTCGCTTCGGACTTCACGTTCGCGGTCTTCGTCCAGCCCACCGCGCCGGGCGGGCGCGAGGCGGTCATCGCGAGCCGCGGTCGTCCGTTCGATGGCGACGGCTGGGCGCTGCTTGTGTCCGAAGAGGGCACGCTCGAGGCGGTCATCGGGCGAGCCGGGACGCAGACGCGGATCGCGACGGGGATCGCGTTGCCGCGGTGGCGCTGGTGCTTCGTGGCGCTGACGGTCGAGGACGGGGTTGCGGCGGTGAGCCACCTGCCCTGGCGCGACCCGGGCGCGGATGCCCGGCTGGCCACCCACCGCGAGACGTCCGGCGGCGGCCCGATCGCCGACGACACGGACACGCTGATCCTCGCGGCGACTGTCGACGGCGACCGGCGAACGCGGCACTTCGACGGTCGGCTCGACCGGCCGCGGCTGATCGGCCGGGCGCTCGACGATGCCGGCCTGCTCGACCTGGCCGACGCGCCGGACATCCTGGACGACGTCGCCGCCGACCTCATCGGTGCCTGGGACTTCAGCCTCGACATCCCCGGCGACCTGATCACCGACGTCTCGGGCCACGACCGCCACGGCACCACGATCAATCTGCCGACCCGCGCCGTCACCGGCCACGACTTCACCGGCGAGGAGACCGACTGGCGCCGGCGGCCCGGCGAGTACGGCGCGATCCATTTCCATCGCGACGACCTCGAGGACGCCGGCTGGGAGCCCGACTTCGAGCTGACGATCCCGGCCGACCTGCCGAGCGGGATCTACGCCGCCTGGCTCCAGGCCGGCGACGACGAGGACTACCTGCCGTTCACGGTCCGGCCGCCGCGCGGCACGCAGCGGTCGCGGATCGCCGTGCTGATGTCGACGGTGACGTACGTGACGTACGCGAACTTCACCGACATCGGCCGCGACGCCTGGCGCGAGGGCGGCTGGCACGGCGACGCGATGGCCCAGCCCTTCGCCGACCCCTCGCTCTCACGCGACGCCTACGGCTACGCCGCCGAGCACTCGCTGTACGGCACGTACGACATCCACGAGGACGGGTCGGGCGTGTGCTACGGCTCGATGCTGCGACCGATGCTCAACATGCGGCCGAAGTTCCGGTACCGGACCCTCGGCGCGCCGGCGCGCTTCCCGGCCGACCTGTACCAGGTCGACTGGCTCGAGCAGAAGGGCATCGAGGTCGACTACCTGACCGACCACGACCTCCTGGCCGAGGGCGCGGACCTGCTCCGGCCGTACACCGTCGTCGTCTCGAGCTCGCACCACGAGTACTGGACCGCCGGGATGCTCGACGCACTGGCCGACTACCTCGACGGCGGCGGCCGGTTCATGTACATGGGCGGCAACGGGCTCTTCGGCGTCGTGAGCGTCGATCCGGACCGCCCGCACGTCCTCGAGGTCCGGCGCTGGGGCACCGGCTGGCCATACGAGATGCCGCCGGCCGAGCGCCACCACAGCATGACCGGTGAGCCGGGCGGGACCTGGCGCAACCGCGGCCGAAGCCCGCACACCCTGGTCGGGCTCGGGACGGCAGGCGCCGGGTTCGATCGCGGGTCGCCGTACCGGCGAGAGCCCGACGCCGACGACCCGCGGGCGGCCTTCATCTTCGAAGGGATCGACGACGAGCTGATCGGCGACGAGCCGAACCTGCAGGTGCGCTGGGGCGCGGCCGGCTACGAGTTCGATCGGGTCGACGCCGAGCTGGGCTCGCCGGCGTCGACGTTGCGCCTGGCGTCATCGGTCCGGTTCAACGCGTCCCACACGTCGATGGTCGACGACCAGATGTACTTCACACAGGGTCGCGACGGCGCCCATGTGGGTGATCCGCAGGTCCCCGGCGTGCCGCATCGGTTCGCCCGGGCGGACATGGCGTACCTCGAGTACCCGAACGGCGGCGCGGTCTTCTCCGCCGGGTCGATCTGCTGGCGCGGCAGCCTGTCCGCCCACGACTACGGCGGGACGGTGTCGCGGGTCACGGAGAACGTCCTGCGCCGGTTCGCCGATCCGGACTGGCGACGGTCGGAGGGGTGAGCCGGATCGAGGTCACGGCGGAGTCGACGGTCTGGCAGGCCGAGGCGGACGATCCGGCCGGCCATGGCTGCGAACCGCGGGTCACGCGGCTGGCCTCTGGAGCGATCGTCCTCAGCCATCGCGTCGGCACGACCCGCGAGGGCGCGGACGGCCGACCGAGGCTCGTCCGCAGCGACGACCACGGCGCGTCCTGGCGCGTGCTGACCAGTCCCTTCGTGGACGCGCTGCCGGCCGGCTGGGACCTGCGCGGTTGCGCCCTGGCGGAGCTGGCGGACGGCGGGCTGCTCGCGGTCGTCGTCGCGATCGACAAGACGTCCGGCAAGCCCCCGTACAACCCGGTGACGGAGGGCCTCGTCCCGGTCCGGAACCTCGTCGCACGATCCGACGACGGCGGTGCGACCTGGTCCGAACCCTGGGACCTGGCCGACGGCCGGTACGTCCAGCACGCGAGCCAGGGCCTGCTGGCGCTCCCCGACGGCGGCGTCCTGTGCACGTTCGAGACGTTCAAGACCTACGACGACCCGGGCGTCTGGCGGTACACGGGTGGCGCCCTTCGCTCCGACGACGGCGGCCGGACGTGGGGTCCGCCCGTGATCTCGGCGGCATCGGACCCCGACGGCGACCCCCACGACACGATGTGGTGGGATCCGCGGATCGCGCGCCTGGCCTCCGGCGAGCTGGTCCAGTGCTACTACGCCTTTCGCCACGCGACCCGCACGGAAGGCCCGGTCCACATCGCGTGGAGCCCGGACGACGGCGCGACCTGGACCGCACCCGCTTCGACCGGGCTGCCCGGTCAGGCGACCTATCCCCTGCCCCTCCCCGACGGCCGTCTGCTCGTCTTCCAGCAGCGCCGGGCGGAGACGCAGGCGATGGTCGCGGTCGTCTCGGCCGACGGCGGCCGGACCTTCGACCGCGCGTCCGAGCGCGTCGTCTACGAGCACGTGGCTGAAACCGCCCCAGGCGCCGACGGCTCGTTGAGCGCCTTCGACTACCTGATGTCGATGGACCGGTTCACCTTCGGCCATCCGTGCGGCGTGGTGACCGGCCCGAACGAGGCGCTGGTCTTCTGGTACGCGGGCGGCCAGACTCGAACGAGCATCCGGAGCGCTCGGCTGCGCATCGGTTAGGAGAGCGCCGACCGGCGCCGGCGTGGGGAGATCGACGATGACGGGTTTCGAGGTCCTGATCGGTACGTGGCACGGCGAGGGCGAGCTCCCGATGGAGCCCCCGCTCGAGATGTCCGTGGAGGCGACGATCCGGCGGCTCGGCGAGTTCATCGTCTTCAGCTCGATGGGGGAACCCGCGGAGCTGCCCGACTCCATCTCGATCATCGGCGGTGCGCCCGACGGCGAGCCGCAACCGATGCACTACTTCGACAGTCGCGGGGTCAAGCGCCTGTTCATGACGACGGTCGCAGGCTCGACGTGGACGATCTGGCGCGCGCCGGGCGAGGACTGGAACGGTCCCGACGGCCCGGGGTTCAACCAGCGCTTCATCGGCGAGATCTCCGCGGACGGCAACACGATCGCCGGTCGCTGGGAACGCGGCCTGGGCGACGCGGGCGACGCGTGGGAGATCGACTTCCCGATGACCTACGTTCGCACGTAGCGTCAGTGGCCGGCGCGGCCGCCCGAGATATCGAACACCGCGCCCGTCGAGAACGAACATTCGTCCGATGACAGCCAGGCGACCAGCGCCGCGACCTCCGGCGGCTGGCCGACGCGGCCGATCGGGTGGCGCTTGCGGGTCTCCTCCTGGGCCTCCGGGCTGACCTTGGCCCAGTTGCCGCTCGCGATCGTGCCCGGCGTGATCGCGTTGACGAGGATCCCGTGCGGGGCGACCTCGAAGGCGACCGACTTGGTCAACCCGACGACACCCGCCTTGGCCGCCGCGTACGCGACCGGGTTGTGCTTGCCTTCCTTGCCCGCGATCGACGAGATGTTGATGATCCGGCCCCAGCCGCGGTCGAGCATCGTCGGCAGGACGGCCCGGCAGCCGTGGAAGACGCCGGTCAGGTCGATGTCGATGGTTCGCTGCCACGCCGCCAGCGGCATCTCCCAGGTCGGGACGCTCGCCTCGGCGATGCCCGCGTTGTTGACCATGATGTCGACCCGGCCGGCCCAGGCGAGCGCGGCCGCGACCATCGCCTCGACGGTCGCGTAGTCGGCGACGTCGACGGCCACCGGCAGCGCCGAGGCGCCGGACGGATCCAGCCGCTCGGCGAGGGCGCGTGCAGGCTCGAGCGCCACATCGGCGACGACCACCCGGATGCCGTCGCGGACGAACCGCTCGCTCATGGCGGACCCCAGCGCGCCGGCCGCGCCGGTCACGATGGCGACCCGGCGGTCATCGGTCGTCGCGTCGGTCATCGGGGTGTCGCCTCCACTTACACTTCCAGCGTACAAGGACGCCTCCAGACGATTTCCAGTGTAGTCCGCCGCAACGGGCGGAAAGGAGCCGGCATGCGCATCGTGGACGTTCGGACGGTCCTGCTGACGGGGCCCAGCACGAATGACCCGTATCTCGGCCGGACCCGTCGCAGCGCGGCCTTCATCGAGATCCTGACCGACACCGAGCTGACCGGCCTCGGCGAGACCTACGCGGGCTACTTCATCCCCGAAGCCGTCCCGTCGATCGTCGACTTCTACCGGCCGATCCTCCTCGACCAGACCGTCGACGACGTGCCCGCCCTCGCCGCCCGGCTCTTCCACACCGGTCGGTACTGGGCCAGGACCGGTCTCGGTCTGGCCGTCATGACCGGCATCGAGGCCGCCCTCTGGGACCTGCGCGGCCGCGAGCTGGGGAAGCCGGTCCACGAGCTCCTCGGCGGCAAGCGCCACGACAGCATCCTCGGCTACGCGACCGGTGCCGGGACGGTCTACCCCAAGCCCCGTCTGGCGGACAAGATCGACTTCTACCTCGGTCTCGGCTTCCGGGCGTTCAAGATCGGGACAGGCGCCTCGACCCCCGACGGCGAGGAGTACGCCTTCACCGAGCCCGCCGAAGCCGCCGACTTCGAAGGGGACAAGTTCGCGTTCGTGCGCGGCCACGTCGGGCCGGACGTGAAGGTCCTGCTCGACGGCCACCAGGACAACCTGCCGATCCCCGGCTGGGAGGTGCCGACGGCGCTGGCCGTCGTCAAGGCGGTCGAGCCGTTCGACCTGTTCCTGTTCGAGGAGCCGCTCCCCTACACGAACCCGTGGGGCTACGGCGAGCTGCGCGGCGCGACGAGCGTCCCGATCGCCGGCGGCGAGACGCTGACCGGCGTGCCCGAATGGCGCGTCTTCGCCGAGGAGGACGCCTTCGACATCGCCCAGCCGGACGCGGCGTTCTGCGGCGGGCTCGGCGAGTTCCTGCGGATCGCCGAGCTGTTCGAGTCGCGCGGTCGGAAGATCGCGACCCACGCCTGGGGTGCCGGCGGCGCGCTGATGCAGAACATCCACGCGGCGTTCGCGGCCCCGAACACCGTCATCTGCGAGATCCCACCCGCCTTCGGGCCGCTCCATTCGGAGCTCGTGGGCGACTCGTTCGTGATGCGCGACGGCCGTGTCCTGCCACCGGAGACGCCCGGTCTCGGCGTCACGCTGTCCGCGGAGGTCCGGGAGCGCTACCCGTTCGTGCCGGGCAGCGGCGAGTTCAACTCCGTCCCGGGCAAGGAGCTCATGGACGTTGGCTATCCGGAACTCGAGCGCCAAGCTCGGAGTGCTCCGCGCCCGTCCCCCGGAGATCGCCCCTGAGGGTCACGCCGTCGCGTCCGACGGCAAGGCTCAGGAGCTGACGCTTGGCGGCCAGTGCGGCGACGCCCGCGACGGCGAGCCCCACGCCGCACAGGGCGAGCGCGGACCTCGCACCGATCTGCTCGGCGACCAGCCCGACGATGAGCCCGCCGACCGGCATCATCCCCCAGTACAGGGTCGAGAACAGGCCGACCATCCGGCCGCGCAGCCGCGGCGGCGAGATCGCCTGGGTGAGGGTCAGGTTCGCCGCGGCGAAGGTCAGGAAGCTCGCGCCGACGATCGACAGCCCGGCGATGGCGAGGGGAACGCCCGGGACGAGCCCGAACGTGGCCAGGCCGAGGGCCGCCCCGAAGACACCGCAGAACAGGGCCCGGCCGTGGCCGATGCGGCGCTGGATCGTCTCGAGCGAGACGCCGGCGACGAGGCCGCCGATGCCGACGGCGACGACCAGCGCCCCGAGCCCGGCAGCCCCGATCCCGAGCTCCTCCGCCGCGACCGGCAACATGAACGTGTAGCTGAGTCCGATCGACCCCGGCGCGATCGCCAGCAGGATCAGCACGCCGAGCGTCGGGTGGCTGATGGCGTAGCGGGACGCCTCCATGATCGGGCCGAGGAAGCCGGCGTTCGTGCGTTCCTCGCGTGGATGGACGGTCGTCATCCGGACCCGCACGAGGATCGCGATCGGCGATGCGAACAGGATCGCCGCGATGAAGAAGGCGACGGGCGTGGGGAGCGTTGCCAGGATCAATCCGCCCAGCACGCCGCCGATGATCCGGGCGACGTTCATGTGCAGGAAGTTGAGGGCCGTCGCGCTCGACACGGCCGACGGCGGGACGAGGTCGTTGACGATCGCCATCGTCGCCGGTGACCCGATCGTCTCGGCGATCCCGAGCAGGACGGCGAGCACCAGGATCACCCTGAGGTCCGGCGCGGTGCCGAGGGCGACCGACCCGAACAGCACGGCGACGATGCCCAGGGCGATGAAGTTCGCGATCAGCATCGTGCGCGCGCCCAGCCGATCGGTCAGGACACCGGCGTGTGGCATGAGCAGCAGGACCGGAAGACCGACCACGGAGAACACGAGGCCGACCGCCGCCGCCGAGCCCGTCACCTGGAGCACGTACCAGCCGAGCGCCGCATTGAACAGGAAGAGGCCGCTCGTCGAGCACAACATCGCGGCGATGAAGTAGCGGAACGGGGCGTATTCGAATGCGGTCCAGCCGACGCGATCGAGCCGCGAGCCGGCTCGCGTCACGACTTGGGCGGTCGACCGGGCCACGGTGACCATTGTAAGTCACACTGGATGTTGGGGTCCGAGTTGCAGTGCTACGCTATCTCGCGATGGGCTACGCAGCATCGACCTCCCGGCTCGCCCGGGACGGCATGATCGACCTCCGGTCCGACACGGTCACGCAGCCCTCGCCGGCCATGCGCCGGGCGATGGCCGAGGCCGAGGTCGGCGACGACGTCTTCGGCGAGGACCCGACCGTCCGTGCGCTCGAGGAGCGGTCCGCGGAGCTCCTCGGCAGCGAGGCCGGCCTGCTGGTGTCCTCCGGCACGATGGGCAACCTGGTCGGGTTGATGGCCCACGTCCCGCGCGGCGGCGAGATCATCGGTCCGGCCGAGATCCACACGTTCAGCAGCGAGGGCGCCGGTCACGCGGTCATCGCCGGCGCCTCCGTCCGCCAGATCCCCTGGGCGGACGACGGCACGATGGACCTGGCCGACGTCCGCGCCGCGGTCCGTGACCCGAACGACGTCCACGAGCCGATCACCGCGATGCTGACCATCGAGAACAGCCACGCGCTGTCGATGGGCCAGCCACTGCCGCCCGACTACGTCGCGTCCGTGGCGGACGTGGCGCGCGAGATCGGCGTGCCGCTGTTCATCGATGGCGCCCGGCTGTTCAACGCGTCGGTCGCGCTCGGCGTTCCGGCCCGCGATCTCGTCCCGCCGGGCGCCTCGGCGACGTTCTGCCTGTCGAAGAGCCTGGGCTGCCCGGTCGGTTCGGTCGTCGTCGGCGATGCCGCGTTCATCGATCGTGCCCGGCGTGCCCGCAAGATGGTCGGCGGCGGGATGCGCCAGGCCGGGGTCATCGCCGCGGCCGGCGTCGTCGCGCTCCAGGACGGCGCGGACGGGATGATCGAGCGCCTGGCCGACGACCATGCCAACGCCCGGTACCTGGCCGATGCGCTCGTCTCGATGCCCGGCGTCCGCCGGCTGGACCCGGCTCGCGTGCGGACCAACTTCGTGCTGTTCGGCGTCGGCGACGACGACCGCTGGCCGGACGACGTGGCCGGTCGCGACCGCGTGCTCCGGACCCGGGCGGCGTTCCTGACCGAGCTCCACGACCGGGGCATCCGGATGATCGAGTACCCGAAGGGACTGATCCGGGCGATCCCCCACTACGGCATCGAGCGCTCCGACATCGACGCGGCGATCGACGCGTCGCGGGCCGCGCTCGCGGCGATCGGACTGGCGCCGGCCGTTCCCGCCTAGATCCGCGTCAGGCGAGCGTCACTCGTCGTAGCGCCACTGGAAGCGCTCCGGGGTCACCACGATGAGGACGCGGTCCTCCTTGATGCCCTCCCAGTGCGCCTGGGCGTCGGCTTCCTCGGTCTCGTACTTGCGGATCAGGTCGAGCGTGCGCTCGCGCACGTCGCCCTCGACGACCTCGGCCGTGCCGAAGACCTGGACGTAGTTCGTCCGGCGGCCCGGGCCGTCGATGCACAGCGTGATGCGCGGGTCGCGCTTGGCGTTCTTGACCTTGACCGTCCAGTCCAGCGTGCTGACCCAGAACCGCTCGCCGTCCCACCAGAACCAGTTGGGGGTCAGCTGCGGCCGGCCGTCCTTCATGATCGTGGCGACGATCGCGTGCGGCCGTTCGTTCAGGAACGTCTTCTGGGCCTCGGTCAGGTCGGCGGTGGTCGTGCTGGCCATCAGCGTCCCTCCAGGTCGAGCGCGAGGATGGCGGCCTCGACGATATGGTCGGCGTCGATGCCGGCATAGGCGTACAGGTCCGGGATCGTGCCCGACTGGCCGAAGGTGTCGACCCCGAGCGGCACGACCGGCGCACCGAACACGCCGCCGATGAACGACAGCCCGTGCGAGGCTCCGTCCGCGACGGTGACGATGGGAGCGTGCCGCTCGCCGGCCGGGATGAGCGTCCCGAGGTGGCCGACGTCGTCGCGCCGCCCGCGGCGCATGGCGTCGAGCCGTCCGCCGTGCTGGCCCGCGGCAAGTCGCTCCGCCGAGCTGACGACGATGAGGTTCGCCGCGATCTCCTCGCGATGGAGGGTCCGGACGGCCTCGACGGCCTCGGGCACGATCGTGCCGACGGCGACGACCTGGACGACCGGGCTGCCGGGCGGGAGCGGCTCGGCGGCCTCCGAGGCATCGATCAGCCGGTAGCCGCCGGCCAGCACCGCGTCGCGCCAGCCATCGAGACCGAGACGCGCCTCGACGGGACCGGCAAGCGTCTGGTCGATCGGCCGGGTGGCGAGCCGCAGGTACGTGGCGAACCCGTCGTCCGGGTCGAGGCAGCCGCGGATGCCCTCGAGCAGCGTCCAGGCCACCTCGCGGGCGAAGACCGGCTCGTACCCACGCAGGCCGGGCAGCTCGATGCCGAGCGACGGCGTCACCGTCGATTGGTGGGCGCCGCCTTCGGGCGCGAGGCTCACGCCCGACGGCGTCCCGACGAGCACGAACCGCGACTTGACGTACAGCGCATAGATGAGCGCATCCAGGCCGCGCGCGATGAACGGGTCGTAGACCGAGCCGATCGGCGCCAGCCGCTCCCCGAACAGCTCGCCCGGTGAGCCCGAACTGGCTGAGCCACAGGAACAGGTTCATCTCGCTGATGCCGAGCTCGATGTGGCGCCCGGCCGGACCCGGCTCCCAGACCAGCGGCCGCTTGACGTCGTGGCGGTCCGGGCCGGCAAGCGCCGAGAAGACGCCGGCGCGGTTGATCCAGCCGCCGAGGTTGGTCGAGACCGCGACGTCGGGCGCAGCGGTCACGATCCGGCCGCCGATCTCCGGATCGCGCGCCAGTGCCGCGAGGGTGTCCCCGAACGCCTGCTGGGTGCTGACCGCCGGGCCGATCCGGATGTCCGGCATCGCGATGACGGGCGCCTGGGTCGGTTCGATCGGGCCGCGCGGGGCGTCGTAGCCGAGCTCGGTGCGCCGGCGCGTCGCCAGCTTGGCCTCCGGCGAGCCCGGCGCGAACCCGGCCCAGACGTCGTCCGGGTCGATCCCGAGGTCGCGCCCGAGCTGGTCGACCTGGTCGGCGACGAGGTGCGCCGAGTGATTGAGGCTGTCGCCGGCGAACGGCAGCCGCCAGCCCTTGATCGTGTAGGCGAAGATCACGGTCGGCCGTGTCGTCTCGGCGTCGGACGCGCGGAAGGCCCGCTCCAGCTCCGCCTGGTCGTGCCCGCCCAGGTCGCCGATGAGCGCCGGCAGGTCGTCGTCCGGGACGTCCCGCACGTTCCGGGCGAGGTCGTCGCGACGCGCCGGGATGGCGCCCTCCAGCAGGCGCTCGCGCAGCTCCGGACCCGGCCGGCGGATGAGGATCTGGTAGTCCTCGTTCTCCATGTCGTCGATCCGCTCGCGGAGCGCCGCCCCGCCGGGGAGCGCGAACCGTTCCTGGAGCAGGCGCCCGTACTTCGCCTCGATGGCGTGCCAGCCGGCCGCCGCGAACATGCCCTCGACCCGCCGGATGCGGATGCCGGGCACGACCCGGTCCAGGCTCTGGCGGTTGAGGTCGACGATCATCGTGACGTTGCCGAGCTCGCCCAGGCCCTCCTCGAGGATCGCCTCCCAGACATTGCCCTCGTCGAGCTCCGCGTCGCCGACCAGCGCCACGAACCGGCGCTCCGGCTGGCTCGCGATCGATTCGCGGAAGTGGAGCCGCAGGTAGCGGTCGGCCAGTGCGGCGAACATCGGCGCGACCGCACCGAGCCCGACCGATCCCGTCGAGAAGTCGACCGGGTCCGGGTCCTTGGTCCGCGACGGGTACGACTGGAGCCCGCCGAACTCGCGCAGCCGGGTCAGCATCGACGCATCGAGGTTGCCCAGCAGGTACTGGAGCGAGTGGTAGGCCGGCGAGGCGTGCGGCTTGATCGCGACGAGGTCGCCCGCCCGCAGCCACTGGAAGTAGAGCGCGGTCAGGATCGAGACGACCGAGGCGCTCGACGCCTGGTGACCGCCGACCTTGATCCCGTCGGTGCTCGGCCGGACGTGATTCGCCTCGTGGATCATCCGGACGGCCAGCCACAGGATCCGGTTCGCGATGGCGTCCAGCGTGGCGGTGTCGGCCGCGCCGGCCGCGCCGGTCCGCGGGCGCCCCCGCGCTGGGCGAACCTCGTCGCTGACCGCCACTGCCGGTTCGCCTCCTCGTTCGCGCTGTCGCCTGGTCGACCGTGTCCGAGCGTCCGGGTCGCGTCCGGTTTATCGGGACGCGGGTCCCATTCTGCTGCTATGCTCACTGTGCCATGCGCAACCCGACCGGGTCAATCGCCCGGACCCCCAGCGGACCCGCGATCCCGGCCACGGTCGACACCGTCCCGCCCCTGCCGCCGATCGCCGCCGGCTCCCCCAGCGGGCCGATGGCGCGCTGGGTCCGCGTGCTGGAGGCCTTCGCCGAGTCGGGCGAATGGGGCATCCGCGACCTCGCCCGCGCCACGGACATCCCGCGCAGCGCGGCGCACCGGATCCTCCACGACATGGCCGCGCTCGGGCTGCTGGCTCCCGCCGACGAAGCCGGCCGCTTCCGCGTCGGTGCGGACCTCGCGCGGATCGGCCTCCTCGTCGCCGAGCACCTCGACCTCCGCCGCGAGGGCCGGCCGTTCCTCGAGCGGGCCTCGGCGGCGATCGGCGAGACGGTCGTCATCGCCGTCTACGACCCGGTCCGCCGCCAGTTCTCGGCGGTCGACGCGGTCGAGACCAGCCACCCCATCCGCTACATCTGGGAATCGCTCCGGGACTGGAGCGACCTCCACCTCGGCTCATCGGGCAAGGGCATCCTGGCCTTCCTGCCGCCCGACGAGCAGGCGGTCATCCTCGACCGGCTGCCGGACCCGGTGCCCGGCCGCACCGGCCTGAGCAAGGCCAGGCTCCGCGCCGAGCTGGAAGCCGACCGCCGGCGCGGCTACGTCGTCAGCCACGGCGAGCGCTACGAAGGCGCGGTCGGGGTCTCGGCGCCGGTCCGCGACGCGCGCGGCCGGGTCGTCGGCGACCTCATCGCGACCTGGCCGGACAACCGCACGGACCCGACCAAGGAGGTCGCCGCGGGGGCCGTCGTCCGGAGCGCCGCGGACGACCTGTCGCGACGTCTCGGCTGGACGGGCGCGGGTCCGGCCGACAGGACGCCCGCCACACCGAAGGGACGCCGCCCGTGACCGACCCCATCCGCATCGGGATCGTCGGCGCCGGCCGGATCGTCGCGAGCGAGCACGTCCCGCGCTTCCGCGCCATCGACGGCGTCGAGCTGGTCGGGGTCGCCAACCGCTCCGAGGAGTCGTCGCGTCGCGCGGCCGATGAGCTCGGGCTCCCGCGCGCCTACCCGTCGTGGGAGGCGCTCGTCGCGGACCCGGAGCTCGACGCGGTCCTGGTCGGCGCCTGGCCGGTGCTCCACGCGCCGGTCACGATCGGCGCGCTCGAGGCCGGCAAGCACGTCCTGACCGAGGCACGGATGGCTGCCAGCGCCGAGGATGCCCGCGCGATGCTGCGGGCCGCCCGCGCCCACCCCGACCAGATCGCGGCGGTCGTGCCGGCAAGCTTCTCCGCCTGGGCGGACGGCACGATCGTCCGCCTGCTCCGCGACGGCGCCATCGGGCGCGTGCGCCACGTCCAGGTCGCCTGGGACTCGAGCGCGCCGGGCGACCCGGGCGACTTCTGGCGCTGGCAGCGCTCGACGAGCGGCGAGAACATCATGGCCCTCGGCATCCTGGCCGAATCGATGACGCGCTGGCTCGGCCAGCCCGAGGCGGTCACCGCCGTGACCCGTCTCGGTCCTGCGGAGCGACCCGGACCGTCCGGCCCGATCGCGGCCGACGTCCCGGACCACGTCCTGGCGCTCGTCGAGTACCCGGACGACGTGACCGCGGTCGTCGAGATGTCCGCCCGGACCAACGGCATCGCATCCGACCACGCGACGTTCCACGGCACGACCGGCAGCCTCGTGGTCGACCTCGGGGCGCAGCGGATCGAGCTCGCTCGCGGGAAAGCCCGCGAGACCGTCACCGTCCGCGACGAGGACCGCGCCGGCTGGACCGCGGAGGCTCGACTTCGTCAGCGCCATCCGGGGCGGATCGCACGGCACGCTGACCGATTTCCCGACCGGGCTCGGCTACATGGCCTTCCTGGAAGCCGTCCATCGTTCCGCGGCCAGCGGCTGCCGCACCGTCATCGAGGGAGACGCACCGTGAGGCTGTTGGAGTTCGGGCGCTCGACGATCCTGTTCCGGATCGACCTGGACGTGCTGCCACCGAAGACGCTCAGTCACAAGCCGCCGTTCGCGATGAACAACGCCCGGATCCAGATCGACAGCGTCTGCCGGGTCACGGAACGGGACACGGGCGGGGTCCACACCTTCGTGCTCGGTGGCGACTGCAAGACCGAGCGGGTCGGCGCCACGGCGGACCTCTTCCTCGAGCCCAATGCCGACTTCATCCCGATCTTCTCGGACCGCGGGTTCATGCACATCAAGACGTTCGCGCGCGCCGGGACGAAGGCGCAGGCCTACCCGCCGGGCTCGGGCGAGCAGAGCGACCGCCTCACCGCGCGGATCGTCGACACCTTCGTCGATGCCCACCTGGACCTCGTCGAGCGCGAGGGCGAGCGGCTGGCCGACGGCAAGGCGATCGTCGATTCGATCCTGGCCAACGACGTCATCGTCGGCGTCCACCGGCTCAGCACGGATCGCTACGACGTCGAGATCGAGTACCCGGCCAAGACGATCAACGGCAACGAGCGGGACATCGTCTACCAGACCGATACCGGGCCGATCCTGTGGCCCGATCTCGCGCGCGACCCGGACGACCTGCTGCCCGGTCTCGAGCTCGCCTTCACGGCCGCCAACGCGCCCGACTGGGCCCAGATCATCGTGCGCCGCCGGACGGAGATCGCCGACGGCGTCGAGGTCTACCACTACGCCGATTCGATCCGGGTGGAGGGCATCGCCAACGAGTTCTACCGGCTCCCCGACACCGCACCCGCGACCCGCCGGCGGGTCGACCTCCTGGCGAACGCCTAGACCACCGAAGAGAGGGCCGTCATGAAGATCACCGCGATCGAGTCCCGGGTCATCGGCTACGACGTCGCCGAGGCGTGGGGCGAGGGCGTCCTGCCCGAAGGCATCAACACGAGCTGGTACGAGTACTCGTTCGACACCTTCCACACGGACGAGGGCGTCATCGGCTACACGATGCAGAACGCCAACCTGCGCGACGGCGCAGCGATCACGGATGTCCTCCACGACCTGTACGCCCCGCAGGTCATCGGCGAGGACCCGATCGCCAGCGAGGCGCTGTGGCAGAAGCTGCGCCGGCTCAATCGGCACGCCTACAACCTGTCGGACGGCATCGCCGGCGCGATCGACGTGGCGGTCTGGGACATCCGCGGCAAGGTCGCCGGGCTGCCGATCGCCTCGATGCTCGGCCTCGCCCGGGAGAAGATCCCGGCCTATGCCACGGCACGCAACATCGACCCGACCCCCGAAGACGTCTACACGGAGGCGGCCGAGCGCAAGGCGCAGGGCTACCACGGCTTCAAGGTCCAGTTCTACAACGGCCTCGACCGCGACATCCCGCGCTTCCGGGCCGCCCGTGAGGCGGTCGGTGACGGGTATCCGCTGATGGAGGACGGCGTGGGCATGTACACCTACACCGAGGCCCTGGCGGCGGGCAAGGTCCTGGGCGAGCTCAACTACGAGTGGTTCGAGGAGCCCATCCCGGACCGCAACCTGTTCCAGCTCCAGCGGCTGACCGATCAGCTGGACGTGCCGATCCTGGCCGGCGAGACCTCGCGGGTCCACGAGCTGGCCGAGATGATCCGGATGGGCGCCTGCGACATCGCCCGCGGCGACGTCCACATGAAGGAGGGCATCACCGGGCTGCACAAGGCGGCCGGGATGGCGGACCTGCTCGGCTTCGAGCTCGAGGTCCACGGCATCAACCAGCCGCTCCTCGACACGGCCAACCTGCACGTCGCGCTGTCCATGTCGAACGGGCGCTGGTCGGAGACCTTCCACCCGATCTACTACCGCGGTCTCAAGGGCGGCCCGCTCGACATCGACGCCGAGGGCTACAAGCACCTGCCGGCCGGACCCGGGCTCGGCGTCGAGCTCGACTGGGACTGGCTCGACGACAACACCCGCTCGACCCGGCGGACACCCGCCGCTTGACGGGTCAGGCGCCAGGGGCGCTCGACGATCCGGTCGATGTCCTGGTCTGCGGCGGCGGGATGGCCGGCCTGTGCGCGGCGGCCAGCGCGGTCGAGGCCGGAGCCCGCCCGCTGGTCATCGAGAAGGGCGCCGAGCCCGGCGGATCGATGCTCATGTCCGGCGGAACGATCTGGACGGCGCCGACCATGGCGGTCATGGAGACGTGGGTTCCCGGCGGCGATCGCACCCGACAACGACGCCTCGTCGACGGCCTGGCTCCCGGCCTCCGGTGGCTGGATTCGCTGGGCGTCACGCGCACATCCGCGATCGACGAGCGACCGTCAGACCGGTGCCGAGGTCGACACGGCCCAGCTCACCGCGCGTCTGATCGCGGCCATCGAGGCGGGCGGTGGACGGGTCAGGACCGAGACGGCGCTCGAGTCGATCGCCGTCGATCGGGACGGGCCGCTGTCGGCCGCGGTCGTCGATGGGGGCGGCGGGCGGACGACGATCCGGGCCCGGTCGGTGGTCATCGCCACGGGCGGCTTCGGCGGCAACGCGGAGCTCCTCGCGCGGCACATGGGGCCGTCCGCGCACTCGATGCTCCTGCGCGCGAACCCACGAAGCACCGGTGACGGATTGCTCGCCGCGATCGCGGCCGGCGGCAGGTCCACGGCATCCATGTCGACCTTCTACGGGCACACGATGCCGGGTCCCCCGGCGTCCGTCCCGGCGGCCAGGTGGGTGTCGGTCACCCAGTACTACACGCAGGACGCGATCCTCGTGAATTCGCTCGGCGAGCGGTTCTTCGACGAGAGCCGATCCATGGCCGACGAGACGGCGGCGTTCGAGATCGTCCGTCAGCCCGAGGGCCGGGCATGGCTGGTCATGGATCGCCGGATCCATGACGACGTGCCACTGCCCGGCCGATCGCCGGCTCGCGTGGGTTCCGCCTACGCCAATGCGGTGGCCGCAGGAGCCCCGAATGTCACGGCGGACTCGATCAGCGAGCTGGCGGACGGACTCGCGGCGCTGGGCGTCGACCGCGCCGGGTTCCTGGCGACCATCGATCGATTCGATCGCGCGCTGGCGGCCGGAAGCGGCGAGACGCTCCGGGTTCCGCGGACGCGGTCGCCGTTCGGGCTCGTGGAGCCGCCGTTCCGGGCACTCGAGGTCAGACCCGGCATCACCTTCACGCTGGGTGGGATCGACGTCGACGCCGATCTCCGGGTGCTCGACCGCGAGGGCCGGCCGATCCCCTCCCTGTTCGCCGCGGGAGCCGACGCGGGCGGCACGTACGACGGCGGCTACATGGGCGGCCTGGTCCTGGGCCTCGTCCAGGGTCGCGCCGCCGGGCGATCGGCCGCGCGAGCGGCCGCCTGACCGACGCTACAGCCGGACGACCACGTCCTCGCGCCACGAGCGGATGGCGCCCGTCGCCATGGCCACGGCAGCCAGCCCGTCGTGGCCGTCGATGGTCGGTGGCCGGTCCTCCTCGATGGCCGCGACGAGATCCTCGACCTGGGCCGCGAAGCCGCGCCGGAAGTACGGCGCGTGCTCGTCCCAGGTCGTGTTCGCGTCGGTGAACCGGCCGTCGCGGTAGACCCGGTCGCGCACGTCGCCGTGGAGCAGATCGACCGCGCCGTAGGCGTGGATGTCGACGACCGCTTCCGTCCCGATGGCCGTGTAGTGGGCCCGTTCCGTGGCGGCCGCGCCCGGGATCTCGTACGACATGAACAGGTTGGCGAGAAGCTGACCGGGGAACTCGAACGTGGCCATCCCGGTCAGGTCCTGGATGTCCGTCCGGCGTGACGCGAACCGGGCGGCGACGTGCGTGGGCTCGCGACCGGCGTACCAGCGCACGATGTCGCAGCCGTGGCTGCCCCAGTCGAGCCACGCTCCGCCCTCCGCGGGATCGAGCGGCCAGCCCGCGTGCGGATAGCCCGGGAAGAACCGGTGGACGTGGAGCGCCACGAGCTCGCCAGCCGCACCGTCGGCGACGAGGTCGTGACCGACCTTGACCGCCTCCAGCCAGCGCGAGATCTTGGCCAGGCTGAGCTTCACGCCCGCCGCCTCGCAGGCCTCGTTCATGGCCGTGCATTCCTCGACCGAGAGGGCCATCGGCTTCTCGAGCAGGATGTGCTTGCCGGCCGCGGCCGCCGCCAGGACGTTCGGCAGGTGCGCGGTGTGCGGGGTCGAGATGACCACCGCGTCGATGTCCGACCGCTCGAGGAGGGACTCGACCGACGGCTCCGCCTCGGCGCCGAACTCCGTCGCCAGGGCAGGCGCGCGGGTGCCGCCCGCGACCGCCACGATCCGGGCCCGGCCCGGCTTCTGCTCGGTGATGGCCACGGCGTGGATGTGGGCCATCTGGCCCGCCCCGATCAGCCCGAACCCGACCGTCATCGCTCGTGTCTCCTTCGGCTGCCTAGACCGTCGTTCCCGCGGCCGCCGGGGTGGTCTCGCCCCGGGCCATCGCGATGTGCGCCTTGGCGCCCAGGGTGACCAGGCCGAGCTCGTTGGCCACGGTCACCATCTGGAACCCCTGCTGGAGGTAGCGGTGGGCGACGGCCCCGTCGCCCGTATGCATGCCGGGTGCGATGCCGTTCGCGACGCAGGCCAGCCGGATCCGCTCGACGGTGTCGGCGTGGAGCTTGGCCTCGGCCGGCGTCCAGTCCTCCGGCCATGCCGACAGGCCCAGGCTGAGTGCCAGGTCGCCGGGGCCGATGTAGATGGCGTCGACGCCGGGCGTGGCCGCGATCGCGTCCACGTTGCGGACGCCGTCCTCGGTCTCGATCATCACGACGCAGGCCGCCTCGTCGAGCGCGTCGAGCCGGTCCGAGGCGCGGACGAAGGCGCCCCGCAACGGCCCGACCGAACGGTGGCCGCGCGGCGGGAAGTGGCACGCATCGGCTGCGGCGGCGGCTTCCTCTGCGCTGCCGACCATCGGCACGATGATGGCGACCGCGCCGATGTCGAGCGCGAACCCGATCGCCGCGAAGTCGTTGGAGGGCACGCGCGTCGTCGGCGCCACGCCGTGGACCTCGAGCGCGCGGAAGACCGAGGCCAGGTTCGAGCTGTCCGCGAGGCCGTGCTGCTGGTCGACGCAGATCTCGTCGAACCCGCCGCTGGCGAGGTACTCGGCGATCTGCGGATCGGCCGTGGTCAGCCAGCCGCCGAGGCTGGGCTTGCCGGCGCGCCACAGCGCCAGGAGCGGATTGACCGACGTCATGGCCTCGTCTCCGTGAGGGATCGGGAGATGGATTGTCGACAATCCGGAGCATACCCCCCGTCCGTCGGCCGTCGCACGACCGATCCGCGAGGGCGCCGTCAGGCCGGCGAGATCCGCCGTCGGAGCAGGGCGTCCTCCCGGAAGCCGATCCGGGCGTAGACCCCGCGGCCCATCGTCGAGGCGGTCAGGGTGGCGGTCGGCGACCCGTGCCGGGCGGCGATGTCGAGGACGGCCAGCGTCGCACGCGTCCCGAGCCCGCGACCGCGGGCGGCCGGGATCGTGCCGACGTTCGTGACGAAGGCGTGGCCGCCGGCGAGGAAGACCGACGCACAGGCGGCGGGCACGCCGGCGTCGCGCACGACGACGTGGCGGAGCGGCTCCGCCCCATCGACGAGGGGCAGGCGGTAGAGCTCCGCCCAGGCATCCGACCGGCCGTCGTCCGACCAGCCGTAGGCGCCGGCCATCACCGCGAGGAAGTCGTCCAGCCCGGCCGCGTCCCCGACCTCCGCGACGTCGCCGGTCGCGCCTCCCGGATCGGCCGCGGACGACCCGGGCCAGTCATGGAGGTCGAGGACCATGCCGTATTCCGGGTCCGCCTCGGTGAACCCGCGCGCCGCGAGGCGTCGCTCCAGGTCGGCCGGCGTCGTCGACGGTCCGAGCCACCACGTCGTCGGAACGGAGCCGCGTTCGCGCAACGCCGCGTCCAGCTCGTCGATCCGCGCCTCGATCGCGGCGTCGTCACCCGCGAGCTCCGCGCGGAGCACGTGGTTGAGCCCCTCGAGCGGACGCCCGCCGGCGATCCACGTGGCGTCGGCCTCCTCGATGACGGTCGCCCCGGGCAGGCGCGCGATCGCCGAGAGTGCCGCGACGAGGGCCGCCTCCGACTCGGTCAAGCGGGGCGCGCCCCGGCGGCGTCGACGACCGTGTGCGACACGGCGTGATGGGCGAGATACGCCTCGTCGATCTCGACCCCCAGCCCGGGGCCGTCCGGGACCGTCGCCCAGCCGTCCTTGAACGGCATCGGCGTGGCCAGGAGACCGGCCCGGTGCGGGTTGTCGTCGACGCCGACCTCCAGGAACAGCTCGTCCGAGGCGGGCGAACGGGTCGGATCGGGCAGGCAGGCCAGGACCTGCAGACCGGCCGCGATGCCCAGGGCGTTGTTGGACGTGTGGGGCATGGCCGGGATCGTGTGGGTCGCGGCGAGGTCCGCGATCCAGAGGGTGTCCGCGATGCCGCCGCAGATGACCGGCTCGGGCTGGACGACGTCGACCGCGCGGCGGCCGAGCAGCTCGACCGCGGCGCTGCGGGACTGGAGGATCTCGCCGCCGGCGAGCGCGATGTCGAGGGCCGCCCGGAGATGCTCGTAGCCGGAGTAGCCGTCGCGCTGACGGAGCGGCTCCTCGAACCAGGTGAAGCCAAGCGCACCGAGGATCCGGCCCATCTCGATCGCACGCGGCAGGGTGTAGCCGGCGTTCCCGTCGGCCATCAGGAGGACGCCCTCGGGCAGATCGGCCCGGATCTTCTCGAGGAGCGGTGCCTCCTCGGCGATCGGATAGCGTCCGACCCGGAACTTCATCGCGGTGAAGCCGGCGTCGAGGACGCGCGCCACGTCACCCGGCCACGTGTCCTTCGGATGGACTCCCTCGACGTAGCCGCCGAAGGCCGCGTACAGCCGGACCTTGTCACGGACCGGACCGCCGAAGGATGCCGCCACCGACACCCCGAGCTGGCGTGCCCGCAGGTCCTCGACCGCGATGGTCAGCGCCGACGCGGCGTAGGTGTGCTCGGCGGACCACGCGATGTCGCGCGACAGTGCCCGCAGATCCGATGCCGACCGGCCGATGACGACCGGCGCCACGGCCTCGAGGATGGCCGGGATCCCGGGCACCAGGTAGGTCTCGCCCCAGCCGCTCCGCCCGTCGCTGTCGGTCAGCTTGACCAGCACGTAGGCGTGGGCGTTCGACAGGGCGATCGACGGCCCCGTCCGCGGGTTCAGGGTGTGGCTGACGACGAACGTCTCGGCGCGCTCGATCGTGCGGCCCTGGTCGGTGCCGGAAGTCATCCCGTTCCCCTCGTGCTCAGGCGTATTCGACGATGCCGGGGCGGTACGGATACCGCTCGGCGAACCCGGCGTCCAGCGTGATCCCGAGACCGGGCGCCGACGGACGTTCGATGAAGCCGTCGGCGAGCGTGACCGGCTCGGTCAGCAGCTCGGAGCGGACGTTGTTCGGGGCCAGGACGTACTCGACGAACCGCGCGTTGGGGCTCGCGAACGCGACGTGCAGGTTGGCCATGAACCCCGGCCCGATGGCGGCCCCGGTGTGGACGATCAGGCCGACGTGCCGTGTCTCGGCCAGACGGGCGACGTCCCGCGTGACGCCGATGCCGCCGACGTGCGTGGCGTCGGGCTGGACGTAGTCGAGCGCGTCGAGATCGAGATAGCGCCGGAACTCGTCGACCCCGGTCAGGCACTCCCCGCCCGCGATCGGGACGGAGGTCGCCTTCCGGAGCGCGGCGTAGCCCTCGGGGTCGTCGTAGCGGAGGGGCTCCTCCATGAACAGGATGCCGAACGGCTCGATCGCGCGGGCGAGGTCCAGCGCGGTCGAGCGCGACCACGGCTCGCGCACCTGGACGGCGTGGCAGTCGGTCGCCAGCTCGATCTCGGGCCCGAGCGCCTCGCGCAGGGCGCCGAACTTGGCGCGTTCGTCCTCCACCCGGGCGGCCGTGCCCCCGGCGTACCAGGTCCCGTACGGCGGCGTGCCGGGCGGCGTCGTGTACCCTCCCGGCCGGCCATCGAAGCCGGTCCCGATCTTGAGCCCGCGGAAGCCGAGCGAGCCGTACAGCTGCGCCTGCGCGACGGCCTTCTCGAGCGGCCAGGCGCCCGTGCCGCCCGACGCGTAGAGGGGCAGCCGGTCGTGCGCCGGTCCGCCCAGGAGCTCGTGGACGGGTCGGCCGGCGACCTTGCCGGCGATGTCCCAGAGCGCCATCTCGAGGCCCGACAGCACGGACAGGCCGAGCCCGACCCTGGCCCACCACAGCGAGCGCTGGTAGAGCTCGCGAAAGGTCGCCTCCGGCTGCCGGGGATCGAGCCCGAGGCCGATCAGCAGGCCGCCGTAGAAGTCGACGATCGGTGCGACGACCTCGCCGGCGAAGTAGCCCATGATCGTCTCGCCGACGCCGGTGACGCCCTCGTCCGTCTCCACGACGACGAGTGCCGCCGTCCGCTCGAAGCGCTCGTTCGGCACCCAGAACGGGTCGCCCGTCCAGGGCGCCGTCACCAGGACGGTTCGGACGGCGGTCACCCGCACGGGACGGTGCTCAGTCCGCGGCGTCGACGACGAGATCGCGCGGGACGGCCGCGATGTCGGCGATGCCGCACATCCCGGCGTCCTCGGCGAGGCCCTCGCGCAGGTCGTCCAGGACGCGCGCAACGCCATCGGGTCCGGCCAGGGCCATGCCCCACAGGACCGGTCGGGCGACCATGACGGCCCGTGCCCCGAGCGCCAAGGCGATCAGGACGTCGCCGCCGCTGCGCACGCCACCGTCGAGGTAGACCTCGGCCCCGCCGGCACCGGCCACGACGTCCGGCAACGCGTCGAGCGTCGAGATCGAGCGGGCCAGCTGGCGGCCGCCGTGGTTGGACACGATGATCCCGGCCGCACCGGCGTCCACGGCCCGAGCGGCGTCGTCCCGGGTCATGATCCCCTTGGGCACGATCGGGAGCGAGGTCACCGACTTGAGCCAGCCAAGGTAGTCCCAGGTGTTCGTGGCAACGAGCCCGGGCGAGCTCTCGAAGTGGGCGAACTTCGCCCCGGCCGGCAGCCGGAAGCCGATCTTGGGCGACGTGTGGTTGACCCCGATCGGCGTGTTCACGAGCGGCACGATCGCCCGGGCGCCGGCGGCCTCGGCACGGGCGATGACCCCGGCCAGCGCGTCGCGGTCGTCCCAGTTGTAGAGCTGGAACCAGAGCGGCAGCGTCGGCTGGGCGGCGGCGATGTCCTCGATGCTGACGGTCGCGTTGACCGCGACGGTCATCAGGCTGCCGGCCCGGGCGGCACCGGCCGCCATGGCCAGCTCGCCATCCGGATGGATCGCCTTCTGGAGCCCGACCGGCCCGACGATCACCGGCGCCGACACCGTCGCACCCTGCAAGGTCGTCTCCGTCCTGACTGACGAGACATCGACCAGGACGCTCGGGCGGAGGCGGCGGCGGCCGAATGCCGCCTCGTTGTCTCCCTCGAAATCCGGGCCCGACCCGGAGCGGATCCACTCGTAGGTGGGCGTGTCGAGCACGTGGCGCGCGACGTCGCCGAAGACCCGCGGATCGAGTCGGTTGATCAGCGGATCGGTCATCGGGGCAGTCGGGAGCAGCGCATCGGGACCCTCACGCGACGGATAGGATGGACGGGGTCAAGTGGCCCGTGTAGATTGTCGACAATCTAGGGTCTGGTCGTCGCGGGCGTCAAGCCGCTCGACCGGATCGTCGAGGAGGTGCCTCCGGTGACCGTCGGGTCCACCCTCCCGCCCGTCGAGCGGCGAGTCCTCCGCCAGGACATCCTGCTCGGCCTGCGCTCCGGGATCCTCAGCGGCGAGATCGCGCCGGGCACCCGGCTGCTCGAGATCCCGCTGGCGACCGAGCTCGGCGTCAGCCGCGGACCCGTCCGCGAGGCGCTGCGTCAGCTGGAGCAGGAGGGCCTTGTCGAGTTCTACCCGCACCGCGGCGCGATCGTCGTGGGGGTCGGCGAGACCGAGATCGAGACCATCTACATGATCCGGGCGCTGCTCGAGGAACGCGCCTTCGCCAAGGCCGCCCGTGTCGTCGACGACACCGAGCTGGAGTCGCTGGCCGGGATGGTCGAGAAGATGATCACGGCAAGCGAGGCCGGCGATGCGGTCGCCGTCGCCGAGCACGACATGCACTTCCACGGCCGGGTCGTCGAGCTGTCCGGGTTCTCGTACCTGCGCCGGCTGTGGACCAGCATCGACGGCGTCGTCCGGCTGCGCGCGGCCCGCGACGCCGAACGGCCCGAGCTGGCCGATGCCTCGTCCGCCCGCGAGTGGCTCATCGAGCCGTCGGTCGAACACCGCGACCTCGTCGCGGCCCTGCGCACCCGGCGGCCGCAGACCGCCGCCAAGGCCGCCCGGGCCCACATCACCCGAGCCCTGGAGCGCCTCCACGACGAGGACGGCCAGTGATCGACCGGACCGAGGTCCTGGTCCTGACCCACCACCTGTCACGGACCCGCATCTTCGGCACCGGCTCCAACGTCACCCGGGATTCGGTCGTGGTCCGGCTGGAGGACGGCGACGGGGTCGTCGGCTGGGGCGAGACCTACCTGGTCCCGGGCGTGGTCGAGGCGGCGCGCGCGATGACCGACTCGGTCGTCGGGTCCGACGCCGATGACGCCGCGGCCGAGCTGACGGCGCGACCCGACGCGCACCGCTGGGCGCTCGGCGCGGTCTCGATGGCGCTCGACGACCTGCGCGCGCGTCAGCGCGGGATCCCCGTCTCCGACCTGTACGGCACGCGGCTCCGGGGAAAGGTCCGTGCGTACGCCTCGAGCCGCGGCTATCTCGGCGGCCTGTCGCCGGAGGCCGCCTGGTCGGACGAGGCGCGAACGACCTTCGACGACGGCTTCCGCGCGATCAAGCTCCGGATCGGCAAGTACCCGGTGGACGAGGAGATCGAGGCGATCGAGCGGGTCGTGACGGCCTCCCCGCCGATGACCTGGATGGCGGACGGCAACGGCGCCTACGACCTGGCCGACAGCCGCCGGCTCGGCGCGGCGCTCGAGGAGCTCGGCTTCCGCTGGCTCGAGGAGCCGTTGCCGACGAACGACTACCTGGCGTATGCGCCGCTGGCCGGTGAGCTGTCGATCCCGCTGGCCGGTGGCGAGATCCTCGAGTCGGCGGCGGACACGGAGCCGTACCTGCGGGCGGGCTCGTTCGACCTCGTCCAGCCCGACGTCTCGATCTGTGGCGGCATCGGCGGCGTCCTCGAGATCGCGACGGCCGCCCGCGACGCCGGCAGGTTCGCGGTCCCGCACGCCTGCAGCGGGGCGATCGCCCTCGCCGCGACGCTCCACATCCTGGCCGTCCTGCCGGTCCCGCCGGACGCGCCCAAGTACGCCGAGCCGATCCTCGAGCACGACGTCGGCGAGAACCCGATCCGGACCGACATCCTGACCGAGCCCCTCACGCTGGACGACGGCTGGATGACGATCCCCGACGGTCCGGGGCTGGGTGTCGACGTCGACGAGGTCGCCCTCCGTCGCCTGGTGGCATGACCGCCGACGACGCCCTGGTCGCGGCGGACGACGCGGCTGCCGCGGCGGCACTCGATGCGAACTTCGCCGAGCTGATCCGCTGGTACGCCTCGCGGCCGGGCGGCGAGGTCGTCGAGGCGGATGACGTGACGGCCTGCTCCACCGGGCTCGCCTTCCGGTCGGTCAACTGCGCGGTGGCGATCGACCTCGATCCCGCGAACGCGGACGAGCGGATCGCGGAGGTCGGCGGGTGGTTCGAGACGCGCGGTCTGCCATGGCGCTGGCTGGTCGGCCCGACCAGCCGGCCGCTCGATCTCGATGAGCGTCTCGTCCGCGCGGGCTTCGAGCCGCTCAGCCGCGGCAGTGTCGGGATGGCGCTCGACCTGCATGGCTTCGAGGCCGAGGCGCCACCCGCCGGCGTCGAGATCGTGACCGTCGACGACGTGGCCGGGCTCGACGCCTGGGAAACGCTCCAGCGAAGCGCGCTCGCCCTCGACGACACGCAGACACGCGCCTGGCGCCACGCCCACGACCGCGCAGTGAGTCCCGACGTCCCCCTTCGCGACTGGATCGCGTTCCTCGACGGCGTCCCCGTCGCGGCCGCCGCGCTGTTCGTCGGGGCCGGCGTGGCCGGCATCTACAACGTGGCCACGGTGCCCGAGGCGCGCGGTCGCGGGATCGGTCGCGCGATCACGGCCGCCGCGCTCGCCGAGGCGGTCCGGCGCGGCCAGCGGACCGCGGTCCTCGGAGCGTCCGAGATGGGCTATCCGGTGTATCGGCGGCTGGGCTTCCGCGACGTGTCGCGGATGAGGTCGTACGCCCGACCCTAGCCACGATCACGGCCCGGCCCGATAGTCCATCTCGCCCGCCGATCTGATCGCGTACGCCATGGCCGGCGTGTTCCACGCGATCCCGACCCGGCCGCGCCGATCGAGGGTGATCAGGCCGCCACGGCCCTTGACCCGCTCGAGGATCTCCAGCGCGCGCTCGGCGGCCGCCTGCGGGTCGAGCCCGCTGCCGATCAGGTCGGTCGCGGTCTTCGACAGGACCACGGGGATGATCCGTTCGCCGTGCCCGGTCGTCGACGCCGCGCCGGTGGCGTTGTCGGCGTAGAGCCCCGCGCCGATGAACGGCGAGTCACCCACGCGGCCGGCCGGCTTGAACGGCATCCCACCCGTGGAGGTGCCGGCGGCCAGATCGCCGCTGCGGTCCAGAGCGATCGCGCCGACGGTGTCGTGGCCGAAGAGCGTCTCGACCCAGTTCGGGTCGGGGTGGGCGACCCGCTCCTCCCAGATCGCCCGCTCGCGCTCGGACACCAGGTCATCCGGATCGCAGGTCTCGACGCCTGCGCGCTCGGCGAACTGCCGCGCGCCGGGACCGGTGAACACCGCGAACGGGCTCTCGAGCACGCGCCGGGCCAGCGTGATGGCGTGCGGGACGCCGCGGACCGAGACGACCGAGCCGACCTGGAGAGCTGCCCCGTCCATCATCCCGGCATCGAGCTCGATGAAGCCTTCCTCGCTCAACGCGGACCCGCGCCCGGCACCGTAGATGCCGGATCCCTCGAGCTCGCGCACGGCGCGTTCGACGGCGTCCAGCGCGGTGCCACCCTCTTCCAGCACCCGCCAGCCGGCGCGAGCCGCGGCCAGGCAGCCCTCCCGATGGCGGTCGTGCTCGGCCGGGGCGATGTCGAAGGCGCCGCCGTGGACCGCGATCGCCGCCGCGCCGGTGTCGGCCGTCATGTGGCCAGTATCTCGCCGATGGGTCCGGTGGCCTTCAGGCCGTGGCCGGTCATGGCGAGGATGACGGTGCCGCTGGTGTCACCGGCGACGGCGGACCGAGCCAGGCCGGCGTGTGCAGCGGCCGAGGTCGGCTCGACGAACAGGCCCTGGGCGAGCAGCGTGCGCAGCGACGCCCGGATGTCATCGTCGCTCACCTCGACGATGTCGCCCCCGGTGTCGCGGATCGCGGCCAGGATCTGCTTCGAGCGCGGCGGTCGGTCGATGCGGATGCCCTCGGCGATCGTCCCGCCCGGCGTGACCGCGACCGCATCGTCTTCGCCGTCACGGAACGCCCGGGCCAGCGGCGCGCAGGCGTCGCTCTGGACGCCGACGAGACGGGGCATCCGATCGATGAGGCCGGCCGCGCGGAGACGCGTGAACCCGAGGTGGACGCCGAGCAGCAGGGTGCCGCCACCGAGCGGCGCGACGACCGCGTCCGGGGCACGGCCGCCGAGCCCCTCGAAGACCTCGTAGGCGAAGGTCGCGGTTCCGGCGAGGAACGCCGGCTGCCAGAGATGCGAGCCGTATGCGACATCCGGTCCCGCACCCTCGAGCGACCGGCGGGCCGCCTCCCCGGCCGCGGACCGTGGCCCCGGCACCGCCACCACGGTGGCGCCGTGGGCACGCGCCTGGAGCAGCTTGGCGGGCGAGGCGTCGGCGGGCACGAACAGCCGCAACCGGACGCCGGCACGAGCCGCGTACGCGGCGAACGACGCACCCGCGTTGCCCGACGAGTCGACCACGATCTCCTGCACGCCGTGCGCCCGCAGCCACGACACGGTCACCGCCGTCCCACGGTCCTTGAACGAGCCCGTCGGCAGGCCGCCCTCGAGCTTGGCCGTGACGCGGGTGCCCAGGTCGACCAGCGCGGTCGGCGGCTCCCCCAGCACGACTGGGTCGACGTGCGGCAGCCAGCCGCGATAGCGCCACAGCCCCGCGGCGCCGTCGTCGACGAACGTCGCCGGATCGGCCGGTGACAGCTCGAGCTCGAGCGGCGAGCCGCAGGCCCCGCAGCGCCAGTCCGTGCGGACCCGGCGCCGCGGTGCCGCACGACCCGCAGCGCAGCTCGGCCACGAGCCGGCCGTCCTAGCCGCTGAGCGGGAGCGTGACCGCCTGGTGCGTCGCGGCGGATCGGTCGGCTGCCTCGACGATCTCCACGGCGGCTCGGCCGTCCTGCCCGGTCACGACCGGATCGCGACCGTCCTGGATCGCCTCGGCGAAGTCCTGGACCTGGGCCGCGAAGCCTTCGAGCCGGTTCGGGTCGAGGTAGTCGCCGAGGAAGTTGAACGCGACCTGCTCGTCGGCCACCCGCCAGCCGTCCGCGTCGCCCAGGCTCACCTTGCCGTAGTGGTCGGCCTCGATGATCCCCTTCGAGCCGACGATCCGGGTCCAGTCGTTGGGGACGAGCCCGGGCTCGGGCGTCTCGTAGGTCATCAGCATCTGGGCCATGACGCCGTTCTCCATCGTGACCTGGACCTGTGCGGTCAGGTCCACCGGCGGGCGGCGTGCCGAACGTGTGGTATTCGGCGTAGACGCGGGCGACCTCGGAGCCGGTCAGCCAGCGCAGCGCGTCGGTCTCGTGGACGCCCCAGTCGAGGAACTGCGAGCCCTCCGCCGGGTCCCACGCCCATTCCTTCTTCGGGATGATCACCCGGCCGGTCGCCTCGTCGACGATGTCCTCGAGCAGGAACCCGGTCCACGTCCCGCGCATCTCGATGATCCGGACGTCGCCGATGGCGCCCTCGTCGACGAGCCGCTTCATGGCCTTCGGCGCGTGCCGGAAGCGGGTGACGAAGTTGACCGTGAGCTTGACCCCGGCCGCGTCGCAGGCGGCGATGATCGCGTCGCAGTCGGCCACCGAGACCGACATCGGCTTCTCGATGTAGACGTGCTTGCCGGCGGCCGCGGCGGCCTCGGCCTGCGGCCGGTGGGCGGTGTGCGGCGAGGTGATGACGACCGCCTCGACCTCCGGCCGGGCCAGGACGTCCGCGAGCGACTCGTCCGCCTCGACCCCGAACTCCCCGGCCAGCGCCGGCGCCCGCTTGCCGCCCCAGACCGAGATGAGCCGGCCGTCCGGCACGTGCCGGGTCAGGCACGCCGCGTAGGTCCGGCCCATGTAGCCGGTGCCGATGACCGCCATCCCGATCGGGCTCATGAGGCCGACTCCCCGGCCGGACCGACGCGCGGACCGCCCGCGGCGGGCGCGACGCTGGGCCCGGCCGACAGGTCGACGCCCTCGACGAGCGCGTCGACCTTGCCACCCATCCGCTCGGGCTCGCCCGGCAGCTCCTCGCGTGGCGGCAGCCGGTGGAACGGGACGGCGAACACGGCGTCGAACGCCTCGGCGTGGCGGGACGGCCAGCCGATGTCGAGCGCGTAGCGCAGCCCCAGGTTGACCTCCCATTCGACGAGGTCCTTGGGCCACTCGTCCTCGAGACCGCGGGTCATGATCGCGGCCAGCTCGATCTTGCGCTGGACGATCTCGACCGGCAGGTCGATCCACACGTTGGGATGGAAGTCGAGCGTCGTGGATGCGATCGGGTAGCGCAGGACGCGACTCTTGTAGGCGAACGTGTTGGCCAGATCGGTGGCGTCGAGCAGGACGCGCCCGACCGTCGTGTGATCCGAGGTCCAGTCGCCGGTCGCCGGCGGGCCGAAGATGTACGCCGGCCGACGCTCCTTCAGGATCCCGGCCAGGGCGTCCTTCACCCGCGTGGCGTGGTCGGAGATCCGGTGATAGGGCGCCTCGAGGAACTCGATGGTCGCGCCGAACGCGGCGGCCACGTCGCGGGCGGCGGTCTGCTGGATCGACGACACGGCCACGATGTGGATGTCGTCGTCGGCGTGGGTGATGAGCGTGCCACCGACGCCGTAGATGAAGTCATCGGTATGGGGCGTGACGACCAGGATCTCCACGAAAGCCCTCCAGGGATAGATCGGCTGGGACGAGGGTCGGCCGGTCAGTCGGTGGCGGCCTCCCGGACGACTCGCTTGAGGGTCTCGGACGACGACTCTTCGCCACCGAGGAACGCCGGCTCGTTCTGCTCGTACCAGGCGCGCATCTGGGCCGCGGTCAGGCCCGGCCGGTCGAGCAGCTCCGCGACGGACGCCTCCAGCGCCCGGAAGCCGGGCAGGCCGGCGATCACGGCGTCGGCGGCGTCCACGGGCACGCGCAGCACCCCGGTCCGATCGGCGACGAGGAGGTCCCCGGTCACGACGCGCAGCGGCCCGACGTCCACCGGGTTCCCGAAGCCCGCCATCCGCATGTCGTCGTAGGCCGGCACGACACCCGTCGCGTAGACCGGGAACGACAGCTTCTCCATGCCGGCGATGTCGATGATGCTGCCGGCCACCACGGCCCCCGCCGCGCCGAGCACCTGGAACTCGCGCATCATCCCGTCGCCCGCGATCCCGCTCCGGCCCGGCCGGCTCCCGACGTCGACGAGCACGCTGACGACCGGCTTGGGCATCGATTCGATGAGCTCGAGGAGCGCGAGGTAGTCCTCGTTCGGGGCATCCGGCTCGCCGCCGGTCCACTCCGACGTGACGGCGTAGCCGACCAGCGTCCCGAGCTCGGGGAACAGGCAGCGCAGCTCCGGGCCGGAGTACGACCCGGGCTCGGCTCGCCCGAGACCCTTCAGGACGTTGTAGATCGTGGCCGCATCGAGCGCGCGGAGCGCCTCGATCGTCGCCGGCGCGACCGTGGGGAGCGCCCCCCGGGCGGCGGTCATGCCGAGACGGTCCCCGCGGTCGGTTCGAGCCAGTCGGCGTACTCGGCCTGGAGGAACCGCAGGCAGGCCTGGTAGTCGTCCTCGTCGAAGCCGCGGTACGGCGACAGCAGCCGGAGCGGGAACTCGGGGAGCATCCCGAGCTTGACCAGCATCTTGTCGTACGCGCCGTCCATGTGCGGGCCGGGCTTCGGCTTGGACCACAGGTCCGTGCCCAGCGTCGCGAACGCGTGCTGGAGCCGCATCAGCTCGCCCGCGTCGCGTGTCCGGCCGGCCTCGAACAGGGCGTACGTCTTGCGCGGCGCGAGCTCGGCATACGACGCGAGGAGAGACGCCTCGCCGAACATCGCGCCGTGGGGGAAGTTGCCCTCGCCCATGAAATGCTGGAGCTCGCCCGCGTGGCGGATCAGCTCCTCGGCGCCGGCCATGCCGCCGCCGGTGGTCTTGGTCGCCACGAGGTTCGGGACGACCGGGATGATCTTGGCGTAGTCGCGACCGCCGAGGACGCGCTTGGTCCGCGGCAGGTTGTAGTGCAGGAAGCGTGAGTCCGGGAAGGTCCCGCACACGTCCGAGAAGAAGCGCAGCACCTCGTCGTCGTCGAGCGGACCCCACGACGGCAGCGAGATCTGGAACATCCGGAAGCCGACGTCGTGGGCGTACTCCAGCCGCTCGACGATCTGGACGGTCGAGAGGCCGATGACCCCGACCATCGCGCTGACCGGCTTGCCGTCGACCTCCTCGTGGAAGATGTCGACGACCTGGCGGAAGCGACGGGTATCGACCGCGTAGCCTTCGCCACCGGTCCCGAACACGTAGCAGTGCTCGAAGCCGGCTTCCAGGACGAGGCGGACCTCCTCGCGGAGGAGCTCCTCGATGAGCTCGAAACGCTCGTCCCAGGGCGACGGGCAGGCGACGAGGATGCCCTGCGGGTAGCGCGCCATCAGGCGGCCACGGAGATGCGGCCACCGGCCTCGAGCATGTCCAGGACGTACTCGGCGGCGAGCCGGTGGAGGTCCTCCACGGCCTCCAGCGACGAGCCCGCGATGTGCGGGGTCAGGACGACGTTGGGCAGGCGCGACAGTGGATCGTCGGCGAGGTCCGGTGGCTCGGACACGCGGACGTCGAGCGCCGCGACGGCGACCCGGCCGTCCCGCAGCGCCTCGGCGAGGGCGTGCTCGTCGATGTGGCCGCCGCGGGAGATGTTGACGACGATGAGGCCCGGCTTGACCCCGGCCAGCACCTCGCGCGTGATGAGCGGCGGGGCGCCCGGCGTGTAGGCGGCGCAGACCACGATCGCGTCGGACGTGGCGAACAGCTCGTCCCGGTCGACCAGCGGCAGGTCGGGATCGACCGCGGCCGTGATGAACGGGTCGTAGGCGATGGTCCGGAAGCCGAACGCGCGGGCCTTGGCGGCGACCAGGCGGCCGATCCGTCCGGCGCCCGCGACGCCCAGCGTCTGGCCCCGGAGCCGGCGGAGCGAGCCGGTCAGCGACCGGTCGTCGTTCGGCCAGCCGCCGGCCGCCGTCGCCGTCGCGAACGGCAGGATCCGCCGTTCCGCGGCGAGGAGGAGGGTGACCGCGTGATCCGAGACCTCATCCGTGCAGTAGTCGGGGACGTTGCGGACCGGGATGCCGGCCGCCTTGGCCGCCGGCCCGTCCACCTTGTCCATCCCGATGCTGTAGCAGAGGATGCCGACGGCGCGCTCCAGGCCGGCGACGCGATCGGCGTCGAGCTTGCCGTAGCCGGTGACGATGACGGCGTCCGCGGTCCGGATCGCGTCGTCGGCCTCGGCGGCGTCCGCGGGCACGACGAGGTCCACGCCCCGGCCCCCGAAGATCGCGGTCTCGGGCCCCCACGTCGACGGTCCCGGGACGGGGTCGAAGACGACGACCCGGGGGCGGGTGCCCGACTCGCGGCGGGACGGGGTCGCGGCACTCTCGGTCATCGGATCTCCGTTGCGGTCGGGATGTACATTGTCGACAATCTAGGGTCCGAAACCGGCACCCGTCAAGGAAGCCCGGACGGCGTCACGGGACGCAGCGACAGGAGGAACGAGCGATGACGGTGATCGAGCGGACCGACACGGTGGCCCACTTCATCGGCGGCGAAGAGGTGCCATCGGCATCGGGCCGGAGCTTCCCCAGCATCGATCCGTCGACCGGGCGCGAGATCGCCCAGGTCGCGTTCGGCGAGGCCGAGGACGTCGACCGCGCGGTCGCCGCCGGACGGGCGGCGTTCGAGTCGGGCTCCTGGTCGAAGGCGGCGCCGGGCCACCGCGCGACCGTCATGCGGCGCCTGGCCGATCTGATCCACCAGGATGCCGACCGGATCGGCGCGATCGAGTCGCGCGACACGGGCAAGCCGCTCGGCCAGGCGATCGGCGAGGTCCACCTGGGCGCCGACTTCCTGACCTACTTCGCCGGCCATGCCGAGCTGCCCAACGGCACGACCTACCCCGCCGACGCCGGCTACTTCGTGTATTCGGTCCGCGAGCCGTACGGCGTCGTCGGCGCCATCAGCCCGTGGAACTACCCGTTCCTGCTCGCCTGCTGGAAGACCGCCCCGGCCCTCGCGGTCGGCAACTCGGTCGTCCTCAAGATGGCCGAGCAGACGCCGCTGTCCACGGCCGAGCTCGGCCGCCTGACGCTGGAGGCCGGGATGCCGGCCGGCGTCTTCAACGTCGTCCACGGCGACGGCCCGACGACGGGCGCCGCCCTGGTCGCCCACCCGCACGTGCCCAAGCTCACCTTCACCGGCTCGACCGTGACCGGCCAGGCGATCCTCCGCTCGGCGGCGGACCACATCAAGAGCGTCCATCTCGAGCTCGGTGGCAAGACGCCGAACATCGTGTTCGGCGACGCGGACCTGGACCAGGCCATCTCCGGCTCGCTCTTCACCGCGTTCTACAACACCGGCCAGATCTGCACGAGCGGGTCGCGCCTGCTCGTCCAGCGCAACCGGGCGGACGAGATCATCGATGCCTTCGTCGAGCGTGCCAAGGGCATCAAGGTCGGCGACCCCGCCGACGGCACGTCGCAGCTCGGGCCGCTCATCAGCGAGGAGCAGTACAAGCGGGTGACCGGCTACATCGAGGAAGGCCAGCGCGGTGGCGCGCGGCTCGCGCTCGGCGGCGGTCGGTCGTCGGTCCCGGTCGCGGACGACGGCTACTACGTCGAGCCGACGATCTTCGTCGACGTGACGCCGGACATGCGCATCGCCAAGGAGGAGATCTTCGGGCCGGTCCTGTCGGTCCTCACCTTCGAGGACGAGGACGACGCGATCCGGATCGCCAACGACGTCATGTACGGGCTGGCGGCATCCGTGTGGACGACCGACCTCGGGCGCGCCTTCCGGGTCGCGGACAAGATCGACGCGGGCATCATCTGGACGAACTGCCCGCACTACCTGCCGGTCAACGTGCCGTACGAAGGCCACAAGATGTCCGGGCTCGGCGAGGACCTCGGGGTCGAGGCGCTCCAGACGTTCACCCACCTCAAGACCCACTGCATCAACTACAACGGGGCGAAGATGGCATGGGCCTGAGCCCCGCGACCACCGCGGACCTGGCGGCGATCCGCGCCCAGTTCCACCCGGCGCCCGGGATCACCTACCTCGACAGCGCGACGTACGGGCTGCCGCCGCAGGCGACCGTCGACGCGCTGGACAAGGCGACCCGGGACTGGCAGGCCGGCACCGGCGACTGGGTCTCCGACTGGGACGAGCCGACCGACCAGGCGCCGCGCGACTTCGCCCGGCTCATCGGCGCGCCGGAGGACACGATCGCCACGATCCCGGCCTCGTCGGTCGGGACCGGGCTCGTGGCAGGGATGCTCGGCCCGGGTGACGAGGTGGTCGTGCCGGCCGACGAGTTCACGTCCAGCCTCTTCCCGATCCTCGTCGCCAAGGAGCGGGGCGCCGTCGTCCGCGAGGTCGCCTTCGAGGACCTGGCCGCGTCGATCGGGCCGGCCACGACGCTCGTGGCGTTCAGCCTCGTCCAGATGCAGACGGGCAAGGTGGCCGATCTCGATGCGATCACGGCGGCCGCCGGCCGCCACGGCGCGCGGATCATGACCGACGCCACGCAGGCCATCCCGTTCGTCGCCTTCGACGGCGTCATCGACCGGATCGACTATCTCGTGTGCTCGGGCTACAAGCACCTGCTGTCGCCGCGCGGCACGGCCTACTTCTACGTCCGGCGCGACCACTGGGACGAGCTCGAGCCACGGAACGCCAACTGGCGCGCGGCGGACCTGCCCTACGGCCGCTACTTCGGCGGGCCGCTGACGCTGGCACCGGACGCGCGCCGGTTCGACGTCTCGCGCGCCTGGTTCCCGTGGGTCGGCGCGACCGCGTCGCTGCACCTGCTCACCGAGTGGGGGGCCGCCGGCGCGTTCGACGCCGTGCGCGGCCTCGCCTCAGGCCTGGCCGACCGGCTCGGCGTGCCGTGGTACGGCGGCTCGCTCGTCTGTGCGCCGATCGACGACGGCGAGGCGGCCCGCGCCGCGTGCCAGGCGGCCGGCGTCAAGGCATCGGTCCGCGGCACCGCGGTCCGCTTCGCGGTCCACGTCTACAACACCGAGGCCGACCTCGACCGCGCCGCGGAGGCCATCGCGCCGTTCACCGGCGGCTGACAGTCAGTCATCGGTCCGCTCCCCCGCGGCTGCGGACGATCGCGCCGACCAGCCAGGAAGACATCGAGAGGATCGCCGAGCACCGCGAGGTCGGCGAGCGGATCGCCGGCGACCACGAGGACATCCGCCGGTCGACCCGGCTCGAGGCGGCCGGCGACGTCGGCCACGCCGATCGCAGCGGCTGAGTCGGCCGTCCCGGCGACGATCGCCTCGGCGGGCGACAACCCGGCATCGGTCAGGGCGTCGATCTCCAGCCATCCGCCGCCGGCCCGGCTGCGGCCCCACGCGGAGTCGGACCCGGCCATCAGCCGCACGCCGGCGGCGTGGAGCCGGCGCACGGCATCGACGCTTGTCGTCATACAGCTGCCGGAGCTCGTCCCGTTGCGCGACGTCCGTGGCGTCCAGCGCGCGGCCCGCCGCCTCCTCGTCGCGGTAGTGCCAGAGCCAGGCGCGGATGTCGTGCATCGTCGGGTTGACCCAGACGCCGGCTTCGGCCATCCGGTCCGCCAGGTCCGGGCGGTACCCGTAGGCGCCGGTGGGGCCCGTCATCGAGCAGTGGATGATCATGTCGAGCCCGGCGTCGAGGCAGTCCTCGATGGCCGCGCTGGGGACGGCGTGGGCGGCGGTCAGGCGTTCGTGACGCCGGGCTTCGTCGACGATCGCCTGCAGCTCGCCCGGCGTGAAGGCCGGCAGGTACGGGTGCGAGGAGCGGGTGCTGCCGCCCGACGCCATGATCTTGATGAAGTCGGCGCCCTCCTTGACGAGCTGACGGACCGCGTGGCGAAGACCGTCGGGGCCGTCCGCCTCGCCGCCGAACCAGTGGAGGTGACCGCCGGTGATCGTCACCGCCCGGCCCGCCACGACCATGCGACGGACCGTCGGCGATGCCTCGCCTGATCGCCTCGCGGACCGAGAAGGCGATCCGGCCCTTCGCGCCGTTCTCGCGGATCGTGGTGACCCCGGAGTGGAGCATCGCGCGGGCGTTGACGGTCGCCCTGATCAGCAGCAGGTCGTCGTCCTGGGCGGCCAGGTCGTCGCCGCGCGTCCCGTCCCCGATGCCGACGAGGTGGGTGTGGCCGTCGACGAGTCCGGGCAGGATCGTCGCGTCGCCGTACTCGTGCGTTGTCGCCACCGCGCCGTCCGGCGGGCGGACCTCCGAACGACGACCGATGGCCCGGATCGTGCCGCCCTCGATCAGGACGGCTGCATCCTCGAGGGCGCCGGCACCCGACCCGTCGAGCAGCCGGGCGGCCGTCAGGAGCGTCCAGCCGTCCGGTGCGGTCACGTTCGAACCTCCGTCGCGACACGTGCCCGCGGGCCGGTCATCCCGGTCACGCGAACTCCGGTCGCACGCGCTCGAGGAAGAGCTCGATGTCCGACGTGTCCGGGAAGCGCGGGAAGACGAGCTGGATGTGCTCGAAGCCGAGCTCGGCGAGGGCCTCGAGATGGTCGATCATCGCCGCGGGATCGCCGGCGAACGCCACCACGTCGCCCTCGAGGCGCGATCCCGCGGCGCGGCGCGCGGCGGCCCCGTCCGTGTCGAGGAACGCGACGAACGTGATCGTCCGGACGATCGACGCCGGGTCCCGTCCGACCGCCGCGCAATGCTCCTCGAGGACGTCGACCTTGTGCCGAAGCACGTCCATCGGGCGCGACATCGCGTTCCACCAGTCGCCGTGCGTGGCCACCGCGCGGAGGGTCCGGCGCTCGCCGTCGCCCCCGATCATGATCGGCGGCAGGGGCTGCGGCACCGGGACCGCAAGGGCTTCCGTCAGCCGGTAGTGCTCGCCGGCGTAGTCCACCGGCCCGCCCGACCACAGCGCCCGGATGACCTCGATCCCCTCGATCATCTGATCGATCCGCGTCCCCGCCGACGGGAAGTCGAAGCCGTAGGCGCGGTACTCGTCCTCGGCCCAGCCGGCCCCGTAGCCGAGGATGAACCGCCCGCCGCTCAGGTACTGGAGCGACGCGGCCATCTTCGCGAGCAGCGCGGGATGGCGGTACGAGTTGGCCATCACGATCGTGCCGAGCAGCGGCCCCGGGAAGCGCGCCGCGAGCCAGGTGAGCTCGGTCCAGCATTCGAGGCGGAAGCGGTCCTCGGTCATGAGATGGTCGGAGATCCACAACGACTCGAACGCCGGCGCGGCCAGCCGGACGGCACGATCCAGGTCCGCGTCGAACGTGGCCGGATCGATCCGCTCGATCTTGCGGTTGCCCGTCGGCGGGTTGTAGCCGAACGCCAGGCGCGGCCGTGCCACCGTCAGGCGCTCGTCAGCGGGTGCTCGGCCACGACCGACTCGACGATGTTCGCGCCGAGGCCCGGTCGTGACGGGACGATCAGCTCGCCGTCGACGATCTCGATCTTCTGGTCGATGAGGTCCCATTTCCAGGGGATGTCGTCGATGTCGATCTCGAAGATCTCGAAGTTGGGCATCGCCGCGTACAGGTGCGCGTTGACCAGCGTGGACAGCGGGCTCATGTAGTTGTGCGGCGAGACCATCGTGTCGTAGTGGGCCGCCAGCTCGCAGATCCGGCGGGCCTCGGACAGCCCGTTCATGAGCACCTCGACCATGACCACGTCCGTGACGTGCCGCTCGAGGAACGGCCGGAACTGCTCGCGCCGGATGAGCGCCTCGCCGTGGCACAGCCGGGTCCGCGTCCCCCGCCGAGCGGTCAGCAGCGCGTCGGCGTCGAAGCCTTCCGCCTCGAGCCAGTACAGGTCGAACGGCTCCAGCGCCCGCCCGAGCTCGATGATCCCGCCGTGGCGGTACTCCTGGCCGACGTCGAACAGGATCCCCATCTTCGGGCCGACCCGCTCGCGCAGCGCGCCGATGTAGGCGACGGCGGCATCGATCCGGGAGCGGTCGATCGCGCCGTAGAGCGTCGGCGGCAGCCCGGTCGTGAGACCCGGCACGAGGAGGTTCGTCTTGAGCGCCCTGAACCCGGCCGCCTCGACGTCGTCGACGAGGGCGAGCCAGCTATCCAGCGTGCGCGCCGGCTCGACCCCGAGCGCCTCCGGGTCGATCGCCCGGTACGAGGCGAAATGCGACCAGTACAGCGGCAGCCGGTCGCGGTAGAGGCCGCCGAGCAGCTCGTAGACCGGCACACCCAGCCATTTGCCCTTGATGTCGTACAGCGCGATCTCGATCGCGGCGAGGACCTTCATCCGCTCCGGGACGCCGGCCTTGCCCACGTCCCAGAAGCGCCGGCCGATGAGGTCGATCCGGCGCGGGTCCTCGCCGATCAGCTCCTTCCCGAGGACGCGGATGGCCTCGGCCAGGACGGACCCGGTGTGCCAGTCGTAGCCCTCGCCCCAGCCGACGATCCCCTCGTCGGTCGTGACCTTGACGAAGAGCCAGTCGCGGCCGCCGATCCCGCTGTTGCACGTCATCGGCTCGATGGCGGTGATCTTCATGGCAGGCGGTCCGCCGCCAGCGGGTGCGCCCGGACGACCTCCTCGACGATGTCGGCGCCCCAGCCCGGCCGGTCCGAGACGATCAGCTGGCCGTCCTCGATCTCGAGCGGGTGGGTCAGCAGGTCGCCCTTCCAGGGCACGTCGTCGATATCGATCTCGAGGATCTCCACGTTCGAGACGGCGGCGCACAGCTGCGCGTTGATCAATGTCCCGAGCGGGCTCATCCAGTTGTGGGGCGAGATCATCGTGTCGTACAGCTCGGCCATCTCGGCGATCTTGCGCGACTCGGACAGGCCGTTGGACAGCGTCTCGATCATCACGACGTCCGTGACGTGCTTCTGGAAGAACGGGCGGAACTGCTCGCGCCGGATGAGGCTCTCGCCGTGGCACAGGCGGGTCGACGTCTGCTCGCGTGCCGCCAGCAGCGCCTCCGGATCGAGGCTCTCGACCTCCAGCCAGTACAGGTCGAACGGCTCGAGCGCCCGGGCGAGCTTGACGATGCCGCCCATCCGGTAGTCGAACTGGACGTCCACGGCGATGCCGATGCCCGGCCCGACGACGTCCCGGAGCGTCCCGATCCAGGTCACCGCGTCGTCGATCGTCCCGTTGTCGATGGCGCCGTCCAGGTAGCGCGGGAGCCGGGCCTTGCCGTCCGGGCCGCCCTCGGCGATGAGGTTGGTCTTGAGGACCTTGTAGCCCTGGGCCACCACGTCACGGGCACCGGCCGCCCATTCGGCGTACGTGTGGGTCGGCGGCTGGCCGACGACCTCCGGCCAGACCGCGCGGTACGTCGCGAAGTGCGACCAGTACAGCGGGATCCGGTCGCGGAACTTCCCGCCGAGCAGCTCGTAGACCGGGACGCCCAGCCATTTCGCCTTGATGTCCCAGAGCGCGAGGTCGATCGCGGCGAGGACCTTCTGGCGTTCCGGGACGCCCGGCCGGCCGCCGTACCAGATCTTCTCGTTCATCAGCTCGATCCGGCGCGGGTCCTCGCCGATGAGCCGCCGGCCCATGACCTCCAGCGCGGTCTTGAGCGACGCCGAGGTGTGCCAGTCGTAGGTCTCCGCCCAGCCCACGAAGCCCTCGTCCGTGCTCACCTTGAGGAACCCGAACTCGCGCAGGCCGCCGTCGCAGACGAACGGTTCGATGGCCGTGATCCGCACTCGCAGCCCCTCGCATTTCGATTGACATGGCCTCGGATTGTCGACAATATACAGCCACGGTCCCTCGAGATCGACGCGATTCCAGAGTGCCTTCACCCGGTCCGCCCGTGTGTCCCGGATGACGCTCCACCGCCGTCGGCGACCCCGCCGACGCCCCGTCACCACGTCGCGCTGACAGGAAAGGACGCACCCCACGATGAGCGTCGGCTTCGGGCTTCTCGGATCGGGCTTCATGGCGCACACGTACGCGCAGAGCCTCGCCAAGCACGTCCCGGACGGCCACCTGGTGGCCGTCGCGGAGGGCTCTCGCGCCCCCGCCCTCGCCGCCGAGTACGGCGTCCCGGCCCTCGCCGACACGGCGGCGGTGCTCGCCCGCGACGACGTCGACGCGGTCCTCATCTGCACGCCCCATTCGACCCATCGGGCGCTGACCGAGGCGGCCGCGGCGGCCGGCAAGCACGTCTACATCGAGAAGCCGATGGCGGTCACGCTGGCCGACTGCGACGCGATGATCGCGGCCTGCCGCGACGCGCGCGTGCTCCTCGACGTCAACCACGTGACCCGCCATCGGGCCTCGCCGGTCGCCGCCAAGCGCCTGATCGACGACGGCAGCATCGGCGAGCTGCGG
Source organism: uncultured Chloroflexia bacterium (assembly GCA_963720495.1). Lineage (GTDB taxonomy): Bacteria > Chloroflexota > Limnocylindria > Limnocylindrales > CSP1-4 > SPCO01. The sequence goes on from CAVRFU010000005.1 coordinate 92,842, forward strand.
ATGGTCCGGATCCTGAGCTCCGTGCTCGCCTACCTGACGCCCGAGCACGGCTGGGCGCACAAGGCCGGCGAGGGCGGCGCGTGGCTGGACATGGGCGTCCACCTGTTCGACGCCCTGCGCTGGTTCACCGGCTCCGAGGTGGAGGTCATCTTCGCGAAGGTCCGCGATTTCGCGGGCGACCCGAACCAGCGCCGGAGCGGCCTGGCCGAGGTCGTCCTGCGCAACGGCGTCATCGTCCAGATGCTGATCAGCTTCGAGATCCCGCCTCCCGGTCTCGGCTCGCAGAGCCAGTGGACGTTCATCGGGTCGGACGGGATCGTCGAATCCGACTCATACGGCAAGGTCCGGCTCGGGCGCGGCGAGGCCTGGGAGGACATCTACGAGATGCCGCCGTTCGCGCTCAACGCGGACGTCTACAGCCCGATCCGGCTGACCGCGTTCGCGGAGCAGACCCAGCAGTTCGCGCAGGCCGTCCAGGCCGGGTTCGACGCGGCCGGGCCGGGCTTCCACGGCGAGGACGGCCGCGCGGCCGTCGAGGTCGTGGAGGCGGGCCTGCGATCGTCGGACAGCGGCGAGTCGGTCCACCTGCCGATCGACCCGGCCTGACCGGATCGACCGGGGAGGCGACCGACATGGAGATCGTCGAGCGCGGGGTCCTCTCGGCGGCCGTCCCGGGCACGCCCCGGGCGGTCTCGACGTTCCCGGCATTCGTCGTCCTGGCGGACGGCAGCCTGCTCGTCACGTACAGCATCGGGAGCGGCAAGGACACCGACGACCTGACCATCGAGCTGCGCCGATCGACCGACGGCGGCCGGACCTGGACCGATCCGGTGACGCCCTTCGAGACGACCATCGACGGCCGGCGCGGCGCGCTCAAGGCGGCGCCGATCACGGTCCTCGACGGCGACCACCTCATCGTCGCGGCGCTCTGGATCGACCGCGAAGCCTTCCCGGGCCAGCCACTGTTCAATCCCGAGACCGAGGGCTGCCTGCCGATGACGGTCCTCCTGGCCGACTCCGCAGGACGCCGGGCGGACCTGGACGCCGTGGCGGATCGTGCCGATGCCGGACGACATCGGTCCGCCGTCGCTGACCAACGCGATCCTGCGTCTGGCCGACGGGACCCTCGTCCTGAGCATCGAATCGAACAAGCCGTTCCTCGACACGTCGAAGTGGTTCCAGCGCGTGGTCCACCTCCGCTCGGCCGACGGTGGGGCGACCTGGTCCGACCCGGTGACGGTCCTCGAGGATCCGACCGGGCGGATCCTGAACTGGGACCAGCGTGGCGCGATCGCCCCGGACGGCCGGCTCGTGACGTTCACCTGGACGTACGACTCGGAGACCGCGACGTACCTCAACGTCCGGCGCCGGATCAGCGCCGACGGCATCGCCCCGTTCGGGCCGGCCGACGACCTCGGGTTCGCCGACCAGCCGGGGCATCCCGCGGTCCTGCCCGACGGTCGCGTCGTCCTCGCCTGGGTCGACCGGTTCGGGACGAAGAGCATCCGCGCCCGGCAGGCGGACGCGATCGACGCGCCGTTCGACGCCGGCGACCGAGGTCGTCGTCCACCGGCCCGAGCGACCCGGTCGAGCGGCCATCCACGACCGACACGAGCGACGCCACCGCGACGGGCGAGATCCTCGTCGACATGGGCACCTGGTCGTACGGCCTCGCCTTCGCCGAGGCGCTGCCCGACGGCGACGTCGGCGTCGTGCACTACGCGGCCGGCGCCGACGGCGGGACGGACGTGCGCTGGGCGCGCCTGCGGCTCGATCCGATGAGCCTGAGGCGCAGCCGCTCAGGGTCGGTCCAGCAGCACCTCGCCGATGGCCACGACACCGGACCGCAGCGGGACGGCCAAGCCACGGCACCCACACGTCGTTGCGGAACAGCCGGCCACGGACCGCCTGGCCGTTCACGCTCGCCCGGCCCGCGCCGGCCTCGATCAGCACGCTGACGATGTCCTCGGTCGGGCACGCGCGGCGCGGGACCGGTCGCGAAGACCGGAGCCGAGAGCTCCGACCAGCCGACCTCGAGCCGCAGGCCGTTGCCGATGACCGTCTCGCCCACCGTGGACCCGGCCAGTGGCGTGCCACGGAACGCGGCGACCATCGGCGACCGCGCCACGTCCACCTCCGCCCAGCCCCGCGGCGAGAGGCGCGCGGCCTGGGCCTCCGCCAGCGCGGGCTCGCTGGTCACGAGGATCCGTTCCGGTCCGCCGCCGCGCTCCAGCTCGACGAACGCCAGGTCGCCGACGATCCCGTCCGCCGCCCAGCGGAAACGGTAATGGCTGAACAGGAAGACCGGATCGCCCGGCGTGCCGTCGGCCGTCAGGGACAGGATCAGGTGGTCGAAGATCGCACGCACGGCGCCCGGATGGATCGTCGCCGCCGGTCGGTCGCTGGTGTCCATCGGGCACCCCTTTCGATGGCTCGCATGCAGTGGAGATGGAGTCGATGACGCAGCCGGACCCGCTCGCCAACGCCACCCTGGCCGAGATGGAGACCTTCGCGGCCGGGCTGCTGCCCACGAACGCGCTTGACTACTATGCGTCCGGCGCGCGCGACGAGCTGACCTTCAAGGGCAACCTCGCCGCCTGGGAACGCTGGTGGTTCGTTCCGCGGATGCTCATCGACGTGTCGCAGGTCTCCCTCGCGACGACGATCCTCGGCCATCCGATCGCCCTGCCGATCATGGTCGCGCCGATGGCCTCGCAGCGGATGGCGCATCCGGACGGCGAGCTCGCCACGGCCCGGGCAGCCGCCGCGGCCGGCACGATCATGATCGTGTCGACCAGCACGATGGTCCCGATCGAGGAGATCGGCGCAGTCCCCGGCGGCAATTTCTGGTTCCAGCTCTACCCGTGGACTGACTTCGAGGCGACGGTGGCGATGATCGACCGCGCCGTCGCCGCCGGCGCCAAGGCGATCTGCATGACGATCGATGTGACCAGCCACGTCGACCCGAAGCGTCGCCCGCGCGGCGGCATGCTTGCGCCCGAAGGCCTGAGCTACCCGATGTACGGGCCGGAGGCCGTCAGCCTGGACAAGTTCGACTGGGCGTTCGTCGATCGACTCCAGGCTCGCCTCTCTGTGCCGCTCGTGCTCAAGGGCGTCCTCCACCCGGACGACGCCCGGCTCGCCATCGATGCCGGAGCGAAGGCCATCGTCGTCTCGAATCACGGCGGCCGGACGCTCGATGGTGCGATTCCGACGGCGGAGGTGCTGCCTGAGGTCGCCGAGGCGGTCGACGGGCGGATCGAGATCCTGGTTGACGGCGGCATCCGGCGGGGAGCGGATGTCATCCGGGCACTCGCGCTCGGGGCGCGCGCTGTCCTGATCGGTCGGCCGTTCCTGTGGGGCCTCGCGATCGCCGGCGAGGCCGGCCAGCGCAAGGTATTCACGACCCTGCGCGCGGAGCTCAAGGAGGACGCCCGGCATTGCGGCATCGCCGACATGACCGCGGTGCCACGCGATCTCGTGCGCCTCAGCAAGCTCGGACTGCCCTGACCGTGCGCATCACCGAGATCCGCGCCGACACCCTGACCATCGGCCCGACCATCGTCCGCGTCTTCACCGATGAGGGCCTGGTCGGGCTGTCCGAGCTGGGCTGGCAGGACCCGGCCATCTTCAGCGCCCATCTCGACCGGGTCATCCGGCCGCAGCTCGTCGGCCACGACCCGCTCAAGCCCGGCCGGCACTGGGAGCGGCTGACGGCCGGCACCCACGACCTCCCCTACCCCACCTCGACGTCGTTCGCCGGCGTCATCGACATCGCCCTGTGGGACCTCATGGGCAAGGCCTCCGGGCTGCCGATCCATGCCCTGCTGGGTGGCGCCGCCCGGACCGAGATCCCGCTCTACTGGAGCGTCGGCGCGGGCTTCGAGAAGACGCCCGAGAAGATGGTCGCGGACGTCATGGTCGGGCGCGACCAGGGCTTCGGCGCGTTCAAGATCCGGATGGACTGGGGACCGATCCGCTGCGACGTCGACCCGGCCAAGGATCTCGAGATGGCGCGCCAGGTGCGGGCGGCGCTCGGGCCGGACGTCTGGCTCGGGTTCGATGCCAATCGCGGCTATTCCGTGGGCACCGCGATCCGCCAGGGCCGCGAGCTCGAGCGGCTGGGCCTGGCCCACTTCGAGGAGCCGCTCCCCGAGCACGACCTGGCCGGCCTGCGCGAGGTCTGCCGGGCGCTCGACATCCCGGTCTCGACCGGCGAGCAGCTCAAGCATCGCTGGGACTTCCGCGACCTCGTCGACGGTGCGGACCCGGACATCCTCCAGCCCGACATCGTCGACGCGGGCGGGATCAGCGAGGTCGTCCGGATCTTCCAGCTGGCCGAGGTCCTCGCCAAGCCGGTCATGCCCCACAGCCCGTCGGCCGGGATCCTGTCGATCGCGAGCATGCACGCGTACGCGACCGTGCTGTCGGCGGTCCGGCCGCACGAGTACTCGGTCGAGTACGGTCCGGCGCCCGAGGTGATCGCGTCGCTCTTCGAGGAGCCGGTGCTCCACGATCACGGCGTCTTCCGCCTGTCGGACCGGCCGGGGCTCGGACTGACCCTGAACGAAACGGTGTTCGAGGGGTTGCTGCCGGGCTAGACGGCCCTTGTCGACCGTCTCCGGCCAGTCCAGCACCGGCCGTCCGGCCCGCAGCACCTGGACCGGGTCCCGCAACGCCCCGATCGAGGCGAGCGGGTCGCCGTCGACGACCAGCAGGTCGGCGACCTGGCCCGGCTCGACCAGCCCGACGTCCGGCAGCCCGAACAGCTCGGCGGTCACCGTCGTCGCCGAGGCGAGGGCGGCCAGCGGCGTCATCCCGTGTCGGACGTACAGCTCGAGCTCGTCGACCATGTCGCCCATCGGGACCAGCGGCGCGCCGCCGTCGTTGCCGGCCGCGATCCGCACCCCGGCCCGGATCGCCGGCTCGAGGAACGTCACGAGGCTCTCGTGCAGGGCTTCGCACTGCTCGACGACGAAGGCCGGGATGCCGGCGGCGACGCCGTGGTCGATGATCCGGCGGTCGGACAGGATGGTCGGAACCAGGGCGGTCCCGCGCTCGAGCATCAGGTCGATGATCTCCTGGTCGCCGCCGTGACCGTGCTCGACCGAGTCGACGCCCGCCAGGATCGCGTTGCGGACCCCGATCCGGCTCTCGGCGTGGGCGGCGACGGGCACCTCGCGCTTGTGTGCCTCCTCCACCGCGGCGGCCATCTCCTCGATGGTCAGCTGCGGCTGGCCGGCCTGCCGGCCCGTCGTCATCATCCCGCCGGTCGCCATCAGCTTGATCGAGGTCGCGCCGCTCCGGAGGTTCTTGCGGGTGGCGCGGCGGACGGCGTCCGGGCCGTCCGCCTGCCGGCCGATCCACCAGCCGTGCCCGCCGGTCATCGTGATGACCCGGCCGCTCGCCAGCATGTGCGGCCCGTCGATCTCGCCGGCGGCGATGAGCTCTGCGAGCTCGATCGGCATCTCGCCCGGTCCGCCGACGTCGCGGATCGTGGTCACCCCGGCGCGCACGGTCGCCTCGAGGCGGGCGATGCTGCGCACGAGGGTCTGGCTCCGGTTCTCGCCGTGGAGGACGGTCTCCGGGTCAGGCCCAGCGTCCAGGCAGGCGTGGGCGTGCGCGTTCATCAGCCCCGGCGTGAGCCACCGCCCACCAAGGGCGACGACCGCGGCGCCCGCCGCCCCGTGGGCCGCCGCGTCCAGTCCCTCGCCGATCGCCGCGATCCGGCCCGCCCGGACCAGCACGTCGACCGGGCCCGGTCGCGCCCCTCGAGCGTCGACGACCCGCGCGTCCTGCAGGAGGAGGTCGGTCACACCCGTAGCCTGGCCCAGCGGCCGCTCCGCGTGGCGCCCGACCCGCCGTAGAACACGACCAGGACCTCACCGTTCGGGAGGAGCGCGCCACGCGGGTGCCCGAACTGCCAGGCGCCCATGTCGTTCCAGTACTCCTCCTGTGCCCGCGAGGCGCCGGAGCCGGGCTCGTCGCCGGCGTCGCTGGCCCACACCACGAGGTCGCGGTCGCGATCCCACGTCTGGCCGAAGTCCTCGCTGATCGACGCGTGGATCCCGCCCGGACTCATCCGATGCGAGTAGACGGCCAGGAGCCGGTCGCCCCCGAGCGAGATCGGCTGGCAGTGCTGGCCGGGCAGACCGGTGCCGACCGGCTCGGTCCAGGTCCGCCCGTCGGGCGTGCCCCACGTGATGTGGACGTCGATGTCGCGGCCGTCGGCCGGGACGTGCGTCCAGAACATGTTGACGAGGCGCCCGTCGACCGGGTGCGTCGCGAGACGCTGGTCCCAGTAGTAGATGGCGTTGTCCGGGTGGGCGGCGACGAGGACGTCCTCGGTCCAGGTCGCGCCGTCGTCGGGCGACAGGCGCAGCCAGGCGCACGGGATGCCCGGCGTCGGGTCCTCGTACTCCTTCCAGTTCTCGAACGGCTGGGCGAGTGTCCCGTCGGCCAGGCGCAGGACGGGGCCGGTCACCGACGCGCCCGGGTGCGGCCCCAGGTCGATCCGGCGGCGGTCCGGCCACGAGCGTCCGCCGTCGGTCGAGCGGATCAGGTAGCTGCGCATGCCGAGGAGGCCCTGGGTCACCGGGTGGACCCACGGGTGGCTCGGGTCGGATCGATCGGTCCACAGGACCGAGGCGATGAGCTCGCCCGGCACCAGCTCCGTCGGGATACCAGCCGCGCGCCTCGCCCGGCCAGCCGTCCCAGACCCGTTCCTGCAGCCCGAGGAAGCGGAGCTCCCAGTCGTCGCCGCCGTCGGTCGAGGCGAACACCCCGACGTGGCCGTCGGCGCCCTCGCGATCCGTGCCCAGCCGACAGGTCGCAAGCACCGTGCCGTCCGCCAGCGCGACCGCCGCGGTGGACGAGGCCGAGCGCTCGTTGACCGGCGCCGTTCGCGCGTCCCAGAACGCCCCCGAGGCGACGACTTCCATCGCGGTCTCCATGTGCGGCGATTGTCGACAATCTACAATGGCGCTCGCCGGGTCGCACGGTCCCGGCGCCCCCGTCCAGCAGGGAGACCCGTGGCCACGACCAGCGCCGCCGCCACCGATCCACGCATCGGCCGCCCGAAGGCCGAGCTCGACACCCCGTCCCTCCTGCTCGACCTCGGGCGGTTCGAGGGCAACGTCGACCGGCTGTCGTCCGCGATCGCGGCCGGCGGCAAGGCCTGGCGCCCCCATTCCAAGGGCCACAAGTCGCCCTGGATCGCCCGCCGCCAGATGGACTACGGGGCGATCGGCGTCACCTGCGCCAAGGTCTCCGAGGCGGAGGTCATGGTCGAGGGCGGCATCCCGAGCATCCTCGTCGCCTACGCGCTCGCCTCGCGGGTCAAGCTCGAGCGCGCCGCCCGGCTCCAGGACCGGGCCGAGGTGATGGTCTGCGCCGACGACCCGTTCCACGTCGACCTCGCCTCGGAGGTCGGGGCGGCGACCGGCGTCGACATCCCGATGGTCGTCGACATCAACGTCGGGATGGACCGGACCGGGGTCGATCCCGGGACCGGCCGCGCTCGAGCTGGCTCGCCGGATCGACCAGGCACCGGGCGTCCGGTTCGCCGGGATCATGGGCTACGAGGGCCACACCCTGACCGCCTGGCCGAACGAGGAGAAGGAGCGCCAGACCGTCGAGGCGATCGCCGGCCTGGTCGAGTCGCGCCGGCTGATCGAGGCCGACGGGATGCCGGTCGGGATCGTCAGCGGCGGCGGCTCCGGCAACCACATGTTCGCGGCCTCGATCGACGGGCTGACCGAGCTCCAGGCCGGTGGTGCCAGCTTCATGGACCCGTTCTACGGCGAGCTCTGCCACCTCGAGGAGCTCGGCTTCGAATACGCCCTGACGATCCTGACGACGGTGGGCAGCCGGCCGACGGCCGAGCGTGTCATCACCGACGCCGGGTTCAAGACCCTGTCGGCCAAGGAGGAATGGCATGCGGTGGTCCTCGAGCACCCGGAGTTCGAGCTGGTCTACCTGTCGGCGGAGCACGGGGTCTGGCTCCGGCCACCCGATGGTCCGCCCGTGGCGATCGGGCAGCAGCTCGAGATCATCCCGGACTACCACGACACGACGACCTTCCGTCATGACGCGTTCGTCGGCCTCCGCGATGGCGTGGTCGAGAGGATCATCCCGCTCCTCGCTCGCGGCAAGCTGAGCTGAGGGTGGACGCAGACCTCCTCATCCGCGGCGGGACCGTCGTCGACGGCACCGGCGCGCCGGGCGTGGTCGCGGACGTCGCCGTCCGCGATGGCCGGATCGCCGCGGTCGGGACGCTCCCGGACGCGGCCGCCGCGACCGTCATCGAGGCGGCCGGACGCATCGTCGCGCCGGGCTTCATCGATGCCCACCCGCACTCGGAGACCGCGCTGCGCGGCAACGGCGAGATCTGGGGCTCTGTCCTCCAGGGCGTCACGTCGCACCTGACCGGCCCGGACGGGTTCGGCTGGGCGCCGCTGCCGGCGGAGGCCTGTGCCGAGCTCTGGCGGGCCACGGCGTTCGCCTACGGCCAGCCCGACCTGCGGCCGGACTGGCCGACGATCGGTGCCTATCTCGACGGCTTCGCCGGCACGATCCCGCTCAACGTCGTGCCGATGGCCCCGCACCAGCCGATCCGCTTCGCGGTCATGGGCTGGGACGATCGCCCGCCGACACCGGCGGAGATGGACCGGATGCGCGCCCTCACGCGCGACTGGATGGAGGCCGGCGCGGTCGGGCTCAACACCGGGCTCGACTACCAGCCGGCCGCCAACGCGTCCACGGACGAGATCGTGGAGCTGGCCAAGGTCGTCGCCGAGTACGGCGGCGTGTACGCGGCCCACATCCGCTACAACGAGATCGGCAAGCCGGCCGCCTACCGCGAGTCGATCGAGATCGGCAAGCGCGCCGGCGTCCCCATCCGGCAGTCGCACGAGTCGGTCGACGACGAGACCGAGCCGCTGCTGGAGGAGGCCCGCCAGGCCGGCGTCGACTTCGGCATCGACTGGTACCTGTACCCGGCGGGGTCGAGCCACCTGCTCGTCTGGCTGCCGCCGGAGGACCAGCTGGGCGGCTTCGACGCGACGGTCAAGCGGCTTCGTGACGACCCGGCCCACCGCGCGCAAGATCGGCGCGATCATCGAGGAGCAGATCGGGATCACCCACGCCATCGGCGGCCGCGAGTACTTCTCGGACACGCGGACCGGGCGCTACATCGGGATGTCCATCGGCGAGGTCGCGGCCGAGCGCGGCACGAGCCTCGGTGAGACGGCGGTCGACCTGATCATCGAGGAATCACCGGACGCGATCCTCGTGTTCCGGCGCGGGATCAGCCAGGAGGACTTCGACGCCCAGGCCCGGCGCACGCTCAACCACCCGGCCTTCATGGTCGCCAGCGACGGCGTCTACCACGGGAAGCTCCCCCACCCGCGCGGCTACGGCTGCTACGCGCAGGTCCTCGGCACGTTCGTGCGCGAACGCGGCCTGGTCAGCCTCGAGCGGGCGGTCCACCTGATGAGCGGGCTGCCGGCCGAACGCTTCGGGATCGCCGACCGCGGTCGGGTGGTCGAGGGGCTGGCGGCCGACCTGGTCGTGTTCGATCCGGCGACCGTCGGGGCGGGCGCCACGTGGGACGAGCCACGCCGCCCGGCAACGGGCATCGACCTGGTCGTCGTCAACGGCGAGATCGTCGCGCGCGATGGTCGACCGACCGACGCCCGACCCGGTACAGTCATTCGTGCGGGGAACCGTCACTGAAGTGGCAGTTGACCTCGCCTTGACATCACGCACCTGCACTGTACATTGGTGGGGTTGCCGGCCCCAAGGTCGGCACTTCCTCTATCCGGCCCGTGGACCTCGCTCCGCCGGCTTCCCCGTCACGTAGCACCGTTGAGGGCCATGATCCAGGCAGCCGCCGACAACATCGATCCGCTCGACGCCCCTGCCGTCATCCGGGATGGCGCGCGACCGGCCAAGCCCATGCTCACGGTCAGCGATCTCCAGGTGGAGTTCGTGGGCCGCGGTCGGACGGTCCGCGCCGTGCGCGGCCTGTCGTACGAGATCGGGCCGGGCGAGACGATCGGCCTGGTCGGCGAGTCGGGCTCCGGCAAGAGCGTCAGCGCGCTGTCCCTGCTGGGCCTGCTGCCGAAGCGCGTCGGCCGGGTGGCGGGCGGGACCGCGGTCTTCGAGGGCAAGGACCTCCTCACGATGTCCGAGGACGAGCTGCGCAAGATCCGGGGCGCCCAGATCGCCATGATCTTCCAGGACCCGCTGTCCAGCCTGAACCCCGTGCTGACGATCGGCCGCCAGATCACCGAGGCGATCGAGACGCACAAGGGCGTCGGCTCGAAGGACGCCAAGAAGCGCGCGATCGAGCTGCTCGAGCTGGTCGGCATCCCGAACGCCGCGGGCCGGGTCAACGACTACCCGCACCAGTTCAGCGGCGGCATGCGCCAGCGCGCGATGATCGCGATGGCCCTGAGCTGCGAACCGAGCCTGCTCATCGCCGACGAGCCGACGACCGCGCTCGACGTGACCATCCAGGCGCAGATCCTGGACCTGCTCCGCCGGCTCCGGACGGAGCTCGGGATGGCCGTCCTGATCATCACCCACGACCTCGGCGTGGTGGCCGGCTTCGCCGACCGGCTGGCCGTCATGTACGCCGGGCGCCTCGTCGAGCTCGGGCCGACCGAGACGCTCCTGGCCGATCCGGCGCACCCCTACACGATCGGGTTGCTGCGGTCGCTGCCGCGCCTGGACCGCCCGCGCCAGGCCGCCCTGACCCCGATCGAGGGCTCGCCTCCGGACCTCGCGTCACCCCTCGAGGGCTGTCCGTTCGCGCCGCGCTGCGCCTGGCGCCTGACCCGCTGCTGGACGGACGCGCCGCCGCTGACGATCGCCGGCGGCGAGCGGCTCGAGGAGTCCACCCGCGCCGGCCACGAGGTCGCCTGTCACAACCAGCCGACCCGCGATGAGGCGATCGCCGGCCAGCCGCTGACCCCCGGCTTCGTCCCGGCACCGCCGCCCGCCGCCGTCGTCGAGGCCATCGTCGCGGCCGCCACCACGGAGGTCGAATGAGCGCCGCGCTGACGCCGACCGAGACGACCGCCGAGCCCGCCCCGGTCACGCCCGACGCGCCGGCCCCCGCCGGGCCGCTCCTGAGCGTCAAGGACCTGCAGGTCTACTTCCCGATCCTGACCGGGGTCATGCGCCGCCGCAGCGGCTGGGTCCGTGCGGTGGACGGCGTGACGTTCGACATCGCCCGGGGCGAGACGCTCGGCCTCGTCGGTGAGTCCGGCTCGGGCAAGACGACGATCGGGCGGACGATCGTGCGCATCACGCAGCCCCTGGCCGGGTCCATCTCGCTCGACGGCGCCGACCTGCTGGCCCTCAAGGGCGACGACCTGCGCAAGCGGCGCCGGAAGTTCCAGATGGTCTTCCAGGACCCGTACTCGAGCCTCGACCCGCGCCAGACCGTCGGCGAGATCCTGGCCGAGCCGCTGCGCGTCCACAACCTCTTCTCGGGCAAGGCCCGCGAGGCCCGGGTCGCCGAGCTGCTCGACCTGGTCGGTCTCGACACGTCGTTCGTCGAGCGCTACCCGCACGAGTTCAGCGGCGGCCAGCGCCAGCGCATCGGGATCGCCCGGGCGCTCGCCGTCGAGCCCGAGATCATCGTCTGCGACGAGCCGATCAGCGCGCTCGACGTGTCGATCCAGGCGCAGGTCATCAACCTGCTCGAGCGGCTCCAGGCGGACCTCGGGCTGACCTACCTGTTCATCGCCCACGACCTCGCCGTCGTCCGCCACATCGCGGACCGGGTGGCGGTCATGTACCTCGGCAAGATCGTCGAGATCGCGCCGTCGGACCAGCTCTACGCGCAGCCCCTCCATCCGTACACGGTGGCCCTGCTGTCGGCGGTGCCGGTGCCGGACGCGCGGACCGAGCGGTCACGCCGCCGGATCATCCTCAAGGGCGACATCCCGAGCCCGGCCAACCCGCCGTCGGGCTGCCGCTTCCACACCCGCTGCTGGCTGCGCGAGCGGCTCGGCAACCCCGAGATCTGCGCGACCGAGGACCCGCCGCTCAAGCCCGTCGTGGCCGACAATCCCGACCAGACCGTCGCCTGCCACTTCGCGAGCGAGCTGCTCACCGCCCTGCCCCAGGACGTCGTCCCGGAGGTCGAGGAGGAGCCGGTCATCGTCCCCGTGCAGGCCGCCGACTGACGGTCAGCCGGGCGTGATCTGGACCGACCAGACGCACTTCGGGTTGGCGGCGACGTCCACGTAGTAGCTGCCGCCGACCAGGTTCTTCAGCGTGGTGGTGGGGTCGACGGTGAGGCCCACCTTGTTGTCCTTGCCGTCGTAGAGCGACACGAACGGGCTGACGACGCCGCCGACGCACGGGCTGATGACCATCGTCGCGGAGCCTGCGGGCAGGTCGAAGGTCGTCCGACTTGCCGGCGCCGAGGCCGACCACCATGACCTTCCCGCCGTCCGTCGTGACCGTCGGCTTGCCCGCCACGAGACCCGAGCCGTCCGGGGCGGCGACGCTCGGGCCCGGCCCCGCCGGACGCGCCGGCGTCGGGCGGCTGGCGTGCCGTTGAAGCCGGGTGGGGCGCTCGGGCTGACAGGCGGCCACGACGGCCAGGACCAGACCGGCAGCGGGAAGCCACCGGGCGCCCCCTCGACCGGCCGGTCGCCGGTGGACGCCGATGTGCATGCGGATCACCGACCCTTCGCAGCTCGCGGATCGATCGCGTCCCGGAGTCCGTCGCCGATGAAGTTCACCGACAGGACGGTGGCGGTGATGAAGACCGCGGCTGGCATCCACTGCCACGGGAGCTGGGTGAGGACCACCGGGCTGACCGCCTCCGTGATGAGGTTGCCCCAGCTCGCCTCGGGTGGCCGGACGCCGAGTCCAAGGAAGCTCAGGCTCGCCTCGAGGAGGACCGCAGTCGCGACGCCGAAGGTGGCCACCACGGTCAGCGGTCCGAGGATGTTGGGCAGCATATGCCGGAACAGGATCGTCCTGTCGGGCACTCCGACGACGCGCGAGGCGGTGATGAACTCCGATTCGCGCAGGACCAGGAGCTGGCCGCGCACGAGCCGGCACGTCACCGGCCAGCCGAGCAGGCCGATGACCGCGATCACCGAGATGATGCTCGGGCCGACGAGCGACACGAACACGATGATCAGCAGCAGCGGCGGGATGGCCATGATCGTGTCGGTGAACCGCATGATCCCCTGGTCGATGAACCGGCCGTAGAAGCCGGCGGCCAGGCCCATGAGCGTGCCGATGATCAGGTACAGGGTCACCGCCCCGAAGCCGACCAGGATCGAGGTGCGCGCGCCGTACAGGACGCGTGCCCAGATGTCACGCGACGAGACGTCCGTGCCGAGGATGTGCGCTGCGCTCGGTGGCTGCCGGGCGCCGGCCGCGAAGTCCACCCAGTTCGGCGGCCACGGCGTCAGGACCGGGGCGAGGATCGCCAGGGCGATGATGATCGAGAGCATGAACACGCCGACGATCGCGAGGCGATAGCGCAGGAAGCGGCGGAGGGCCGCCCGCCGGGGCGAGACGTGCTCGCCGAGGACCTGGGTGCCGAGCGCCACGGGCATCTGCGACATGCTCGACGTCGGCCATGCTGTGGAGCAGCCGGTCGGCGCGGGGCGCCTCGGGTTCATTTCGCGCGGTCATATGCCACCCGTGGATCTGCGACGGCGTATCCGATGTCGGCGATGATGTTGGCGACGAGGACGGCGATCCCGGTGATCAGGATGATGCCCATCATCAGCGAGGGGTCCCGGGCGCTCGCGGCCTTGACGGCGAGCGAGCCCATCCCGTTCCAGGCGAAGACCTGCTCGGTGATGACGGCGCCGGCGACGGCCTCCGGGATCAGCAGGGCCACGATCGTGATGATCGGGATGAGGCCGTTCCGGAAGGCGTGGCGCATGATCACCAGCCGGTACGACAGGCCCTTCGACTTGGCCGTCGTGACGTACTCGCTGTTGAGGACGTCGAGCATGCTCGCCCGGGTGTAGCGCACGAGCGGCGCGGCGTTGACGATGGCCAGCACGGTCGCCGGCAGGACCAGGTGATAGAACGTGTCGACCGGATCGGTCTTTCCGACCGTGTGGACCTGTCCGGTCGGGAGCACGTGCAGGTTGACCGCGAAGATGTAGATCGACACGAGGCCGAGCACGAAGACCGGCGTCGAGGCGAGGAAGATCGCCGCGGAGTTGAGCACGTAGTCCAGCTTCGAGTACTGGCGGACGGCCGTGATCACCCCGATCGGGATGCCGATGCAGATGGCCATCGTCAGGGCGGTGACCATCAGCAGGAGCGTCTGCGGGACCCGCGCGCCGATCTCGTCGGCGATCGAGCGGTGGGATGTCACCGAGTAGCCGAAGTCGCCCTGGAGGACGCCGCCCAGCCAGGTCAGGTACTGGTTGGGGAAGATCGGCTGATCGAAGCCCAGCCGATGGCGCTCGGCGGCCAGGATCTCCGGATGCGACAGAAGGTTCGCCAGGGTCTCCGGGTTCACCGAGGACAGGAGCGGATCCCCTGGCGCGAGCTTGAGCGCGACGAAACCGATGAGCGTGATCCCGAACAGGACCGGGATCGAGATGAGGATGCGTCGAATGATATAGGCGCCCACCGAACCTCCTATGCGATGGTCAGGATACGGCCGATGGGCGCCCGGCTCATGTCAGCTTCCAGGGACTAGTTGTGATACGTCCAGTCGAGGATCTTCTGGAACGACTCACGCTCGTTCGGGTAGATGGCGAAGTCGCCACCCAGCCTGTCCGTATAGACATGCAGGTAGTTGGGCTGCCAGAGGTAGATCTCGGGCAGGTTGTCGTTCAGGTCGAGGGCCAGCTTGTGCAGGATCGCGTCCTGCGCGTCGCCGACGACCGCCTGGGCGGCAGCGAACTGGTCGCTGTAGATGCACTGATCCTTCGGCAGCTTCAGCTGGCTGGTCCCGAGGCCGGCGCAGTCGAAGTAGATCGAGGACTGATACCAGCCCACGCCCTCGCTGCCACCGAAGCTCAGGAACGCCTCGAAGTCATTGGTCTTCTGGATCAGGTCCGTGTACGGCGCGGTCGGCAGCGCGGTCAGCTCGACCTTGATGCCCAGGGCCTCGATGTACTGCTGGAGCGCCGGAGCGGTGACCGTGAAGTTCGGATCCTCGGCCAGCAGCGCCAGCCGGAAGGTCTTGCTCTTGTCCCACTTCGACGTGGCCAGGAGCTCCTTGCCCTTGTCCAGGTTGAACTCGTACTTGTTGATGTCGTCGTAGACCTTGAACCCGGGCGGGATGGTGTAGTTGAGGGTCGCCAGGCCACCGAGGACCTTGTCGATCGCCTCCGGCCGGTTGATCGCGTAGGCGATCGCCTGGCGCAGCGCCTTGTCGGTGTTGGTGTTGTTGAAGTTGATGTTGAAGATGCCCACGCCCGGGACGTTGAGCTGCTTGAGGCCCGGGACGTTGGCGAGGCCCGGCCCCTCGGCCGGTGGGACGCGGATCGTCAGGTCGAGCTCGCCCGCGGCGAGCTGGGCGACCGACACGTTCGATTCCTGGATCTTGTAGACCAGGGTATCGATCTGCGAGTCCTTGCCCTTCCAGTAGTTCTTCTTCGCCTTGAACGTCGCGCCACCGGCCGAGATCGACTCCGAGAAGTCGTACGGGCCGGAGCCGATCGTCTTGCCGACGGTGCCCAGGCAGAACGGGCAGGTCTCCGCCTGCGCGGCGGTCAGGCCGTCCAGGATGTGCTTCGGCTCGATGTAATAGACCGCGCCGGCGAGGCGGCGCAGGAAGGTCGAGTCCGGGGCCGACAGCGTGAGCTTGACGGTGTGGTCATCGATCTTCTCGGCGCCGACGGGCGTCTTCGTCGTGCCCTTGACGTCGGCGGCGCCCTTGACCTCGAGGTACGCCGAGACCGGGATCTGCTTGAACGCGTCCGGGTTCTGGGCGGACCAGGCGATCGTCCACAGGACGTCGTCGGCGGTCACCGGCTGGCCATCGCTCCAGACGGCAGCCGGGTTCAGGTGGAACGTGTAGGTCGTCGCGTCCGGCGTGACGTCCCACGTCTGGGCCAGGTCGGGCAGGATCGTGACCTCATCCTTGTCGACGTCGACGAGGGTGCTGAACACGATGTCAGCCATCAGCTCCTGGTTGCCGGTGCCGAGCTCGACCGGATGGATGCTCGGCAGGAAGTCCGAGATGCGCGAGACGCGCAGCGTGGTCGGTCCGGCGGCCGCCGACGCGGGCGGTCGACGGAGCCTCTGATGCCGCTGTCGACGGCGGCGGCGCCACCGAGGCGGCGGTACTCGCCGACGGTGACGCGGTGGTCCCTCCGCATGCCACAGCGATCAGGGTGACCGCCGCGAGCAAGGCGGGAATACGGACTTTCATAGGTCTCCTCCTCAGCCGTTCGCCCTGCACGGGCAATGCGGTCGCATCCTGCAACCCAACTGCGTCTCTGTCAACTTATTACAGTAGTAATGAACAACGGGTTGGGCGCCCACGAGCGCCGACGGCCCCGCACAGCCTAGCGGAGGGATCCGATCATGATCGAGCCGGGGATGCGCCAGGCCCTGCGGATCCGCGTCGGACGCCTGCTCGACGGGACCGGCGGGCCGGCCGTCGAGGACGCCGCGCTGCTCGTGCTGGACGGTCGGATCGCGGCGGTCGGACGAGACGACGCCGTCGCCCAGCCGGAGGACGCACGCACGCTCGACCTGCCGGGCACGACCGCGCTGCCGGGTCTCATGGATGCCCACGTCCACGTGACCATGCCGCCGACGATCGACCCGCTGGGCACCATGGAGACCGAGAGCGACGAGGACCTCGTGGTCCGCGGCTCGGCCGCCAGCGAGCGCATGGTCCGGGCCGGGATCACGACCGCCTACGACTGTGGCGCGCGCGGGATGACCGCCTATGCGATCCGCGACGGGATCGCGCGCGGCCTGACCCTCGGTCCGCGCCTGCTGGTGAGCGGTCGGGCGGTCACCCAGACCGGCGGCCACTGCCACTTCTTCGGCGGCGAGGCGGACGGGGTCGCGGCCGTGCGGGAGACGGTCCGCACGCTGCTCGAGGATGAGGGGGCGGACGGGATCAAGATCATGGCCACCGGCGGCGGCATGACGCCCGGCACGGACTCGCGTCACGCGTCCTATTCGATCGAGGAGCTGGCGGCGGCGGCCGACGAGGCCCACCGGCTCGGCAAGAAGGTCACCTCGCACGCGCACGGCGTGCCCGGCATCGACAACGCCTCGAAGGCCGGCATCGACTCGATCCAGCACTGCACGATGCTCGGCGAGAACTGGGAGTGGGCGTTCAACGAGACCGTCGCCCGCGGCATGGTCGAGCGCGGCACCCGGGCGATCCCGACGATCTCCGCCGGGACCCGCTACGAGGTGGAGACCGGCAAGGACGTCAACAAGCTCCAGCCGAACCCCGGCCGGATGACGCGGGCGGACTGGTGGGCCAACGGCAAGGCGCTCTACGACGCCGGGGTGACGCTGGTGCCCGGCACGGATGTCGGGATCAACTTCACCGACTTCGGCGAGGAGCTGTTCATCGAGCTCGAGGCGTGGGTGGGGGCCGGGCTGGAGCCCGCGCACGTCATCCACTGCGCCACCGGGCGTGCCGCCTGGCACTTCGGCATCGAGGGCGAGACCGGCACCCTCCAGCCCGGGCATGGCGGCGGACGTCCTCATCGTCGACGGCGCGCCGGACCGGGAGATCACCGACCTGCGGCGGACGCGGTTCATCCTCAAGGGCGGCCAGCGCGTCCAGCCGACCCCGCCGCGGCCGAAGCCGACCCGCGGCCGTGACACGATCCCGGCCTGAGGCCGGACGCCCGTGAAGCTGCTCCGCGCGGGCGAGGGCGTCCGGCTCGTCCGTGACGTGATGATCCCGATGCGGGACGGCGTGCTGCTGGCGGCCGACCTCTACGTCTCCGGACGATGCCGGCGACGGGGCCGGATGGCCTGCCCGTCGGAGCCGCTGCCGGTCGTCATGGAGTACCTCCCCTATCGCAAGGACGAGGTCGATCCGACCGGCCTCCGCCACTACCTCGAGCTGCCACGGCACGGCTACATCGTGGCCCGCGTCGACATCCGTGGCACCGGGCGGCTCGAGGGCCACGCCGTCGACGAATACGTGGCCCAGGAGCAGGTCGACGGCTACGACGCCATCGAATGGATGGCCGCCCAGCCCTGGTGCGACGGCCACGTGAACATGATCGGGATCTCGTACGGCGGGTTCACCGCGCTCCAGGTCGCGACGCTCCAGCCGCCGCACCTCACGTCGATCATCCCGGTCGACTTCACCGACGATCGCTACACCGACGACTGCCACTACCGCGGCGGTCTGCTGCGGATGTACTACGACGTCGGCTACTACGGGACGCGGATGATCGCCTGGAACGCGATGCCGACGGACCCGACCTTCGCGGCCGACGGTGCCGCGACGATCTGGGAGCGGCACGTCGCGGAGGACGAGCCGTACCTTCTGGCGTGGCTGACGCACCAGGTCGACGGGCCGTACTGGCGACAGGGGTCCGTCGCGGACATCGTCGACCGGATCATCTGCCCGACGTTCCTGATCGGCGGCTGGCGCGACGGCTACCCGAACCCGCCGACTGCGACTGTTCGAGCGCCTGACCGGCCCCGAAGAAGCTGCTGATCGGCCCGTGGGATCACCGCTACCCGGACGCCGGGATCCCCGGCCCCCGGATCGACCACCTGCGCGAGGTCGTCCGCTGGCTCGATCACTGGTGCCTCGGGCGCGACGACGGCGCTGATGGACGAGCCGCCGATCGTCGGTGTTCATGCAGGAGGCGGGCTCGCTGGCAGCCGACCGGCTGGAGAGCGCCGGACGCATGGCGGGCCGAGACGACCTGGCCGCCGGCGGGCGCCGCCGAGCGCGCGTTCGCTCCTCGGGGCCGGACGGACGCCTGTCCGACGTCGACGACCGGCGCGGACGCCGTCGACTCCGGCGCCGACCGTCTCGTCGTCGATCCGACCGTCGGGGTGGCCACGGCCTGTGGTCGGGCGGCGTGCAGTTCGGGCTGACCGGCCGACCAGCGCTCGGACGAGGCGCACTGTCCCTCACCTATACGAGCCGCCGCTCGATGCGCCCCTGACGATCCTCGGACGCGCCCGGGCGGACCTCCACGTCGTCGCTCGGACGTCGACGTCGTGGGCGTCGCGGTCAGCCTCTCGGACGTCGACCCCGACGGCAGCGTCGCACCTCGTCGCCAAGGGCATGCTCAACGGCACGCGTCGAGCGTCGCTGACCGACCCGCAGCCACTGGATCCCGGCGTCGTCGTCCCGCTGACGGTCGAGGTCGATGCGACCGGGTGGCGGTTCGTGCGCCGGCCACCGGATCCGCGTCGTCGATCGCCGGCGCCGACTGGCCGAACGTCTGGCCGACGCCGGCGCCCGCGACGCTCGACGGTCCACCGCGGGCCCGGCACGCCGTCGCGGCTCATCGCTGCCGGTCGTCCCCGACGAGGGCCCCGTCACGGCGCCGGCCTTCGCGCCCGTCGCCCGTGGTCGCCGCGTCACGCGTCGGCCATCGAGCCACCCGCCGACGTGGACCGTGACGCGCGACGCGCTGACCGGCCGCGTCGCTGTCCGACGATCCGGTTCGAGACGACGCACGTGACGCCGGAGGGGACCCGCATCGAGCGCGACGCCGGCTACACCTGCGAGGTCGACCCGGTCGATCCCGGCGCATGCCGTCGCGCGTGGCTGGCACCGCTGCTCGAGCAGTCCACGACGGACATGCCGTCGAGAGCCGCGCCGACGTGGTCATCGCCTCGACCGAGACCGATCTCCACCTGACGATCGACCTGACCGTGACGGTCGACGACGACCCGCCCGTCACCCGCCGCTGGGACGAGCGCATCCCGCGCGTCCTGCTCTGACCACTCGCACCGACAGCGGAGAGGATCCGATGGCCGACCCCACCCCCAGGCTCGAACCAGGCGGACCGCTCGAGGTCATCGAGGCGCGGACGTTGTTCGCCGACGCGCCGCCCGGTCGGCGGTCGGCGGCCAGCATCGTCCGGATCGAATCGACCGGCCGGCTCCTGATGTGCTTCTCGCACGTGATCGGGGTCGACCTGCGCAACCAGGCGGCCCTCGTCGTCACCTCGCTCGGACGACGACGGCGCGACCTGGGCGGAGCCGCTCGCCCTGTACGCCTACCCGGGCTGGTTCTCGCTCGCGATGGGCGGCCTGGCCCGCATCGCCGACGACAACGTCAAGGTGATGCTCGGCCGGATCCTGATCGACCTGTCGCCTCGGCGGCACGGAGCCGATGACCGGCTGGTACGTCGCCTCGACGACGACCCGCGACGGCGGCGACAGCTGGTCGGACCTGTCGCCCGAGATCCGCCTCTTCCCGGAGTGGACCGAGCTCTACGGCGCGAGCAACCCGCATCCGCTCGCCGACGGCCGCCTCCTCTGGGCGGTCATGGGCACCCGCGCCCGCGACTTCGGCTGGCACGCCGGGGTCAGCGTCAGCGACCCCGAGGGCGAGCACATCGAGATGCCCACGATCATCGCCGAGGCGGACGGCCGGGACTACAGCGACATCGACGTGATCCGCCTCGACGACGGCCGCTTCCTGGCCGTCGTCCGCGAGCACCAGACCCGCCAGAGCGTCACGTCGCACTCGGCCGACGAGGGCCGGACCTGGTCGCCGATCGTGCCGACGCCGTTCCTCGGCTCGAACATCAAGCTGTTCCGGCTGCGGTCCGGGGCGATCGCCTGCGCCTACCGCGACGAGGACCCCGCCCGGCGCGGCGTCAGCCTGAGCGTCAGCCACGATGGCGGTGACACGTGGTCGCTGGCCGGCCAGCTGTACGCGGCCGACCCGGATGCGCGGCACGAGCCCGGCAGCGTGTGCGGCTACCCGGATGTCGTGACCTTCCCGTCGGGCGATCTCGGCGTCGTCCTGCACGGCTATCCGGACGAGGGCGGGACCCGGCTCCACTGGCTCCGCCTGCGGGACCTGACCTGACCGTGGTCGATCACCGGCCCGGCACCCGCTCAGATCGGGACGCTGCAGTCCACCTCGCGGTCGGCGTCGAGGAACGGTCGCAGGGGCACCTCGACGTCCGCGGCCCGGTGGAGCTGGCCGCCCGCGATCGTCCAGACCGGCCGCAGCATCGGGCTCGACCGACCGGCGCACGCCCTCGCGCATCGGGCAGGTCGACCGGGGTCGGCGTCCTCCTCGAGGACGGTGATGTCGGCCGGACCACCGACACGCAACGTGCCCAGCTCGGGCCGGCCGAGGATCGCGGCCGGACCCGCGGTCGTCGCGGTGACGACCGCCTCCAGCGGCATGCCCAGGGCGAGGAAGCGCGACATCGTGGTCGGCAGGTCGACCACCGGGTGCTCGATCGAATAGCGGTGGAGGTCCGTGCTGATCGCGTCCGGCTGGAGCCCCTCGGCCAGCGCCTGCACCGCGGTCGACCAGGCGAAGCTGCCGCAGCCGTGGCCGATGTCGAACCGGACGCCGCGGCCCGCGGCGGCATGCGCCTCCGGCAGGACCCGGCCGTCGTCGCCGAGGATGCCCGGGCCGGAGGCCGTGAAGGCATGGGTCACGATGTCGCCCGGCCGCAGCCGGCGGAGGGCGGTCCGGACGTCGGCACCCTCGGCGATGTGGGCCATCAGGCGGACGCCGGCCAGGTCGG
Source organism: uncultured Chloroflexia bacterium (assembly GCA_963720495.1). Lineage (GTDB taxonomy): Bacteria > Chloroflexota > Limnocylindria > Limnocylindrales > CSP1-4 > SPCO01. The sequence continues at coordinate 114,528 of CAVRFU010000005.1, forward strand.
CCGCCTCCAGGGCGGCGTCGAGCGCGGCGGCCACGTTGTCGCCGCAGGCCTCGCTGCCGAGACGGACCTTGATCCCGACCACGACGTCCCGGTGCTCCAGCGCGATGGCGGCCGCCTCGCGCGGGCGCGCGTACCGAATGTCCTGGAGCTCGCCGACGACCGTCGTGACCAGGCCGGCGGCGGCCACGTGGACGAACGCCAGCACGCGGACCGGCGCGGTCTCGATGGTGTGCCGGCGGAACGACCCGAAGTTCGAGAAGCCGGCGGTCCCGGCGTCGACCGCGGTGGTCACCCCGCCGCGCAGGTTGGCGATCGGGTCCAGGCCGTACGGGCTGCCGTCGTACCAGTGGCCGTGCAGGTCGACCAGGCCGGGCAGGACGAGCAGGCCCGTGACGTCGACGCGGCGGTCATCGGCCGCGGGCGCCACGTCCGCCGGCCGCGGCGATCGCCGCGATCCGTCCGTCCTCGACGACGACATCGAAGGCGCCGTCGAGACCGGCCGCCGGATCGAGGACACGGCCGCCGTGGAGGATCGTTCGGGTCACGCCACACTCCTGTCCCGGGCCGCCCACGCGTCGATCGAGCGGGCGCGCCACACCGGCCGCGATCGTACACACCACCGGGAGGCCGCATGACCGTCTACGCGCGACTCGGCGTCCGCACCCTCGTCAACGCGCGCGGCAACGCGACGCTGGCGGGCGGGACCCTCATGGAGCCGGAGGTGGTGGCCGCCATGGCGGAGGCGGCCGCGCTCCTTCGCCCGGATCGGCGACCTCCAGGAGATCGCCGGCGAGCGGATCGCCGAGCTGACCGGGGCCGAGGCGGGCTACGTCACGTCCGGCGCGGCCGCCGGGCTGACCCTCGGCGCGGCGGCGATGCTGGCCGGCCTCGACCCGGACCGGATGGAGCGCCTCCCCGACACGACCGGCGGACCGTCGGAGATCGTCGTCCAGGCCAGCCACCGCAACCCGTACGACCACCTCGTGCGCGCGTCCGGGGCGCGGCTGGTCGAGTTCGGCGACGCGAACGGGGCGACGGCGGAAGAGATGGCCGCGGCGATCGGCCCGGCCACGGCCGGCGCGTTCTTCCACGGCCAGGCCGAGGCGCTCGGCCTGCCGATCGAGGCGTTCGTCGCGACCGCCCACGCGCGCGGCCTGCCGGTCCTCGTCGACGCGTCGATGAACCTGCCGCCGCGCGCCAACCTGCGTCGCTTCACGGAGGCCGGCGCCGATCTCGTCGCGTTCAGCGGCGGCAAGACGATCCGCGGCCCGCAGGCGTCCGGGTTCCTCGCCGGCCGGGCCGACCTCCTCATCTCGGTCGGGCTCCAGCAGCAGGACATGGACGTGCTCACGGCGACCTGGGCCCGTCGCGCCCTCGTCGAGAACGGCGTCATCCCGCGCCCGCCGATCCACGGCATCGGCCGGTCGATGAAGACCGGCAAGGAGGAGATCGTCGGGCTGCTCGTCGCCCTCGAGCGCTATGCCGACCTGGACGAGGCCGCCGAGACCGCGCGCTGGACGGCCGTCGCCGACCGTCTCGCCGGAGGGCTGACCGGGATCCCCGGCCTGACGGTCCGGCGCGAGTCCACCCAGGCCGACGGCCGGCCCGTCCCGATGACGATCGTGACCGTGGACCCGGTCGCCTACGAGGTCTCCGCCGTCGAGCTGGTCCGGCGGTTCGCCGGCCGCGATCCGATCGTGATGGTCGGCGACCACGACGCCGAGGCGAACGTGCTCCGCCTCGACCCCGAGAACCTCGACATGGCCGGCGCGGACGAGGTCATCGCGGCCTTCCGCACGGCCGGGGCCTGACCGATCGCGGCGCGCGGCTCAGACCAGCGCCTGACCGTCGCGCACGACCGGCCGGCCGCCCTGGATGACGTCCCGGACCCGGCGCAGGCCGCCAAGCCCGGCGTGGCCGCCGGGTCCATCGGCGTCGGCGATCGGGTCGCCCTCGACCGCGACGAGGTCCGCCGCGAGGCCGGGCCGGATCGCGCCCGTCACGCCGGCCAGGCCCAGCGCCTCGGCCGCGTCGGACGTGATCGTCCGGATGGCCCGCCACGGGTCGAAGCCCAGCAGGCGCGCGTAGACCTGGGCGCTGCAGGCGACCGAGTCGAACGTGACGATCGGCATGCCCATGCCCATCCCGCCGATGAACCGGACACCACGGTCGGCCATGTCGCGCATGAACCCGAGGCGCGGCTCCAGCTCGCTCGGCACGTCCGGCAGCGCCCAGTGCTCGAAGGCCGGCAGCGCCGGTCCGCCGGCCGCGTCGTGCGCCTCGTGGAGCTCGACCTCGCCGATCGTCGGGATCGACCCAGATGCCGCGGGCCGCGATCCGGTCGGCGACGGCCGGGTCGTACGCGTACGCCTGGTCGCGGACCGGGTAGTCGGTCCACCACACGCCGCCGTGGATGATCGTGTCGATGCCGGCCTCGGCGGCGCGGGCGTTGCTGACCGCGGTCAGCGAGTGGGCCAGGACCGGCAGCCCCAGCCGGTGCGCCTCGGCCGTCGCCGCGGCCAGGGTCGCGGCGTCGTACTGCTGCGAGCGCGGGTTGGACGTCGGCGTGTAGCCGCCGCCCGAGGCCATGAGCTTGATCGCGTCGACGCCGGCCTTCTTCGCCTCGCGGATGCGGGCGATGACGGCGTCGGTCGTGTCGGCCTCGCCACCGAGGAACCAGTAGTGCCCGGCCGTGGTCGTGATCGGCGCCCCGACCACCAGCAGGCGCGGCCCGGCGATGACACCGTCCACCGTCGCCGACCGGATCGCGAGGGCCACGTCCAGCCGGCTGCCGGTGTCGCGCGCGGTCGTCGCACCGGACAGCAGCAGGGCGCGCATCGCCGCCGTCGCTCGGATGAGCGATCGCTCGACCGGCTCCGGCCGGGCGATCGTCGCGGTAGTCCGGGGCTGCCGGGAAGTGCATGTGGATGTGCGTCTCGACGAAGCCCGGCAGCAGCGACACGTCGCCGAGGTCGTGGACCTCGTGGGTCGTCGCGATGTCCGTCGGCAGCTCGCCGGCGCGCCCGACCGACGCGATCCGGCCGTCGACCACCTCGATCGCCGCGTCCGCCAGCCAGCCGTCGGTCGTCGCGTTCGCGACGCGTGCGGCGCGGACCAGCTGTCGAGACGTCATGGAAGCCTCCGGCGACGGGCCGCCACGGCGGCGGCCGGCCGATAGAGTAACGGTCCCCAACGGGCCGACATCGCATGGGAGGACGAACGATGACCAAGCCGAAGGTCCTGGTGACCGGGGCGAGCGGGCTGATCGGTGGACTCGTGCTGACCAACCTGTCCGACCGCTACGAGTTCAGCGGCCTGAGCCGCCATGCCGTGCCGGGGATCCCCTACACCGTGGGGTCGATCACCGACCGGGATGCGGTCCGACGGGCCGTGGCGGGTCAGGACATGGTCCTGCACCTCGCGGGCGAGACCCAGAGTCTCGAGTGGGACGAGCAGTTCGAGGTCACCGCCGGCGGGACGATCAACGTCCTGCGCGCTGCGGCTGCGGCTGGGGTCCGGCGCTTCGTGCTGATGAGCACCGGCAGCACGATGTGCGGCTGGGAATGGGACGAGAGCCTGCCCTATGGCCGCCTGGCCGCCGGCGATCGGGATGTCCCAGGCTGGGACCTGCTCGACTACCAGACCCCGCCCCGTCCCGACAGCCCCTATGGCGCCGCCAAGCTCTTCTGTGAGGCGGCCGCACGCTGGTTCTCCGACCAGACGCCGATGAGCGTGCTGGTCATCCGGCTCGGCGCCGTCCTGGCCGAGGACCGGCCGATGCTCATCCGGCACTTCCCGGGCTTCCTGGCCCAGAGGGACGCCGTCCAGATGATCGACAAGTGCCTGTCGGCGCCGGCCGACGTCAGGTTCGGGATCTTCGACGCCATCTCGGAGAACAGCCTGCGCTGGCGCGACACGACGCCGGCCAAGGAGGTCCTCGGCTGGCAGCCGACCGGGTCGTCGGACGAGTTCGACCCGTCCGAGCTCACGCGGTGACCCTGCGGGCCGGCGTCGCCCGACGCGACATCACCCAGCCGCTCGGGACGCCGTCGAGCCTGGGGCTGTTCCGGACCGTCACCGAGGTCTGGGACCCGCTCAGCGCGACGGCGGTCGTCCTCGAGTCGGACGGCGAGCGGATCGCGCTCGTCGGGCTGGACCTGTGCGGGCTCCTCGAGGCCTCGCACCGCTCGATCCGGGAGGCCGTCGCCGCCCGGACCGGGCTGCCGGCCGACCGCGTCGTCCTCAACGTGTCGCACACGCACAGCGGCCCGTACATCAGCGCCGACCTGCAGGAGCTGCTCCGGCCGTACGGGCTGCGCCTGCACGACGACGACTACGCGGCCGCGCTCGAGACCGCGGTGGTCGAGGCCGTCGAGGAGGCAGCGAACCGGACCGTCCCGGCACGGGTCGCGATCGGGCACGGGACGGTCGAACGGGTCGCCGGGAACCGGCGCCCGAAGCTGCCCGACGGCCGGACCGTCCACCGCTACGGCCGTCCGCCGGAGGAGCTCCGGGCCTTGCCGGAGGGCCTGATCGACCCGCAGGTGGCCGTCATCCGCTTCGATCGCCCGGACGGTGGCGCGATCGGCGCGATCCTGACCTACAGCTGCCACCCGACCGCCTCCGGGCTGGGCATCCCGTCCAATGTCTCGGCCGACTTCGTGGGCCACGGCCGGACCGCGATCGAGGGGGGCGGCTACGAGGGCACCTGCGTCTTCCTGCAGGGCTGCGCCGGCAACCAGGGCACCGGCAAGTGGGTGTCCGGCACGGCCTGGGACGACACGGTGGCCATGGGCGAACGCTTCGCCCGGGGCGTGGCCGAGGCGCTCCGGACCGCCGCCCCGGTGACCGACGGCGGGCTCGTCGTCGCCCGGTCGTCGCTGCCCCTCGAGCTCGACCCGTTCCCGCCGCTCGCCGAGCAGGAGGCCGCCTTCGAGCGCGCCGCCCGCGATACCGAGTTCGCCGACATCGTCTCGATCGGCGACCGGCTCGTCCTGGCCCGCCGCCTGACGGAGCTCGGTCGCGCACCGATCGTCACGCTGTCGATCGGGCCGGACCTCGCGCTGGTCGTGCTGCCGGGCGAGGTCTTCCTCGAGCACGGCCTCGCGGTGCGGGCCGGCTCGCCGTTCGCGAACACCGTCGTGGCCGCCTACAACGACAACACGCTCCAGTACATCCCGACCGCCGCCGCGTTCCCCGACGGCGAATACGAGGTCGACGGAGGCTGGCGGTACATCCAGGCGGGGCAGGGCGAGCGGATGGCGAACGAGGCGGTCCGTCTGCTGGGTGGCCTCCGGGCCTGACTCAGTCGGGCAGGTCGACCGTCGCGGCGATGATCTGGCTGCGCCGATGCATCAGGTCGGCCTCGGATTCGGTCGCCCGCTGGAGCTGCCAGTCGGAGACCGGGAAGAGCCGGGTGACCTCGGGCTGGAAGGTGACGAACCCCTCGCCGTAGGCCACGCCACCGACGGACCCCATCGCGCCGTCGACCATCTCGATCGTCTTGCGCGCGTAGTTCCCGCCGTACTGCTGGCTGCGCATGGTGTCCAGGGCCGCCACCTTGGCCTCGACCACGTCGGTGATGTCGACCACGAGGTCCGGGTACCACGGGAGCTGGCCGGCCAACGTGTTCGACGGCATGATCAGCGCGGTGCAGGTGAAGAAGACCTGGGCGACCCGATGGGGCGGGTTGGGATCGCCCATGCCGACCCCGTGCGCGGCGCCGATGCCGTTGAGGACCAGCTGCGCGGTCATCGCGTGGTGATTGCCGTACTCGCCCAGCTCGTTCGGGTGGTGGGTCACGATCACGTCCGGCCGGATCTCGCGGATGAGCGACGCCATCCGGAGGATCAGCTCCTCGCGCAGGGTCAGGACCGCGTCGTCGTAGCCGAAGAAGCGGACGTCGGTGATGCCCAGCATGGCGCAGGCGCGCCGGACCTCGTCGGCCTTGACCTCGGCGCGTTCGGCCATCAGCGCGGACAGCTCGTCCGGGTCCGGGATGCGGTCCTCGAACCGGAGCGTGTCCGAGATCACGACGTCGTGGATCCGGGTGCCCGCCGTGAGCGCGACGACCGTCACCTCGTCGCCGTTCCGGACGTGGTGGGCGAGCGTCCCGCCGGCCGAATCGAACGTGTCGGCCGGGTGGCCACCGACGCACAGGATGCGGAGCGGACGAGGCACGGACTTCCCTCCAGACGCCGATCCCGGCGGTTCACTACGACTCGATTGCGAGCGTAAATTTACAGCCCCATTGCGTTAAAGCCTATGCTAGCCTCTCTGTCGTCAGGCTCACGTAGCGCTTGCCGTGGGCATAGTGGAGGAGGCAACGATGATCCAAACCCCATGGACGAGGGGGCGGGCCCTGCTACCGATGCTGGTAGTGGTGTCCATTCTCTTGGCCGCCTGTGGTGGGTCCACGGCGAGTGGCTCGCCGGCCGCGTCCGCCGCCGCCCCGACCACCGCGCCGTCGACCGCTCCGAGCGCCGCCGCGAGCACCGCACCGAGCGCTGAAGCCAGCGCCGCGGCCGGTGGCGACACGGCCCCGATCGTTCCGGGCGATGCCCGGCTGACCGACGGACCATCCGGCGGCATCTTCAAGGGCGCCTTCGTCGGCCCCTGTTGCGTCGGCGTCGACAACATGAGCCCGATGGCTGCAGGCGGCGACTACGAGTTCCTGCACTTCATCTGGGAGCACCTCGTCACCTACAGCGTGGTGCCGACCACGGTCTCCAAGAACCCGTTCTCCGGCCAGTACGGCCCGCTCGTCCCCGAGCTCGCCGACTCGTGGGACGTCTCGAGCGACCAGAAGACCTGGACGTTCAAGCTCCATCCGGGCGTCAAGTGGTCGGACGGCACGGACTTCACGTCCGCTGACGTCAAGTTCTCGTTCGAGCTCTGCCTCAACCCGAAGGTCGGGCCGTGCTACCCCGGTGGCAGCATGAAGAGCATCGTCGGAGCCGAGGACGTCACGAAGGGCACCACGACCGACCTCGTCGGCGTCAAGACGCCCGACCCGCAGACGGTCACGATCGAGACGATCGCCCCGAACTCGCTCCTGCCGTACAACGTCATGGATCTGTTCATCGTCCAGAAGTCGTCGCTCGCGGCGATCGATCCCGCGACGATGGAGAAGAGCGACTACTGGCGGACACCCGGCAAGGCCGTCGGCACCGGCCCCTTCATCGAGAAGGCCTACAGCGCCGGCCAGTCGATGGAGCTCGCCCGCAACGACAACTACTGGCGCGCCAAGCCGAAGCTCGACGGCATCATCCGCCGCGAGTTCAAGGACACCTCCTCGGCGCTCCTCGCGTTCGAGGCCGGTGAGGTCGACTACACGTACATCACCGCCGACGAAGTCGAGCGCGCGAACGGCATCCCGAAGAGCACCGTCCTGCCCGGCCCGTCGGGCGTCGACCTGGACATCGTGCTCAACCCGCTCAAGAACAAGGACTTCGCCGACAAGCGCGTCCGCCAGGCGTTCCTGTACGCGATCGACCGCAAGTCGATCCTGCAGAACGTCTATCACATCCCGGAACCGGTCCTGCTCAACTGCCTGTACCTCGATCCGACCCTCAACCCGCCGGACGTCCACACCTATGACTTCGATCCGGCCAAGGCGAAGAGCCTCCTGACCGAAGCCGGCGTCGATCCGTCCAAGTGGGGCGAGCTCGACTTCGATACCTACTACGGCGACCAGGGCTCCCTCGACGCGATGACCGCGATCCAGGCGAACCTGGCCGACGTCGGCATCAAGGTCAAGATCACCCAGATGGACAGCGCGGCGTGGAGCAAGAAGTTCTACGACGACGGCAACTCGACCATGTCGATGATCGGTGGCGACGGCGGCGGGGCTGCCGGCGGCTACGGCATCGGCACCCTGAGCAGCAAGAACGCCTGGCCGAAGGGCGGGAACGGCTGGAAGGGCTACCACTACGAGAATGCGGAGCTGGACGCGGCCCTCGACGCGGTCGGGACCGAGTTCGACACCGCCAAGCGGACCACGGCCATCCAGAACGTCTGCAAGATCGACGCCGAAGAGCAGCCGTTCATCAACCTGTGGGCCACCACCCGCTACTGGTTCATCAGCGACAAGATCCACAACTTCGTCAGCACCCCCGGCCCGGGCATGGGCAACTACTACAAGGCAGCCGAGACCTGGTTCGTCCAGCCGTAACGACTGTCAGCGGTGACTTGGGCCGCTCGGCGGTACCATCTGCCGCACCGTAGCTAGAGCAATCGCCGTGAGGGGCGGGGCCACCGGCTCCGCCCCTCACGCACAACCGGCCCGGAGTCGATATTGGGCACCTACATCATCCGCCGGCTCCTGATCGCGATCCCGATCTTCTTCGGCATCACGATCCTCGTGTTCATGTTGCTGGCCCTCGCGCCGGGCGACCCGGTGTCCGCGTTCATCCGCCCGGAGCTGGCGGGCAACGAGGAGATGCGCCGGATCATCACGCTCCGGTACGGGCTGGACCAGCCGCTCCCCATCCGCTACATCCACTGGCTCGCCGAGGCCCTCCAGGGCAACCTCGGCTACAAGCTCCAGGGCGCCGGCCTGCCGGTGCTCGACACCGTGGCACGCGGGCTGGTGGCGTCGCTGATCCTGATGGGGACGGCCCTCGCTCATCGGCATCTTCGTCGGGATCCCACTCGGGATCCTGTCCGCCCTCAAGCAGTACTCCAAGACCGACTATGCCCTCACGGGCGTCGCCTTCCTGGGGATCTCGATCCCCTCGTTCATGCTCGGGCTCGGCGGGCTCTACCTGTTCGGTCTGACCTTCCGGATCTTCCCGATCGGCGGCATGGTCACGGCCGGAGCTCCGTTCTCGGTCCCCGACCTGCTCAGACACCTGGCCCTGCCGGCGCTGATCCTGGGCATCGGCTACGTCGCGAGTCCTGATGCGCTACACCCGCTCGTCGATGCTCGAGGTGCTCGGTTCCCTGTATGTCACGACCGCAGTCGCCAAGGGTCTCCCGCCAGCGGGTCGTCGTCACGCGCCACGCGTTCCGCAGCGCCCTCATCCCGATCATCACGATCATCGGCCTGTCCCTGCCTGAGCTGGTCGGCGGCGCGGTCATCATCGAGACGGTCTTCAGCTGGCCCGGGTTGGGCAACATGATGGTCGAGGCGGTCCAGCAGCGCGACACGCCGATGATCATGGGGCTGAGCCTCATCGTGGCGGTCTTCGTCCTCATGGCCAACCTCCTGACGGACGTCATGTACGCCGTCGCCGACCCACGGGTGCGATACAGCTGATGGCGACCCAGACGCAGACCCAGCCCCAGGTGGTGCCCGACGTGGTACCCGGCACGACGACCTTCGTCGGCCGTCCGGTGGAGCGACCGATCGTCCGGACACTCCGGCGGTTCGCCAAGCATCGGATGGCGGTCGTCGGGGTGATCGTGATCGCGATCCTGATCATCCTGGCCATCGTCGGCAACGAGGCGGAGGCGCTGAAGCAGAACCTCGGGCAGGCCAACAAGCCGCCGTCGCCCGAGCACTTGTGGGGCACGGACCGCAACGGCCGCGACATCCTCGCGCGCACGCTCGTCGGCGGCCGCGTGTCGCTCGCCGTCGGCCTGATCGCGACGGTCTTCTCGGCCTTCATCGGGACGATCCTCGGCGCGATCGCCGGCTTCTACCCGCGGGCGGACCTGGTCATCATGCGGGTCGTCGACATCGTCATGAGCTTCCCGACGATCATCCTGCTGCTGATCGCGGTGTCGGTCCTCGGGCCGGGCATCATCAACCTCATGATCATGATCGGGTTGATCACCTGGACGATCCCCTGCCGGATCGTGCGCGGCCAGTTCCTGCTGTTACGCGAATCCGACTTCGCCACGGCCGCCCGGGTCATCGGCGTGTCGGACACCGGCATCGTGACCAAGCACATCCTGCCGAACGCGACCGCCCCGCTGCTCGTGTTCCTCAGCCTGGGCGTCGCGTCGGCGGTGCTGATCGAGGCCGGTCTCAGCTACCTGGGCCTCGGCGTCCAGCCGCCCACCCCGAGCTGGGGCAACATGCTCAACGCCGCGCGCTCGATCTCGACCCTCGAGCGCAATCCGTGGCAGTGGGTCCCGCCGGCCATCTTCACCGTGGTCTTCGTCCTGGCGGTCAACTTCGTGGGCGACGGCCTGCGCGACGCCCTCGACCCGCGAGGCGCCAAGGAAGGCTGACCCGACCGTTCGCGCGCCGTCCCGGGAGCTCGGGCTCGGGGTCGAGCTCGTCCACGCCCGCCGAGCCCAGCCGAAGGAGCACGCCACGTGGGCGAACCGCTGCGCATCATGGGCATCTACGCCCACCCGGCCGACGTCGCGACCGAGGCTGCCGGCACGATGGCGATCCACGCCGATCGGGGTGACGAGCTGACCGCCGTCGTCCTGAGCGACGGCATCCGGATGCACCCGCACTTCCTGACGGTCGGTGAGGGGGCCGCCTCGCCGGAGCCGGTCAGCCACGAGGCCTACGCGGAGTTCAAGCGCGACGAGGTCCGCCGGGCGGCCGCGATCATCGGCATCGCGAACACGGAGTTCATGGGCTGGGACCCGGACTTCTTCAATGCCACCGACGAGCGGATCGCGACGCTGGCGCGGGTCATCGTCCAGTACCGGCCGGACGTGATCCTGACCCACTACCCGGTCGGGCCGTACCTGATCGACTCGAACGCGTTCGCCGGGATCTACGCGACCCGGGCGATGCACGAGGCCACGACGCTCATCCCGCAGGTCGACGGCGTGGAGCCGCACTACACCAAGGAGCTGTTCTTCTTCCTGATGGACCAGTCGATGGACACCCGCTCGAACATCGACACGCCGGGCATCGTGGCCGACTTCTTCGTCGACACGACGGCCGTCATCGCGCGCAAGGTCCAGGCCTTCGACCAGTACGTGAGCCAGGGCTACGAGGGCCAGTTCGCGCGCAAGGTCGTCGAGGCCCGCGACGGCCGGCACGGGATGCACGCCGAGGCCTCGTACGCGGAGCCGTTCCTGCGCTCGCGCAGCGCCAGCTACGACGCGCTGCCGATCACCCAGCGGCTGCTCGACAGCACCTACGTCGCCAACAACCTGCCGGGTGAGCAGCTGCTCGCCCGCGACGTCCCGTCCGCCACGCCGCCGGAGGCCTATCGCATCCGTCGCTGACCAGACCGCTCGACCTGGGGGAGTCCCGATGATCGTCGACTCGCACGCGTACTGCTTCACGGCGCCCGACACGCTCGCCGGGCATCCGACCGTCCAGGACCACCTCGACCTGTGGCAGTGGGGCTACGCCGGCCACCACCAGCCGGCCTTCCGCCTGCGCGATCGGGCGCCCGGCGACGCGAGCCTCCTGCTCGAGGAGGGCGGCCCGGACGGCCGTCAGCTGGCGCGCGACCGGGCGTTCCGGGTCGACCACGACACCGAGCGGCTGATCTGGACGGTCGACGGCGACGACTACACCAAGGTCTTCCTGCCGCCCAACACCCTCGCCTACTCGCCGGGCAACCTGATCGCCGACATGGACTACGCGGGGATCGACTGGGCGCTCCTGCACGTGGACGCGGCGCTGTCCAAGGACGTCGAGTACCTGGCGGCATGCGTCCGCGACTACCCGGACCGGCTCCGCTCGATGGCACCGGTGGACGAGTGGCGGATCGCGTCCGAGCCGGACGCCGTCATCGCCGAGGCGATCGCGGCCATCCAGGTCCACGGCCTGCACGCGTTCAAGATCATCCCCGAGTACGCCTACCGGTTCGAGCCGGACCTGACCGTCGCGGACGCGTCGTGGCGGCCGTTCTGGGATGCGGTCACCACGCTCGACGTGCCGATCTTCTTCACGATCGGCCCGCGTCACGCGGCCGTCGATGCGCGCCAGGGCTTCCTCGACGAGCTGTGGACGGTCGCGCGCTGGATGGACCGCTACCCCGATGCCAAGGTCAGCATCACCCACGGCTTCCCGTGGCGCGACCTCATCGTCGGCGACCGGATCGAGGTCCCGGCGGGCTACTGGGAGCCGTTCCGCGACCGGCCCAACCTGAACATCGAGGTCAGCTTCCCGGTCCGCATCGGCGACCTGTACGACTACCCGTGGACGGTCTGCCAGCCGGTCCTCGAGGAGATGGTCGAGCAGATCGGCGCGGACCGGCTGCTGTGGGGCACCGACATGCCGTTCCAGAACCGGTTCTGCACGTACCGCCAATCACGCGAATGGATCGAGCGCTACAGCACGTTCCTCGAGCCGGCCCAGCTCGCGGCGCTCATGGGCGGGACCGCCGCCCGCCTGCTGCGCATCCCGGGCGCCTGAACCGAGCGAGGGAGACCATGACCGAGACCGCGATCCCGAACTTCACCTTCGACGAGACGGCCCGTCTGATGGCCGAGGGCGCGCACTGGCTGCCCGGCGGCGCATCGAGCGACTACCGGCTGGGGTCGGCGGCCCTCGTGCTGGACCGCGGCGAGGGCGCGCTGCTCTTCGACGTCGACGGCAACCGCCTGATCGACTACTACTGCGGCGCGGGGCCGATCATCCTGGGCCACGGGGCGCCGGCGGTGACGGAGGCCGTGACCCGGCAGCTGGCCCGCGGCGTCCAGCTCGGCGGGGAGAGCGTCGACGAGTACACCGCCGCCCGCCTCGTGACCGAGATCGTGCCGTCCGCCGAGATGGTCCGCTTCGCCAACACCGGCAGCGAAGCCGTCCAGCTGGCGTTCCGGATCGCCCGGGGCGCCACCGGCCACGACACGATCGTCAAGTTCGAGGGCCACTACCACGGCTGGCTGGACAGCGTGTTCGTGGGCCTGCCCGGCCGGCCCAACGTCGCACCGGGCGGCGACCAGCGTCTGCGCACCTCGTCGGCCGGCCAGGACCCGGCCGCCATCGAGCACACCGAGGTGCTGCCCTGGAACGACCTCGACGCGGTCGAGGCCCGGCTTGCCCAGGGTGGCGTGGCGGCGGTCATGACCGAGCCGCTCTGGCGCGGCTACATCCGGCCCGCGCCCGGGTTCCTCGAGGGCCTCCGCGAGCTGTGCACCCGCCACGGCGTCGTCCTGATCTTCGACGAGATCGTCTCCGGCTTCCGGGCCGGACCCGGCGGCGCCCAGGAGCTCTTCGGGGTCACGCCGGACCTGACGACGCTCGCCAAGGCGATGGCCAACGGCTTCGTCATCGGGGCCGTCGGGGGCCGGCGCGACCTGATGAGCCTGATCGGCGGCGGACCGGTCATCCATCCCGGCACCTACAACGGCAACGCTCTGTCGATGGCCGCCGCCGTGGCCACCCTGAGCACGCTCCAGGAAGGCACGCCGTACGAGACCATCGAACGGGCCGGCGGCCGGCTGATGGCCGGCTTCGGCGAGGCCCTCGGCCGGCGCGGCATCAACAGCGTCGTCCAGGGCGTCCCCGGCTCGTTCAACGTCCATCTCGGGATCGACAGGCCGGTCGAGAGCCTGGCGGACACCCAGCGGGTCGACGCGGCGCAGGTCGAGACCCTGACCCTCGCGTTGCTCCGCCGCGGCGTCCGGGCGATCCCAGGGGGCCACTGGTACGTCAACGCGGCGCACACCGACGCCCTCGTGGACGAGACGCTCGACGTCTTCGAGGACGCCCTGACCGAGCTCTGAGCCGGATCCCCTAGCCGCCGAGCCCCAAGCCAGCCCACCGAACGGAGGTCCCCGATGTCCCAGGGTCACGCCCGCCCGCAGGTCTTCCCGATGTCCCGCGCGAACGCCCGGCTGAACAACCCGACGTCGCGCTCGGTCCGCCTCGTCACGCCCGAATCGAGCGGCGGCCAGGACCGGCTGTACGCGGGCGCCTTCTGGTCCGAGCCGGGCGCCGACGCCGGCTGGGCGTTCGTCGCGGGCGACCCGGACCAGAACACGATGGCCGGCGGGATCCCCCACCTCGGCGACCACGACGAGGTCTACCTGTGCCTGGCCGGCCGGATCCTCGCCGACTGGGAAGGCGACGGCGAGACCGGCTCCTTCGAGTTCGGTGCCGGCGACGTCGTCCACTGGCCGTCGGGCTTCACCATCCGCAACCGGGTCATCAGCGACGAGCCGGCCCACGTGTTCTGGGTCATGAGCCCGGCGCCCGAGTGGATGATGCCGCTGACCGACCCCGACGCCGCCGAGGGCTGAACCGGCCCTCGGCAACCGCCGGCCGCCGCGGGGTCAGCCGACCCCGAACAGCCGCGCGGCGTTGTCCCAGTAGATCCGGTCCTGGTCGGCGGCCGGGATCTCCGCGTCCTGGTAGGTGCCCAGCACGAACGCCGGGTCGAGCAGCGGCGCGTCCGTCCCGAACAGCATCCGCTCGGCGGGGATCGTCCGGATGAACTCGCGGACGGCCGGGAGCTGGGCGAAGCTGCTGCACATCTCGGCGTAGATGTTGTCGGCCTGGGCCGCGATCCGGGCGCCCTCGACCATCGGGTGACCGAGGCCGGCGTGGGCGATGATGATCGGCAGGCGCGGATGGTCGCGCGCGATCCGCAGCAGGTGCCGGTCCCAGTCGGGGCCGTCGTTGTGGATCTTGACCGGCCGGCCGTGGTCGGCGAGGACGTCGAACAGCGCCGCGATCTGCGGGCTGCCGGTGTGCCGGTGCGACCACTCCGTGTGGACCTTGACCCCGACGATGCCGGGCGCGCCGCCCCAGCGCCGCAAGAGGTCGCGCGAGGCATCGATGTCGTTGGGGTCGGCCACCAGGTAGCCGAGCTGGCCCGGGACCCGCGCGCACAGCTCGACCATCTCGCGGTTGCCGGCCTCGAGGTCGGCCGCGATGGCCAGCACGCTCGACGCGACCGCGTGACCGCTGGCGATGTCCGCCGCGAGCGTGGGCATGAGCGCATCGTCGTTCTGGTACGGGACGTCCCACGGCATCGGTCCGCCATGCGTATGGACGTCGTAGGTCCGGGCCGGCCGGACCACCTCGGGCAGCGTGACGTCGCCGGCAGGCAGGTCGAAGATCCGCGCCGCGTTGCCGGCCAGGATCGCGCGCTTGGCGTCGTCCGGGATGTTCGCGACGAGGATCGCGTTGATCGACGACTGGATGGCGCGGAGCGGCGATCCGGAGCCGAACAGGACGCGCTCCGCGCCGACGGCCGCCACGAACGTCTCGATCGCCCGGAAGTGGGCCATCGAGCTCGTGTCGAAGTGCAGGTGCTCGTAGCGCCGGCCGGCGGCCACGTCCTCGACCGAGGTCGTGTAGTGGCTGCCGGTCAGGATGACCGGCACGCCCAGGCCCTCCGTGGCCGCCCCGATCGCCGCCGCCGACCCCCAGCCCGAGATCGGCACCATCAGGGGCCGTCCCGTCCGCGCCGCGGCCCGGACGATCGGTTCGGCCGACAGGCCCCTGCCCGGGGCGGCCTTGCCCTCCAGCCAGAACGCGGCCACGCGCCCGGCCAGCGGCGCCGCGGTGTCGACCACCTCGGCCCGGTCCACCGACAGCACGCCCACCGGGACGAACGCCGGGTCGCCGGCGATCTCGTCGAGGAGCATGCGGTTGCCCACCTCGGCCTCGCCCAGCAACGCGGTCCGGTGCCGGACCAGGGAGCGCCGGATGCCGTGGCCGTCCCGCTCCTGCACGACGGTCGCCAGCGGCGCCCCGCGCGCACCGCCGGCCACCGGGCCGAGCTGGACGTTGACGTCGATGAACCCGAGCTCCGTCATCGAACCCTCCTGCGTGTCATGGACGTTCCAGCCTGACGTGACGACCGGTCTCCGCGGATCGGTAGGCGGCGTCGATCACCTCGAGCGCCCGGACCAGCGCCTCGATCGGCGCCTCCGTCTCGCGGCCATCGCGGATCGCGCCCAGCAGGTCGATCACCGCGGCGCGACCCTGCGCGCCGTAGCCCGCCGCCGGCGTGACGGTGAATGTCCGGCGCGTCTCGGCGAGGAGGCCGTCGTCGCCGCGGGCCAGCACCACCAGCTCGTCCTCACCCGGGAGCTCGACCGATCTCGCGAGGCCGCGCAGCGCCAGCCGGCCGCGGTAGCCACGGGCCGGCAGGTCGTAGCCGCCGTGGATCGTCCCGACCGCACCACCCGCGAACCGGACGCCGACCGATGCCACGTCCTCCACCGCAAGGCCCGCGTGGCCGACGCTGCCGGTCATCGCCACGACCTCCACGATCGGTTCGCCACTCAGCCACAACAGCGCGTCGACATCGTGGACGCCAAGCCAGCTGAGGACGCCGCCACCGCTCCGCGCGCGGTCGAACAGCAGGTTGGCCGGGTCGCGCACGGCGACGGACCCGGTGGCGAAGCTCGCCTCGGCGGCGACCAGCCGGCCCAGATCGCCGGCGGCGATGAGATCGCGCGCCGCCCGCGCCGCCGGCGTATAGCGGCGGGTCAGCCCGGTCACGACGCGCACGCCGCTCGACCGCACCGCCGCGGCGGCCGGACGCAGCTCCCCCGCCGACCGGGCGGCCGGCTTGTCGACGATCAGGTGGACGCCAGCTTCGGCCAGGCGCTCGATGGCCGCCGGCGCGTCCGCGTTGGGCATCGTGACCAGGGCCATGTCCAGGTCGTGGCCGGCGATCAAGCCGCTCGAGGCTCGACTCGAACGGCACGCCCCGATACGCCTCGCCGAGGCCGGGTCGCAACGACGGGTCGCGATGGGGCGGCGCCAGCGTCCGGCCACGCTCCGGATCCGGGTCGTGGAGGGCGACGATCTCGAGCTCGTCGGGGAAGCCCTCCAGCGTCTCCACCCAGCCCGTGACGTGGTACTGCGCGAGACCGACGACGCCGACGCGCAACCGTCGATCGCCGGCCTGGGACGGCGCCGTGGCGCCATCGTCGGAGGCCATCATCGGGGCGGCCGGAGCCACGTCGTCGTCACGGATGCAGCCTAGCGGTTGGCACGGATTGTTGACAATCCGGATTGACACCCGGTACGACCGCTAGGGATACTCGGGGCGTGTTGTGGCGCGGATCGCGAGGCTGGACGGCGCGCCGAGGGCGGTCAGTCCCCGGCGGCCGGATCGGTCGGCCGGTACGCCAGCGTCGCCTCGATGGTCGCGCGGATGGCCGGCATCGCCTGGCGGACGAGACCTGGGTCGAGCTCCGCGATGAGGTCGGGATGACCGGCTTCGGTCAGCATCCCCGGCAGGTCCGACAGGCGGCCCATGATCCAGCCGAGCGGGTCGGGCTCGATCGCGTCGTCATGCACGCGCTCGCACGGCGTCAGCCGGTCGAACGTCGGGTGGTAGTGGGCGGCGTCGTAGGGTCCGCGGCCGCCGACCTCGGTGAACAGGTCCGCGCGCCAGATCGGCTCCTCGATGTCCCAGAAGACGGCGTCGCGTCGCGGGACGGGCGGCGGCACCGGCGCGGGCACCGTCCGCACCTTCCGCAGCTGGACGCGACAGCCGGTCTCACGCGTCCCGTCGGCCTGCGCCTCTTGCCAGTACTCCGTCGTCACCGCGATCGCCCCGACGATCACCGCCGATCTCACCCTCGCCCTCCCCTGTCTCGTGCGTCGGGTGACGCCCGCGGCCACCTCTCCCTTCCACTCTAGCGTTCGCGGACGGACCTCGATCGTGCGGCGCTTCTCTCGCCCGGCCGCCCTGCCCCACTCGCCGATCCCGCTGTCCCGGCTCCGGCCTGGCCGGCCGTCCGGGTCGGACACGATCCACAACGCATGGATCATGCGCTGGGATTCGGTGGCCATGGGCGTCGTCAACGCCGCCTCGCCGTTCCTGCCCGTCCTCGTGGCGCGCCTGGGCGGGACGGCCTTCACGATCAGCCTCCTGACCTCGATCCCGGCCGTCGCCGGGTTCACCCTGGCCATCCCGATCGGCCAGTTCCTCCAGCGCCGCGGCCAGGCCGTCAAGTGGTACAGCACGGCACGCCTGATCTCGAACATGTCGTACGCGTTGATCGGGCTGACGGTGGCGCTGGCTCCCCACGAGATCGTGATCCCGACGATCGTGGCGATCTGGGCGGTCGCCTCCATCCCGTCGACGATGGGCGCCGTCCTCTTTCCGATCGTGATGGACGGTGCGGCCGGGCCGCACGGCCGGCTGGAGCTGATGAGCCGGCGCTGGTCGTGGATGGGTCTGACGATGGCCATCACCGTCTCGATCGTCGGCATCTTCCTGGAGCGCGTGCCCACGCCGATCAACTACGCCATCGCGTTCATGTCGTTCAGCGTCGGCGGCGTCGCCAGCTACTACTTCTCGCGCCAGTTCCGGATCCCGCGGGTCGAGCCGCCGCCGCGGGTCCTGGAGAATCCGTCCTGGCGGGAGCGCTTCCGCAGCGGCCGCGCCCTGATGCGCAGCCAGCCCGCGTTCCTCCACTACAGCCTGCGCCAGCTGGTGTACGTGTCCGGGACGCGGCTCGCCCTGCCGTTGATCCCGCTCTACTTCGTAACGGTGGTCAACGCCCCCAACTCCTGGATCGGCATCATCGCGACCGGCCAGTCGCTGGCGCTCCTCGGGGGCTACCAGTTCTGGAAGCGCCAGTCACGGATCCGCGGGACCCGGATCCTGCTGCTCATCGTGATGCTGGTCTCGGCGCTCTACCCGGCCGCCCTGTCGCTGACGGACGGGCTGGTCATCGTGGCCGTCCTCGCCACGGTCGCCTCGTTCTTCTCGGCGGGCGTGGACCTCATCCTGTTCGACGAGCTGATGAGCACCGTGCCCCGGCAGTACGGGGTGACGTTCGCGTCGATCGACACCACCCTCGTGAACATGATGACCATCGTCATGCCCCTGGTCGGGGCGGCCATCTCCGGCCTGTTCGGCATCGAGACGGCGCTCCGGGTCTCCGCGTTCCTGAGCCTGTGCGGCGTGCTGCTCTTCGTCCAGTCCGCGCGTCGGCGCGGTCGGGCGGCGCCGGCCGGCAGCCAGCCGGCCAGCGTGACCGTGACGGTCTGATCAGGTGTAGTTGGCGCGGCCCTCGGTCGTCGTCAGGGCGCCGCTGCGGACGTCCTCGACCACCTCGCGCAGGTCGGCCATGTACCCGTCGACGTACGGCTCGTGACCGGGCGACTGCATGAAGCGCAGCGACGGGACCGGCTCGCTGTCCATGTACACGATCCAGCCGCGGTCGCCCATGCCCTTGCCGACCGCGTACATGTCGAGCGTCGGCGAGGCGACGGCGAAGACCGACATGGCCGGCTTGCCCATGATGAAGAGCCCGTCGATCTCCTCGATCGCCGCCCACCAGCGATGGAGGTAGTCGAGCGTCCGGCGCGTCCGATCGAGATAGCCCGCCTCGCCGAGATACGTCATCACCGCCCACGCGGCGGCGATCGCCCCGCCGGGCCGTGTCCCGGTCATCGACGGCGTCACGTACCAGTCGTCGGGGCGCGAGCCGCCGCCGAAGCGGAACGGCTGGTGCTCGAACACGTCGCGGTCGCGCGACATGATCAGCGACGCGCCCTTCGCCGCGTAGCCGAACTTGTGGAGGTCGGCCGAGATGGTGGTCACGCCCGGCACCCGGAAGTCGAAGAGCGGGAGCGGCTCGCCGAGCTTCTCGACGAACGGCAGGAAGAAGCCGCCGACGCACGAGTCGACGTGGAAGCCGATGTCGCGGTCGGCCGCGATCGGGGCGAGCTCCTCGATCGGGTCGACCATGCCGAGGATGAGGCTCGGGGCGGAGGCGACGAGCAGGACCGTGTCGTCGGTCACCGCCGCGCGATAGGTGTCGACGTCGATCCCGTAGTCGGCGTCGAGCGGGACCCGGGTCTCGACCAGCCCGAAGTAGTCGGCCGCCTTGGTGAACGCCGGGTGAGCCGAATCGGGCACGACCATGTGCGGCCGGGTGATCTCCGGGTGGATCCGCCGGGCACGGTCGCGAGCGGACTTGACGCCCATCAGGATCGATTCGGAGCCGCCGGAGGTGATGCTCCCGACCGCCTCGGGGCCGTGGAACAGCCCGGCCGCGTAGTCGATGACCTCGCGCTCGAACCGGGCCAGGCTCGGGAACGTCCCCGGCAGCAGGCCGTTGGTCGAGAAGAAGCGCAGGTAGGCCTCCTTGGCCACCTCGAGCACGTCGTCGCCGGCCGGGTAGTTGGTGCCGGTCGCCATCCGCCGGAGCCAGTCGAGGTCGCCGCCGGCGGCCTCCTCCATCACCCGCCGGAGCTCCGCGGCCGAGGTGCCCTCGGCGGGGAGCGGCGTCCGTTCGCCCGTGCCCGCTGTCACCGGTTCGCTGGGTGCCGTCGCCATGGCGCTACCTCCAGGTGGTGGGTCGTCCAGCAGCTGCTGGATCGTCGGGACGAGTCGTCGTAGATTGTCGACAATCTACACTCACGTCGCGGCCGTTGCCGCCGAGGCTCGCAGGAGGAGTGCCATGAACCTCGCGACCGGTCCGCTCGTCGTCATCCCGGAGCCGATCCGCTCGATGGGCTGGAGCTACGACGTCGAGCGGAGCATCCTGGAGCCGCACGGCATCCGGCTCGTCGTCCCGGACACCGCCGAACAGGCGGCCGAAGCACTGCCCGAGGCGGACGTCGTCTTCACGTCCAGCCGCCTGACCGCCGACGACATCGACCGGCTCGGCAGCCAGTGCGCCGGGATCCTGTGCTACAGCGTCGGGATGGACTACGTGGACGCCGCCGCGGCGAAGGCGCGAGGGATCCCGATCTGGAACTGCCCGACCTCGAACAACGAGGAGGTCAGCGACCACGCGATGCTGCTGATCCTGGCCGCCCAGCGCCGGCTCCTGCCGCTGGCCCTGGCCGCGGCGGACGGCGACTGGGACGTGTACGAGTGGCCGCTCCTGGGCCAGCTCCACCGGCTGAAGTCGCGGACGGTCGGGATCATCGGGCTCGGCCGGATCGGCCACCTGGTCGCCCAGAAGCTGCACGGCTTCCGGCCGACGGTCATCGCCTACGACCCGTACATCGAGGGCACCCGCGACCCCGAGGTCGAGCTGGTCTCCCTGGACGAGCTGGCGGCCCGGTCCGACATCGTCGTCTCGTGCGCGGCCCTGACGGACACGTCGCGCGGGATCATCGGTGCGGATTTCCTGTCGAAGACCAAGCCGGGCGTGCTGATCGTCAACGTGTCGCGCGGCGGGATCGTGGCCGAGGACGCGCTGGTCGACGCGCTGGATCGGGGCCATGTCGCCTACGCGGCGCTCGACGTGCGATCACCCGAGCCGCCGGACCCGTCCAACGACCGGATCACCGGCCGCGACGACGTCACCCTCACCCAGCACATCGCCGCGAGCTCGGTCGAATCGATCGCGGGGCTCCACGTCGAGGCAGCCGAGCAGATCATCAAGCTGCTCCGCGAAGCCGGCCGGCTGCCGGCCGAGTGACCCGCACGTTCGACAACGCCTCGGTCGGCGACGGGACGATCGTCGAGGACGGCGTCGTCGTCGGGTTCCGCTACCGCGACGATTGCGGCCCGGCCGTCATCGGGGCGAACGGGATCCTCCGGACGGGGGCCCTGATCTACGGCGACGTGCGGATCGGCGACTTCTTCCAGACCGGCCACTACGCCGTTATCCGCGCCAAGGTCCGGATCGGCGACTACTGCACGGTCTTCCACCACTGCACGATCGAGGGCATCGTCCGGCTGGGCACGGGCGTCCGGATCATGGCCAACACGTACGTGCCGTCACGGACCTGGATCGGCGACAACGTCTTCATCGGCCCGGGCGTGACGATCCTGAACGACCGCATCCCCGGCCGGCACGAGACACCGGAGACGCCACGCGGGGCGACCATCGAGGACGACGTGATGATCGGCGGCGGGGTGACACTGCTCCCGGGCATCCGCATCGGCGAGCGCAGCTTCATCGCGGCGGGCGCCGTGGTCACCAAGGACGTGCCGGCGCGCAGCTTCGTCCAGGGCGTCCCGGGCGTCATCCGGCCGCTGCCCGCCGCGCTGGACCGGCCGAACGACCGCTCCCTGACGATCCAGCCGCTGGACCTGTGGCATCCGGCGGTGCCGCGGTCGGAAGAACCCGACTGGCCGGACGACTGGCCCGAGCGCTGGGCCGGCTGACCGGTCCATCCCCCACTCCACCGACCCGAGGAGGCACCGTGGCCCGTTACCCGAGCACCGTGATGGTCAGCGTCGTCTGCCCGTGGGACGACGACGAGCAGCTCGACGAGGCCGTCTTCCGCCGCGAGATCCAGCACGCCGTCGACGGCCGGCTTCCGGCGGATCTACGTGTTCGGCACGGCCGGCGAGGGCTACGCCGTCGACAGCGCCCGGTTCCGGCGGGTCATCGAGGTCTTCGGCGACGAGCTGGCCGGGACCGACGCGACGCCGATGGTCGGCGTCATCGGCCTGTCGACGGCGAACGTGCTGGAACGCGTGGCCGTCGCCCACGCGATGGGCTTCCGCGAGTTCCAGGTCTCGCTGCCGGCCTGGTCGGTGCTGAGCGACGACGAGGTCGTGACGTTCCTGACCGCGGTCTGCGGCGCCTACCCGGATTCGCGGTTCATGCACTACAACACGGCGCGCGTCGGGCGGATCGTGGACGGCGCGCTGTATCGCCGCCTCGTGGAGCTGATCCCGAACCTCGTGGCGACCAAGACCATGACCGCGGACGTCGGCGTCGTGGCGGGCGTCGTCCGCGAGGCGCCCGAGCTGATGCACTTCCTGACCGAGGGAACGATCGCGACGGGGTCGCTCCACGGCGAGGTCGCGCTGCTGGGCACGTTCGGCGGGCTCGCCCCGAAGAAGTCGTGGGCGATCGTCGATGCCGCGAACAACGGTCGCCATCGCGAGGCGGCCGAGATCGGCGCCTGGTTCGCGCGGTTGAGCGACGTCGTGTTCGGGCCGCTGATGGCCGACCGCCGCGTCGACGGCGCCTACGACAAGCTGATCGAGCGATTGAGCCCCGGTCTCGAGGACTTCCCGCTGCGGATGCTGTCGCCGTACCGGACGATCTCGGTCGAGGAGGCGGACGAGGCGGCCCGGCTCCTCCGCGAGAGCTTCCCGGACTGCGAGTAGCCGCCTAGAGGACCGCGCCGGTCCGCTCCCCGGTCGCCGCGCCGCCGGTCACGACCCAGCGGCCGTTGACCATGACCCGGTCGATGCCGGCCGGGCGGGCCGCCGGATCCGCGCCGTCGGCGCGGTTGGCGATGGTCGCCGGGTCGAACACGACGAGGTCCGCCGCGTAGCCCTCGGCCAGGCGTGCCGCGATCGGCCAGGCCGAGACGCCGCGCCGGCTCGGACGTGATCTTGCGGATCGCGTCCGGCAGCGACAGCACGCCCCGGTCGCGCGCGTACGACCCGAGCACGAGCGGGAACGTCCCGAAGCTCTTGGGCATGATCCCGTAGGCCCGGTGGCGCTCCGGGTGGTGGGCGAACCCGTCGCCGATCGGCACGCACAGCGGGCTGGCGATCAGCCGATCGAGGTGGTCCTGGCTCTTGATCGTCGGGGCGATCCAGAACTGGCCGTCCTCGAGGACGAGGTCGAGCGCGGTGTCCATCGGCGCCTGGCCCCGCTCGCGGGCGATCTCGCCGATCGACCTGCCGGCCAGGTCGGCCAGCTCGGGACGGTTGACCTTGCAGATGAGCTGGTCGTCCCAGTCGGCCATCCACCAGTCGACATCGGGGCCTTCGAGGTAGGCGACCAGCCGCGCCCGCGACTCCGGGTCGCGGATGACCGCCGCGGTCCCGGCCTGGCCGCCGTCGCGCGCCCACGCGGGCAGCGACTGGACCCAGGCACCGCCGCCGCGCTGGAAGACCGTCAGGTCGAAGGTGACGTCGAGCCCGCGGCCGCGGGCGTCGTCGAGCAGCCCGAGCAGCTCGTCGGCCGCCTCGGGCGCCAGGTCGGCGTGCGGATACATGTGCGAGATGTTGAGCTCGACCCCGCTCCGCTCGGCCGTCAGGAGCGCCTCGCGGACGGACGCCACCACACCGTCGGGTCCGTAGCGCATGTGGGTGTGGTACGGCCGCCCGCGCGCCGCGGCGGCACCGGCGAGCGCCGTCAGCTCGTCGACGCTCGGCGAACAGGCCGGGCGCGTACGACAGCCCGGTCGTGAAGCCGCGCGCGCCCTGGTCGATCGCCTCGCCGATCAGATCGACCATCCGGGCGAGCTCGGCCTCCGTCGGTGGCCGGTTCGCGCTGCCGACGACGAACCGGCGCAGGCTGTTGTGGCCCGACGAAGGTCGTCACGTTGGTCGCCGGCCGCGCCTTCTCGACCGCCTCGCGGTAGCCGCCGATCGTCGTCCAGTCCCACGTCACGCCCGGGAACGCGAAGACCGGCTCCTCCTCGACCAGGCGGGCCAGGCTCTCCGGCCCGACCGGACCCGCCGAGAACCCGCACAGGCCGACCGCCTGGGTCGTGACGCCCTGCTCGATCGCGCTGATGCAGCCGGGCTCGGACAGGAGCGACACGTCGGAATGGGTGTGGAGGTCGATGAAGCCGGGGGCGACGGCGAGGCCGCCGACATCGACCTCCTCGCGGCCGGCGCCCTCGGCGATCGGTCCATCGAACGCCACGATGCGTCCGCCATCGATCCCGATGTCGCCGTGACTGGGCGGCGCACCCGATCCGTCGTGGCGCGACGCGTTGCGGATGACGAGGTCGATCACGGGACGCTCACCTCGCTAGCATTGGGAGGCCGGGTCAGCCACGTCAACGCCGGCAGGACCGGGTGAGGAGGATGACCGTGGCCGATGGGCGTTTCGATGGTCGCGTGGCGATCGTGACCGGAGCCGGGCGGGGCATCGGCCGTGCCATCGCGGAACGGCTCGCCGCGGACGGCGCGTCGGTCGTGGTCGGCGACCTCGACGATGCCGCGGCGGGCGAGACGGTCGCCGCGATCGAGGCGGCCGGCGGCCACGCGCTGGCGGTCCATGTGGACGTGACCCGCCCGGACGACGTCGCGGCGCTTGCCGCGGCCGCCACGGACCGCTTCGGCGGCATCGACATCCTCGTCAACAACGCCGGCATCCTGCGCTCGACGAAGGCCGCCGAGGTCAGCCCGGAGGAGTGGCACCTGGTCGTCGATGCCAACCTGACCGGCTCGTTCCTGTGCGCCCGGGCCGCCTACCCGGCCCTGCGCGACTCGGGACACGGCCGGATCGTCAACATGGCGTCGATGGCCGGCCGGGCCACCAGCACGCTCGGTGGCGTCCACTACACGACCGCCAAGGCCGGCGTCCTGGGCCTGAGCCGCCACCTCGCCCGCGAATGGGCGCGCGACGGGATCACGGTCAACGCCGTCTCGCCGGGGATCGTCGACACGCCGATGGTGCGCGACTCGACCGGCGCCGACCGGATGGTCGAGGTCCTGGCCGCCATCCCGATGGGCCGCCTGGCCGATGCGTCCGAGATCGCCGCGCTGGTCGCCTTCCTCGCGTCCGACGAGGCGGCCTACATCACCGGCGCGAACGTCGACATCCACGGCGGCGAGCTGATCATCGCCTGAGACGCCGCGGACGCCGGCCACGACTCAGCTCCAGGGCTGACCGAGCGGCGCGCCGAGGATCACCGCCGACGGCCCGGATCCGGCCGTCGCGCGGGCCATCGCGGCGGGCAGGTCGGCGATGTCGTCCACCCGCTCGGCCGGGATGCCGAACGACCGGATGAACGCGACGAGGTCCGGGTTGTGGAGGTCCGTGGCGTACGCCCGGCCGTGGTAGCGCACCTGGTACGCCGCGATCGAGCCGAACGCGCCGTCGTCGTGGATCAGGAGCGTCACGTTGAGGCCGTACGCGGCCGTCGTCGCGAGCTCGGTCGCGGTGAACAGGAAGCCGCCATCGCCGCACGCGGCCACGACCCGGCGGTCGGGGGCCGCGACGGCCGCCCCGTTCGCGACGCCAAGGGCGAAGCCGAGCGTCGCCGACCCCCACGGCCAGATCGATCCGTCGGGCACGTAGACCGGCCAGAAGTAGCCGCTCCAGGAGTTCAGCGCGAGCCGCGTCGTGGGTCAGGATCGCGTCGCGCGGCATCGCGGCCCGGGCGGCCAGGAACGCGTCGCGGACGGCGCGCTGGTCGGGCGCCACGCCGGCATCGAACGCCTCGCGCATCGCCCGGGCTCGCGCGACGCCCCAGTCCGGATCGGCCGACCGACCGGCCGGCGCCGACCCGAGCTCGTCGAGGAGCCCGCGCAACGCGAGCCTCGCGTCGCCGACGATCCCGACCGTCGCCGGATAGGCGCGGTCGATGACGGCCGGATCGACGTCGATGTGGACGAGGTTCGGCAACGGCAGCGTCCAGCGCGCGGTGCCCACGTCATCGAGCCGCGAGCCGACGACCACCACGGCGTCCGCCTCCGTGAAGAGGGCGGTCCATTCCGGACGACCGGCGACCACCGAGCCGGCGCACCAGTCATCGTCGGCGGCGATCGAACCGGCGCCGGTCACGGCGGTCGCGACGGGCGCGCCCAGGCGGATCGCCAGCTCCCGCAGCTCGCGCGACGCGTTCGCCCGGTGGATGCCGGCGCCGGGCATGATCACGATCCGGCGGGCGCCGTCGAGGAGCCGCGCGGCGGCCACGATCGAGTCCGGATCCGGCGCGACCCGTCCGGGCATCTCGACCGCCGGCGTGTCGCCGGTGAACGCGCGCCCCGACGATGTCGGTCGGCATCTCGACGTAGGCCGGTCGCGGCCGGCCCGCCATCGAGCGGCAGAGCGCCTCGGCGACCGCCACCGGGATCGCCTCGGGGGTGCGCGGCCGGCCGACATACGCGGTGACCGCCTCGAACGACCGGCCCTGGTCGGGCGTCTCGTGCAGGACGCCGCGGCCGAGGCCGTCGAGCGCGGCGTCGATCTGGCCGGCCAGCAGCACGATCGGCGACGAGTCCGACCACGCCTCGGCGAACGCGGCGAGCGTGTTGAACGTGCCCGGTCCGGTGGTCGTCGACAGGACGCCCGGGCCGACCCAGTGTCCTGGCGTAGCCGTCGGCGGCGAACGCGGCCCCCTGCTCGTGTCGGGTCAGGATGTGCCGGATGGACGGTGTGCCCGCCAACGCGTCATAGAAGGGCAGCGTGTGCAGCCCGGGGATGCCGAACACGGTATCGACCCCGGCGGCCTCGAGGACCTCGACGATCGCATCGCCGACCCGACGTGTCGTCACGCTGGCCTCCCATCACCCGCCGATCCCGGCATGCGCCGCTGTGGTCACGGCACAGATTGTCGACAATCTTGCCAGAACGCCGGGGTGCCGGCCCGCTACCCTGTCACCGATGCGCACCCTCATCGCCGACGTCCGATTGATCGATGGCGTGGCCGACACCGCCCGGGAGCACGTCGACGTGCTCATCGACGGCGACCGGATCGCGGCGATCGAGCCACACGACCCGGCCCGGGCCGATCGCGACGCCGCTGATCCCGCCGGACCGCCGGTCACCCGGATCGACGGCGCCGGCAAGACCCTCCTGCCCGGCCTGATCGACGCCCACGCGCACTACACGTTCGATCCGACCGAGGGGTCGATCGGGGTCATCCTCCGGCGCTCGGACGCGGAGATCGTGCTGGCCGCCGCCGGTCACGCCGCCGTGGCCCTCCGCGCCGGCGTGACGACGGCCCGGGGCGCGGGCTCGCTGCGCAATCTCGAGGTCGCCCTGCGCGACGCGATCGACGCCGGCGCGGTGCCCGGTCCGCGGATCCTGACGGCCGGCACCGCGGTCGGCATCACCGGCGGGCACGGCTACCAGTTCGGGCTGGAGGCGGACAGCCCGGCGGCCTTCGTGACCGCGACGCGCCAGGTCGTCCGCGACGGCGCGGACGTGGTCAAGGTGATCGCCTCGGAGGCGGCCATGCTCACGACCACCGGCCTCGCGGGGAGCCGGATCGTCAACGGCGCGCCGGAGCTGACCCTCGACGAGCTGCGGGCGGTCGTGGAGACCGCCACCGAGCTCGGCGTCAAGGTCATGAGCCACGCCCAGGATGCCGAGTCCGTGCGCCGCTCCGCGGGGGCCGGCGTGGCCAGCGTCGAGCACGCCTGGCTGGCCGATCGAGCCGCCATCGAGGCACTGGCGGCCTCGGGCGCGTTCCTCGTGCCGACGCTCGTCGTGACCGACGTCAACCGGACGCTCGGCGGTCTGACCCCGGTCCAGCGCGAGCGCCAGGACATGATCGAGCGCCGCCAGCGCGCCTCGGTCGAGACCGCGATCGAGCTCGGCGTGCCGCTCGCGACCGGGACCGACACGGGCGAGGTCGGCGTGACGGCCGACATGGTCTGGCGCGAGATCGTCCTGATCCACGAGCACGGCGCGAGCCCGATGGCCGCGATCCGCGCGGCGACCTCGGCCGGGGCGAGGCTGCTCGGGGTCGACGCCGACCTCGGGACCGTCGAGGCCGGCAAGCTGGCCGACCTGGTCCTGGTCGACGGCGACCCGCTGGCCGACCTTCGCCGGCTGGCCGACCCCGCGCTGGTCCTCCGGGGCGGCGTGCCCGTCTAGGCGGTCGGCTGGGTCAGGTCGATCAGCGCAGCGATGCGATCGGCCGCGGCGCGTTCACGCCGCACGGCCGATGCGTGGGCCGGCGTGTTCGTTCCCGTCCGTTCGCGCTCGGCGCTCGCGAGATTGAGCTCGGCGAACGCGTCCTCGAGGAGCTTCGACCGGCGTTTGGTGTCGAGCTGCCGGGGTTCGGTCTGGATCATGAGCGCACGCTACGCATCCGACGAAACGCGCGCGACGACTGCCGGCCGCCGATGCTTGCAGTCGCCTCTCACGAGCCTCGGTCGCGTCCGTCTCAGATCGCGACCGCGTTGCCCGCCACCCGGACGCCATCCTCGCCGGGCACGATCGAGACCGTCAGCCGGCTCGGGCGACCCATCTCGACGCCCTGGATGATCTCGAACGAGGCCGGCGCCACGATCTCGCCACGGGCGCGGAGGTAGCCGCCGAACGCGGCCGCCGCCGCGCCCGTCGCCGGGTCCTCGACGACGCCACCGACCGGGAACGGGTCCCTGGCCCGGAACGTGTGGGCATCCTCGCGCCACACCAGCTGGATCGTCGTCAGGTCGTGGTCGAGCATCAGCGCCTTCACGGCCTCGAAGGGGTAGTCGAGCGTGGCCAGGCGCGAGCGGTCACGTGCCGCGAGGATCAGGTGCCTGGCTCCGGCGAACCCGATCGCGGGCGGCAGCGCCGGGTCGAGCTCGGCCGGCTGCCACCCGAGGAGACGCAGCGCCTCGTCCAGCAGGATGGGCGGCACCTCCTCGACCGACGTCGCGATCGAGGTCAGCGTCGCCCGCGTCCTCCCCTCGGCGTCCGGCTCCGTGGCGACCTCGACCAGGCCGCCGTTGGTCATGAAGGACAGACGAGCCGGGTCACCCGGGCGGTCTGCCGGGGCAGCCAGGCCGCGATCGGCCAGCGCGACGCCGCTCGCGATCGTCGCGTGACCGCAGAACGGGACCTCGGCGAGAGGGCTGAAGTACCGGACGCGGAACCGACCCGCCACGCCGGACCCGTCCGGGACGAGGAACGCGGTCTCGGAATAGCCGACCTCGGCCGCGATCCGCTGCATCTCCTCGTCGGGCGGCAACGTCGCGCCGATCCACACTCCGGCCGGGTTGCCGCCGGCCGGATCGGTCGTGAACGCCGCCAGGCGGAGCAGGGTGCCCGGCACGTGACCCGCCTCGGGCGCCGATCCTGACATCGGTGCGTCGCGTCGGGCGGCCCGCCTCAGGGAGTCGCGGGCTTCTTCGGCTTCTTCGGCTTGGGAGGACGCTTCGGGGTCTTGTCGCCCATTCGATCTCCTCGTCTCGGGTGCGCTTCCGGCGGCCGGCGCCGGGTCCAACGATAGCCGAGGTCCGGTCGGGCGGCAGCCGCCGGACGGGTGTCACACGAGCGGCACGACCTCGCGCTGGAACCGTTCCGCCTCGGCGACGATCCCGGCCGGGTCGACGGCCGCGAAGGACAGCGCCACGTGGTCCACGCCGAGCGCCGCGTACGCCCGCACCTCGGCCGCCATCGTGTCGGGCGTGCCGCGCAGAGCGTAGGAGTCGTCGGCCGCTCCGGCGAACCGGACGCGAGCCCTCGCAGAGACGGACGGCGCGGGCCGGCCGGCCGCCGTGGCCGCGGCCGTCACGATCGGGATCATCTCGGCGAGACGGGCCGGACTGGTCGAGCTCGCGTGGTAGCCGTCGGCGAGACGCCCGGCCCGCTGCAGGGCAGGCACGGCGGTGCCGCCGATCAGGATCGGCAGGACGTCCTGGACGGGTCGCGGCCCGAACGTGAAGTCCTCGAGCGTATGGAACCGTCCATGGAACGGCTCGGTCGCGCCCGACCACAGGTGGCGCCAGAGCCGGATCGTCTCGTCCAGGTACGCCCCGCGCACGTGGAAACGGTCGCTCATCGCCAGGTTCCCGAACTCGGCCGTGTTCCAGCCGACGCCGATCCCGGCCGTCACCCGCCCGCCGCTCAACGAGTCGAGCGTGGACAGCTCCTTGGCGAGCAGGACCGCGTTCCGTTGCGGGACGACGATCACGCTCGTGCCGAGGCGGACGCGGGGATGCCGGCCGGCGAGCCAGGCGAGGGTCAGGATGGCCTCGTAGACGCGCCCGTACTCGGCCTCGGTGGCGTGGGCCACGACGACGTGGTCGGTCGTCCAGACCGTCGACCAGCCGAACCGCTCGGCGACCTCGGCGGCGGCATCGAGTCCCTCGGCCGACGAGCCGTCACGAAAGTTGGGCAGGCACAGGCCGAAGTCCATCGCTCGATGGTAGCCGGGGCCGGCCGCCGCCACGGCGCAGGCGTGACACGGGGGTGAGGCGGACGCGCGACACTGTCGGCCTGATGTCGTCCGTCGGCTCTCCCGAGCCATCCGAGGATCTGCCGGCCGAGGGGCCGCCGACCGGTGTGCCGCGCTGGCCGGCGACCGTCGCGCTGGTCATCGTCGGGCTCCTGCTGGCGATCGCCTCGACCCAGCTCGACATCTCGGAGCTCGCCGTCCCGCTGGTGGTGATCGCGATCCTGATCGTGCCGCTGACGCTGGCCAGCATCCGCGGTCGCCACGACATCCGCCGCAACCTGGGCATGGCCGCGCTGGTGATCCTGACCGCCGCCGTGTTCCTGAGCGCGGTCTTCCTCGTCCGGCAGCTGATCAACGGCGTCATCGAGGCGCCATCCCTGCTGGCGGGATCTGCCGCCATCTGGGCCGCGAACCTCGGGACGTTCGCGCTGTGGTACTGGGAGATCGACGGCGGCGGACCCTCCGAACGACGCCGCGACGGCCACATCAGCACCGACTTCCTGTTCCCGCAGATGCAGATCGGCGACGGCAAGGCGCAGGGCTGGTGGCCGGGCTTCCTCGACTACCTGTTCGTCGCGTTCAACGCGAGCTCGGCCTTCAGCCCGACCGACACCTTGATCCTGTCGCGCCGCGCCAAGGTCCTGATGATGCTCCAGTCGCTGATCTCGCTGGTGACCGTCGCGGTCATCGCCGCGCGGGCGATCAACACGCTCAAGTGATGGTCAGACCGTCGCAGCGCGGGGCGGAGCGAGGGCGGCCCGGCGGTCAGGCCTCGTCGGCCTCGTTGGTGGCGCTCGCGGCGGTGACCGCCTCCCGCTCCAGGTCGTCGACCCAGGACATCGCGGCGTCCCAGGCGGGGCTGTAGGGCTGGAGGTCCTCCACGCGCCGACGGGCGATGGCGAGCGCCGTCTCGGTCGTCTCGATCTCGCGGCTCAGCTGCATCGCGGTCGCTCCTCGTGCGGATCCGGGCAGATCGGGCAGATTTCGAGGGATCCCGGAATGGCCACACCGCCGGGGGAACGATGAGACTGACCCCCGGGAAGTCCCTCGGAGATACAACGACCGCGGGGTCCATCCGTTAGGGGCGGCTAGGGCGGCCGGCGACCCCGGGCTCAGCCCCCGGTCGCCGCGGCGCGGACCTCGGCGAGCGCGGCCGCCACGCCCCGCGTCCAGGCCTGGCCATGACCGGGCAGCACGAAGCCGGCCTCGAGCCCATCCAGGCGCGCGAGCGAGGCCAGCGCCTGCGCCTGATCCGCGCCGAACGGGGCGAGCCGCGGCGCATCCACGCCCGTCGTGACGCTGTAGGTCGCGATCCCGTCGCCGACGAACAGGGCATCGTGACTGGGCACGTGGAGCGCCGCGCTCCCGGGCGTATGGCCGGGCAGCAGGATGACCCTGGGCGAGCCCGGCACGTCCAGCGTGGCTCCGTCACCGAACGTGGACACCTCGGCGATCCGGGGGATGCGCAGCATGCCGTGGGTCGCGGAGAACCACACGAACCCGAGCATCGGCGAGAGCTTGACCGGCCCGAGACCCTTCGACGGGTTGGGGACCTCGCCCCGGGCCAACGCCGCGTCGAGCTCCTCGACGAGGATCGGCGTCCCTCGTTCGCGACGGATCCGCTCCGCGAACCCGATGTGATCCGAATGGCCGTGGGTCAGGACGACCGCACGGACGTCGTCGAGCGTGCGCCCCATCGCGGCCAGCTCCGCCGGCAGGTCGCCCCAGTACGAGGGCGCCCCGGCGTCGATGATCGTGACCTCCCCCGCCGCTTCGACGAGGTAGGCGTTGACGATGCCGGTGCCCAGTCGCCGGATGCCGGTCGAGATCTCCACGGGCCGCCTCCCTTGCGCTGCCCACGCCCCGCATGAGCGGGCCAAGGCTACCCTGCCGCGGCCTCGAGCACGCGGTCGGAGAAGCCCGGCCAGACCTCGAGCGCCCACGGGCCGAAGTCGCGGTCGGTCAGGACCGCGAGCGCGAGGTCGGCCACCGGATCGACCCACAGGAACGTGCCCGAGCCACCGAAGTGCCCGAAGGTCGCCGGGCTGTTCCGGTCGCCCATCCAGTGTGGGCGCTTGCCATCGTGGATCTCGAAACCGAGCCCCCAGTCCAGCGGGTCGAACCGCCCGACACCCGGCAGCAGCCCGACCAGGCCGGGGAAGGCGACCGTCGTCGCCAGCCCGAACAGCGGGGCGCTGACCAACGTGGGCCGGAGCAGCTCGCGTCCGAGGGCGGCCAGGTCGGCCAGCGGTCCGTGGAGGCCCTGCGACGGCCGATCCAGCAGCCGCGTGCGCGTCATCGCGAGCGGACCCAGGACGAAGCTCTCCAGCGCTGCATCGAACGGCGCGCCGGCACGCTCCGCGACGAGCGCGCCGAGGACGTCGAACCCGGCGTTCGAATAGATCCGCCGCGTGCCGGGGGTCGCGAGCGTGACGCTGCCGTCGAAGACGAGCCCCGAGGCATGCGCGAGCAGGTGCCGGACGGTCGAGCCCGGCGGGCCGGCCGGCTCGTCGAGCGTGAGCAGACCCCGTTCCGTGGCGACCAGCACGGTCAGCGCGGTGACCATCTTGGTGACCGATGCCCATCGGAAGACGGCCGTGGTGTCCCCGCGGCTCGCCAGCACGCCGGTCGGTCCGATGACCGCGACGGCCGTGTGCTCCGCGCCCCACGTGTCGGCCGTCGCGAGGACGGCCCCGAGATCGGCCATCTCGGAAGCGTACCGGGACGTCCTTCGCCACGCGGCTGGTCCGTCCGGTGGGTGACGGATGGCCGTCGAGGCGTCACCCTATGCGCATGCCTCGCCTCCCCATCGCGCGGCCCCGGTTCGTGGCGCTGCTCCTGGCCGGCCTGCTGACCGTCGGGACCGCCTCGGTCGCCGGAGCGACGGAGTTCCCCGCCGGGCGGACCGGCTACCACAGCTACACGGAGATGGCCGCCGAGGTCGCGGCGGTCGCGGCCGCCCACCCGTCCATCGTGTCGCGCTTCTCGATCGGGAAGAGCTACCAGGGGCGCCAGCTCTGGGCGGTCAAGATCTCGGACAACGTCGCGGTCGACGAAGCCGAGCCCGAGGTCATGTTCGACGGGACGCATCACTCCGACGAGCACATGGGCACCGAGATGACCCTGCACATCCTCCATTGGCTGGTCGACGGGTACGGCAAGGATCCACGGATCACCTCGATCGTGGACACCCGTGAGATCTGGATCGTGTTCACGGTCAACCCCGATGGCGCCGAATACGACATCTCCGGCGGCAAGTTCCACTTCTGGCGGAAGAACCGCCAGCCCACGCCGGGCACGAGCTCGATCGGCACGGACCTCAATCGCAACTACGGCTACCACTGGGGCGGTGGCGGCCGGACCAGCTCCAACCCGCAGGCGATCACCTACCGCGGGACGAAGGCCTTCTCGACGCCCGAGGCGCGCGCGATGCGCGACTTCCTGGCTAGCCGGGTGGTCAACGGCCGCCAGCAGATCCGGGCCGCGATCACGTTCCACGAGAGTGGTCGCCTGGTCATGTGGCCGTATGGCTACACGCTCGCCAACGTACCCGCCGACATGACGGGCCAGGACCATGCCGCTCTGGCGGCGATGGGCAAGCACATGGCGGCGACCAACGGCTACCGGCCGGAACAGGCCAGCGACCTGTACATCAGCAGCGGGACGTCGCGCGACTACCAGTACGGCGTCTACCGGATCTTCGCGTTCACGTTCGAGATGTCCGTGAAGGACTATCCGGACGACTCGCTCATCGCCTCGGAGACGGGTCGGAACAAGGAAGCCGTCCTGTACCTGATGGAGCAGTCGGGCTGCCCGCTCTCTGTCCTGGGCCGCTCCGTGCGGATCGCCCGCTGCGGCGCATTCGACGACGACCTGGAGGTCGCCCGCGGGTTCGTCGTCGACCCGGACCACACCGACACATCGAGGAGCGGCCGGTTCGTCCGGGCCGACCCGGCATCGACGTCGAGCCACGGCCCGAAGCAGCTGGGGACCACGCGCTCGGGCTCGAAGGCGTTCGTCACCGGCTCCGCGGCCGGCGCGTCCTCGAGCGCGAACGACCTCGATGGACGGACGACGATCCGATCCCAGCCGATCGCCCTGCCGGCCACCGCCGGCCAGCGCCTGACGTTCGCCTATGTCTTCGCCCACAGCGCGACGTCGTCGTCGGCCGACATGCTGCGCGCGATCGTCGAGCGGTCCGATGGCAGCAAGGTGGAGGTCTTCCGGATCGCCGGGCGGCATGCGGACGTCGACGGCGTGTGGCGGACGGCCTCGATCTCGATGGATCGGTTCGCGGGGCAGAGCGTCCGGCTGCGGTTCGAGGCGGTGGACGGCGGGCCGGGCAACCTGCTCGAGGTCGAGCTCGACGACATCCGGGTGACGCGCGGCACCTGACCTGACGGCCATCTCTGGACGCGTACGCTTCGCGCGATGGCCTCGACCTCGATCGGGTCGCGCAACCCGGTCACGCTGACGTTCCGCGATCCACAACTCGAACGCGAGTTCCAGGCGGAGATGGCCGCCGCGACCGGCGACCAGGCGCGGGTCGGCAGCGTCGTTGCGGCCGGCCTGTGGCTCGTCGCGGCCCTGATCGTCCCGGCCGCGATCGAGATCGATCGCGGCTTGGTCCTCGCGATCTGCGGGGCGATGGTCGCGGTCAACATCGCGGCGGCGTTCAGCGCGCCGTGGGCGACCAGCATGGACCGCCAGCAGCTCGTCGGCCTGGCGGTCAACGGTCTCGCCGGCCTGGCTGTCCTCGTCCTGATCGAGGCGTCCGGTGCCGCCGATCGGTACGCCGCGCCGGCCCTCCTCCTGATCGCGATCTTCGCCTTCGTGGTGATCCGGCTGAGGTTCGTGTTTGCCACGGTCGCCGCCGGAACCTACCTGGTCGGGTTCGTGGTCGTGGTGGCAACGCGGCCGGCTGGCGGGACGGCGCTTGACCTCTTTCTCGTCGGCGCAGCGATCATCGTCGGGCTGGCGGCGACGTACCTGCTCGAGCGGGGCGCACGAGACGTGTTCGCCCAGCGGCGACTGATCGAGGCGCAGGCCGCCGAGCTGGCCGCCGCACATGCCACGTCCGAACGACTGCTGCTCAACATCCTCCCGGAGTCCGTGGCCCAGCGCCTGAAGGACGGCGAGACGACGATCGCCGACGGCTACGACGATGCGACCGTCCTGTTCGCCGACCTGGTCGGTTTCACGCCCCTCGCCGCGAGCCTCAGCCCGGCCGAGACCGTCGGGCTGCTCGATCGCCTCTTCTCGGCCTTCGATCTGCTCGCCGATCGTCACGGCCTCGAGAAGATCAAGACCATCGGGGATGCGTACATGGTCGTGGGCGGGGTGCCCGTCGCCGGGGCGGACCATCCGGAGCGGGCCGTGGCGATGGGCCTCGACATGCTCGACGCGGTCGGTGACCTGGCCGCAGCGGTCGGCCGCCCGCTCGAGGTCCGGATCGGGATCCACACCGGGCCACTGGTGGCCGGCGTCATCGGCACGCGCAAGTTCATCTACGACCTGTGGGGCGACACGGTCAACATCGCCAGCCGGCTGGAGTCGCACGGCATCCCCGGCGCGATCCAGATCAGCGACGCGACCTGGTCGCGGGTGCGCGGGACGGTCACGGCTCGGCCGCGCGGGCCGATCGACCTGAAAGGCCGCGGCACGGTCGAGACGTTCGTGATCGAACGCCGCGACGAGGGTCGTCATGGCAACGTCACGGGTCGCGCGTAGGATGTCGACATGAGGTTCTTCAACTCCACACCATCGACCGTTCCCTCCCCCGCTGAAGCCCTCCCCGGCCGCTCGACTCCGATCGTGGTCCCCGGCACGCACCGAGTCCTGGGCACGCCGCTCGCCGGCCCGTGGCCAGAGGGCACCCGGACCGCGATCTTCGGTCTCGGCTGCTTCTGGGGCGACGAGAAGGACTACTGGCAGATCCCCGGCGTCGTGACGACGGCCGTCGGCTATGCCGGTGGCCACACCCCGAACCCGACGTACGAGGAGGTCTGCTCCGAGCGCACCGGGCACGCCGAGGTCGTCCTGGTCGCCTATGACCCGTCGAAGGTCACCTACGAGTCCCTGCTCAAGACCTTCTGGGAGTCACACGACCCGACCCAGGGCATGCGCCAGGGCAACGACCGCGGCACCAGCTACCGCTCGATCATCATCGTCGCCGACGATGAGCAGCGCGCAGCCGCCGAAGCCTCGAAGGCGATGTACCAGAAGGAGCTCTCGGCCAAGGGCTACGGCACGATCACGACCGAGATCGTCGACGCCGCTGCGTACCCGTTCTACTACGCCGAGGACTACCACCAGCAGTACCTCGACAAGAACCCCCGCGGCTACTGCCCGAACCACTCGACCGGCGTGAAGCTGCCGGCCGACTTCGTGGTCACGCCGCTGCAGTACGTGGACTGACGCGCCACACATCGCAACGAAGAGCCGGTCCGGCACTCGCCGGGCCGGCTCTCTTCATGTCCGCTCCGGCCCGGTCCGGATCGTGGGAACCGGTGATCGGGCGTTGCCACCCGCGACGCCCAGGTGCATCCTCCCGGATGATGGAACCGGCTTGAGGGCTGGCGATGGATCGATCCGATCCGGCATATCGAGGGCAGGCCGACTACAGCCCGCTGCTGCTCAGGCTCTACGATCCGATCGTCATCGGTGTCGTCGCCGGGCTCGTCTGGAGATTCCCGGCGGATCCGCTGCCGGACCTGTACCGAACCCGGATCCGGGAGCGCCACCTCGACGTCGGTCCCGGCACGGGCTACCTGATCGACCACTCGGGCATCCCTGACGGCTCCCACGTCACCATCGTCGACCCGAACCCGAACGTTCTCCGGCACGCGACGAGGCGCCTTCACCGGCTGAACGTCACCGCCGTCGAGGCGGACGTCCTGAAACCGCTCCCGGTGGACGGGCCTTTCGACTCGGCGGCCCTGAGCCTGGTCATCCACTGCCTGCCCGGCCCCCTGACCCGGAAGGCCGCAGCGATCGCCAACATCGCGGCGGTCCTCGCACCGGACGGCGTGCTCTTCGGTGCTTCGGTGCTCGGGCGATCCGGGCAGCACACATGGCTCGGTCGTCGGGTCCTCGCCGCCTTCAACCGGCGCGGCGCCTTCGACAACCTCGATGACAGCGCGGACGGTCTCCGCGAGATCCTGGCCGCCTCCTTCGAGAACGTGGAGATGGAGACGTTCAGGTCCGTCGTGGTGTTCTCCGCGTCGAAACCGCGGACCGCGTAGCCGAGTCCCGCCGAGAGGTATCGGGCGCACAAGCGCCCGCGGACCCCTCCGTTCCCCGCGTCCTGGCCCTCCCTCCCGATGCCGCGACCGTCAGGGCAGTCCGGCGGCGGCCTCGTTCGTCAGGTCGCGGTCCTGCATCTCCCAGGTGTGGTCGAGCACGTGGTACGCCGCGTGACGGAGCAGGTACGGGATCGTCCAGCTGCCGAGCGGCTTGCCCTCCGCGTACCAGGCACGCATCGCCTCGACGAAGCGGTCGCGGTGTTCGGCGAGCTCAGCCGGCGTCGGCAGGTCTCCGTACTCAGCCGGCGCGTTGACGCGCTTGGAGAAATCGGCACCTTCCTGCCCCGTGACGTGCTGGATGATCCGGTCCCGGGAGCGACCGCCGCCCCGGACGCCCGGTCGGAGCTCCGCCGAGACGCGGGCGGCCGTCTCGTCGAACTCGGCCCACGCCGCGCGCAGCAGCCCCGCCTCCCGGTCGAAGGTCGGCGCGTCGTAGGGCTCCCGGTCGAGCGGCGAGGGCGCGAACGAGATGCCCCAGAAATCGGTCGAGCCGACCCCCTGGTACCGGCCGATGACATCGACCTCGGTCTGGCCCGCGAGCTCCGCACCCAGCCCGACGCGCGTCGCGACCGGCAGGTAGCGCGACACGTACCGGCCCAGCTTCTCGATCGCCTCGTCCTCGGTCTTGGCGCCCCGTTCGAGGCCCGGCCAGTCCGCCGCGACGGCGACCCAGCGCTTGCCCTTGGTGGGCTGTTCGACGAGGACGCGCAGGCGGGACGTCATCGGCGCAGGGTACCGCTCGTGACCTGAGTCCCTAGACTCGGGGCATGACGATCCTGCGGATGGACAACGTTCTTCTCGTCGTCGACGACCTCGAAGCCGTCAAGGCATTCTTCGTCGACCTTGGTCTGGACCTCGAAGGCGAGACGGTCGTCGAGGGCGAGTCGGTCGACCGCCTCATCGGGCTCGACGGCGTCCGAGCCACCATCGCCTCGATGCGAACCCCGGACGGCCACGTGCGGATCGAGCTGGACAAGTTCCACACGCCGGCGGCCGTCAGGGCCGGACCGGACGACGCGCCGGTGAACGCGCTGGGCTACCGTCGGATCATGTTCGCGGTCGACGACATCGAGAGCGTCCTTGGCCGCCTGCGCCGCCACGGCGCCGAGCTCGTCGGCGAGGTGGTGCAGTACGAGGACCAGTACCGGCTCTGTTACGTCCGCGGCCCCGAGGGCATCATGATCGCCCTGGCGCAGCGACTCGCCTGAAATCGAAAGAGGCCCTCCCGTTCCCGGAAGGGCCTCCGTGGTGTCGCGCGGCGCGCGACGCTGGCGCTACTTGTGGTTGTACGTCGAGAGACCCGACCAGTCGCCACGCGCCGCGTAGGACGCCTGGGTCGGCCACGAGTCGAGGCTGGACGGCGGCAGCGCGCCGCCTGGCGGCGATGATCTTGCGGAGCTGGGCCGGGTCGGTGTGCTCGAGCTCCGCGTAGGTGGTCACGCCACCGTCGGCCAGGATCGTGGAGATCCGTGGGCCGATGCCGCTGAGCTGCGTCAGGTCGTCCGGCGGAGCGGCCTTCGCCGGCTTGGCCGCCTTCGACTTGCTCGCGCTGGCCCCGCTGCCCTTGCTGGGCTCGGAGCCCTTCTTGTTGTACTTCATGAGGCCCTGCCAGTCGCCGTTCGCGGCGCAAGCTGGCCTGCATCGGCCACGTCCCGACGTTGGCGGGCGGCGCCATGTCCGCCGCGTGGAGCGCGTGGCGGATCTCCGGCTCGTTGGCGTCGGCGAGCGCCGCATACGTCGTCAGCCCGGCGGCCGCGAGGGCCGCGCTGGCCTTGGGCCCGACGCCAGCGAGCTGGGTCAGGTCATCGGGCTTCCCGGCTGGCGCGGCGGCAGCGGCCGGCTCCTCCGCGGCGGCTGCCGGCCGCAGCTGCCGGAGCGGCTGCCGGGGCCTCCTCCGGGACCTCGACCTCGTAGTCGGACACGACCTCGTGGCCGCCCAGCTGCTCCGCTGCCGGATCGACGAGCGCCTTGAGCGCGACGGCCTTCGCGGCGGGCAGCGTGTCGTGGATCAGGAGCGCCTTCTCGGCCGCGACGGCCTGCTGGATCAACCCGATCGAACCGGACCAGTTTCCCTCGTACAGGACGAAGATGGCGCTCTTGCCCTTGGTGAGCTCCTTGGTCACCTGCCGCATGAACTTGTCGCTGATCCCGATGTCGTGGAAGCGGTTGCG
Source organism: uncultured Chloroflexia bacterium (assembly GCA_963720495.1). Classification (GTDB taxonomy): domain Bacteria; phylum Chloroflexota; class Limnocylindria; order Limnocylindrales; family CSP1-4; genus SPCO01. The sequence continues at coordinate 154,580 of CAVRFU010000005.1, forward strand.
GAGGCCGTTCAGGACGCCACCGGCCGCGCCGCCGACGACCGCACCGGCCGGCCCGAGGACGATCGCGCCGACGATGACGCCCAGCCCGGCGCCACGGATGGTGCCCTTCGCGCCGCCGAGATCCTCCGTCTGGTGGACCTTGACCCGGAACCTGGTCCGGTCGGCGATCGCCGCATCGACGATCTTCACGTTGGGGTCGACGTCGTCGATCTCCTGGATCCGCTTCAGCAGTCGGCGCGACTGCTTGCCTGAGTCCAGCACGAACGCGGCGAGGGTCTGACCATAGTCTGTGCTCATCGATCCGGATTCCTCTCATCAGGTGCCGTCACGCCAACGGCTGTGGCTACTCGAGCTTCGCCTGAGCTTGGATCTTCAACGAGTCCCACCGGTCGAACCTCGTCATCGGGGTCGGGATGACGAGGGCGGTGGAGGTCGGTCACGCCGGGAGCATCGGGTCCGTCGCGCTAGGGCCCATCGACGGTCCGTGACCGATCCTGCAGGCACCTCCTCCCCAAGCCTGCCGCCTACCCTCTCTGGGGCGAGGGGCCTCGAACAAGGCGTCCCGGCAGTCGTCCGACGATGCTATGCCTCGCTGACCGGTGACGCAACAACGAGCCTGCGCCCGGCCTCCCCGGGCCGAGCCGGCGATGTCAGACCCGCGGCTCCGCCTGCGGTTCGGACCCGCCCCAGTACCGCCAGGTCCATCCGTCCGAGTCGCGCCCGAAGACGCCCGTCGTCCAGTACGGCACGACCTCCTCCGTCCCGTCGCGCCTGACCGTGACGTGGCCGAGGATCTGCGCCCACGCGAACGGCCCGCGCACCCACACGCTGATCTCGTCCGGTGTCCAGTCGTAGCCGAGGTTCGTGACGCCGTCCGCCATCCTCGCGGCCGACGCCGGTCCCCGGACGAGCTCGCCCTGGCCGGAGCCGGCGATGGCGATGTCGGGATGCGCGAAATAGCGCGCCGTGCCCGGTCGCCCGCTCGACATCGCGGCATAGGTCTCGGCGATCAACGCCCGGATGGCGATCTCGTCCTGGTCGTCCGGCTCGTCCATCGCGGGATCGTACGATGCCTCGACCGTCGCCGGTGACAAGCGCTCGCAAACCTAGTCGCCGATCGTGAGAGCCATCTTCCCGGGTGCGTCGCGGTTCCGCAGCCGTTCGAGTGCCTCGGGAACCTCCTCCCACGACAGCTCGCCCGCCAACTGGGGGTCGAGCTTGCGTTCCGCCACCAGCAGTGCGAGGTAGCCAAGGTCACGACCGAACGGCTCGCCGCCATAGAACAGTTCGAACCCCTGGAGACGAACGAGGGCATCGTTGTAGACGTCTCGAACATCGAAGGTCGTGGGCACGTCCGAGCTGTTGCCGAACATGACCAGCGTCCCGCGTGGCTCGATGATCGTCATCAGATAGCCCAGCGTGTCGCCCCCGACCAATTCCAGGATGAGGTCGAACCGGCCTCGGAGCTGCCCGATGTCGGAGACGACCGCGGCGGCCCCCAGCTCGCGTAGGCCCGCCGTGCGTGCCGAGGTGCCGCTGACCAGTGCCGTCACCTCAGCGCCGCCCAGGCGCGCGAGCTGGATGGCGAAGCGACCGACACCGCCGGAAGCGCCTGTCACCAGCACCCGGCGACCCAGGATGGCTGGCCCCGACCGGAGCGTCCGTAGCGCAGTCAGGCCCGCCGTCGGGAGGGCCGCCGCCTCGGCGAAGGAGACGTTCGTCGGCAGCTCGGCGATCCAGCTCTGTGGTACCGCGACGCGCTCAGCCCACGTCCCGCCTCGCTGGACGCCCACCACTCGAGACCCGCTCTGGGGGCCGCCATCGACGTCGGATCGGAGGATGCCGGCGAAGTCCCAACCCGGACGCCAGCCGTCTGGAGCGGTCCGGAGCATCCGCAGCTCGCCCCGATTGATGGAGAACGCGCGGACCTCGACGAGGACCTCGTCAGCCGCCGGCACCGGCTCGGCGACCTCATGGATCGCGATCCTGTCAGGCGACGTCCCGTCGGCGACGAGTGCGCGCATCAGGGAAAAGCCTCCTGGAACGACCAGGACCAGACTGATCGCAGTGTCCATCGGTCCTCCCGGGTGCACGATACCGTCACCGATGACGGCTGATGCGCAAGGAGAGCGTGCGATGCTCAGTGATCACCCGGTCTTCCCGATCCTGTTGTCGAAGGATCTCGATGCCACTCGAGCCTTCTACCACGACACCCTCGGCCTCGAGATCGTGCGCGAGGACGAGGGCGACCGGATCGTCTTCCGATGCGGCGCCGGGACCCAGCTGGTCGTCACGCTGAGCACGGTCGGCACCTCGGACACGCAGACGCAGATGGCCTGGCGCGTGCCGGACCTGCGCGCAGCCGTCGCCGAGCTGCGCGCCCGGGGCGTCCGGATCGAGGAATACGAAGCGCCGGATCCGGTCACGACCGACGGCATCGCCGACATGGGCCATTCGTGGGCCGCCTGGTTCATCGACCCGAGCCGGAACGTCCTGGGTGTCGTCCAGCCGAAGCCCTGACGTCGGGGCGGAAGCCGATGGACGGGACGTAGACTCGGCGCGTGAGCGTGCTGGGACCGTCTCCGCGACTTCCTGTCGGGGCCACACCCGGACCACCGCTGGCGAGTCGGCACGAGCGACGCGCGGCGGCACGCGAGCGACATCACGAGACCGGCGAGCCGGCGTGGAGCGACGCCGACCGCCACACCGACCCCGACGGCGAGGTGTGGGTGGCGGATGTCTCCCCGGGCACGCCCGGCCACGACGCATCGGTGCATCGCCAGGGACGGATGAACGTTCGATCCCGGTAGCCGCAGGCCCGCGGCCGATCGACGTGTCGTCATCCCTCGACCTTGCCCATGCAACCAGGAGGCGTCCAGCCCGTGTCGATCCCGCGCTTCATCATCGTCCTGCTGGCGGTCGACGTGGCGCTCGGGCTTGTGTATCTCGCCTATTTCCTGATCGGCCACCCGTATGAGCCGCTCGCCAAGCTGGTCGATCTGGACGGCGAGGCGAACCTGCCGACGTGGTATTCGTCGATCCAGTGGTTCTGCGTGGCGTACCTGACGTGGGTCTTCGCCGCGCGGCACGCTGCTCGCGCTCGTGTCAGGTCGTGGTACCTGCTGGCCCTGCCACTCGTCTTCCTGCTCTTCTCGCTCGATGAGGTGGCCCAGTTGCACGAGCATCTGGGCGTCCTGACCGACGTCCTCCTCCCGAACGGGACACGGGACGCGACGGTCTTCTCGCACACCGGGCTGTTCTTCCTGCTCATCGGCGTACCGTTCATCATCGTGTTCGTCGGCCTGTTGACTGCCGTTCGCCCGTTCCTGTCCGGACACCCGGCCGCCTTCATGAAGCTGGTCGGCGGCATGGCACTGTTCATCTTCGCGGCGGTGGGTCTCGACGCGTTGTCGAACCTCACGACGGATGGGACCCTGGCCGCGACCATCCAGGTGCTGACCGAGGAGGTGACGGAGATGGTCGCTGCAACGATCGTCCTGTGGGGCGCGTACGAGCTGGCGACAGACGTCGACCGCCCATGGCGTGCTCCCGTGAGCCCGGCCGGCAAGGGTCCCCGTCGCACGTCGACGCCTCGGAGGGCACGGGCGGCTTCCTCGGCCAGGTCGGTCTGTTCGAGTCCGCCAACGGCCTGCCCCACGGTCCCATCGCGATCGTCCTGGCCATCGCGGTCGCCCTGATCGTCTATCCGATCGGTCGCATCGCCCGCTGGGCGACCCGCCGCTGACCGAGGTCAGGCGCGCAGGTCTGTCAGCTCGAGGGCGCGGTCGCGAGCCACAGCCCGACCGGATCGGGGATGCCCTTGAGCTCGAAGCGGCCGAGCGGCTCGAAGCGCGCGGTCCCCTTCGGCAGCGCGACGATCGCGCCTTCCTCGACCACGACCTGACCTGGACCGGCGTGGCCCGCGATCCGGGCCGCGAGGTTCACCGTGCGCCCGTAGACGTCGCCGTCGCGGATGACCAGCCGGCCGGCGGCCACGCCGGCGTGCGCCGCGGGGAGCCCGCCGGCCGGGATCGCGTCGACCAGCCGGAGGATCGCCGGGATCGCCTCCGCCGCCGATCCGAACCGCAGCAGGACCCCGTCGCCGAGGAGCTTGACGACGCGCCCACTCGCGGCTCGGGCGGCCGCATCGGCCATCTCGGCGAGGCGCGTGGCCGTCGCGGCCGCGACGTCATCGCCCTGCTCGATCGTCAGGCGGGTGAACCCGGACAGGTCCACGAATGCGACCGCCGGCGGCGACTCGGGCCGGGCCGGGATCCGGCCGCCGCGGACCAGGGCGGCCTCGTAGGCGTCGATGACCCGCTGGTTGAGGACCACCTCGAGCTGCCGCTCGTGCAGCCACGGGATCAGCGCGTGGAGCATGACCGCGCCCTTGAGCGACGGGTTCTGCTCCGGATCGGTCGGGTCGAAGTCGGCGTTCGCCAGCCGGTCGCGCGGGGCGCCCTGGCTCTCGAGCGCCGGATCGGCCGCGTCGTTCCAGGCGTCGAGCCAGCCCTCCATCAGCCGGCGGCTCGTCTCGCCCGAGAGGCGGGCCATCCGGAGATCCGTGTCACCCCCGGCATCGACCAGCTGCCAGATCTCGACGAACGCACGGACGACGGCCTCCTCGTCGACGCGCAGATGGGCATCGGCCGACGGCTGGACGAGGCCGAACGCCGCGTAGATCGCCGGCAGGCGCTCGCCGGCCGGACCCAGCTCCGCCTGGAGCTCGCCGTACGTCGTCGACGAGCGAGGCTCGGGCGGCTGGAACAGGTGCGCGATCGCATCGAGACCGCCACGCGCCTCGAGCACGACCCAGGCCAGGTCGTCCCGTCCGATGCCGGCCTGGAGCAGGGCGTTCACGGAGGTGACGATCGCCTCGCTCCGCGGGTCGAACCGCCCGTCCGCGAGTGGCCGGAGCTGCCCGAGCTCGACCAGCCACTCGACCAGCGCCAGCGGGGCTCCGGCCTCGTCGGCCAGCTCGGCGAGACTGACGGTCCGCATGGGCCGATGGTAGCCGGGCACGTCGCGCCGCCGCGAGCCGGTGGCTGCCGCCCACGCGACGCTACGCTGTCGCCGCGAGCGCACCGCGCGGATCGAGCAAGGAGGCCAGCCCGGATGACGGCGTTCGAGCCGGATGACCTGATCGCGGCCCTGATCGAGGCCGAGCCGTCCGCGCGCGATCGGCGGGACGAGGTCGTCGTCGTCCGAGCGCCGGGCCGGGTCAACCTCATCGGCGAGCACACCGACTACAACGAGGGGTTCGTGCTGCCCGCGGCGATCGACCTCGAGATCCGGATCGCCTACGTCCCGACCGCGGATCGGCGGGTCGAGCTGACCCGCCTCGACGACGGCGAGCGCGACGCGTTCGACCTCGACGACGCGCCACCGCGGCGCGGCCGGTGGCTGGACTACGTCGTCGGCACGGCCTGGGCCCTGGCCGAGGCAGGTCTGCCGCTGACCGGTCTGCGCGGGGTGATCGCGTCCACCCTGCCTCCGAACGCCGGCCTGTCGTCGTCGGCCGCGATCGAGCTGGCCTCGGCCTGGGCGATGCTCCACGCATCCGCCACCGTGGTCGATCCGTTCGCCCTCGCCCTGATCTGCCAGCGCGCGGAAAATGGCTTCGTCGGCGTCCAGAGCGGCCTCATGGACCAGTTCGCCGAATCGTGCGGCGTGGCGGGGGCGGCGCTGCTGCTCGATTGCCGGTCGCACGCGCTGGCGCCCGATCCCCCTGGCGGGGGACCTCGTCCTGGTCGTCTGCCACACGGGCTCGCCGCGCCACCTGGACGGCTCCGCGTACAACCTGCGGCGCAGCCAGTGCGAGGCGGCCGTCGCCGAGCTCGCGCGCACCGATCCGGCCATCCGAAGTCTGCGCGACGTGACGCCCGAGGCCCTCGTGGCGGCCCGCGACCGCCTGGACCCGGTCGCGTTCCGGCGCGCCGAGCACGTGGTGACCGAGAACGCCCGGGTCGAGGCCACGGTCGTCGCCCTGGCCGCCGGCGACCTGGCGGCCGTCGGACGGCTGTTCGCGGAGAGCCACGCGTCACTCCGGGATCGGTTCGAGGTCAGCTCCCCGGAGCTCGACGCGATGGTCGAGATCGCGTCGTCCGTGCCGGGCGTCATCGCCGCCCGGATGACCGGTGCCGGGTTCGGCGGCTGCACGATCAACCTCGTTCGCCCGGACGCGGTGGACGCGCTGCGCGACGCCGTCATGACCGAGTACCCGAGCCGAACGGGCCTGACGCCGCGGGTCCTCCCGGTCACGGCCGTGGATGGGGCGGGCCGGCTGACCTGATCGACGGGAGCGCCACATCGGCCGCCGCCCGCCCGTCTCCACCTGGGCTGCACGACATCTGTGATGTCCGCGCCCATGCCCCGCCACCGCGTTTCGCGCGGGTACGGCATGCTTAGGACGGTCTGACCCCCGCGGACCGCACCCTCACCGGAACCGGAGTCTCTCGCCGTCCATGTCTGCCACCAGAACAGCTGCCAGCCCCCGCGCTCGTCGTCGCACGACACCGACGACCGTCGGCTGGATCGCGATCATCGCCTTCGTCTTCCTGGCCAGCCTCGGGGCGATCGCCGCCATCGCGTCGATCGGCTTCTACGTGTCGCTGACACAGGGTCTCGAGCCGCCGGCGAAGCTGACCACCTACGCCCTGCCCCAGGAAACGATCATCTACGACCGGACCGGCAAGATCGAGCTGGCCCGCTTCGGCGATGCGAAGCGCGAGACCGTGACCTTCGACGAGATCCCCAAGGTGCTTCTCGACGCGACCACCGCCGTCGAGGACAAGACCTTCTGGGACAACGCCGGCTTCGACCCGGTGGCGATCGCCTCCGCGGCGCTCGATTCGCTCCGGGGCAGCAGCCGCGGCGCGTCGACCATCACCCAGCAGCTGGTCCGCCAGCGCCTCCTCGACCCCGCCCTCGTCCAGGACCCCCACCGGACCGCCGAGCGCAAGCTCAAGGAGATCATCCAGTCGATCCGGGTGACGCAGCACTTCAGCGGCCCGACGGGCAAGCAGGACATCATCACCGCCTACCTCAACCAGAACTACTACGGCAACCAGAGCTACGGCGTGAAGGCGGCGGTCCGTGGCTACTTCGGGATCGACATCTCCAAGATCGACCCTGCCCAGGCGGCGATCATCGCCGGGCTGCCCAAGTCGCCGTCGAACTACGACCTGGTCCGCAACTCGCAGGAGAAGTGCACGACCGAGGTCGCCAATGAGGCGGACTGCCCCAAGACCCAGTCTGTCGTCCCGAAGGACGCCACGATCGTCCAGCGCCGGAACCAGATCCTGGAGCTGCTGGCCGCGGGCCGGACCCCGATGTCCGGCACCCAGTACAGCTCGGAGCAGTTCACCGCCGCCGAGGATGAGCCGGTCGTCCTCGGCAGCCAGGCGACGCCGCGCTGGATCGCCCCGCATTTCGTGTGGGCGGTGCGGGACGAGCTCGCGACCAAGCTGTGCGGCGTCGACCCGTCGTGCGACGCGCTCGATCTCGGCGGGCTGCGGGTCACCACGACCCTCGACGTCGGCCTCCAGAAGATCGCCGAGAAGTGGGTCCGCGCCGCGGCCGTCGTCCCGAACAAGAAGGACATGACGGCGGCGGCCAAGGCGCTCGGGTTCAAGAAGCTCGAGCCGTGGATGGCCAACCTCAAGAACAAGGATCTCCACAACGGCGCTCTCGTGGCGGTCGACTACGAGACCGGCGAGCTGGTCGCCTATGTCGGGAGTGCGGACTACTACGCCACGTCGAGCAAGAAGAACTTCCAGCCGCAGTTCGACGTCGTCGGCAACGGCTATCGCCAGCCCGGCTCGGCGTTCAAGCCGTTCAACTACGCGGTCGGCATCAACGACAAGACCATCACCGCCGGCACGATGCTGATGGACGTCGGCACGGACTTCGGGGGCGGCTATACGCCCAATGACGCGGACCGCCTCGAGCGCGGCCCCGTCCGCGTCCGCAACGCGCTCCAGTTCTCGCTCAACATCCCTGCCGTCAAGACGTTGGCCCTGAACACGGCCGACCACGTCTATGCCAAGGCCCAGGAGTTCGGGATGGATTTCCAGGGCGAACGGAAGGCGGAGCTGGCCCTCGCCCTCGGCGTGCAGGAGGTCCGGCCGGTCGATCTGGTGACCGCCTACGGGACGCTCGCCAACGGCGGCAAGGAGGTCCCGCACACGACCATCCTCGCCATCAACGACGCGAGCGGCAAGCCCGTCAAGCCGCCGTACGTCCCGCCGGCCGGCAAGCAGGTCATCAGCCCGCAGGCCGCCTTCATCGTCACGGACATCCTGGCCGGCAACACCAACAAGAACATCAACCCGTACTGGGGCAAGTTCTCGATCACCGGCCCGGACGGCCGCCGGCCGGCGACGCTCAAGACGGGCACCAACAACGACGCCAAGGACCTCAACGCCTACGGCTACATCGCGCCACCGACCGACAAGGGTCGCTCGACCGGCGCGTACGCTCTCGCGGTGGGCGTCTGGAACGGCAACTCGGACAACAGCCTCGTCTCGACGGCACGGTCGCCGCTGTTCTCGATCGACGTGTCCACCTACGTCTGGCAGGGCTTCCTCAACGAGGCCACCAGGAAATGGCCGGAGACCAACTTCAAGCGGCCCGCCGACGGTCTCGTCCAGGTCAAGATCGACCCGTGGACCGGCCAGCTGGCCACGTCCGACAAGCTCTCGGTGAACGAATGGTTCATCGCCGGCACGCAGCCCAAGAGCAAGCTGGCATCGGACCAGTGCGGCATCGATGTCGTCGTCCACGTCAACGTCGAGACCCGGTTCGACGGGTGGATCAAGGCCGACCGTGACTGGCTGCGCCGCGCGGGCCGCGGTCCCGGCGTCGTCGGCGGCCCGGACCGCACGCGCACGGCCTACTTCTACCAGGGCGGCTTCCACCCGTACGGCGCGAGCTGGGGCGCCCTCGTCGGCGGCAGCTGCAAGCCTGCCCCGACACCGAGCTGTTTCGTCGTGCCCACGCCGGACGCCGGCGGAGTCGTGCCGTCGTTCGCACCGCCGAGCCCGGTCGGCTCCGAGCAGGCGGCGCTCCCCTGCCCGCCCGCCAGCCCGAGCGCGTCGCCGAGCGAGCTGCCGTCGGTCGAGCCGTCCGCCCCGCCGAGCGAGGAGCCACCGCCGACGCCGGAGCCGACACCGGAGCCGACGCCCGAACCAACGCCCGTGCCGACCCCGGAACCGACGCCGGCTCCGACGCCGGTGCCCACCCCAACGCCAGTGGCGCCACCGCCCTCGTGACCGACGCGGTCGTCGGACCGGTCGGCGACGGCGAGCCCTCGACGGTCGTCGAGGTCCGGGACCTCATGGTCCGGCGCGGGGAGCGGACCATCCTCGGCCCGCTCGACTGGATCATCCGGACGGGCGAGCGGTGGGTCGTGATCGGCCCGAACGGATCCGGCAAGACCACGCTGCTGTCGGTCATCGGGCTGGAGCTGTGGCCGACGGCCGGCGCGGTCGACGTCCTCGGCGCGCGGTTCGGCCAGGTCGATGCGCGCGAGATCCGCCGCCGGATCGGCGTCTCCGGCAGCTCCGTCGAGGGCACGTTCCGGGGCGACCTGACCCCGATCACCCTGGTCATGACCGCGCGGTACGCGGCGACCGAGCCGTGGTGGCACGTCTACACGGACGAGGACCGCGCGCGGGCGATGGACCTGCTCGTCGGGCTCGGCCTGGCGGGGGTCGCCCAGCATCCCTACGGCACCCTGTCCGAGGGCGAGCGCCGGCGGACGTCGATCGCGCGGGCCCTGATGCCGGATCCGGACCTGCTGCTGCTGGACGAGCCCGCCGCCAGCCTCGATCTCGGAGCACGCGAGATCCTCATCGGCGACGTCGCGCAGCTTGCCGCCCAGCCACGCCCGAGCGCGATCGTGCTGGTCACCCATCACGTGGAGGAGATCCCGACCGGGTTCACCCACGCGCTCGTGCTGGCCGACGGCCGCCTGATCGCAGCAGGGCCGCTGGACGAGGTCGTGACCGACCACAACCTCACGCTCGCCTACGAGCTTCCGATCACGGTCGAGCACCGCGACGGGCGCGTCTGGGCCCGGATGCGGCTCGACCATCGACGGAGCCGCTGACCCCGCGACACGCGAATGTCACACCGAACGGCGAAGATGCGTTTGTGAGCACAACGAAAGCGACCTCTGCGGCTGCCCCGACGACCGGATCCGGCGCGGCGTGGCGCGAGGGTTCGGCCGCCATCGCGGGCATCGTCGCGACCCTCACGGCGCTCGGCGTGTCCGAGCTGCTGGCCGGCCTGCTGCCCGGTGCGTCCTCGCTCCTTGCCGCGGTCGCCCAGGTCCTCGTCGACAACCAGCCGCCCGGCGCCAAGGACGTCGCCGTTGCCCTCTTCGGGACGAACGACAAGCTCGCCTTCGAGATCCTCATCGTGCTCATCGCCGGGCTGATCGGAGCCGGCCTTGGCCTGCTCGCCCGCCGCCGATACGAGGTCGCGGCCGCCGTGTTCATCGGCTTCGGCGTGGTCGGCTTCCTCGCCACGCTCGGCGATCCCCTCGCGACCCCGGCGGTCGCCGCGGTGGCGACGGCCGTCGCCGTCGGGGCGGGCCTGCTGGTCCTCGGCTGGCTGCTCGACATCTCCGCCCCCATGGTCACGACGACCGCGACTGCGGATCCGGGCCGCATCGCGCCGCTCGACCCGCGTGATGCCCGCAAGACCCTTGGACGCCCGAGCGGCAGCATGCCCGACTGGTCGCGCCGCGCGTTCATCATCCGGGTGGGCGCGGTCGGGGTCGGCGCGGTCGCGGCCGGCGTCATCGGGCGCAACCTCCTCGAGCGCCAGCGCACGCCGCCGGTGGGCGATGGCCCGCCCATCCCGCCGGCATCCGTCACGGTCCCGAGTCTCACGCCGGATCAGGACCTGTCGCCGACGATCGCCGGGCTGACCCCGATCGTCATGCCCAACGACAGGTTCTACCGGATCGACACCGCGTTCCTGACGCCGAGCGTCAGCACGACCGGCTGGACGCTGCGCATCTTCGGCATGGTCGACCGCGAGACCACCCTGACCTGGGACCAGCTCATCCAGCTGCCCATGATCGAGCAGTACGTGACGATCGCCTGCGTCAGCAACGAGGTCGGCGACAAGCTCGTGGGCAACGCCAAGTGGACCGGCGTCCGCCTGCGCGACGTGCTCGACATCGCGGGCGTCCAGAACGGTGCCACGCAGCTCGTCGGCCGCTCCGTGGACGGCTGGACGGCCGGCATGCCGACCGCCTGGGTGATGGACCCGGCGCGCGAGCCGATGATCGCCCTGAAGATGAACGACGAGCCGCTGCCGCCGATCCACGGCTATCCCGCCCGGCTCATCGTCCCCGGCCTGTACGGCTACGTCTCGGCGACCAAGTGGCTCAAGGAGCTGGAGCTGACGACGCTCGAGGCGATCGACGGCTACTGGGTCCCGCTCGGCTGGGCCAAGGAGGCTCCGATCCTCACCCAGTCACGGATCGACACGCCGCACGGCGGCGTCGCGGCCGGTCACGTCCCCATCGCCGGGATCGCCTGGGCGCCGGACCGCGGCATCTCCCGGGTCGAGGTCGCGATCGACGGCGTCTGGCGCGATGCCCGGCTGTCCCACCCGATCTCGGACACGACGTGGGTCCAGTGGGTGGTCGATTGGACGGCCTCGCCCGGCGGCCACGAGATCCAGGTCCGGGCCACGGACGGCACCGGCGCGGTCCAGGAGCAGGGGCCGACGCCACCCGCGCCGGACGGGGCACGCGGCTGGCACACGATCTCGGTCAACGTCGGCTGATGGCCCCCGGACATCGGTCGGAGAGCGTTTCGGTATAGAGTCCGGGCATGTCTCGACGCCGTTATCTGTTCGATCCACCCGAGCGCTTCGTGGCCGGCACGGTGGGCCAGCCGGGCGACCGCACCTTCTTCCTCCAGGCCCGCGACGGCCCGCGTGTGGTCAGCATCGTGCTGGAGAAGGTCCAGGTGGCGGTCCTCGCCGACCGCCTCGGTGACCTCCTGTCCGAGCTCGAGCGCCGCGGCGTGGAGGCGGCTGCCGTTGACGCGCCGGTCGCCGGCGAAGACACCGGACCCCTGGACGAGCCGCTCAACGAGGCGTTCCGGGCGGGCTCGCTGACGCTCGGCTGGGACGTCGACGACGAGCTGGTGCTGGTCGAGGCGCGGGCCCAATCCGAGGATGGCGAGCCGATCGATCCCGACGAGGACGACGACGAGGACGAGGACGGGCCGGACCTGCTGCGCGTCCGGATGACCGCCGACGCGGCCCGATCGTTCGTGGCGCGGGCGACCCGGATCGTCGGCGCCGGCCGGCCGCCGTGCCCGCTGTGCGGCGCCCCGCTCGACCCGCAGGGCCACATCTGCCCGCGGCGCAACGGCCACTACGTCAACTAGGCCGGTCCGTCCGTGATCGACCGGGGCACGAGCCTCGACGTCCTGCGCGAGGGCGAGATCGAGGTCGTCGGCCGGATCGTCGAGTCGTCCAACAACGCGCTGCTGGTGACCGTGACCCGGCATTGTCCGGATCCGGAGCCAGAGCTGGTCATCGACGCGATCTACAAGCCGATCCTCGGCGAACGGCCGCTCGACGACTTTCCCGACGGGACCCTCGCCCACCGCGAGGTGGCCGCGTGGCACGTCTCCGAGGCCACCGGCTGGGGGATCGTGCCGCCGACGATCCTGCGCGACGGGCCGTTCGGGGAGGGCATGGTCCAGGCCTTCGTCGAGGTCGATCCGGAGGTCGACGTGGTGGCGCTCGTGGTCGGCGACGACCCGCGGCTGCGGCGGATGGCCGTGCTGGACGCGGTGATGAACAACACGGACCGCAAGGGCGGCCACATCCTGCCCGTCGACGGCGGCCGGCACTGCTACGGCGTCGACCACGGGGTCACGTTCTCGCCGGTCCCCAAGCTCCGGACGGTGCTCTGGGGCTGGCGCGGACGACCGCTGGCGCCGGACGAGATCGAGGGCCTCGAGTGCGTGCGGACCGCCCTCGACGGCGAGCTCGGGGTGACGCTGGCCGGTCTCCTGTCGCGCCTCGAGGTCAGGGCGACCGTGCGACGGACGGACGCCCTGCTGACGAGCGGCCGGTTCCCCTACCCCTCGCCGGACTGGCCGGCGATCCCGTGGCCGCCGTTCTGAGCCTCTGAGGCCGGCGGCTGCCCTGCCGGACATGGCGCGGCGGCGAGGTCCGCGCTCCGGACCCCGCCGCCGATGAGCGATCGTGCCTAGGGGCGGCCGAAAAGGGCCTTGATGGATGGCTGGTTCAGGTAGTACAGGATCGCGCCGTCGATGACGATGCTGATGATCTGGCTGAAGAACGACGATCCGCCGAGGACGACCTGCAGGATCGCGACGACGATGCCGAAGATGGCCACGGCCACGCCGAGCGGCCATGCCCATGGCTTCAGCGTCCAGGCTCCCCAGGCGAACGCGATCAGCAAGCCCGCGTAGGCGAGCGCGCAGAGTCCGAGGACGACCACGGCGCCGCTCGAGACGATCCCGCCGACGAACAGCACGCCGAAGCCGCCGAGCAGGCCGAAGACGCCGCCGATCGCGGCCAGGACGGCCAGGATCGTGATGCCGGTCGGGCGCGCTCCGGCGGCCGTCGCGGCCGGTGGTGCCCAGCTGGTGGATGCAGGTGGCGCCGCCGTGGGGGCGGGCGCGGGCGGAGGTGGAGCTGCTGGCGCGGGCGCCGACGGCGCCGGGTTCGGATCTGCGGGTGTCGGATCGGTCATGTGACCTGTGCCTCCCTCGCTGGATCTCGGGTCGGTAGCGTCCCGCCGCCCTCGGGCCGAGCCCCATCCTAGCGAGGGATTCGCTCCTGACAAGCCTCCCCATCGGGTTGCGGCGGCGTCAGCGCACCAATTCGGGCGCCAGCAGGTCCATCAGGAGGGCGTCGATCCAGGTGCCATCGGCGATCCGCTGGTACTGCCGCATGATGCCGATGGGGCGGAAGCCGAGACGCGTGTAGGCCGTGATCGCGTGCTCGTTGGCGGCCGCCGGGTCGATCGTGATCCGATGGTGGCCGCGGTCGTCGATGAGGTGGGCGGCCAGGGTCCGGATCGCGTCCGGCCCGAGCCCGCGGCCCTGGGCGGAGGTCCGGAGGAACAGGTCGATCCCCGCGTGACGGAAGTCCGGCTCCCGCTCCTCGACCGCCTGGATGTAGCCGACCACGGCACCCTCGTGCTCGATCGCGAAGCCCTCCTCGTCCGGGTCACCGGCGGTGAGGTCGCGCCGGACACGCTCGACGTCGAAGGTGCCCCACCAGCGAGCGACGGCCGGCTCGGCCAGGATCTCCGCGAGGATCGGGGCGTCGGCGGGTTCGATCGGGCGGAGGGTGACGAGCCGGCCGCGGAGATCCATGGCACGGAGGGTAATCGACGCTCGGCCGCTCGGTGACCGCCGGTGCAGCCCGCCCGACTACGATGACCGGGTGCCGACGCGCGACCCAGATGAGCTCCTGGCCGACCTCGATCCCGCCCAGCGCGAGGCCGTCGAGATCACGACTGGGCCGCTGTGCATCCTGGCCGGCGCCGGGAGCGGCAAGACCCGGGTGATCTCGCGACGCGTGGCGTACGCGCTGGCGACGGATGTCGTCCGGCCGCGCGACGTGCTGGTGGTCACGTTCACGGACAAGGCGGCGACGGAGATGGCCAGCCGTCTGGCGGCGCTCGGCCATCGCGGCGTGGCGGCCTCCACGTTCCACGCCGCGGCACTCCGTCAGCTGCGGCATTTCTGGCCGCGGGTCCACGGATCGGATCCGCCGGCGATCCTCGACTCCAAGGCGCCCATCCTGGCGCCGCTCGCGAAGGGCCTGCCGGGCGGCTACCGCTATCTCGCCGTGCGCGACCTCGCCGCCGAGATCGAATGGGCCAAGGCACGCCGGATCGGTGCGTCCGCGTACGAGACGCGGGCCCTCGCCGAGGATCGCGACGCGCCACTCCCGGCAGACCTCATGGCCGGGCTCTACCGGCGCTACGAGACGGCCAAGGCACGCGCCGGCCGGATCGACTTCGAGGACATGCTGGAGCTGACGATCGGGCTCATCGAGGGCGACGAGGCGATCGCGGCCGAGGTGCGCGACCGGTATCGCTGGTTCTCGGTCGACGAGTTCCAGGACACGAACCCGCTCCAGGCGGCGCTCCTCGAGACGTGGCTGGGCGGGCGCGAGGACATCGCGGTCGTCGGTGACGAGGACCAGACCATCTACACGTTCACGGGCGCCAGCAGCGACTACCTGACCGGGTTCACGGCGCGCTACCCGTCCGCCCGGATGGTCGCGCTCGAGACCAACTACCGATCGACCCCGGAGGTGCTGGCGTTCGCCAACCGGGTTCTCGCGGCGGGCCGCGTCGCCGCGGACGAACGAGCTCCCGGCGCGGCACCGCGGCCGCCCAAGCGGCTGCTGGCCAGCCGTCCGTCCGGTCCGGCGCCCGAGGTCACGGGTTTCGCCTCGGACGAGGCCGAGCTCGCGGCCATCACGGCCGCGATCCGACGCCTGGCAGCCGCCGGGACCGCGCACGGCTCGATGGCGATCCTCGTGCGCACGAACGCCGCGCTGCCCGCGATCGAGAGCGCGCTCGGCGCGGCGGGGATCCCGTTCCACGTCCGGGGCGAGCGGTTCTTCGCACGGCCCGAGGTGCGCCGCGCCGTCCGGGTCGCCGAGACCCTCGCCCGCAGCGCCAGCGATGAGCCCCTCGGCCCGCGCCTCGCGGCGGCATTCGAGCGCGAGCTGGGCGTCCGCCGCGACACGGAGCCCGCGAGTGGCGTGGCGAGCGAGCGCCACGGGGCGGTCGTGACGCTCCTCGAGCTCGCCGACGACCTCGTCCGCACCGACCCCGCCGCGGACATGGCCGCGTTCCTCGCGGAGGTCGCCCGCCGGACGGCGATCGAGGCCGGGGGCGAGGCGGCCGGGGTCGAGCTCCTCACCTATCACCGCGCCAAGGGTCTCGAGTGGGACGCCGTCTTCCTGCCGGCACTCGAGGAAGGCACGCTGCCGATCCGCCAGGCGACCGAGCCCGCCGAGCTGGCCGAGGAGCGGCGCCTCCTCTACGTCGGGATCACCCGGGCGCGCCGCTCCCTGTGGCTGTCGTGGGCAACCTCGCGCGTCGCGGCGTCCGGACGGGAAGGCCGGCGCAGCCGCTCGCGGTTCCTCGACGGGCTCGTGCCGGCCGGGGCCGGCCGGGGGCGAGCCGTGGCGACGGGGGACGGCCGGATCCGGCACGAATGGCCGGTCCGCGGCGCCGAAGGTCGATCCGGCCGATCGATCACCGTTGTCCAACGCGCTCCGCGCCTGGCGCACGGCCCGGGCCAAGGCCGACGCCGTCGCCCCGTTCATCGTCTTCCACGACACGACGATCGAGGCGATCGCGACCAGCCGCCCGCGATCGATCGCGGAGCTCAGGCGCGTGCCGGGCGTCGGGCCGACCAAGCTCGACCGCTACGGCGAGGAGATCATCGGCGTCGTCGCCCGCGACGGCTGACTCCGAAATGCTTGCCGCGCAGGGGCGGTCAGGCGAAGGCGAGCCGAGTATCGGAGCGAGCGCAGCCGACGCTGCGTGAGCGACGGCACGGAGGACGCAACGCACGCCTGGGCGTCCCTGCACGTGGCCGTGTCTTTAGGCACGCACCTCTTGCCGCATGAAGGCGACGTAGGCGAGCGCGAAGCAGGCGACAGTCAGTGCGACGAGGACGACGATCTGGGGCATGACCAGCAGCAGGCTCTGGTTGAAGCCGAGCAGGGTCGGGATCTGCTGCGCGGCCTGCTGGGCCTGGCCGAGGGAGCCGGGCAGGTCGGCCTGGGGATTGCTGGTCGGGTTGAGCAGCACCTTCGTGACCTCGGAATAGAGCTCGCTCGGGAGCAGGCGCGTGATGAACTGCTGGGTCTGCGCCTGGCCGATCTGCTCGTCGATGGTCGTGCCCGGTGACCGGTGAGACGGCTCGTGCCAGCAGGGTCACGATCAGGCTGCCGAAGATGGTCAGCAGGAACCAGACCCCGAACCCGATCAGCGCGGACGTCGCCGCGCGCCGAACGAGCACCGACAGCAGCAGCCCGAAGGCCAGCCACAGGCCGACGTAGATGAAGGTGACGAGGATCCACGCTCCGAGGCGGACGATCTCCTCGCCCGCCGGCGTGATCCCGAGCCGGAAGATGCCGTACCCGGCGATGATCCCGACGACGGCCAGCAGCACGATCCCGATGACCGACAGGCCCGCCGCGAACTTGCCGTTGATGACATCGTCGCGATAGATCGGCTGCGCCAGGAGGCGTGGCAGCGTCCCGTCGGAGCGCTCGCCGTTGATGGCGTCGAAGGCGAACGCCAGGCCGAGGAGCGGCGCGACGATCGCCACGAACGAGTCCACGCGCAGGAACGTGTAGTCCTGCGACCCGATCGTGAACAGCGCGAGGAACACGGCCTGCGAGCCGCTGGCCTGGGGCGCTGCCCCGCGGATGATGTCGGCGGCGAAGTAGAGCGGGATCGCGGCGGCGAGACCGAGCACGACGAGCAGCACGATGAACCGCAGGCTGAGCAGGTGGTCGCCGAGCTCCTTGGCCGCGATCACGCGCCAGCCGGCATGCGGGACGCGGAGCACGCGGGGCTCGCGTGGCGGAGCGCTGGCGGTCATGTCCGCTCCCCTTCGGTGTCGGGTGTCGGCGGCACGACGGCCTCGGGCTCGGTCGGGGCCTCGGGCTCGGTCGCCGGAGACGGGGGCGCGGAAGCGGCGTCGGCGGCGGCGCTCCGTGCCGTCGGCCGGCGACCCGGGGCCGGTCCGCATCGGATGATCGGTCCTGCCCGGAGCGGCGTTCGCCATCGGGACGCTTCGTCCCGCGACGCTTGAGGCCCTTGGCCTTGGGCAGCGGCCGCTCGACGGCCGTGCGATAGATGTCGTCGAGCGACGGGACGATCGGCCGGATCGCGGTCAGCCCGAGGCCCTGCTGGACGGCGGCGACCAGGATGTCCTGGCGGACGCGGCCTTCCTGGTCGGGCGGCCGGACGTGGACGCGCCACGTGCCGCTGCCCTTCGTCGCGGGGTCGACCGTGTCGACCGACCGGATGCCACGGAGCGTTCGTTCGGCGCGCTCGACATCGGCTGCGGCCGGCAGCTCCAGCCCGACCTCGATCGCGGCGCTCCCGTCGCCGAAGGTGGCGGCCAGCTCCTCCACCGTGCCGACCCCGATGAGCCGGCCGTTGGCGAAGATGCCGATCCGGTCGCACACCGTCTGGACCTGGCTGAGGAGATGGCTCGACAGCATGATCGCCAGGCCCCGCTCGTCGACCAGCCGGCGCAGCAGGTCGAGGATCTCGACCACGCCGATCGGGTCGATCGATGTCGTCGGCTCGTCGAGGATGAGCAGGTCCGGTGACTTGACCAGGGCGTCCGCGATGCCGAGCCGCTGGCGCATGCCGCGCGAGTACGCCCCGACCGGGTCGTCCGCGCGACTCGTCAGCCCGACCTGCTCGAGGACCTCGTCGATGGCGGCGGCGGCCTCGCGGCGGTCGAGGCCGTTGAGCCTCGCCGTGTAGCGCAGATTCTCGCGACCCGTCATGCCCTCGTAGAAGCCGACCGCATCGGGCAGATAGCCGACCCGGCGCTTGACCTCGCGCGGCTCCCAGGCCGGGTCCAGACCCATGACCGTGGCCTCGCCGTCGGTCGGCTCGGACAGGCCGAGGAGCATCAGGATGGTCGTGGTCTTGCCCGCGCCGTTCTGGCCGAGCAGGCCGAAGACCTCGCCCGGGTAGACCTCCAGGTCCAGGCGGTCGACGGCCGTGAGCGTGCCGTAGCGCTTGGTCAGCTTGCGCGTCCGGATGACCGGCTCGGGCCCCTCGCGGCGGGCGTCGGTGGCGGGTGCGGGCGCGGCTGGCGTGGCGTCGAGGGGTGGAGCCTCGATGCCGCTCATCGACGGCCGAACCGGCGGAACGTCAGCCACAGCCCGACGAGCACGATGACGATCAGCCCGATCCCGACGGCGCCCCAGAGCAGGGATGTCTCGATCGTCACGCGAACGTCAGCCGAGGCGTTGGCTTCGGGCGCGGTGGCCTTGAACGAGGCCACGTAGTCGCCCGCGATGGCGTCGCCCGATGGCGTGACGTGGGCCACGACCTGGACCGCCTGGTTGGCGGGCACGTCGACCGGGGTCGGATCGAACTTGACCGTCCACCCGGTCGGGGCGGAGGCGGTCATCGCCACGCCGGCGAGGTCGGCGGTGCCGGTGTTCGTCACGGTGAGCGTCAGGTCGCTGGCGGTCCCGGCGGTCGCGCTCATGTTGAGGCGCTGGTCGCTGGTGGTGAGCGTCAGGCTGTAGCTGCCGGTGATCTCGACCGAGAGATCGGCGTGCGCGGTCTGGCTCCCGCTCGTGGCGTCGACCGCGATCGGATAGGTGCCGGCGGCCGTCCCGTCGGCGGCCTTGGCGGTCACCGACACCGTCGTGTTGCTGCCGGCCTTGACGACGACGCTGGCGGCCTGCGCGGTGGTCCCGACCTGGGCGGTGACGGTCCAGCCGGCGGGCCCGGTGGCGGTGACGCTGAACGGCAGGTCTTCAGGTGTGTCGTTGGTCAGCGTGAGGCTGAAGCTGAAGCTCGCGTTCGAGGCGCCCTTGACCTGTGGCGTATCGGTGGTCAGGGTCACGTTGCCGGCGGCATTGGGCGTCACCCGGACGTCGACCGACAGGGTCGTCGAGCCACCCCTGGTCGTGCCGCGCACGTCGATCCGTTGCGTGGTCGCGGTCGCGTCGGCTGGGACGGTGACGTTCAGGGTCACCTTGGTGCCCGTCGATCCGCCCGGCGATTCGACCCCGTCGATGGTGAAGCCGCCACCACGCAGGACCGCCGTCCAGCCGTCGGGCACCTTGCCGACCGCGAGGTCGACCCGGCC
The DNA here is from genome assembly GCA_963720495.1 of uncultured Chloroflexia bacterium. Taxonomy (GTDB): domain Bacteria; phylum Chloroflexota; class Limnocylindria; order Limnocylindrales; family CSP1-4; genus SPCO01. Next base: position 174,478 of record CAVRFU010000005.1, read on the forward strand.
GGCCGCAGCCGTCGTCACCGTGATGTCGAAGCTCGGGTTCGAGCCGGGAGAGACCGCGATCGCCGGGAATGGCGTCGTCAGCGTGACCGCGTCCGCGGCCCCGACCGGGACGGCCGCGGCGAGCGACGCCAATCCAAGTAGGGACGCCGCGAGGCCGAGCCTCAACGTGCGCGATCGAACGGACCAGGCCACGGCCACAGAGCCACCTCCTCGTGTGTATCCGCGGTGGGATCTGGGGTCACACCGCAGGCGCGGGGCGCGCGAGACGCGCGGAACCCGGACGGCGGCGAGTTTGACCCCCCGAGGGTGGAAGAATCAACCAACGTTCGGTGAAGAGACCGCAATCTTCCGGGCGGCCTGGACGGGTCCCGCCCGGCCCGGACCATCGGCCGTTTGACGGTTTCGGCCGCAGCGGCGATACTCCTTGGGTAACCCGTCCGACGCGACGACCCGGTTCGAGCGCCCAAACCACGCTCCCGGCCCGGCGCGCTGACACATCAATGAACAGTCGTCGTGGGCGAATGCGCCCGACGACACCCGGCCGCGCAGCCGATCGCTCATCACGCGATCACGGCGCGTCAGAAAGCACGAACCACACCACCATGATGTCCCGTTCCACAACGTCGTCCGTCACCGGACGAGCCTCCGCCATGCGGCGGATGCGCCGCCGCACGCATGCGGTCTCCACCTCCAGCCGCCTCTTCTGCGGCACCAATGGCTGCGCCAGCTTCCTTGACCTCGATCCCGAGACGGGGACGGCGACCTGCCACATCTGCGGGTACGTCCGCCGGGTCAACTGACCCAGGGGTCCGCTCGCGGCCCTCGGTCCCGCGTCGCGGGATGACCGAGCAGGCGGTCGCCGTGCCGGGCATCCTGCCCGGGTGACGACCGCCGCCCCACCCGATCGCGACCGCCTCGCCCGCCTGATGACGGACGAGATGACCACCTTCGCGACGGCCCATCCACGTTCGGCGGCTCTCCACGAGCGCGCGCGCGGCTCGCTCCTCGAGGGCGTCCCGATGCCCTGGATGGTCAAGTGGGCGGGCCCGTTCCCGCCGTACGTCGAGTCGGCCGCGGGCGCCCACTTCCGCTGCGTCGACGGGCACGACTACGTCGACTTCTGCCTCGGCGACACCGGCGCGATGGCCGGCCACGGCCCCTCTCCTACCATGGCCGCTGTCGAGCGGGGGATGCGGCGCGGCATCACCCACATGCTCCCGACCGAGGATGCGGCGTGGGTCGGCGAGGAGCTGACCCGGCGCTTCGGCGTCGGGTCGTGGCAGTTCGCCCTCTCGGCCAGCGACGCCAACCGCTGGGTCCTGCGCCTCGCCCGGCTGGTCACCGGCCGGAGCAAGGTCGTCGTCCACGACCACTGCTACCACGGCTCCGTCGACGAGGCGATCGCGATGCTCGGGCCCGATGGGTCGGTCGTGCCCGTCCGCGGCTCGGTCGGGCCCCAGGTCGACGTCGCCGAGACGACCCGCGTCGTCGAGTTCAACGATATCGACGGTCTCGAGGCGGCCCTCGCCGACGGCGACGTCGCCGCCGTCCTCATCGAGCCGGCACTGACCAACGTCGGGATCGTGCTGCCGGAGCCCGGCTACCACGCCGCCGTGCGCGAGATCACCCGGCGGACCGGAACGCTGCTCGTCATCGACGAGACGCACACGATCTGCGCGGGACCGGGCGGCGCCACCGCCCTGTGGGATCTCGAGCCGGACATCGTCGTCATCGGCAAGACCATCGGCGGCGGGATCCCGTCGGCGGCGTACGGCTTCAGCCCGGAGGTCGCGGCCCGCGTCGCCGGTTCGATCGCGGTCGAGGATTCCGATGTCGGCGGGATCGGCGGGACGCTCGCCGGTTACGCCCTGTCGCTGGCCGCGACGCGGGCCACGCTCGGCGAGGTCCTCACGGCCGACGCGTTCGAGCGGATGATCCCGCTCGCCCAGCGCTGGGAGGCCGGCGTGGACGGCGTGCTCAGCGATGCCGCCGTGCCCTGGCATGTGACCAGGCTGGGCGCGCGTGCCGAGTACCATTTCATGCCGGATCCGCCGCGCACCGGAGCGGCCCAATGGGCCAACACGGACCCGGAGCTCGAGCGGTTCCTCCACCTGTGGGCCATGAACCGGCACGTCCTGATGACCCCGTTCCACAACATGGCGCTGATGTCGCCGGCCACGACCGAGGCCGACGTGGATCGCCACACGGCCGTGTTCGCCCAGGCGATCGAGGCTCTCTTCGCGTGACCGAGGCGCCGCGGATCCGCCTGCGTGACGTGACCCTCGCGGACGCCGACCTGCTCGATGCGTGGTCGGCCGATCCGGTGCTCGGCGGCGAGTTCAACGACTTCGGCCTGGAGCCTCGGCCGATCGACCGGGAGGCGCTCAGGCGCGGACCCCTGCGCAACGAGCGCAACGGCCAGCTGATCGTCGAACGGATCGCGGACCTGGTGCCGCTCGGGACCGTCGGCTGGCACAAGGTCGGCTACGGGCCGGGCACGGCATCCGAGGCCTGGAACATCGGGATCGAGCTCCTGCCTCACGCACGCGGCCAGGGCTACGGCGCCGAGGCGCAGGCGCAGCTCGCGTCGTTCCTCTTCGCCCAGACGCCGATGAACCGGATCGAGGCCCAGACCGACGTCGAGAACATCGCCGAGCAGCGGTCGCTCGAGAAGGCCGGCTTCCGACGCGAGGGCGTGGCGCGCGGCTCGCAGTTCCGGGCCGGCGGCTACCACGACCTGGTCGTCTATTCGCGACTGCGCGACGACCCGTAGCGCGTCGGACGATCAGCCGGCGAGCGCTCGCTCCAGGCGCTCCGCTTCCGCGCCGGGGTCGAGCGGGCGTCGGTGCTGGCGGTCGGTGGGCGCCTCCGCGTTGACCCGTTCGATGGCATGGTTCGCCGCCTCGACGATCGTTCGCAGCTCCGCCCGCGCACGCCGGTGCGAGAGCGGTGAGATCCGCGGCGCCCGTTCGATCAGCGCCTCGAGGGCCGCGAGCTGCTTGCGCGCCTCCTTGTCGGATTCGATCCAGGGCGGCGCCGCACCCGCGCTGTGCAGCATCCGGTAGGCCATCGCCCACTCGCCGGCGGCCGAGTCGTCCTCGATCGGCAGGCGTTGGCCCTGGAACGGCAGGTCGTCGAAGGCGCCGGCGTCCATCGCCTCCCGGATCTGGCGCTCGACCAGGCTCTCCCACGTCTTGGCCGACTGCAGCCGGCCCTCGGCATCCCGTCGCTGCGGACTCATGGCCGCATGCTAGCGCGACCGCGACAGGCAAGCTGACACGGTCCGCTGCTACGGTTGGAACGTGCAACGCTTTCCGGACGGCACGACCGTTGTCAGCGCGACGGACCTCGTCGGGTTCCTCGCATGTGACCACCTCTCCACGTTGGAGCTCGGTCGTGTGGAAGGCCTGTGGGAGCGCCCACACCGTCGCGAGGACCTGACGGTCCAGCTGATGCAGGACCGAGGGGATGCGCACGAGCTTGCGCACCTCGGGCGACTGCGCGCATCGGGCAAGCGGATCATCTCGATCGAGAAGGAGGGCCTGACGACCCCGGAGCGACTCCGGGACGCAGAGGCCGCAACGCTCGCCGCGATGCGCGACGGGGCCGATGTCATCTTCCAGGCGACCTTCTTCGACGGCCGCTGGCGCGGCCATGCTGATTTTCTGTACAGAGTCGAGCGTCCGAGCGACCTCGGTCCGTGGAGCTACGACATCGCCGATACGAAGCTGGCTCGCGGGGTGAAGGCATCAGCGATCCTGCAGATGTGCGTGTACGCCGACCTGCTACAACGACTGCAGGGCACTCCACCCGAGTTCGTCTATGTCGTGACCGGCGACGGAGCCGAGCATCGCCATCGCCTGGCTGACTACGCGGCGTACTACCGTTTTGTCAAAGGTCGCTTCGAAGCTCGCGTGCTTGCGGGATCTGCTGGCGCGGCGACGTATCCGGATCCCGTGGACCACTGCCGTGTGTGCGTGTGGTACCCGACGTGCATCACCCGTCGCCGCACCGACGACCATCTGTCGATCGTGGCCGGGATGCGACGCGTGGACACAGAACGGCTCATGGCGGATCACGTCACGACAGTCCGAGATCTGGCGGCCCTGCCCGGGGAGCGCAGCGTGCAAGACATGCGATCCCAAGCCCTCTCGAAGCTCCGCGATCAGGCACGACTCCAACTCGTCGAACGCGATACCGGATCCCGAGTCTTTGAGCTCATCAAACCGCAACCGAGCGATCCTGGCCGTGGCCTCGCAGCACTTCCGGAGCCGAGTCCATTCGACATCTTCGTGGACCTGGAGGCGGATCCGTGGGCGTTCGATGACGGGCTCGAGTACTTGATCGGGTCGGTCGTCAACGACGGCGGAACGATCGAATACATCCCGTTGTGGGGGCATGACCGCGCCGGAGAGAAGGCCGCGTTCGAGGGGTTGATCGACATGGTGGTGGCGCGCCTCGACGCGCACCCAGACATGCACCTCTACCACTATGGGGGCTACGAATCAGGCGCGATCAAACGGCTGATGCAACGACATGCCACGAGGGAGGACGAGGTCGACCGCCTGCTGCGCGGTGGCACACTCGTCGACTTGCTCAACGTCGTCCGCCAAGGCGTTCGCGCTTCGGTGGAGTCGTACTCCTTGAAGCAGATCGAAAAGTTCTACATGCCCGTACGAGAAGGTCCGGTCACAGAGGCCGGCTTCAGCGTCGTCGAATACGAACGTTGGATGCGGGAACACGATCAGTCGATCCTCGATGGCATCGCCGCCTACAACCGCGACGACTGCGTCTCGACGTTGATGCTCCGCGACTGGCTCGAAGCGCGCAGATCGCAAGCCATCATCGAATTTCCTGACGCCGACTGGGCCAGGCCGACCTCGGCGGACGGGCTGCCCACCGAGCCCCAATCCGCCAGGATGGCCGAGGTGCAGGCCCGAGTCGAGGCCTTGACCGCCGGTCTTCCCGCGGACCGCCTTGAGCGCAGCCCGGAGGAACAGGCCAAGTGGCTGCTGGCCGGCCTCCTCGACTGGCATCGCCGCGACGAGAAGCCAGCGTGGTGGCTCTGGCATGACCTCCGGAAGAAATCGCTCGACGACCTGATCGAGTCAAGCGATGGGATCGCAGGTCTCGAATTCGTCGGCGACATCGAGATGCGCAAGCGGAGCGTGGTCAGGCGGTACAGATTCAAACCACAGGACCACAAGTTCCACGTCGGGGAGAAGGTGATCGATCCCCATCCCCGCCATGGTGACTGGGGGGATGACGCGGGTCAGATCGTCGCGCTTGACGACATCCACGGCACCGTGGACCTTCTGCGGGGACCGTCCCGGTTGGGATATCACCCGCAAGCGCTCATTCCGGGGAAGCCTTTCGGGACCGGGCCGATGCCCGATGCCCTGTTGCACGTCGCCGACTACGTGATCGCCGCCGGCATCGATGGCCCGGGTCCCTACCGAGCCGCTCGCGATCTTTTGCTCAGGCGCCCACCGCGGGTCAACGGGATCCCCGACGGAGGGTCTCTGGACAACCTGAGCGCACCCCTGCTCGAGACCGCCGAGTGGCTCGCGCTGCGGCTCGACGAGACCACACTTCCCATCCAGGGCCCACCTGGGACCGGCAAGACGTACACCGGGGCCCGAATGATCGCGCGCCTCCTCGCCGCAGGCAGGAAGGTCGGCATCACCGCCCAGTCGCACAAGGCGATCAGCAACCTTCTCCAGGAGGTTTGCCGCGCCACGATCGGGGATCAGGTCCTGCCGCGGGCGATCCAGAAATGCGGGACCGGTGACGAGGTACGCGGCTTCCATCTGGTGACAGTCACCGACGACAACGACGTCGTCGACCGGGCCTTGGCCGACGGCAGTGCGAACCTCGTCGCTGGGACCCCCTGGCTGTTCGCTCGGCCGGAGATGGAGGGCACACTCGACGCCTTGTTCATCGACGAGGCGGGACAGCTCTCACTCGCCAACGTAGTTGCCGTCGGGAACTCCGCGCGATCCATCGTGCTCCTGGGGGATCCCAACCAGCTACCTCAGGTCAGCCAGGGCGTGCACCCAGACGGTGTCGGCGTCTCGGCCCTTGAACACCTCCTGGGTGGCGCGGACACCATCGATCCCCGCCTCGGTCTGTTCCTCGACGAGACGTGGCGCATGCACCCTCGTGTCAACGGCTTCGTCTCGGACATGTTCTATGACGGCAGACTGCGAACGCGGGCATCCACGGCGCTCCAGCACGTCGAGTCGATCGACCCGACCCTGAACGGCGCGGGCATCCGCTATTTCCCCCGGGTGCATACGGCCAACTCCTCGTGGGCGCGCATCGAGGCTGAGACGGTGGCCGACACGATCTCCGCGCTCATCGGGGGCGAATGGACCGATGCAGACGGCGACACGCATGCGCTCGGCATCGACGACATCATCGTGGTCGCCCCATACAACGCCCACGTTGCCGCGATCCATTCGGCGGTGGAGCAGCGAACAGGGTTGCGCGCGCGGGTCGGGACGGTCGACAAGTTCCAGGGACAGGAAGGGGCCGTCGCGATCTATTCGATGGCCAGTTCTAGTCAGGACGACGCGCCTCGGGCCATGGACTTCCTGTACAGCCGGAATCGATTGAATGTCGCTGTCTCACGGGCCCGCGCGATCGCCATCATGGTGGCGAGCCCCGCTCTGATGGAAGCTGAATGCCACACGCCCGAGCAGATGCGTATGGTCAACGCGTTGTGCCGGTTCCTGGAGGTGGCTCGGGAGCAATCCGTACCGGTTCCCACAGGTTGACTGAGACCGGCCCGGCCTCAGTCTCGGAGGATCGGGCGCGTCAGGCAGGTCGGCCCGCCTGAGCCGTTGATCCCGATCTCGGTCGCGGGATATGCGTGCACCTCGCAGCCGGCCGCGACAAGGCCCGCCGCCGTCCGCGGATTTCCGTCGGCCACGATGACGACCCCGTGCCGGACGGCCAGGACGTTGCAGCCGAGCGTCGGGAACTCCTCGTCCGGGACCTCGATGAGGCGGACGCCGAGCTCGCGCAACAGCCGCCACAGCCCGACTGGCAGGAGCGGCAGGTAGACGACGGCGAGGTCGTCGGCGACCGGCGAGATGACCGACAGGAGGTGGATGAGCTCCGCCGGGCCGCGCCAGTACGGGACATCGAAGATGCGCACGTCGCCGCCGACCAGTTCGGCCAGCTGGCCTGCGCCGTCCGCGTCGGTCCGCAGCGTCCGCCCGATGCAGAACAGGTCCGGCCGCAACCAGAAGGTGTCGCCGCCCTCGACGGTGCCGGGCGCCTCGATCCGCCCGATCGTCGGGATCCCGAACGCGGTCGTCCATGCCTCCAGCGCGGCTGGCTCGGTCGCCCGATTGGGCTTGCCCGGCCGAAGCGGGATCGCGCCGCGGTCGGTCACCAGGAGTGGGTCGAAGGTGTACACGAGGTCGGGCGACGAGAGCTCGGTCTCGAGGACGTGGACGCGCGGTCCGAGCGAGGCGAGGACGTCCACGAAGTCGTCGTGCTCGCGGCGCGCCAGCTCGAGGTCGACTGGGTGCAGGAACCCGTGGGCCGGATCGTCGAACGCGGCGCCGAACGCCGGGCCGGGGCGCTTCACGAGCACGTCGCGCAATGGCGCCGTCATGCTCTGGGCCCCGAACCGGCGAGCGACGGTCGTCATGGCCGTCAGCATATCCGGGCGCTCGCGGCCGACTCCGGCTCCGGGCGATCGCGCGCCGGGAATCGAAAAGCGCCCCGGCGAGCGGGGCGCTTCGATGGATGTGAGCGACGTCAGGCGGCGATGGCGGTGGCGACTGCCTCCACGACCGCGACCTCGACCTCCAGCTTGATGGTGTCACCGACCAGCCAGCCGCCGGTCTCGAGGGCGACGTTCCAGTTGAGGTTCCAGTCCTTGCGGTTGACCTTGGCGGTCGCCGTGAACCCGGCATGCCGCGCGCCGTCCATGCCCGGGAAGAAGCCCAGGAACTCGACGTCGAAGTCGACCGACTTGGTGGTGTCGCGGATGGTCACGTCCGCCGTGACGACGTAGTGCTTGCCGCTCTTCGGGCGGATCGCGGTCGAGACGACGGTGATCTCCGGGTACGTCTCGGCGCCGAAGAAGTCCTCGGATCGCAGGTGCGTGTCGCGCGCTCCGAAGCCGGTGTCGACGCTGGCCGCCCGGACGTTGATGTGCGCCGTCGAGGCGGTGGGATCGGTCTCGTCGAGGTCGATCGTGCCCGAGACGTCCGTGAACTTGCCGCGGACCGTGGTCACCATCATGTGCTTGGCCGAGAAGAGAACGTCCGTATGGGCCGGATCGATCGTGAATGTGGTCATGGTGTGAGCTGCCTCCCTGGCACCGGACCCTGCCGGTGCGCTGTTTTGTTGACTCCACAACCATATCGCGATATCGTTGCGTTGTCAACAAAAAGTTCACCATTCCCAGAGATCAGGTGGTAGCATCCAGCCATGGCTGTTTCCGAACCGGTCGCCAGACCGCTCACAGGCAAGGACCCGCGACTCGCCCCGTGGCGCGCGTTCCTTCTTGCCTATGCCCGCGTCTCACGCCGTCTCGATGAGGAGCTGCGGTCCGAGCACGACGTCTCGTTCGCCGAATACGACGCCCTGCTCACGATCGCGCACGCGCCGGAACGACGGATCCGGATGGGCCAGCTGGCCGAGGAGGTCCTCCTCAGCAAGAGCGGCGTGACGCGCCTGATCGACCGGCTCGTCGGCGACGGGCTCGTCGAGCGAAGCACCTGCCTGTCCGACGCGCGCGGCGCGGAGGCCGTCCTGACGGAGCGCGGTCTCGAACGGCTCCGGGCGGCCTCGAAGACCCACCTGCGTGGGATCGAGGAGCACTTCCTGGCCATCGTCGACCCGGCGGACCTCGTCGGCCTCGAGCGCGCGATGACGTCCCTCGCCCGCCAGGCCGGACCCGGGGCCAGCGATCCGGTCTGCGTGACCGACCCGAGCGACACACAGCTCCCGAGCGGCGGTCGCTGACCGACCGGTGCCCGGCCGCCTGTTCGCCGGCACGAGCGGCTTCTCCTATGCGGGCTGGATCCCGCGGTTCTACCCAGCCGGGACGACCGCGGCGAAGTTCCTGACGCACTACGCCGGGCGACTCTCGGCGGTCGAGCTCAACAACACCTACTACGCGTCGCCGACGGCATCGAAGATCGAGGGCTGGGTCGCGGCGACCCCGCCCGACTTCCGGTTCTCGGTCAAGGCGCAGCGAGGCGGATCGTTCCGGGCGATGCAGACGGATCCGGACACGAGCGTCCCATGGCTGACCGGGCCGTACCGGGCGTTCGGGGAGCGGCTGGGGACGGTCCTGTTCCGCGTCCCGGACGCGATGAAACGCGACGATGCCAAGCTGGCCGCGATGCTCGCCGTCTGGCCGGCGGACCTGCCCCTGACGATGGAGTTCCAGGATCCGTCGTGGCACGTCGACGAGACGTTCGCGGCGTTGGCGGGGGTCGGCGCCGCGCTCTGCGCCACCGAGCTCCCCGAGGACGAGTCGCCGCCGATCCTCCGGCGCACCGGATCCTTCCTCTACGTCCGGTTGCGGCGACTCGACTACACCGAGACTGAGCTGGCGGCGTGGGCCGCCAGGCTGGAGCCGTTCCTGGCCGCCGGCGACGACGTGTTCGCCTTCTTCCGCCACGATGAGGTCGGACGCGGAGCCGAGCTGGCGCTGGCCCTCCGGGACCTGCTGGCGACGCCGGACCCGCTGACCGCCTGGACCGATCAGGCGCGGTCGCCCTCGGCCGGACCGAACATCACGAGGAGCTCGAGCCGCTGGGCGATGTCGTGGAACCGATGCGGCACGCCGGCGCCCACGAAGATCACCGAACCGGGCACGACCGGCCGCGTCTCCTCGCCGACCGTGACGACACCGCGACCGGAAACCACGTAGTACAGCTCGTCCTCGGTGTGGGGTCGCTGCGGGTCGGTCGCCCCCGCCTCGAGCGTGTAGATGCCGGCCGACAGGTCCGGGACCCGGATGAACTCGTGGTACGGGCGGCCGATCTCGGCGCGCTCCGCTTCGATGTCAGTGAATTCCCAGGCGTCCATCTGGCTCCTCTCGGGTGTCCGGTGTGGGGTCGATGTCATGGCGGCCGAGACCTGTCTCGGCGAGCAGCTCCGCGGCGGCCCGATCGCGTTCGCCGGGCGTGTCGAAGGAGAGGACGACGAGGCCAGTGCCGGCCAGGATGCGGAGCGCGGGTCGGGCTCCGCGGAATGCCATCGCCTGGCCGATGGACAGGCGGCGGACTTCGCCGAGACCGACCGCCACGCCCTGCGGCCGGCCGTCTCGCTCGACGTGGAGCGTCGTCGCGATCGGGCCGTCGGGGCGGGGCTCGACCGGCGCGACGTCCTCGGGCGGCGCGACGTCCTCGGCCTCGGGTGCGGCCGGATCGACGTTCTGGGGCGCGCCATCGACGATCGGCACGACGCCCGCGTCCGCCGCTTGCACGTCGACCGCCGGCACGACCGGCCGCCCGAGGACGAACCGGACGAGCTCCCCGGGGACCTCCCGAACGTGCTCGCGACCCGTCGGCGTCCGGAGGACGCCGGTGATCCGCAACGGGAGTCGCTCGCCGGGGCCCAGCGTCGTCGCCGGGGCGGGCAGCGCGGCGGCGGAGCGTCGATAGATGAGGTAGCCGCCGGCCAGCCCGACGAGGATCGTCCCGGCCAGGGCCAGACACCCGAGGGCGAGGACGTACGCCAGCGGCGCGCTGCCCGGCGGCACGACCTCGTCGAGCAGGTAGCGATCCGAGACCTGGAGACCGAGCTCCGTGAAATCGAAACCCTGGCTCGTCTGCGCGTCGTCCACCGCCCGCTCTTCGCGTCGCAGGAGCCCGGTCACGGTCGCGTCGCTGAATGCGGGTGGCTGACGGACGAGCACCCGGATGCCGTGCCGGGTCGCCGGGTCGAAGGCCACGATCTCGTAGCGGTCCTGGTCGTCCGCGTCGCAGCGGCCGTTCCGATCCGAGTCGACGCTGCACACCGCGAGGTAGCTGCCGGTCCGCGCGCCGCTCAGCTCGACGGCGGTCCCGGACGCCGGGAACGGCCCGGACGGCCCCACCGCGACGGGTTCCCCGACGGCGATCGTCGTATCGAGCACCACATCGGGATCCACGCTGATTCCCGCTCGCGCGATCTCGTCGTCGAACGGCCCGTATTCCTCGGTGCGGTCCTTCGGGTCGGCGATGAGGATCCCGCGACCGCGGTAGGTGAAGATCTCCGCCGGCGACCGCTCGGACCGGACGGTCACGCCGCGGCGGCCGACGGGATCGACGAGCCAGTAGAACCACGCGTCGCCCGTCTCGTCGCCGTCCTCGATGCCGTTGGCGTTGGCGTCGTCGAAGGTCTCGATCCAGGTCGTCGACAGCGATCCGGTCATGGTCGAATACGTCCGATCGCCGAGATCGCGAGCCGTCGCGACCCCGGCCGGGATCGAGCGGCACCGGCATCGTCGGAGCGGTCACCTCGAGCCCGGCCGCAACGAGGATCCCGGCCAGCACGAGCAGGAGACCGGCCACGACGATCGAACCCGGGCGCGTCATCGCGAAGCCGCCACGCCAGCCGCCGACGAGTAGCCGGACCGCGCGATCCGCGGCGTCGGTGACGGCCCCTGCCCCGGAGATCAGACGATCGAGCACGAACGCTCCCTTCGCGGCGCAGGGTAGCAGCGCGGACATGGTCCAGAGCCCGTCAGGCCGAAACGTCCTAGCATCGCCCGATGGATCCGCTCCGCTCGGGACGCGCCGCGGGCATCGCGTTGGCGACGATCGCGATCGTCGTCGCCGCCTGTGGCACGACCACGACGTCGTCAGCGCCATCCCACGCCGGCAGCCCGGCCGCGGGGGTGCCGACAACGTCAGGACCGGTCGCCACGGCGGCCGGACCGAGCGCGGCCTCGCCGTCCGGCGGTCCGTCGAGCCCCGCGGCCTCGTTCGATCCGACCGGCCAGACCGTGCAGGCGACCGTCGCGGTCGCCGGGTTCTCGGCGCCGCTGGACGTCGCCAACGCCGGTGACGGGAGCGGCCGGCTGTTCGTCGTCGAGCAGGGCGGCCGGATCCGGATCGTCAAGGACGGGGCGATCCTCGACCCGCCATTCCTCGACATCTCGGATCGGATCACGAGCGGCGGCGAGCGCGGCCTCCTCGGCCTGACGTTTCACCCGGACTACCCCGCCGACCCGCGTTTCTTCGTCGACTACACCGATCGCGACGGCAACACGGTCGTCGCCCAGTACACGGTCAGCGCGGCCGACCCGAACGTCGCGGACGCATCAAGCGAGACGGTCCTCCTCCACATCCAGCAGCCCTTCGCGAACCACAACGGCGGCGCCGTCGAGTTCGGACCGGACGGCATGCTGTACGTGGGGATGGGCGACGGTGGCTCGGCCGGCGACCCTCAGGGCAACGGGCAGCGCCTCGACACGCTGCTGGCCAAGATCCTGCGGATCGACGTCTCCGGGCCCGGCGCCAACGGCGCGCCCTACCGGATCCCGGCCGACAACCCGTTCGTCTCGACCGCGGGGGCGAAGCCGGAGATCTGGCTCACGGGGCTGCGCAACCCATGGCGGATGCGCTTCGACCGGGCGACCGGTGACCTGTGGATCGGCGACGTCGGGCAGGGCGCCTGGGAGGAGATCGACGTGGCCCGGGCCGGGACGAGCGGGCTCAACTACGGCTGGAACCGGATGGAGGGCTTCCACTGCTACGCGCCGTCGACCGGGTGCGATCAGACGGGATTGACCCTGCCCGTCACCGAGTACGGCCACGACAACGGCTGCGCGGTCATCGGCGGGGTCGTCGTGCGCGACCCCCGGCAAGGCCCGCTCGACGGCGGATACCTGTTCGGCGACAGCTGCTCGGACAACCTGTGGGTGATCGATCCGGCCGGTGATGGCAAGCGCGAGCCGACCCGGGTCGCCCAGCTGGGTAAGTCGCTGAGCGCGATCGGCGAGGGCGAGGACGGGTCCGTCTACGCGACGAGCCTGGGCACGGGCGAGCTGCTCCGGCTGTCGGCTCCGGGCCGCTGAGGCCGGGTCGCGGCCCGCGACCCTTGAACTGTCAGGCGATCCGGAAGGTGACGGTCACCGTCACCGCGATCTCGGTCACACCTGCCTCGATCGGCGTCGAGGCGTCGGCGGCCATCGTGAGCCGGGCGGCCTTCGCCATCGGCCACGCCGGCGGCGCGCCGCCCTCGACGATGTCCGACACGCCGGCGAGACGGACGTCCGCCGCGGCCGCGAGGACCTCGGCACGGGCCCGCGCCTGGGCGACCGCGGCGGTCCGGGCGGCCGCCTCGGCCGCACTCGGATCCTCGACCCGGAACGCCAGGCCATCGAGGCTGGTCGCACCCGCGCCCAGCGCGCCGTCGACCACGGCGCCGAGCGTCGCGAGGTCGCGCACGGTCACCTCGACGACGTTGGCGAGGTCGTACCCGACGAGCGCCGGCGCCTGGCCGTCACGGTAGTCGTAGCGCGGCTGGACCGACAGCAGGGTCGTCCGCGTGTCGCGCCGGGCGATGCCGGCCGCCTCGATGGCGGCCAGGATCGAGGTCATCGCGGCGGCCGCCGCCGAACGGGCGTCGGCCACCGTCGGCCGCGCGATGGCCACGCCGAGGCGCAGGTCGGCCACGTCCGGCTCGACGGCCACCCGGCCGGTGCCGCCGACCACGATGGTGCCGGACGTCTGTGTCGGGTCGGTCATGTGTCCTCCGGGTCGGGCTCAGGCGTGGATGATGACGTCGATCGAGCCGCGCCGACCGAGGAGCTCCGCGCTCGTCCGGCCACGCCACCGGTGGACCAGCAGGTCGACCGAGTCGTCGCCGACCGGGAGGCCGGTGATGGTCAGCTTGGTCAGCCAGTCGGGCAGAGTCGGACGGATGAGCTCGAGCCGCCGGGCGCTCGCGTTGGCCCGCAGGCCGAGCATCGTGTGGAGCAGGTAGAACGGTGCCGCGGCCGACCAGGCCTGCGGCGAGCACGCGACCGGGTACGCCACCGGCGCGCCGACCTCGGTCCGATCGAACCCGCAGAACAGCTCGGGCAGACGCAGGTCCGGGAACCACTGGGCGGCCTCGATGAGCCGCCCGGCGAGCAGGTTCGCGCCGTCGGCGGCGCCGTTGGCCTTGAGACCCGCCGCGATCAGCGCGTTGTCATGCGGCCAGATCGAGCCCGTGTGGTAGCCGACCGGGTTGTAGCCGGGCTGTCCGGACGCGAACGTCCGCACGCCCCAGCCGCTGAACATGTCCGTCTCGAGGAGCCGCTCCGTGACCCGGGCCGCCCGCTCGGCCGGCACGATCCCGGTCCACAGCGCCTGCCCCGCGTTCGAGGCGATGCAGCCCACCTGACGCTTCTCGCCGTCGAGCGCGATCGCGTAGAAGCGCGCTTCCGGCATCCAGAACGCCTCGTCGAACCGGGTCATGAGCGTCTCGGCATCGACCTCCAGCCGCGCGGCCAGGTCCGTCTCGCCACGGTGCCGGGCGAGCCGCGCCATCGCACGACGGGCGGCGTAGGCGTAGCCCTGGACCTCGGCCAGCGCGATCGGCCCCTCCGCCGGCCGGCCGTCGGTGTGGCGGATCGAGTCGCCCGAGTCCTTCCAGCCCTGGTTGAGCAGCCCGAGTCGCGAGCGGCGCTCGTATTCGACGAACCCGTCGCCGTCGAGGTCGCCGAGGCGTTCGATCCAGTCGAGGGCAGCCAGCGCGTTGGGCCACAGCCGGTCGAGCAGCCCGTCGTCGCCGGTCCAGGCGTGGGCCTCGCCGAGGAGGATCAGCCACAGCGGCGTCGAGTCGACGCTGCCGTAGTAGGCGTCGTGCGGCGTCTCGCCGGCCAGGGCCATCTCGCCCGTCCGCAGCTCGTGCAGGATCTTGCCGGGCTCGGCGTCGTGCCACGGATCGTCCTTGGTGGCCTGCAGACGGGCGAGGACCTCGAGAGTCGCGACCGCGAGGGTCGGGATGAACGCGACGGTCTCGAGGGCCGCGATCAGGCTGTCCCGCCCGAACAGCGTCGCGAACCACGGGATGCCCGCCGCCATGTACTGCTCGCCCGGGCCCGGACCGTCGTTGTGCAGCGCCGCCAGATCGACGATGGAGCGGGCGAGCGTCCGGTCGAGCAGCTCGTGGTCGGAGCGGATGTTGGGGACCTCGAAGCGCGGCTCGAGGTCGGGGCGCGGTCCGGGGCTGCCACGCCGGCCCTTCGTCGCGGCCGGGGCGATGTCCACGGTCTCGTCACTGACGGTCCAGCCGATCGCCAAACGCTTGCCGGGCGGGAGCTGCGCGGTCCAGCGGGCGACGACGCTCGCGCCGGGCCAGATCTCGGGGTCGTCGACCGGTTCGAGGCGATCGCCCGCGAGCGTCACGGTCGTCGTCCGGCGCCGGCCGTCCAGGCCGTCGTAGCCGAAGACCACCTTGTCGTCGAACAGCTCGATCGGGCAGAGCGTGCCGCGGACCGTCCGGGGGTAGCCGCGCACCTCGAAGATGTCGGCCATGTCCACGCCCAGCCCCAGCTCGATGTCGAGGTCCTCGCTCGTCGCCGAGTAGCTCTCGATGACGACCTGCTCGTGCAGGCCGCCGCGGATCCGGCGGGTGCGCGTGACGCTCAGCTCGCGCCGGGCGAGGCTCGGGGTGGCCGCCTGCTTGTCGGCCGGGTTGCGCCGCAGCTCGGGGTTGGTCAGCTGGATCGTGTCCGCGTCGCGATCCCGGTACGGCCCACGGAGCAGGGTCAGCTGGGACCCGTTGAGCCGCAGGATGGAGCTCGACAGGATCCGCGTGTCGAGGTGATACAGGCCGAGCCCGCGACCGTCCGGACGGATGTCACCGCGCGGGTCGGTCAGCAGGTAGTGGTTGCCCTCCTTGGTGACCTCGACGTTGCCGAGATCCGTCGCGGAGATGATCGTGACCGGCGGAGCCTGGATGATGCGCGGCGCGCCGTCGGGCATGCACTGACCTCCAATCGTGGGACCCCATGGTCGCCCGTGGCCGGCGATCCTGTCCACCGGGCCGCGCCGATCGGTGCGTCCGGACAACGGAAACCGGTCGCTGTCATGCCGCTGCAACGGCCGCCGACGTACGGACCGTCCGGCGGCGTGACGGCACCCGCGCATCGTTCGGCCATGCCTCCCGCGCAGACCGAGCGTGCACGTCCGGCGAGTGTCCGTGCCCACGGCCACGCGTCGCGCATCGTCGCGCTCCGACACGCCGACCGGATCGCGCGCCGTCCGGCCACCCGCGGTCGCCTGCCCCGGATCCTCGGGTTCCTCGTCGTCGGCGTCGGGTCCATCACCGTCCTGGCCGTGATCCTGACCGGGGCGATGGTCAGCAGCGCCGTCACCGTCCTGTCCGTCGGCCTGCCCGATCCGGGCGGCCTCGAATCCATGACGTTCGCCCAGCCGACCGTCGTCTACGACCGTTCCGGCACGGTCGAGCTCGGCCGGTTCCAGCGCGAGTCGAGGCGTCTTGTCGCGTTCGGCGACGTGCCCGGAGCTCGTGCTGGACTCGACCACGACCGCCGAGGACCGGTCGTTCTGGGCGAACAGCGGCTTCGACGTGCCGGCGATCATGTCGGCCCTCGCCGCAGGGCGCCAGCGGAGCCCGCGAGCGGGGTGCCTCGACGATCACCCAGCAGCTGGTCCGGGCGCGGCTCCTGCCCGACGACGTGACCGCGGCCGGCTCGGATCGATATCTGCGCAAGGCCAAGGAGATCATCCAGTCGATGCGCCTGTCGGACAGCTTCCCGGGCGAGGCGGGCAAGGACCGGGTCATCACCGCCTATCTCAACGAGATCTTCTACGGCCACGGGGCGTATGGCGTGGCGGCTGCCGCCCAGATCTACTTCGGGGTCACCGACCTGGCCAAGCTGACCCCCGCCCAGGCGGCGTTGCTGGCGGGCCTGCCGAAGTCACCGTCCACCCTCGACCCGTACCGCTACGCCGAGAAGGACAAGAAGGGCCGGCTGGTCGTGCCGGCCGATTCACCGCCCGTGGTCCGGCGCGACTGGATCCTCGACGGGCTGGGCGAGGGCAGCGCTCGCTGGACCCGCCTGACCCCGACCCAGATCGCGGCGGCCAAGGCGGAGCCGGTCGTCCTCGCCGGTGACCAGCCGCTCGTGTTCAAGGCGGCCCACTTCACCTGGCAGGTCCGCCGTCAGCTGGTGTCGATCCTGGGCGACGAGGCGGCCGTCGAGACCGGCGGCTACACGGTCATCACGACCCTGGACTGGAAAGCCCAGCGGCTCGCCGAGAAGTGGCTCGCGGCCGGCGCGGTCGTGCCCAACCTGCCGCGCAAGAAGGGCGAGGCCCTCCTCACATCGCTCAGGGTCCCCAAGGGCGATCGCTCCTGGGTCCGGGCGTTGCGCGGCAAGGACCTCCACAACGGGGCGATGGTCGCCCTCGACTACAGGAGCGGCGACGTCCTCGCCTACGCCGGCAGCGCGGGCTACGACCGGGGCAACCTGACCAGCGCGAAGTTCTCGCCCAAGTTCGACGCGGCCGGCGACGGCGCCCGGCAGCCGGGCTCCGCGTTCAAGCCGATCCTGTACGCGGCGGCCTTCGACAGCCGGACGCTGACGCCCGGCAGCCTGCTGCTCGACGTCACGACGGAGTTCAACCGGGCAGAGGACTGGGCGCCGCGCGACGCCGACCAGCTGGAGCGCGGGCCGGTCCTCGTCCGCAAGGCCCTCCAGTATTCGCTGAACATCCCGGCCGTCCGGGCCCTGGAGCGGACCGGCAGCGACCGGGTCGACCGGACGGCCGAGGCGATGGGCATCCGGTTCACCGGCGGCCGCAAGGCCTACCTGCAGGCCGGGCTGGCCGGCGCGCTCGGGACGGTCGAGGTCCGGCCGATCGACCTGACGTCGGCGTACGGGTCCATCGCCAACGGCGGCGTCCACGTCCCGCCCCGGATGATCCTCGAGATCCGCGGCCCGGACGGCACGGTCGTCTGGCACGCCCCGAGCCCCGACGGGCTCGAAGGCGATCTCGCCGCAGGCCGCGTTCCTCGTCACCGACGTCCTCGCCGGCAACACCGACAAGGCCCAGAACCCGATCTGGGCGGCCAAGGTCGCGCTCTACAACGGCAAGGGCGGCGCGCGGCGCCCGGCCGCGGTCAAGACCGGCACCTCCAACGACGCCCGCGACCTGGCCACGTACGGGTTCCTGCCGCCGCAGGCGGGTGGCCGGCCGTCGCTCGCGGTCGGCGTCTGGATGGGCAACAGCGACCATTCCAACCCGCGATCGAGGAAGCCGGCGACCTCGCTGACCGCGGCCGCACCCCTGTGGCGGGCCTTCATGCGCGAGTACACGAACGGCTGGCCGGTGACCCAGTTCGTGCGACCGAAGGGCGTGGTCAAGGCGACCATCGACGCCTGGTCGGG
The DNA here is from genome assembly GCA_963720495.1 of uncultured Chloroflexia bacterium. GTDB lineage: Bacteria > Chloroflexota > Limnocylindria > Limnocylindrales > CSP1-4 > SPCO01. The sequence continues at coordinate 192,848 of CAVRFU010000005.1, forward strand.
CGGCAAGCCGGGTCCGTGGACGAAGGCGACGACCAAGGAATGGTTCATCGACGGCACGCAGCCCGGCGCCCGCAGGGCCGTCGACCCGGCCGGCCTGCTGTACAGCCGGTCCTGCGGCGGCTACCGCGTGGATCTCCTCAAGGCGGAGCTCGGTCCGAGCTCCTGGGATCCGGACGTCGCCGACTGGATGCGACGGGCGCGTCGGGGCCAGGGCGTGATGGGTCCGCTCGACTCGCGAACGGCCTACTTCTGGAAGCAGTCGTCGTGGGGTGGCTCCCTGGCCGGCGCGTGCGCACCGGTCCGCGTCCACGTTGATGGCGGCCACGGCGGGAAGGGCCACGACGGCGGCAAGCCCAAGCACGGCAAGAAGCCGCCGCACCCGGGCCCGACGACCGCTCCGATCGCGACCCCGGTCCCCTGATGCGCGGCGACATCACGCCCTGGACCATCCGCGGCGCGGGCTTCGCGATCGGCGTCGCGATCGTCGTCGGCCTTCTTGCGCTCGGCTTCGCCGCCGGCGGCGTGCTCCTGCTCCTGTTCGTGGCGATCCTGCTCGGGATCGGCGCTCGAGCCGATGGTCGGCTCGATCCGGACGCACCTGCCGCTCGGGCGCGGGGCGACGATCCTCGTGGTCTACGTCGGGTTCTTCGTGACGGTGCTCGGGCTCGCCTTCGTCGTGGTCCCCGCCGCGATCGGACAGGGCCAGCACATCGCCGCGCGACTGCCCGCCTTCTTCGATTCGGCGCGGGCGTGGGCGGACACGCTGCGACCGGCCGCGCTCTCATCGTCCGTCTCGGCGCTCATCGATTCGGCGGCCAGCACGTTGAAGCCCCCGTCCGGACCGCCGAACCCGGACCAGGTCGTGGACGTCGGCGCGGCCGCGGTGGAAGCGGCGGTGACCGTCGCCACGCTCCTGACGCTGGTCTTCTTCTGGCTGGTCGAGCACGCCCGGCTGCAGCGCTACCTCCTGGCCTACCTCCCGATGGACCGGCGCGCGGGCGCGCGCGACGCCTGGAACGAGATCGAGACCAGGCTCGGTCTGTGGGTCCGCGGCCAGCTGATCCTGATGGGCGTCATGGGCCTGGCGACCGGCATCGCCTACACCCTGCTCGGTCTCCCTGGGGCGTTGTTGCTGGGGCTCATCGCGGCCCTGACCGAGGCGATCCCGATCATCGGACCGCTGCTCGGGGCGATCCCGGCCGTGCTCGTCGCCGCCACCGTGTCACCCGAGCTGGCCGTGATCGTGGCGGGCGTCTACATCGTCATCCAGCTCATCGAGGGCAGCGTCCTGGTCCCGCTCGTGATGCGCAATTCGGTCGGCATCTCGCCGCTGCTGATCCTGCTCAGCCTGCTGATCGGCGGAGCGGTCGCCGGCCTGGTCGGAGCGTTCCTCGCGGTCCCGGTGGCGGCCTCGCTCGAGATCGTGCTGTCGCGGCTCCAGGCCAGGGAGACGCCGGTCGCCCAGGACCCGGCCGCGATCGAGACCCCCGACGAGGACGTCCGCGAGGGGTACGAACACTCGCTGCCCGATACGGGCGAGCCCGCCTCCGTCGGGTGAGACCGGTGCGCCGGCCAGCCGGTCGAGCGGGCGATCAGCCGAGGGCCGCCACCGCGATGCCGCGCGACCGGCCGCCGGCGAGATCCGTCCCACGACGCCACCCCGCCAGCCGCCCGACTGTCTCGATGGCCGCGGTCGGGGTCAGGTCGATGAGCGTCGCCGGATCGGCCGCCTCGAGCCGATGACCGGGCGGGCCGGCGGGGCAGTGGAAGATGTCGCCCTTGGCCAGGATCTCGACGTCATCCTCCCACTCGATCGCCATCCGGCCCTCGGTGACGAGGCCCCAGTGGGGCGCATCGCACCAGCCTGCGGTGTAGCCGCTGCGTTCGCCCATCCGGACGCGCGTCAGGACGTAGGCCGACATCGGCCAGGATTCGGCGCCGATCTGTCCGGGCGGGACCCTGCCCAGCGGCACAGCCGGCACGACGATCGCAGCCGCCGGCTCCCTGATGAGCTCGAAGCCGCGGGCGACGAGTTCCTCGTCACTGACGTCGGTCTGCGGCTCCACCGGCTGGAAACCGGCGATGAGGCTCGACCCGGTTGCCTCGAAGCGATGGTCCGGACCACCGGCCGGCACGTGGAAAGCGCGCCCGGCGGGAATGGTCAGCCGGCGCCGGCCGCTCAGGAACGTGAGCTCGCCGGCGATCACGAAGCCCCAGTGCGGCTGCGTGCACGGCACGTCGAGCGACGTCCCGGCCGATCCGCTCACGGGGATCTCGGCCAGCACATAGGCCATCTCGCCGAGCATCGCGAACCGGATGGCGATGCCACCCTGCCTGACGGCTCGCAGATCGGCGGGGGCGACGTGCATCCTGGACTCCCTCGGGTCGGTGACGCTGTCGTGGGTGTCTGGGAGGCGAGAGTATATCGTGCTTTGCGTCACAGCCCAGCCGAGCTGCGATGCGGATGAAAGATGCGGTGCGCGCGGGCCACGACCGTTGCAACGGTCGCCATGGTGTCGTGTGGCTGCGTGCGCCTGCCCGTCGACGGCCGACCGCGCCCGGGATCTATCATCGAGAGGTCGTGCCAGTTTGCCGCCCGAGCCCCACCTCGCCGAGCCGGCGATGAATCCGCCGCCTATCCGGACGGAGACGGGTCCGGCGCGGACGGGCGACATCGCCGCGGGTGCCCCACCCGATCGGCACCTGGCGGAGGCGATCCTGGACTCGATCGTGGAGGCGATCCTCGTCTTCGATATGGCCACTCGCCAGGTCAGTGAGATCAACCATGGGACCACCCGACTCCTCGGGATCGATCGTGCCGACCTCGTCGGGCGGCCTTTTGCCGATCGATTCCCGGTCGCGGAGCGGGCGCGGCTCGCGGCCGCCATCGACGAGCTCGCAGCCGGCCGACGGGACGTGACGACGATCATGACCGAGCTCAGGACGGCGAACGGCACGACGATCTCGGTGGAGCTCGTGATCCAGCGCGTGGAGCTGCCCGACGGCACGTCTGCGATGGTCGCCATCGCGCGCGACATCCGCGAACGGATCGAGGTTCAGGTGCGGCTCCAGCGCCTGGCCCAGTCCGAGCACTCAAGGGCGGCCGAGCTCAACGCGGTCATCCGGGCGATGGGCGAGGCGGTCATCGTGTGTGGCGCGGACGGGACGATCAGCCTGGCCAATCCCGCGGCCGACCGTCTGTTTCCGAACGTCGCGGGCCAGACCTACGAGGACCTCCTCGCCCAGCTCGAGGACCCGGACCATCTGGCTCCGCGCCCGGGCGGACCGGCCGGTCCGGTCGAGCTCCCGCTGCGGACCGATGTCGATCGGTGGGTGGAGATCACCTGCTATCCGGTCAATGTCGGGATCGGACTGGCGCACGCGGGAGAGGAGACGATCGTCCTCGTCCGGGATATCACCGAGGCCCGCCGTCGCGAGGCCGTCCGGGAGACCTTCATCGGCGTCCTGTCCCACGAGCTGCGGACACCGGTGACGACCATCTTCGGCGGCGCCAAGCTGCTCGCCCGCGAGCGATCGACGCTCGACGAGGACACACGCCGCGGGATCTTCCAGGACATCTACGAGGAGGCGGAGCGGCTCCAGCGGCTGGTCGAGGATGTCGTTGCCCTCAATCGCTTCGCCGAGGAGGGCGGCGAGATCGGCTGGGAGCCGGTCCTGCTCCAGCGACTGGTGCCCCGCGTCGTCGAATCGGAGGAGGCGCGCTGGCCGGGCGTGTCGTTCGCGCTCGCGATCGCGCCGGCGCTGCCGACGGTCACGGCCGACCCCACCTACGTCGAGCAGGTCGTCCGCAACCTCCTGTCCAACGCGGCCAAGTACGGCGGGCCCGGCTCGACCGTCACGCTGGCCGCCGAAGCGGGCCCCGGGGAGGTGCTCGTCCGCGTCCTCGACGACGGACCCGGCTTTCCCGCCGATGAGACGAGCCGCCTTTTCGAGCTCTTCTATCGATCGCCCGGCACTGCCGCCTCCGCGACAGGCGCCGGCATCGGTCTGTTCGTGTGCGCCCGCCTCGTGGCCGCGATGGGCGGTCGGATCTGGGCGCTCCCGCGGCCGACCGGAGGTGCCGAGTTCGGCTTTGCGCTCAACGAGCTCGACGAGTGACCACGGCCAGACTGGCACGCGGGCGCAAGGCGAGGCGGCCCGCCGCCTGTCCGTCCGCCACGCCGGCCGAGCGAGACTGACACGATGACGAGCCACGACGATCCGGCGCAGCTGCCGTCCGTGAGCACGGTCCGACCGGCCGTGAACATGGTCACGCCGGTCGTCGTCGCGGTGACCACTGAGGACGACCGGTACCCGCGAAGCCGCCAGATCGGGATCGAGCTCGCCCGACACGCAGACGCCCGGCTCGTCCTGTACGACTGGGACGCGGCCACGGTCCTGGGTGACCCGAACCCGACCGCCTGGTCAGCCGACGGCCCCGATGGCGAGCCGCCGACCGAGATGGGCGTCGCCGCCCTGGAGGCCGCCGGGCGGGACACCATCGCGAGCCAGGTCGCCGAGGCCCGGCGGCATGGCGTCGAGACGGCGGCCTGGCTGCCGTCGGAACCGGGTGCCGATGCGCTCGGGGCGTTCGTCGCGGAACGTGGAGCGACAGCGGTCGTCCTGCCAGAGGACCTCAGATCGAAAGGTCGGCTGGAGCGCCTGATCGAAGGCGCGACGGACCCGGCGGGGGCCGTCCGCGAGCGCTCGCGCGCGCGCGTCGTCGTGGTGCCACGACCGATCACCGGCTGACGCATGCCCTCGGACGGCGACGCCGTCTGCACCCGGCCCCTCGATCAGATCCAGCGGCGAAGACGCGCGATGACCACGATCGTCACGGCGAATGCCGCCATCGCGATGACGACCAGCCAGAAGTGCTCCGGGTCGTCGAAGAACGGGAGCTGGAAGTTCATCCCCATGACGCCCGCGAGGACGACCGCGGGCAGGAACACCGCCGAGACCAGGGTCAGCGCCTTCATCACGTCGTTCGCGTCCTGGGCCTCCCGGGCCATCTGGATATCGAAGGTGCCGAGCAGGAGCTCGCGCAGGTTCTGGACGGCGTCCAGGAGGCGATCGAGACGGTCCGTCAGCCCGGGCCACGGGCGGCCGGCGTCGTGGTCGACGTCCAGGTCGGGGCGGGCAAGGGCGGCGAAGGCGACCCGGTGGGGCGCGAGGATCCGCCGGATCAGGCCGATCCGGCGGCGGAGCCGGACGATCTCGGACAGGACGCCGCGGTCGGGACGGCCGCGGAGCGCTCGCTCATCCAGCCGGTCGATCTCGCGCTCGATGTCCTCGACCACCTCGAAGTAGTCGGCGAGCACCTCGTCGACCACGGCCGCCACGAACGTGCCGGCGTCGAGGGCGCCCAGTCGGGTCTCGCCTTCGCGTTCCGCGTCGAGACGGACCAGTGCCTCGAGCGGACCGTCGTGGACGGTGACGACCCAGTTCCGTCCGCCGATGATGTCGACCGGTCGTGCGACCGGGTCGCCGTCCGCCTCGCTGTCGATCGCCAGGAGGACCAGGTGGACGACGCCGGTGTACTGGGTCAGGTCCGCTCGTTTCGACGGCGCGGCGAGGCGGTCGACCAGCCCGGCCTCCATGCCGGTCGCCGCGGCCACACGGCGAGGTCCTCCCGGCGAGCGACCGTCGAGGTCGACCCAGAGGAGCTGGTGGTCGCTCGAGGCGGGCGGCCATGCCCTCGGCCAGCTGGACCTCACGATCCTGGCCGTCGGCGTCGTACAGGCGCGCCTGCGGGCTGCCCGCGGCGCGGGTCGACGTGATCAGCGGTACGCCGTCAGGAGGACGGCCACGACGATGACCACGATCGCCATCCCGTATTGCAGGACGGTCATCGCGCGATCATCGTGGTCCACCGAGTCCGGTGCAAGCGGGAGTGGACCTTCCAGGGATCTTGGCTCGCGCAGCATCGATCGGTGCACTCCTTTGGTGGGGAACTCCACGCTCGTGATCAGTCGCTGCGCGCGAGCATCGCAAGCGACGCCATCAGCGGAGATGCACGGCGGGCAGGCCCGCATCGCAGATGGATTGCAGGCGGATCCGGGGCCGGATCCCGGCGGACCACCACGGCCTTCGCGCTGACATTCCGTTGTTACGCCGGGGGCGGCAGACGTTGTCCCGCCCGGTACTTCTGGCGCCGACATTGGTGGCCGGTCCCGACCCGGGACTCACAGACCCAGCAGGTGGGTGAGATGCCCGCAGGCGGGACGGAGGTAACAGAATGAGCATCATCGCGTGGATCGTCCTCGGCGCCATCGCCGGGTATCTCGCCGGGTTCTTCGTCAGCGGTGACGAGGGTCTGGGCGTCATCGGACATATCGTCCTCGGAATCGTCGGCGCCCTTGTCGGCGGCTTCCTTGCGAGCGTCCTGTTCAACACCAAGCCGATCGACGGCGCATTGGACATCAGCTCGATCGTCGTCGCGACGATCGGTGCGATCATCGTGGTCCTCGTGGCCGGCCTGGTCACCCGAGGGACGCGGTCGAGTTCGGTCTAACCCCACGGACCGGTGACCCCAGGGTCGCCGGTCCACCCGCAGCTCCACGAAACGCCCACCGGCAACGGTGGGCGTTTCGCTGTGCCTGCCCCTGGCGGTGACCGGCCATCGCACCCTCGCCCGGCGCCGCCCGCCATGGGGATGCAACGCGACGGGGGCGCCAGCCGGTCTGCCCGCGACACCCGGTCCCGCACGCTGTTGCGAGTCGGTCCCCGTGCCACTGGGGGTCCGGGGGCCGACGATCCCGTCCGGAGGGCACACGAGCGTCGGAAACACCCGCAACATCGCTGCAATGCCGATGCTCCCGCGGCTGTCGGGTCTGCACCAACGGCGCCTCTACCGTGAGCCGCCAGAGCCACATCGAATCAACGACCTGGACCGTCAGTGACGGGACGGAGCCAGGGGCCCTTACGGACGACCCGGTCCCCTCCCCGGGTCGTCCGTCGCCTTTTCCGGCCACCAGAAGGACCGTCATCGAACAGCAAGGAGCGCACCATGAGCACCCGAACACCCACCACCCCGGATTCGACCACGCAAGACGACAACGACGTCACCAGCCGCCGTGCGGCCATCGGCGACGCCGTGTCGGACGTGGCAGCCAAGGTCGGCACCGTTGCGAACGACGCGGCGGCCCGGCTCCCCGACGTCGCCGCGACGACCCGCGTGGCGCTCGAGGGCGCCGACCGTGAGGTCCGGGCGGCCAGCGACGACACTCTGGCGGCCTGGAGCGCCCTGTCGTTCGGTCTTGCCGGCGGCCTGCTCGTTGGCGGCGCCAACCGGCTGCTCGTGGCGATCGCGATGATCCCGGCTGCGGTCCTGACGCTGGCATTCCTCGACCGGACGAGCCGGACCCACGTCCCGAGCTCGCGCCGGATGCAAGGCGGCTGATAGCGCGGGCCGGTCGGGCGGGAGAGTCGCCGCGAGGTATCCGGCCCTACGGTCTCGACACGATCGCTCACCGAGCGACCACACACACCGGAGGCATCGAACCATGGACGACGTCAAGAAGACCTATCGCGAAGGCGAGCAGACCACCAAGGAAGCCTGGCGTCAGGCAGACGGCGACGACAGCCTGGCCGACAAGGTCGGGAACGCGGGCGACGAGATCCGCAAGGACCTCGGCAATGCCGGCGACGACGTCAACGACGCGGCCGAGCAGTCGGGCGCCAAGGAAGCCGCACGCGCGGCCGACGGCGACGACAGCCTGGCCGACAAGGTCGGGAACGCCGGCGACGACCTGCGCCGGGACATGGGTACCAACAGCTAGTCTCCCCTCTTTCAAAGCGAAGCGAGCCCCCGCCCTGCGGGGGCTTCTTCGCGCCCCGGACTGTCACGCGGCTGGCAGGCACGGCAGGCGGACGGGCGGCGCCGTCGATCGGCGTTCCGCCGGACCCTGTGAGCCTGGGACAAGCCACTCCGCACGAGGAGACCGACCGATGCCACAGAAGGCCTGGAGCGACAAGCGCGAGCGCCAGTACGAGCATGTCAAGGAGTCGTACGAGGACCGCGGGGTCAGCGAGGACGAAGCCGAGGAGCGCGCGGCACGCACCGTCAACAAGACCCGCGCCGAGCACGGTGAGACGAAGTCGAGCCGCTCGAAGCGATCGTGACCGCCATCGGCTGATGCCTTGGTGGGCGGGGCCGCCGACCCAGCCTCGGCCAGGGCGGGCGCCCGATCGGGTGAAGGCTCGATCGGCATGACCATGGGCCGCAGAGGTGTGCGTGTCCTTGAGGTCGGGCCGGACCAGGCCGGGGTCTTGCGCTTCGCAGAGGGCGAACTGTTGCCGGGCTCTTGGAGTCGGAAACGTTGCGGCTCGCGAGCTAACCTCCAGGCCGGAGCGCACGAAGACGCCCGACCGGAGAACCGGTCGGGCGTCGCTGGTGGCCTGTGGCTGGTTAGCGCTGGGCGCTCGTCCCGGACGTGGTCTGCTGGGCTGACTGGCCGCCGGTCATCTTTGCGACGGAGTCCTCGACGTTCGAGGCCGTCCGCTCCAGGCTCATCCCGGCCCCGTCGGCGGCGCGCTGCAGATCCTCGCGCGTGATGTCCGTCGGGTGGTGCCGGGTGTCAGGCTCGCCGCAACCGCAGTTCAAGCACATGATCATGCCTCCGTGAGTGGCCGATCCGGGGGTGGCCCGATCATCGGCGGTGGGACCCGACGTGCGTGCCCGTCCGCTCCGGCTCGAACCTATCGGCCGCCTTGCGACCTGGTCGCACGACGCTGCCGCCGAAGGATCCGGAGCACGGCTGCCTCCTCCGCCGGCTCGGGCATGCCGGCGGCGGTCGATGTCGCCTCGACAGGGGCTGGCTCGTCGGTCGCCCGTCCCTGGCCCCGGAAGGAACCCTCCAGGTATGCGTCGAGGACTGCCGGGTGGACGTAGCTGCTGCGCGCGACCGCCGGCGTGTTGCCCAGCCAGTCGGCCGTGACGCGGACCGCCTCGGTCACCTGCTTGCGGGCGACGCGCTCGCGGGGGTCGGGCACCATCCCCCGGAGCGCACGGTAGGCCAGGACCGTGGCCGCCCAGGTCCGGAAGTCCTTGGCCGTGACGTCCGCGCCCGAGACCTCGCGCAGATACGCATTGACGTCGTCCGAGGCCACGTCGACGGGCTCACCATCCGGACCGACGTACTGGAACAGCTCCTGGCCCGGCAGGTCCTGGCAGCGCCGGACGATCGAGGCGAGACGGCGGTCGCGGAGGCCGACCTCGTGCTGCTTCCCGGACTTGCCGCGGAAGCGGAACCGGACCGACGCCCCCGTCACCCGCGCGTGGCGATCCTGGAGCGTCGTCAGGCCGAACGAGCGGTTGAGCCGGGCATACTCGTCGTTGCCGACCCGGATGAGGGTCAGCTCGAGCAGCCGGACGATCGCGGCGAGGACCTTCTCGCGCGGCAGGCCGGACCGGGCCAGGTCGGCGTCCACGCGCTCGCGGATGCGGGGCAGGACGCCCGCGAACTCGATCAGGCGGTCGAACTTGTCGTCGTCGCGCCGGACCCGCCACCGGGCGTGGTAGCGGTACTGCTTGCGGCCGCGGGCATCGCGTCCTGTCGCCTGCAGGTGGCCCGCCGGATCCGGGCAGATCCAGACATCGGTCCAGGCCGGCGGGATCGCCAGCGCCACGATCCGCGCCCGGACCGCGGCGTCGCTGACGATCGTGCCGTCGGGCCGTCGGTAGCTGAAGCCACGGCCGGCGCGCCGGCGGCTGATGCCCGGCCGGAGGTCGCTCGAGTAGCGCAGGCGGGCTGCGCGCGCCGATGCCGGTCCGTCATCCCGGGTGCCGTTGGCCACAGAGGGTCTCCTGCGATGTCGTGCGCCGTGCCCCAGACCGGGCGAGCGTTATCCAAGCGCATCGGGACGCGACACTGGGCGTCGGGCCGGACCAACGACGTTACAGGCGTGTGGCACGCCCGCCACTCAGGTCGCGTCCGTCACGACCTCGTAGTGGACGATGTCCATGTCGACGATCCGCGCCGAGTCCTTGGTCGCCATCGGCCGGCGCACGTCGCCGCCGGTCGCCCGCTCGATCGCCGCCCAGTCCGGCCACAGCGACACGGTGAGGAACCGGTCCGGCGGGTCGGCCGCCAGGTAGAGGGCGGCGGGTCCCCGCTCGGCCTCGACGTCGGCCAGGGTCCCGGCCCGGGCCTCCTCGATGTACGCCGCGAGCTCGCCCGGCTTGACCTGGCCGCGGAACAGGCGGAGGAGCGTCGACGGAGGCCCGCCTGGGAACCGGAGCATCAGGTCGAGCTCGTGCGCCTCGAACTGGCGGTCGGTGGTCTCCGACAACCGATCGGTATGGAACGTCGATTCGGCGAGCGAGGGCCCCATGCCCGCGTTCATCGCGGCGCGATCCGTCCAGATCGTCGCGACGACGCGGTCACCGAGCTGCTCGGATCCGTGGCGCCCGACATGGACGTCGATCAGGCCCTCGATCCGCCGCAGGTCCGGCACCATGATCGTGCGCAGCGTCTTGTCGAACTCGACGCGGGCGGGTCGGAAACGGAACAGCCGGATGACGGGCCGGTCGCTCACGGGTGGGCATCCCCTCCGAATCCCCCGGGATCTGGACGCCGGACGGCCACTCGATGGTACCCGGCCGTCGAACGGTTCGCCGCACAGAACGCCGCGAGGCGCCCCCACGTGTGGGAGCGCCTCGCGGAGCGGTCGGTTCCTGTCAGGTCAGGACGGGCTGACCTCCGGGCTCGTCTCGGGGCTCAGCTCCGGGCTGGTGACCGGCGCCTCGCTCGGGGCGACATTCGGGCTCGAGCTGCTGGACGAGCTGTTGCACGCGCCCACGGCCAGGGCCGAGGCCAGGATGAGCAGGGCAAGTAGGGATCTCAAGGGTGCGTCCTCCGGGTACGGTGTTCCGGTCCACCGTACGGTCACGACCGTGAGAGGAGCACCTCACCCCGGCACGAGGAGTGAGCCTTGCAAGGCCCTTGCGAAACCCGCGCGTCAGCGGCCGGCGCCGTTCCCCATCGCGGGCAACGCCTGGAGCTGACGGCTCGCCGTGGCGGCCTCCGTGTCGGTGGACGCGCCCCCGCCGGCCAGCGCCGCGCGGTAGATCGCCTCGTACCCGTCGGTCATCCGCCCGGCCGAGAAGCGATCGAGGACGGAGTCCCGGATCGCCTGCCGGTCGAGCTCCTCGACGCGCGGGACCTGGAACGCCAGCTGGGTCGCGTCGTCACCGAAGAAGCCGTCGACGCCGTCGCGGATGATCTCCGGCAGCCCGCCGACCCGGCGGGCGATGACCGGCGTGCCGCACGCCAGGGCCTCGATCGCGACGAGACCGAAGGGCTCGGGCCACGAGCCCGGCATGAGCGAGGCGTACGACTCGGCGAACAGCTGGTCGCGGTCGGCCTGATCGAGCTCGCCCAGGAACTCGACCGACGAGCCGGCCGCCTCGAGCGCGGGCAGGAAGACGGCGTCGTAGTAGGCCCGCTCGGGTCCGGTCGGGTGGACCTTGGCGGCGATCTTGAGCGGTCGGTCGCTCAGCTGCGCGATCTCGATCGCCTCGACGATCCCCTTCTCCGGCGCGACCCGGCCGACGAAGCACAGCGCGTCGCCCCGGCGCCGCTCGAACGGTGAGCCGCCGAGCGTCAGCCCGTTGTGGACGACGCCGGCCCAGTCGAACGCGGGGTGCGACGACGCCTGGTTCGCGCTGATGGCGACCAGGCCGGGCGTCGGGACGGCGAACGTCTCGGTGGCCCACGGCAGGTCCAGCCGGCCGTGCATGGTCGACACCACCGGGATCGGCGAGATCCGGGCCAGCAGGAACGACGCCCACTCGAGATGGCTGTGGATCAGGTCGAACTCGTCCGCGCGGTCCAGGACATCCCGGATCGTCAGGTAGAAATACGGCGCCGCGTCGCCGCTGTAGCCGGCCGGCCGGAGGGCCTCGGGGACCGTCGCGATGAGGCGTCCCGGCACCTCCGAATCGCCGCTGGCAAAGGTCGTCAGCTCATGGCCCCGCCGATCCAGCTCGCGCACGAGCTCGACGATCACGCGTTCGGTGCCGCCGTACGCCTTCGGCGGGACGCGCTCCATGGGCGGCGCGACCTGTGCGATCCGTAGCGGCTTGCTCATCGTCGATATCCTCCTCCGGACGCGAAGACCGTGGGCCGCCGAAGCGGGCCCACGGTCGGTTCGCGCCATGCCGGCCTCGGGGCCGGCGGTGTCAGTTCAGCGCGGTTCGTCCTTGATGGCCGGGTCGGCCTCTTCGACTTCCTCTTCGGTCTGGTCGCCGGCACCGGCGCCTGCGCCGGCACCGACCGCGGCCCCGACCACGGCGCCCGGAGGTCCGGCGATCGCACCGCCGACGAGGGCCCCGGCAGCTCCGCCGCCCAGCGCGCCCGCCGCCGGACCCGGCCTCGTCGTCACCTTCGGTCGACTCACCCGCGACCGCGCCGGCGACGGCACCGATGCCACCACCGACCACGGCGCCGACCGGGCCACCGACGGCCATCCCGACGGCCGCGCCGCCAAGGGCGCCGGCACCGGCGCCGACGGCCTCACGGCCGTGCTCCTCGTTCTCGGGCGCGGTGCCCGAGCCATCGCCCGGGAGCGTCGCGTCGAGCGGATCGTCGTGCTGCAGGTTGCGGCCGTCGATCGGATCGTTCGTGTACGTCGTGTCGTTGCGGTCCACGTGGGCCTCCTGGTGGTCTGGGAGCCGGCGCACCCGCCGGGCCGGCGACGCCGGTCGGCCACACCGTACGGAGCGAGGACCACGGCGAAGGGACACAGGGGCCGCGCGGGACGTATCAGACACATGACGACCGCCCATGGCGCGGAGATCAGAGGGCCAGGGGGTCCGTCTTGTCGGGGTCGATGCCGAGGTCGCGGACGGCCTTGGCCGCCTTCGCCGCCGGCAGGGCGCCGCAGCGAGCCAGCGCCACCATCGTCGCCGCGGCGATGTGGGGCGGATCGATCTCGAACAAGGCGCGCAGGCTCTCGCGCGTGTCGCTCCGCCCGAAGCCGTCCGTGCCGAGGGCCAGGTAATGCGGCGGCAGCCAGCGCGAGACCATGTCCGGGAGCGCCTTCATCCAGTCCGTGGCGGCGACGATCGGCCCGCCCTCGAACGGGAGCATGGTGGCGACGTGCGGGACGCGCGGGGTCTTGGCGTCCGGGTGGAAGCGGTTCCAGCGCTCGGCCTCGAGGGCGTCCCGGCGCAGCAGCGGGAACGACGGTGCGCTGTAGACCTCGGCCGACACGCCGAACTTCTCGGCCAGGAGGTCGCGGGCGGCGAGGACCTGCTGGAGGATCGAGCCCGAGCCGACCAGGCGGGCCGGGTGCGAGCCGCGGCCGAGGTCGGGGGCGGCCGCGAAGCGATAGACGCCGCGCAGGATCGCCTCGTCGGTCAGGCCCTCGGGCCGGACCGGCTGCGCGTAGTTCTCGTTGTACAGGGTGATGTAGTAGAAGACGTCCTCGGGCGTGGCCCCGTACATCCGCTCGATGCCGTCGCGGACGACCGCCGCCAGCTCGTAGGCGAAGGCCGGGTCGTAGGCGCGCAGGTTCGGGACGGTCGAGGCGAGGATCTGGGTCTGGCCGTCGTCGTGCTGGAGGCCCTCGCCGGTGAGCGTCGTGCGACCGGCCGTGGCACCCATCAGGAAGCCGCGGCCGCGCGCGTCGCCGAACGCCCACATCTGGTCGCCGGTCCGCTGGAACCCGAACATCGAGTAGAAGATGTAGAACGGGATGGTCGCCACGCCATGGCTCGCGTACGACGTGCCGGCCGCCTGGAAGCTGGCCATCGAGCCCGCCTCGGTGATGCCCTCCTCGAGGACCTGGCCGTCGGTCGCCTCGCGGTAGGACAGGACCAGGTCCGAGTCGACCGGGGAGTAGCGCTGGCCGAGGGCGGAGTAGATCCCGACCTCCTTGAACAGCGGATCCATGCCGAACGTGCGCGCCTCGTCCGGGATGATCGGCACGATCCGCGGACCCGAGCTCCGGGTCGCGGATCAGGTTGCGCAGGATCCGGGCGAAGACCATCGTCGTCGAGACGGGCGTCGTGCTGCCCGCGGCGAACTCCTCGTCGACCGCCGGGGCCGGCGCCGGAAGCGGCTGGTTGCGGACGGACCGGTGCGGCAGCGGGCCGCCCAGGGACCGCCGGCGCTCGAGGAGGTACTGGACCTCCTCCGAGTCGGGACCCGGGTGGTAGTACGGCGCGTCCTTCAGCGTGTCGTCGGGGATCGGCAGCTCGAGGCGGTCGCGGAAGATCCGGAGCTCGGCCTCGTTGAGCTTCTTGGCCTGGTGGGTGATGTTGCGCGCCTCGACGCCCGGTCCGAGCGTCCAGCCCTTCACGGTGTGGGCGAGGATGACCGTCGGGGCGCCGGCGTGCTCGGTGGCGGCCTTGTAGGCGGCGTAGACCTTGCGGTAGTCGTGGCCGCCGCGGCGCAGCTTGGCCAGGTCGTCGTCGGTCAGGTGCTCGACGAGCTTGGCGAGGCGCGGGTCCGGCCCGAAGAAGTGCTCGCGGATGTAGCCGCCACCGGCGACCGAGAACTTCTGGAACTCGCCGTCGAGGGTGTCGTTCATCTTCTCGACGAGCAGGCCGTCGACGTCGCGTGCGAGCAGGTCGTCCCACTCGCGACCCCAGATGACCTTGATCACGTTCCAGCCGGCGCCGCGGAAGGCCGACTCGAGCTCCTGGATGATCTTGCCGTTGCCGCGCACCGGGCCGTCCAGCCGCTGCAGGTTGCAGTTGACGACGAAGGTCAGGTTGTCGAGGCCCTCGCGCGCGGCGACGTGGAGCGCTCCGAGCGATTCGGGCTCGTCCGACTCGCCGTCGCCCATGAATGCCCAGACCCGCGAATCGGAGGTGTCGAGCAGACCGCGGTTGTGGAGGTAGCGGTTGTAGCGCGCCTGGTAGATGGCGCTGATCGGCCCGAGTCCCATCGACACCGTCGGGAACTCCCAGAACTCCGGCATGAGCCGCGGGTGCGGGTACGACGACAGGCCCGCGCCGGGGCCGGTCTCGCGCCGGAAGTGGTCGAGCTGGTCGACGCTCAGACGCCCCTCGAGGAACGCGCGGGCGTAGATGCCCGGCGCGGCGTGGCCCTGGTAGAAGATCTGGTCGCCCGGACCGCCGGCGTCCTTGCCCCGGAAGAAGTGGTTGAAGCCGACCTCGTAGAGGGTCGCCGCCGAGGCATAGGTCGCGAGGTGGCCGCCGATCCCGGAGAACTGGTTGTTGGCCCGCAGGACCATCGCCACCGCGTTCCAGCGGATCAGCCGGCGGATGCGCCGCTCCATCGCCTCGTCGCCCGGGAACGCGGGCTCCTGCTCCGGGCTGATGGTGTTGATGTAGCGGGTCTGGGTCAGCGGCGGCAGCCCGACCTGGAGCTGGCGGGCGCGCTTGAGGAGCTTGTAGATGATGAACCGGGCGCGCGCCTGGCCTTCCTCGGCGACGACCTGGTCGAGCGACGCGAGCCAGTCCTCGGTCTCGTCCGGGTCGATGTCCGGCAGCTGGTGCTTGAACTCGTCGAAATACATGCTTGTCGCCAGCGTAGCCCATTCCGTCGCCGACCGACGTTTGCGGGTCGGTATCGGCGTGAGGCCGATCGGGTCGACTGCAATGCGGTTGCAACGAGTATTACAACTCGCACGGCATCGGCCGTCAGGCCGTGGCGTCGATGCTGTGGCCGGTCCTCGAGATCACACCCACCGCCTCGTGCCCGGACCAAGATGACGTTTCGGGCGACGACCGTCACCATGTCATCCACCTGGAGGTGGCCGTGAGCACCCAACCGCTCGTCCTCGTCGCGGACGATGAACCCCGGATCACGAAGCTCGTCTCGATCGCCCTCGGCGAGGAAGGCTTCCGCGTCGTCACCGCGGGGAGCGGCGAGGAGGCCCTCGCCAAGGCCGAGGAGGTCCGGCCGGACATCGTCCTGCTCGACATCGTGATGCCCGACCTCGACGGCATCGAGGTCATGCGCCAGCTCCGCGAGCGACGACCGGTCGCGGTCATCCTCCTGACCGCCAAGGGCTCCACCGCCGACAAGGCGAAGGGCCTCGACCTCGGCGCCGACGACTACATCGCCAAGCCGTTCCACCCGGACGAGCTGGCCGCCCGCGTCCGCGCGGTCCTGCGCCGGTCGTCGGGGGCCCAGCCGGGTTCCGGCGTCCTCGCGTTCGACGACGTCGAGATCGACCTCGAGCGGCGCATGGTCACCCGCGACGGCGAGCTGGTCCAGCTGTCGCGCACCGAATGGCTCCTCCTCCAGCACCTCGCCGCCAACGCCGGCAAGGTCGTGCTCCACACCGAGCTCCTGACCAAGGTCTGGGGCCCGGAGTACCGCGACGACCTCCAGTACCTGCGGGTGTGGGTGTCGCGTGTCCGCCGCAAGCTCGGTGCCGCACCGGGCGAGCCGGGCCGGATCAAGACCTTCCAGGGGATCGGCTACCTGCTCGACGTCGAGCCGCCTGTCGCGCCCGAGACGGTCGCGCCGGTCGTGCCGGACGAGCGGTCGGCGCTCATCGGGTAGTCACCCGGCCGGTGCGCTACGCTGCGGAGCATGCAGCGATACGGCCCCGGTTCGGCGTTGATCGTCGTGGACGTCCAGAACGACTTCGCGGATCCGGACGGCAGCTTGAGCGTGGCCGGGGCGGCGACGATCATCCCGCGGATCAACCGCGAGATCGAGTCGGCCCAGGCCAACGGCGCCCTCGTCGTGGCGACCCAGGACTGGCACCCGCCGAGCACGCCCCACTTCGCCAAGGACGGCGGCATCTGGCCGGTCCACTGCGTCGCCGACACGTGGGGCGCGGCGCTGTCCCCGGACCTGGCACTCCCCGATGACGCGCCACGCGTCCGCAAGGGCGTCAACGGCGAGGACGGCTATTCCGGCTTCTCGATCCGCGACCCGCTGACCGGCGAGACGGCGAAGACCGAGCTCGACGGCCTCCTGCGCGACGCCGGCGTGGAGCACGTGGTCGCCGTCGGTCTCGCGACCGACTACTGCATCAACGCGACGGCACTGGACGCGATCGAGCTCGGCTACCGGACCGATGTGCTCGTCGACGCCTGCGCCCCGGTCGACCTCAAGAAGGGCGACGGCGAGCGCGCTCTGGCCGGGCTCGAGGCCGCCGGCGTCGGGATCGTGAAGACGGTGATGCGGTGATCCGCGGCGCCGTCCGGCTGGCGTTCGTCGGGGCCGGCATCGGCTACGCGCTCGACCGGATCCTCGCCGAGCAGTCGAAGGGCGAGCAGCCCGACCCGATCAGCTCGCTCGTCGTCATCGACGCCCCGATCCAGCAGGTCTGGGACGTCATCGCCGATCTGGCGAGCCAGCCGCGCTGGATGACCGAGATGCGCGGGCTGCGCGTCCTGACCGACGGGCCGATCGGCGTCGGGACCGTGGCCGAGGCCGACGTCCGGATGTTCGGGATCACCGTCACGGACCCGGTCACGATCACCATCTTCGAGCCGCCGATGCGCTACGCGATCAGCCACGACGGGACGTTCCGGGGCCACGGGCTGATCACCCTCGAATCGGGCGCCGACCTGACGACCACGATCGTCCGCTGGGAGGAGGTCCTCATCCCGCCCCTCCTCCCCCACCTCGGGGCCCTCGCCATGGCGCCGGCCCTGGGCGCCATCTTCCAGGCCGACCTGGGCCGGCTCAAGGAGCTCGTCGAGACGGGTTCCAC
The DNA here is from genome assembly GCA_963720495.1 of uncultured Chloroflexia bacterium. Taxonomy (GTDB): domain Bacteria; phylum Chloroflexota; class Limnocylindria; order Limnocylindrales; family CSP1-4; genus SPCO01. The sequence goes on from CAVRFU010000005.1 coordinate 210,500, forward strand.
GAGCGACTGAGCCTCCGCACGGTGCGGCTCCACCTCGTCGACGCGACCTACGAGCTGTTCCGGGCGCACTTCGCGCCGCGTCCGCCGGTCCTCGGCCGCGACGGGATCCCGCTCTCGGGCGTGTCCGGCCTGTGCGACCAGCTGCTGTACCTCCTGCGCGAGGAGGGTGCCACCCACGTCGGGTGCGCCACGGACCGGGTCATCGAGTCGTTCCGCAACGACCTGTACGCCGGCTACAAGTCCTCGGCCGGGATGCCGCCGGAGCTGCTCGCCCAGTTCCCGATCGCGGAGGCCGCGGTCGAGGCGCTCGGGATCGTCCTCTGGCCGATGGTCGAATGGGAAGCGGACGACGCGATCGCGGCCGCGGCGACGCGGTTCGGCGAGGACCCGCGGGTCGAGCGGATCCTGGTGTGCACGCCCGACAAGGACATGGCCCAGCTGGTCCGCGACGAGCGCATCGTGCTCTGGGACCGGCGCCGCAACATCGTCTACGACGACGCCGGGGTCCGCGCCAAGTGGGGCGTGCCACCGACGTCGATCCCGGACTGGCTCGGGCTGGTCGGCGACACCTCGGACGGCTTCCCAGGGCTGCCGGGCTGGGGCGCCAAGTCCGCCGCGGCCGTGCTCGACCGGTACGGGCACTACGAGGAGATCCCGGCCAAGGCGTCGGCCTGGGAGGTGCCGGGCGTCGGCGGCTCGCGTGCGATCGGCCTGGCCGCGACGCTGCGCGACCACTGGGACGAGGCGCTGCTCTATCGGGACCTGGCGCGTCTGCGGACCGTGGACGACGGCGTCCCGATCCGCCAGCGCGACCCGGACGAGCTGCGCTGGGACGGGGCACCCCGCGACGCCTGGGAGGCGTTCTGCGAGGAATGGGGCCTCGACCGTCTCCGGACGCGGCCGCATCGCTGGCTGGAGGACTGACCCCTAGCGGACGAGCGCGAGCAACGCCTCGTAGTGCGCCGGCGGCGCGGCCAGGATCCCGATCGACTTCGGGCTGTGACTCAGGTCGAACCACGGGCCGCCGCTCATCGAGGTGACCCGGGCGCCGGCGCGTTCGGCGATGAGCCCGGCGGCCGCGACGTCCCACGCGGACAGGCCGCCCTGCTGGATGAACGCGTCGAACCGCCCGTTCGCGACGTAGGCCAACGCCAGGGCGGCGGAGCCCATCGAGCGCGAGATCCGGATCGCCTTGCGGACGTTCCGTGAGCGGGTCGCCGCGGTCCGGCCGTTCAGCCCCATCGAGATGACGAAGTCGGACAGCTTCTCCTTGTCCGAGGCACGGACCGGGCGCCCGGCAAGGGTCGCCGGACCGTCGATCGTGGCGGCGAACGTCTCGTGCCGGGTCGGGTCGAGGATGACCCCGACCGCCGGCCGCCCGTCGACGACCAGCCCGATCGAGACGCAGAACACGGGGATGCCATTGGCGTAGTTGACCGTGCCGTCGAGCGGGTCGACGATCCAGACCCGGCCACGCCCCGAGGTGGGCGCCTCGCCCGCCACGGCACGATGCTCGCCGGTCTCCTCGGCCAGGATCGCGTCGTCCGGGAAGCGCGCCCGGATCGCGTCGAGGATCAGCGCCTCGGACAGGTGATCCGCTTCCGTGACCACGTCCCGGGCGCTCTTGTAGTCGATCCGCTCGAGCCGCTCGTAGTGGTCCATGAGGACCGTCCCGGCGAGCTGCGCGAGCTCGGTGGCGAAGGCCAGCTCGGCGGCGTACGCCAGCGCCCGGGTGGTCGCAGTGTCCGTCACGGTCCCGAGCACTCGATCTCCAGGGGTCGGACAGCCGACCCGAGCACGGTCACGTGCTGGCTGAACGTGCGCGTCTCGCCGCCGTCGATCTTGGGCGTGAGGATGAACGCGCCCGGATTGCCGGTGCGATCCGCCGGATCGGTCACCTGGCACGTCGACTGGCCCGTGCTGCTGCCCTTGTTGGTGACGGTCAGCGTGAGCGTCAACCCACCCGTGTCGGCGACGGGCGGCGCGATGGCCGCCTCGAACGGCCCGATGCCGGCAAGGGCGAACTTGGCGGCGACGGCCAGGACGACGACGAAGAGGAAGACGCCTGCGATCGCGATGCCATGGACCTGCGAGCTCGACACGTCGCGGAGACCGAGCGGGTTGCACCGCTCGCACAGCCCGGCGTCGATCGGCACGGGCGCACCGCACCGGGCGCACGGATGGGTCAGCTCGGGCTTGACGCCGGGCGCCGTCTTGGGAGCGACGGTCTGTGGGGCGGTCACGTGGCTGATGGTGCCACGAACCGCCGGCGACGACCTACCAGCGCCCGGTCGCCTCGACCAGCGCGTCGACGTCCTCGGTCGTCCGGGCGAGGACGATCGCGCCGTCGGCGCCGGCCGCCTGCCAGCGCCCCCACGTCTCCCGTGGCGCCTGGATCCACGGCGTGTCGTCGATCGCCTCGTCGCTCAGCCAGTCGCCCTGGAACCCGACCAGCACCCGCTGGTCCTCGCGCCGGCGCCCGCTCGCGGCGAGCGATTCGAGGTAGAGCGGCAGGTTCGCCTCGAAGTTGGTGTCGAACGCGGACCACCCATCGCCGATCCGGCCGGCCAGGCGGGCGCCCGCCGGCGTCTCGCCACCCAGGATGATCGGGGGCGGCGGCGTCGGGATCGGGTGTGCGTACGCCTCGTGCAGCGGGTAGTAGGGCGAGTCCCGGGTGACGGGTCCGCCCGTCCAGAGGGCCCGGATGACCGCGACGGCCTCCTCGAGCCGGGCGACCCGCTCCGGCGCCGCCGGGAAGTCGATGCCGTAGGCCTCGTGCTCCTTCGGCGCGCCACCGATGCCGATGCCGAGGATCAGCCGGCCGCCGCTCGCGACCTGAAGGGTGGAGGCCATCCGGGCCACGACCGCGGGATGACGGTTCATGACGTTCAGCACGAACGGCCCGACCGTGACGCGCTCCGTCGCGCCGGCGGCCATGGCCAGGATCGTCCAGCCCTCCACGACCGGCACGGCCGGCTCGCCGCGGCCCATGAAGTGGTCCCAGCTCCAGACCCCGGCGTACCCGGCCGCATCGAGCCGCCGGGCGCTTTCAAGCCACCAGCCGGGCTCGGCACGGATCGAGCGGATGCAGACCCCGATCGGGAGCGCGCCGGCCCCGACCCGGGCGTCCGTCACAGGCCGGTCTCGAACAGCCGGATGTCGTCGCCCGACGTGGCGTGCCCGTCGCCGCGGGTCGGCCCGAGCGCGGTAAGGGCACCGAGCTCATCCAGGCCGACCGGGAACCGTCCGATCAGGTCGAGCACGACCGCCTGGATCCGGGCGGCGTTCTCCTGGAAGATCTCGAGCACGTTGGTCGCGTTGACCGCCTCGGTGCCCTCGTGGACGCCGGCGTCGAAGTCGGTGATGAGCGCGATGTTGACGACCGCCATGCCGAGCTCGCGGCACAGCCACGCCTCCGGGTACTGGGTCATGTTGATGACCTCCCAGCCGGCGTCGCTGAACCACTTCGATTCGGACTTGGTCGAGAAGCGGGGCCCCTGGATGACGACGACCGTGCCCGTCTCGTGGACGGGGATGCCGTGGTCGCGGATCGTGGCGATCGCGAGCTCGCGCAGGACTGGGTCGTAGATCTCGGCGGACGACAGGTGGGTCACGATCGGGCCGTCGTAGAACGTGTCGGCCCGGCCCGACGTGCGATCCACGAACTGGTCGCAGACGACGAAGTCGCCCGGCTTGACCGCGAGCTGGAGCGAGCCCGCCGCGCAGGGCGAGATGACGGCCTTGACCCCAAGGGAGCGCATCGCCCAGACGTTGGCCCGGTAGTTGATCTTGTGCGGCGGGATCGTGTGCCGGCGACCGTGCCGCGGCAGGAACGCGACCCGCCTGCCCGAGACCTCGGCCAGGAAGATCGAATCCGAGGGCGCGCCGTACGGCGTGTCGATCTTCGCCTCGCGCACGTCCTCGAGGAGCGAGTAGAAGCCGGAACCTCCGAAGACACCGATCTCCGCCGTGTTCGCGTCGTGGGCCACGCAATCGCCTCCGTGTCGTCCGTTGGTTGCCACGGGATTCTAGGCCCGAGGCGCTCCCGGCGCCCGGCGTCGTGGTCCGGTCCTCGGTGACGGCTTAGGATGCATGCCATGACCGGCCCGGACCCCACCGAACGCATGCAGACGCCACCGCCCCCCGCGGAGCCTCCGCCACCGACCCCGCCTCCGCCGGCCTCGCCGACTCCCCCACCCGCCTCGCCGACCCCATCGCCCGCCTCGTCGACGCCGCCACCGACCGCCGACTCCGCCGCCCGCCTGGCAGCCCCCGCCGGCCGATCACGGCGGCGGCGCGCCGCTCATCCTCGGGATCATCATCCTGGCCATCGGCGCGTGGTTCTTCGCGACCCAGACGCTCGGGCTCGACCTGCCGGACCTCGACTGGGGTCAGCTCTGGCCGGTCATCCTGATCGTCCTCGGCGGCTGGATCGTCTACAGCTCCGTGCGGCGTGTGCGCTGACTGGACCCAGGGCGACGGATCCACCACGGACCGCGCCTGGCTGGCCGACTGGCGCCGTCGCGTCGCGACCCTCTACGCCGAGGTCCGCGGCATGGCTGCCAACGACCCGGCCATCGCCCTGGCGCACTGGCGCGCGGTCCGCGAGAGCCTCTTTCGCGACCACCCGCAGTCGCCCGTCCCGATCGCGGAGCGAGCCGCGTTCCGGGCCGTCCACTTCGACCCCGACCCGAGCCTGCGCTTCGAGGTCGTGATCGAACCCGCCCCGCCACCGGCCCCGGGCGCCTTCGCGATCGAGCTGCCCAACAGCGGCGCCGACACGCTCGCCTTCAGCCGCATCGGCCGGGTCGCCATCCCGTTCGCATCCGGCCCGCGTCCGCTGTCCGTGTTCTGGATGGCCGGCTACGCGGGCGGCCTCTTCATCCCGTTCCGCGACGCGACCAACGGCGCCGAGACCTATGGGGCCGGTCGCTACCTGGTCGACGCCGCGAAGAGCGCGGACCTCGGCGGCGATCCGGCCACGGGCACGATGATCCTGGACTTCAACTTCGCCTTCCAGCCGTCGTGCGCCTTCGACCCGCGCTGGGCGTGCCCGCTGGCACCACCCGAGAACCGCCTGGACATCGCGATCCGTGCGGGAGAGCGCCTGCCGGCCGCCTGAGGGAGCGGGATCCAGGCCCGTACGAACGGACCATACGAGCGTGACCGGTGGGTGCCACGGACCCGCCGGGCACGGGCGCATGATGGGGCCATGCGGTTCCTCTCGCCGCCTCGGCGAATGGGCAACGAGCGCCTCCTGTGGTCGCGCGATATCCGCTTCGTGCGCCGCGTGGCAGCGCGTCTGGACGACGGGCGCCTCCTCGACCTCGAGACCGGGGTGGTCCTCATCGGCCCCGCCGACCAGCTCACGGAGAGCCTCGCCAACGACATCGCGCGCGGCGCCAACCGGCCCGAGTACGGTCTCGTCGCGGTCGACGACACGCTCCCGGAGCGCGACCGCTACCTGATCGCGATGTCGTCCGCGGTGCAGCTGTCCGGCCTCGCCGAGCGGATCGGGATGGCCCAGTCCACCCAGGTCGTCCAGACCAAGATGCTCGACTACTTCTTCAGCCTGCGGAAGCTCCACCGGATCGCGTTCCAGCCGATCGTCGAGCTCGCCACTGGGCGGCTGTACGAGTACGAGTGCCTGTTCCGCCCGGACATGCCGATGCTGCCGCAATCGATCGGCTCGGTCGTGCAGGCGGCGATCGACACGGACCGCGGCGTCGAGCTCGACGTCTACATCGTCACGACCGCTGCTCGAGCAGGTCGGCCGCCTCGAAGCCGATGGCCGGAAAGCCGGCATCGAGCCGCGCCGGTACGCGATCAACCTGACGCCCTTCAGCCTGCTCGATCCCGCGTTCGACGCCGCGGCGCTGGACGCCCTGGTCCGCGGCGCCGGGCTCGAGCCCCGCCAGATCACGATCGAGTGCACCGAGCAGCAGTCGGTCCCCGACATCGGGGTGCTCCATCGCCGGGTCAAGGCCCTGCGCAAGGCCGGCTTCGGGTTCGCGGTCGACGACGCCGGGGCCGGCTTCGCGAGCTTCTCGCTGATCGCCGCGCTGCGCCCGTCGGTCATCAAGATCGACCGCGAGATCATCCACGGCATCGGTCATGACGACGCCAAGCAGGCCCTCGTCGAGGCCTTCGTGTCGTTCGGGCGACGGATCGGCGCGCACCTGCTGGCGGAGGGCATCGAGCGGCGGGCCGACGTCACCGCGCTCACGGCGCTCAACGTCGAGTTCGGCCAGGGCTACCTGCTCGGCCGGCCGGCGTTCACGCCGATGGAGCCGCGACGGCTCGATCGCGTCGGGCGCGCGGCCGAGGCCAAGCGCAAGACACGGGCCTCCGTCGCGCGCCTGGCGAGGCAGGGCGCCGACCCGACCGACCCCGGACCCCGCCGCGCTCGCGTACCATCGAGGGCATGACCGAGCCCTCCCCCGCGTTCCATTTCCCCGACCACATCCGCGCCTACCTGGACGACACCCGTTACGCGACGATCTCCACGGTCGACCCCGACGGCGGCCCGCGTCAGGCGGTCACCTGGTACACGATCGACGGCGACGAGATCATCCTCAACAGCCGGATCGGACGACGCTGGCCGACCAACCTGCTGCGCGATCCGCGGGTCGCGATCGCGGTCGTCGACGCCGCCGAAGGCGAGCGCTGGGTCGGCGTCACGGGCGTGGTCCGCTCGGTCCACACCGACTGGGAGACGAGCCAGGGCGACATCGCTGCGATGGCCCGGCGATACCCCGGCGAGAGCGCCGAGGAGGTGGAGCGCACGATCGCCGAGAAGTTCGAGCGACAGGACCGGATCAGCTTCCGCATCGCGCCGATCGCGATCCACGATCACCTGGCCGACGAATGACGCGCTTCGGGCTCCAGCTGTGGGCGCAGCAGACGGACTGGCCGGGCTTCCGCGATTCGGCCCTCGCCGCCGAGGAAGCGGGCTGGGACTCGGTCTGGACATGGGATCACTTGATGGCCATCTTCGGGCCGTGGGAGCAACCGATCTTCGAGGGTTGGAGCGTCCTGGCGGGTCTCGCCCCGATCACGTCGCGCGTCCGGCTCGGGCTCATGGTCGGCGCGAACACGTTCCGCAACCCGGGCCACACGGCCAAGCTGGCCACGACCCTCGACCACCTGTCGGGCGGGCGGGCCGTCCTCGGCATCGGTGGGGCGTGGTTCGAGCGCGAGCACGACGCGTACGGCATCGACTTCTTCTCCGGGCACGGCGAGCGGCTCGACCGGCTGGACGAGGCGGTGATGCTCATGCGCCGGCTGCTCGACGGCGAGCGGTTCAGCCACCACGGCCGCTTCTACACGTTCGACGACGCTCTCCTCGCCCCGAGGCCGCTTCAGAGCCACCTGCCGATCCTGGTCGGCGGGTCCGGGCCGCGCAAGACGCTCCGGACCGTGGCGCTGCGGGCCGACGGCTGGAACACCAGCGGCACGGTCGAGGAGGTCCGCGCGAAGCTCGACCTCCTGGCCGAGCACTGCTCCGACGTCGGCCGGGACATGGCCCGGATCGAGAAGACCGTCAGCTTCCCGATCACGCTCCGCGACGACCGGGCGGCCGCCGCGGCCGCCTACGGGGCGCTGCTGGCGGCGAACGGCATCGAGACGATGGAGAGCGGCAGCACGGCGCTGCTCGGATCGCCCGCCGAGGTCGCGGACACGCTCCGACCCTACGTCGAGCTCGGCTTCGCGACCGTCATCGTCCGGATGCCGGCCCCGTACGATCGCGAGACGATCGACCGGATGGCGCGCGTCGCGGAGCTCCTCGCATGAGCGGACGATCGGTGAGCGGCCGGGCCGGCACGGCCCTCAAGCGCGCTGGGCGGTGGCCGTTCCGTGCCGTCGGACTGGACGTCGTCCGCAAGGGACAGGGGTTGGGGTCGAAACGCGTCCTGCCGTCCTGGGACGACCGGCTCCGGCACGCGCGGGATCTCGGGTTCGCGCCCAAGGTCATCTTCGACGGTGGTGCGTTCCGCGGCTACTGGTCGCGGGACGTCGCCGCGATCTTCCCCGGTGCACAGGTCGTGATGATCGAGCCGAACCCGCACGCGCGGGAGGTCATCGCGACGTCGGTCGCGGCCGTCCGACCGGCACCGATCGTCGTCGACGTCGCTCTCGGCGACGCCCCCGGGTCGGCACAGCTCCACATCTGGCGGGATGCCGGGGCGGACCGTGGCGCGTCGCTGCTCGAGAACGTGTCCGGCGAGGCGAAGATGTCCATCGACGTCGAGGTGCGGACGCTCGACAGCGTCTGCGACGACCTCGGCCTCGTGCCGGACCTCCTGAAGCTGGACCTCCAGGGCGGCGAGCTGGCGGCCCTGCGCGGAGCGACCCAGGCCTCGAGCGGACCGAGCTGATGATGATCGAGTTCGGCTGCCTCGAGGCGTACGTCGGCCGGACGACGCCGCGCGACCTGATCGACATCATGTTCGACCACGATTACTGCCTGTACGACCTGGTCGACGTCCACTATCGACCGTACGACCGGGCGCTGACCGGTGGCGACTTCATCTTCGTCAAGAACAGCAGCGCGCTGAGGGCGTACAAAGGCTGGGAATGAAGGTCGTCATCCTGGCGGGCGGGACCGGTGGTGCCAAGCTCGCGCACGGCCTCCAGGCCGTCCTCCCGCGCGGCGATCTGACGGTCGTCGCCAACACGGGCGATGACACCGAGCGCCACGGCCTGCT
>CAVRFU010000006.1:0-674763 GCA_963720495.1 uncultured Chloroflexia bacterium
CACGAGGCGCGGGAGATCGCGGGCGGCATCGGCGCGGCCGCGGCCGCCCGAACGGGGCTCGCTCCCGGCACGCCGGTGCTCGTCGGCGGGCTCGACGCTGCCTTCGGCGCGCTCGGTGGCGGGGTCACGCGAGCCCGGCCAGACGCAGGAGCAGGGCGGGCAGGCGGGCGGCATGGGTATGAGCGTGTCCGAGGTCGTGGTCGAGCCGCACCTCATCTTCAGCCACCACGTCCTGCGCGGGCAGTACCTGCTCCAGGCCGGTACGGTCGGCGGTGGTGCGCTGGCCTGGTTCCGAGAGATCGTCGGACGCGCTGACGTCAGCTTCGAGTCACTTTCTGCAGAGGCCGCGACCGCCGCTGCGGGAAGCGGCGGGCTCCTGTTCCTGCCGTACCTCGCCGGCGAGCGAACGCCGATCTGGAGCACGGCGGCGCGCGGCGTGTTCATCGGCCTGTCGTATGCCACGACCCGCGCCGAGATGCTCCGCTCGATCATGGAGGGCTGCGCCTTCGCAGTCCTCGACAACCTGCGGGTCGCGGAGGCGACGGGCGTCCGAGTGACCGAGTGGCTCGCCACAGGCGGCGCGGCGCGCAGCCCGGTCTGGAACCAGATCAAGGCCGACGTGACGGGACGGCCCCTGGTCGTGGCCCGCCGGGCAGATGGCGGCGAGGGCGGTCACGGTCTTGGCCTGTTCGCTCTCGCAGCCGAGGCCGTCGGCCTGGCCGGAGACGCCGCCGAGACCGTCGAACGGCTGCTGCCCCGACGGACGACCTTCGAACCGGACGCACGACGGCATGCTCGCTATGAAGCGTCGTTCGAGGTCTACCACGATCTCTCTCGCGGGCTGCTCCCCACATTCGACCGGCTCGCGGCGTTGCCGGCGGTGCCTCAGTGAAGGCCGCAGTCCTCGAAGCCGAGCGGCAGCTCGCCTACCGCGACGTCGCGGACCCCATGCCCGGAGACGGCGAGGTGCTGCTCGAGGTGAGGGCGAGCGCGGTGTGCGGCTCGGATGTCCACCGCTACCTTCGCGGGCACCGAACGTATCCCATGATCATGGGCCACGAGGCAGCCGGCATCGTGTCCGCGATCGGGCCGGGCGTCGACGAGAGCCTCCGCGGGCGACATGCCGCGCTCATCCCGCTGGTGCCATGCCACGCCTGCGCCCAGTGTCTGGCCGGACGCTTCTCGGCATGCGCGACCTACTCGTTCATCGGCTCACGCCGCGACGGCGCCTTCGCCCAGCTCGTGGCGCTTCCTGCGAGCAATCTCCTGCTCGTGGCTGACGACCTGTCCTTCGAGGCCGCCGCATTGATCGAGCCATCGACGGTCGCCCGACACATGCTCGACCTGGGCCACTTCCGCTCCGGGGACACGGCCGTCGTCTTCGGGGCCGGGTCGATCGGCCTCATGCTCGTCCAGTGGCTGCGGATCGTCGGCGCGCGGCTCATCGTGGTCTCGGACCTCGTCGCCGGGAACCGCGAGGCGGCCCTGGCGCTCGGCGCGCACCTCACCCTGGACGCCGCCAACGATGACGTCGCCGCGGAGGTCCTGCGGGTTACCGCTGGCGGCGCGGACCTCGTCCTGGAGGCGACCGGCTCGCCCGCGGCGCTCGGCCAGACGATCGAGGTCGCGCGCCCGCGCGGCGCGATCGTGCTCGGCGGCAACCAGCCTCTCGACGCGAGCCTGCCCATGACGTTCGTGGAAGGGCTGATGCGCAAGGAGCTCACCCTCACGGGCGGATTCATGTCGTATTCGGCGCCCTGGCCTGGTCACGAGTGGACCGACGGCCTGGCCGCTGTCCTCGATGGCGGGCTCGACGCGGCCGGGATGATCTCGCACCGCGCCCCTCTGTCCGACGCGCCCCACCTGTTCGGGGAGATCGCGGCCCATCGGCTCACGCACCGCAAGGTCGTGTTCGACCCGAGCTCATAGAGGAGGTCCGATGCTCAAGACCCGTCTGCTCCACCCGGGGATCCTCGAGGCACTAGGCGAGGCCGGCCACGGGTCGCAGGTACTGATCGCCGATGGGAACTATCCGCTTCGAACCCGCTCGAACGACGCAGCGCACCGGGTGTACCTCAACCTGGCTCCCGGCCTGGTGAGCGTGACGGACGTGCTCGGCGCGCTCGTCGATGCCATTCCGATCGAGGCGGCGCGGGTGATGACCCCCGACGACGGGGACGATCCCGCGATCTTCGCGGACTTCCGGGCGCTGCTCGGTGCCATCGAACTCGGGCGCCTAGAACGGTTCCCGTTCTACGACGCGGCCCGTGGCGCCGACGTCGCCCTGGCGATCGCGACGGGGGAGCAGCGGCTGTATGCCAACCTGCTGCTCACGATCGGCGTGGTATCGCCCGACTGACTTCCCGGTCGTGCGCCAGGCGGTCGGCGCGGGCCACCCACAACGAGTCCGAGAGAGGCACCCACATGGCCAACATCGATACATCCGGCCGGTTCGTCGGCGAATGGCCAAGGATCGGCATCCGGCCCGCGGTCGACGGTCGACAGCACGGCGTCCGCGAGTCGCTCGATGACCAGACGCGGACGATGGCCCTGCGGACGGCGGACCTCATCCGGGCCAACCTCCGGTATCCCGACGGCAAACCCGTCGAGGTGGTCGTGCCCGACCACAACATCGGCGGCGTGTACGAGGCGGCCAAGGTCGCCGAGCTGTTCCGGCTCGAGGGCGTCGGGGTCTCGATCACGATCACGCCCTGCTGGTGCTACGGGTCCGAGACGATGGACATGGACACGCTCACGCCCAAGGCGGTGTGGGGCTTCAACGGCACCGAGCGGCCGGGCGCCGTCTATCTCGCGGCAGTCCTCGCCGCACACACGCAGAAGGGCCTGCCGGCCTTCGGGATCTACGGGCGTGACGTGCAGGATGCCGGCGACGGGGTCATCCCGGCCGACGTGCAGGGCAAGATCCTTCGGTTCGCGCGGGCGGGTCTCGCGGCCGCGATCCTGCGCGGCAAGTCGTACCTGTCGCTTGGCGGCGTCTCGATGGGTATCGCAGGGTCCATCGTCGACCAGTCCTTCTTCGAACGGTATCTCGGGATGCGGGTCGAGACCGTGGACATGTCCGAGTACACGCGGCGCATCGAGGAGGGCATCTACGACCCGGTCGAGTTCGACGCGGCGCTCGCATGGGCCCGCGCCAACTGCCGCGAGGGAGAGGACCGGAACCCCGCGGACAAGTCGAAGAGCCGCGAGGAGCTGGACCGCGACTGGGAGTTCGTCGTCCGCATGGCGCTGATCACACGGGATCTGTTGGTCGGCAACCCACGGCTCGCGGAACTCGGGTTCGCCGAGGAATCGCTGGGCCGCAACGCGATCCTCGGCGGCTTCCAGGGCCAGCGCCAGTGGACCGACCACAGCCCCAACGGCGACTTCATGGAGGCGATCCTCAACTCCAGCTTCGACTGGACCGGCGTGCGAGCGCCGCACATCTTCGCGACGGAGAACGACTCCCTCAACGGCGCGACGATGCTCCTGATGTACCTGCTCACCAACCGGGCGCAGGTCTTCGCCGATGTGCGGACGTACTGGAGCGCGGATGCGGTCGAGCGGGTCACGGGGCACCGCCCGGAGGGGCTTGCGGCCGACGGGTTCATCCACCTGATCAACTCGGGGGCGGCGACGCTGGATGCGACCGGCGCGATGACGGATGCCGCTGGTGCGCCGGCGATGAAACCGTTCTGGGAGATCGACGACGACGACGTCGCGGCCGCACTCGCGGCGACGACCTGGTACCCGGCGAATCGAGGCTACTTCCGAGGCGGTGGGTTCTCATCGCAGTTCGTGTCACGCGGCGGGATGCCGGTGACGATGGCGCGGATCAATCTGGTGTCGGGGACGGGGCCGGTGCTCCAGATCGCGGAAGGCTGGACCATCGACCTTCCGAAGGAGGTTCACGACGTCCTCGACCAGCGGACCGATCCCACCTGGCCGACGCACTGGTTCGTGCCCCGAACGTCGGGGCACGGTCCGTTCCGGGACGTCTACACGGTGATGGCCAACTGGGCCGCGAACCACGGCGCGATCAGCTACGGTCACGTCGGTGCCGACCTGATCAGTCTCGCCTCGATGCTGCGGATCCCGGTCCATATGCACAACGTCTCCGAGGAGGACATCTTCAGACCGTCTGCCTGGTCGAACCTCGGCACGGCGGACCTCGAGGGCGCTGACTTCCGGGCGTGCGCCAACTTCGGGCCGCTGTACGGGCGATGGTGACCCGGGACGCGGCGTCGCCGACACCCGAGACGGCCGACCTGCTCGAGGCGGCCGCCCGGATCACGCGGCGGTTCGGCGAGGACCCCGAGTACTCACGGGCGGGCGGCGGCAACAGCTCGGTCAAGGTGGGCGGGACGCTGTACATCAAGCCAAGCGGAGTGTCGCTCGCGTCGATCACGGCGACGAGCCTGATGCCGCTCGCGATCAGCCCGCTGCTGGAGTTGGCGGCCCACGGCTCTGAGGAGGCGGCCGTGGCCTGGGGGGGACCCGGTGATGCGGGTCGCGATGGCGGCGCGCCTGCGGGACGAGGGCGACCGGCGGCCCTCGGTCGAGTGCGTGTTCCATGCCCTGATCCCGAGGCGATTCGTCGTCCATACGCATCCGACCACGGTCAACGCGCTCACCTGCGCGACCGACGGGGAAGCTATCGCCCGCGACCTGTTCGGGCACGAGGTCCTTTGGGTGCCCTACACCGATCCCGGGCTGCCGCTGGCCAGGGAGATCGACCGCCGGCGGCGCTCCGGGCCCGAGGTGGGTCGCGCCGGCACGACGGAGGTGACGCTCCTCCAGAACCACGGGCTGATCGTGGCAGGGGACGACCCAGCGGCGGTCGTCGAGCGCTCGGAGCGGGTCGTCGGCATGATCCGAGAGCTGCTGGCGCAGCGCAGCGCGGTCCCCGCGTCCGGGGCCGTCGTTTCCGCGCCGCAGCCGGACCCCGCGCTGGTGAAGCGGCTCTCACACGTGCTGGCCATGCGGCTCGGCGAGCCCGCCGCGCCGGCCGCCGTGGTCTTCGACGGCTCGCCCGAGGCGCTCCGGGTCGCCGGCACCCCCGAGGGGCGTGCGATCGTGGACGCAGGTCCGCTGACGCCGGACCAGGCGGTGTACGCGGGGTCGTGGCCACTGTGGCTCGACGTCGACCCGGCCGCCGATGGGGCCGCACTCGACCGGGCCGTATCGGCCGGGGTCGCGGCGCACGTCGCCACGCGTCGCGCCGCGCCGGTGGTCGTCGTGGTCGCGGGCGTCGGCCTGTTCGCATCGGGTCCAACGCCGCGCAGAGCCGAGACCGCCCGTGAGCTCTATGTCGATGCGATTACGGTGGGCTTCGGGGCCCTCGCCCTGGGCGGCCTCCGGGCGCTGGCCCCGGCCGAGCGCGCCTTCATCGAGACATGGGAAGCGGAGGTCTACCGTCTGAGCATCGATGCTGGATGATCGGTTGATGCGCGGAGGAGACGGAGCCGTCGCGGCGATCGACCTCGGCGCGTCGAGCGGCCGCGTCATCGTCGGGCGGGTGTCGGATGGGCGGCTCTCCCTCGAGGAGGTGCACCGCTTTCCGAACGAGCCCGTCCAGCTGGGCGACGGTCTCTACTGGGACGTGCTCCGCCTGCACCACGAGGTCCTCGCGGGGCTCCGGCACGCCTCCCGCTCTGCGCCGGACCTATGCAGCATCGGCATCGACACATGGGGTGTCGACGTCGGGTTCCTCGACGCCGCCAAGAGCCTTGTCGGCAATCCGGTCCACCATCGCGATCTGCGCAACGTGCGAGCGATGGAGCGGGTCCATGCGCTGATCGACCCGGCCGCCCTCTATGAGCGCAACGGCCTCCAAGTCATGCCGTTCAACACCCTGTACCAGTTGGAGGCCGCCCGCCGGACGCCGGCCTTCGCCATCGCGCGGCATGTCCTGCCCCTGCCTGACCTGCTCGGCTATTGGCTGACCGGGGTCGTGATCGCCGAGCGGACGCACGCGTCGACGACTGGCCTCCTGGATCCACGCACCCGCAGTTGGGACGAGGGGCTTGTCCGGCTGCTGGGGCTCAACCCCACGCTGTTGCCGCCGCTCGCCGACCCGGGCACAGTGCGTGGCGGGGTGCTGCCCGCGGTACGGGAGGCGACCGGGCTGCACGAAACGACCGTCGTGACGCTCGTCGGGTCGCACGACACTGCGTCGGCAGTCGTCGCGGTCCCCGCGGACCGCCCGGCCTTCGCATACATCTCGTCCGGGACGTGGTCTCTGGTGGGTGTGGAGACGCGGGCGCCGATCCTCACCGAGGCGAGCCGGGAGGCGAACTTCACAAACGAGGGCGGGGTCGACGCGACGACTCGGTTCCTTCGCAACGTCACCGGGCTGTGGCTGCTCCAGGAATCGCAGCGTGCCTGGGAACGCGCGGGCGAGCCGGAGCCGCTCGCGGCGCTGCTCGACGCCGCTGCGGCGCTGCCACGGGGAGGGCCGACCTTCGACCCCGACGACGCGTCCTTCCTGACGCCCGGCGACATGCCGGCGCGGATCGCGGCATGGCTGACTGCCGCGGGGCTCCCGGTCCCCGAGGGCCGGGCCGCGCTCGTCCGGTCCATCCTGGACAGCCTCGCCGGGGCGTACGCGCGGGCCATCGACGACGCGCGACGGCTGACGGGCCGGTCCATCGAGGTCATCCACATCGTCGGCGGCGGGTCCAGGAACGAGCTCCTGTGCCGGCTCACGGCGGATGCAACGAGGCTGCCGGTGCTCGCGGGTCCGGTCGAGGCGACGGCCATCGGCAACATCCTGGTCCAGGCGCGCTCACTCGGGTTGGTCCAGGGTGGCCTCGACGACCTGCGGGCGATCGTCCGGGCCAGCGAGCCGCTCCGGCGCTTCGAGCCGTCGACGGCCGGGGGCGTCCCGTGACCGCGTCCCGCCAGATCCCGCCGGCCTAGCCCGTAAAGGATCACCACAACACGATCGACGCATCGTCTGCGAACCCGTGGAATCCGCCCAAGTCTGAGGGGCGGGCCGGCGCTCCCTCGATCAGGCGCGTCCGCGGCCAAAGTAGCCCACGACGGCGAGCACGATCAGGACGATGACCACGATGATGATGATGGTCTCGATACTCATGGAAGTCTCCGATTGGCCGAATGGTCGAGCGGACCTCGGCGGACGGAGCAAGTCTTCATCACGGTCGTTGCCTGCCTCATGCGCAAGGACGTCGCCGACGTAGCAGACGCCTTGCATCCTCCGCAGTCCGAGACCGGAGACGAGGCGACGTCCCTGGGCGTTTGGCTTGCGCGACACTGACGCGTGTGGGCCCATTCCTCGGCGGTCCACGGCGTGGTGCGCGGCGAGACACGAGGTGAGTGCGATGGGCGAACTCGAGGATTTCCGATCGGTCTTCCTGGCCCGCCAGACGGATGCGGAAGCCGCGATCCTGCAAGGCGATGTCGAACCCCGGCTCGCACTCTGGTCCCGGCGCGATCCGGTGAGCCTCCTCGGCGCATGGGGCCCAAACAAAACGGGCTGGCCTGAGCTGGAGCAAACGTTCAGGTGGGTTGCGGAGCGCCTTGGGGGCACGCCGTACAGCGACTTCCACTATGAGGTGGAGGTGGCCGAGGTCAGCGCGGACGGGCAGATGGCGTACACGGTCGGTTACGAGCGCTTCAACGAGATCCAGGTGGGTGGCGAGAAGAAGCCATGGACCGTCCGGGTGACCCATGTCTATCGACGTGAGGACGGTGAGTGGAAGATCGTGCACCGCCATGGAGACCTGGCTCCCGTCGATGAAAGCCCATCGGCCTAGCGAAGCGAAGGTTCGCAGGCGCTACGCCCCTTGGATCTCCTCGCTCAGCTCGGTCTCCGCGCGTGCCTTCGTCGAGATCCTCCGCAGCAAGGCCTCGACCTGATGCGATAGCTCGACCACAAGCGGGTCGGATGGATCGAGCGCGCTCTTTTGCTCCTCGAGGGCCTTCAATTGCTCGGCGTCGTCCTGGATGGACTCTGACGTGGACCGCAGATCGGCCTCCGGGTCCTGCATTGCGTCGCCTCCCTCATCTGGTCCGCGGGTCCGTCCAACGCCCGTCCCGATACACGTACCAGATCGGGATGCGCTCCCCCGACAGAACCCGCGGATGCACGGCCGCGTCAGGATACCGTGTCCGGAGGCGCGTTTCGAGCATCGCCGCGTCCCGAGCGCCGTCGAGCTCGTGATGCGCGAAAGCGCTGAACGTCCGATCGGTCACTGGATTGACCACGAGAGTTGGTCGCACGATCCCTCCCCTGCCAGCATCCCGACCGCGTGCATCGCGCGTGACCTATGTGCGGCCCGACCCATAAACGCGACGTTTCAGGATGGTGCGGCGTCCGCGCGTTCCACTCCTCGAAGGCTCGAGTTCGCGGCCAGGACGGCGGTGACTCGCCCGAACGGCTAGACCCCGCTCACTCCCCGCGCGGGTCCGCCTCGACGTCGCTCGCCGCGTCGCGCAGCAGCAGCCTGGCTTCTGCCGCGGACAGTGCCGCCGCGACGCCGGAATGCGTCAGTTCCTGGTACGCGTCACGAAGACGTTCGCACGCGCGCTGCGCGGCCTCGCGCTCGGGGCTGTCCGGGGGCAACGTGGATGCCAACCGTTCGGCGCGACGCCACGCGGCCATGATCTCGGCAACAAGCTTCTGCACGGCATCCTCGGGTGTACGTCGCGCCGACCTGCCTCAGCATGATACGGATGGGCTAGTCCTGCTTCTAGCACGAGACCTTCGGGCGACGAGGGGTGCGATCGACTCCAAAAGCGCGGAAGGGTCCCGCTTGCCGTGGACTGTCACCGCTGATGGTGGGGATGCCCACGTGAGCAAGGATGTTGCAACGCCCGACCGGTCGCCGATTTCATTGCGACCGGTGCGGCCGCAGGAAACTTCGGCCGACCCCCAGAGGACCGGCCAGAGGGCCGCGCAACAGGAGGTGCTCGGATGGCGAGCAACCAGGGGAACCAGGGCAATCAGGGGAACCAGGGCAATCAGGGGAACCAGGGCAATCAGGGGAGTCAGAGCGGATCCAGCGACCGCGGCTTCGGCGGCATGGACGACCAGAAGCAGCGGGACGCCGCACGCAAGGGTGGCGAAACCAGCGCCGCCGAGCAGGATCGCGACCAGCAGGGCCAGTTCACCGGCACGAGCGGTCAGCGCTCGTCGAGCTCGAGCACCTCGGGCAACCAGGGTGGCATGTCCGATCGGTCGTCGAGCGGGCAGGGCAACCAGGGCACCCAGACCGGACAGGGCACAGCCCAGACCCAGCAGCGTCAGGGCACGTCGGGGACGCAGAGCGGCTCCGATCAAGGCGGTTCGAACCGCTAGACAGCTCGCGCAGATAAGAATGAGGCCCCGACATCGTCGGGGCCTCTTCATGCGACGCAGTCAGTCAAGGGAGCAGCACCCGAGTCCCTGACTTGACGCATGCCGATATCAGCATATGATGGCGTCCATGGCACGAGCAGCAACGACGTCGGACGTCTTCAACGCGATCGCCGAGCCGCAGCGCCGGGCGATCCTGGTCCTGCTGCGGGCGGGTGAGCGGCCGGTGACCGAGCTGGCCCAGGAGCTGGGGATCGCCCAGCCGGGGGCGTCCAAGCACCTGCGGGTGCTCCGGGAGGTCGGGCTGGTGCGGGACCGCAAGGCAGGCAAGCAGCGCGTCTACGGCCTCGACGCCCGCGGGCTACGACCGATCCACGAGTGGACCGGCGGGTTCGAGCGGTTCTGGAACGAGAGCTTCGACCGGCTGGACGCGTACGTGCAGGACCTCAAGCAGACCAGGCAGGAGGAGTGACCGATGGCAGTGACAGGACGGGACGCGCCGGCGCAGTCAGGGACGGCCGAGCGCGAGATCGTGATCTCCCGGCTCATCGATGCCCCGCGGGAGGTGGTGTTCGAGGCGTTCACCGACGTCCGGCACCTGTCGCGATGGTGGGGACCGGAGGGGTTCACCACGACCACGCGGGCGTTCGAGTTCCGCGTCGGCGGGGAGTGGGACTTCGTGATGCACGGTCCGGACGGGACGGACTACCAGGAGTGGATCTCCTGGACCGAGATCGCCCCGCCGGAGCGGATCGAGCTGCTGCACGGTGAGTCCCGCGCCGACCCGAACGCCTTCGAGTCGGTCCTCACGTTCGCGCCCGACGGCACGGCGACCCGGATCGAGATGCGCACGGTGTTCCCCACCAAGGAGCTGCGCGACGAGGCGGTCGAGAAGTACCACGCGATCGAGGGTGGCCAGCAGACCCTGGACAACCTGGCTGCGTACGTCACCGAGATCGTTCGCAAGGGAGTCCAGGACTGATTGCCGCCCGTCGCCGGCGGCGGTGACCGCCGCGACACCATCGCGAGTCATGCCATCCTAGGACGCGTGACTGATCCCCTCGCCGCCGACGAGACGCGAATCGATCGCTGGCTGTGCGCGGTGCGCCTCGTGAAGACCCGCCCGCTCGCGACCCGGTTGTGCGACGGTGGTCACGTCCTCGTGAACGGATCGTCGGCAAAGCCGTCGACGAAGGTCCGAGCGGGCGATCGAGTGGAGGCGTTCATCGCCGATCGCGAGCGCATCGTCGAGGTCCTGCGGCCGATCGAGTCGCGCGTCGGTGCCGCCGTCGCCGCGACCTGCTACGTGGACCACAGCCCGCCCGTCGTGCGGGAGGCCATGCCGGGGATCACGCTCGTCCGAGGAGAGGGCCGGCCGAGCAAGCGCCTGCGGCGCGAGTTGGAGCGCCTGCGTCGGGCTCCTGGCGCCTGAGCGTCTGCGGTCGGCCAGCAACCCGGCAGGCCCTGAGATCCGATCTGCCCTGACGCGCGGTCACCGAAGACCCGGGGTTCGCCGTCCGGGATGAACTCGTTCGACGGCAGGAGGGGTTGACCGATCTGCGCTCTTGGGAAGAGTGTCTCATGGCAACTGGCGGGGCGGCGCGTCAGCGACTAGCGGCCTGACCGAACCAGGTCGTGGTCCCGTCGGACACGAGCACTCCGCCGGGAAGGAGGGCGGCCTGGACGTGTCCGCTCGGGATGTCCCCGGAGAGAGCGAGCGCCGTCCAGTGCAAGCCGTCGGTCGAGACCAAGGCGGCCGCGTCCGAGCCACCGCGCATCGCGAGGAGCCGATGACCGTCGCCGATGAGCGTCCCGTTCGGCTGCAGGCCGCAGTTCGCGCCTCCGCACGTCGTCGCCCCGAGGGGCGAGAAGGTCTCGAGGGGCTGCCAGTGCCGGCCATCGGGCGATCGCCACCAGAGCGCCGCACCTGGGGCGTCGCCGATCCCCTCGGCGATCATGCCGTGGTCGCCGACCATGAGCTTCACCGCATTCGAGAAAGCCGGCGTCCCGGAGCCCGACGGCGAGGTCGGCAGGACGGCAGGGGTCTTCGGCCAGTGGCGGCCGTCGGCCGACCACAGCGCCGCCGCGCGGGCCATGCCGCCCTTCATCCACGCTCCGATCGCGACGTAGCCTGTCGACGTGCCCTTGAGGTCGGCAACGGCGAAGTCGGGCGGAAACGTGTTCCGTGGCGAGATGGCCCAGTGCGAACCGTCGGACGCGGTCGCGAAACGGGCGGCCATGCCGCTCGTCGCGACCACCACGCCGTCCTCTCCGGTGCCGACGAGCGGAGCAAAACCCGTCGGGCTCGACAGCGCATCGACCGGCAGGGTGGTCTCGTGGGTCCAGCTCCGACCGTCGGTCGACGTCCAGGCCATGACTGGCGGGAGGTAGCGGTACAGATAGTCGTTCATCGCGGTGACGGCGACGAACCTTCCCCCGAGGTTGGCCAAGCCCATGACCGTCAAGCCCGACGGCAGATTCGCAGACGTCTCGCGGTCCAGCGGCTGCCAATGCATCTGGTCCGTCGATGCCCAGAGCGTGGTGGACGTCGTCCCCTCGATGTCACCGATGGCGACCGAAGTCCCGCCCGAGGTCACCTCGATCCTGACGCTCCCGAGCGGGTCGTCCGTCGCGAGTCGCTGCCACTCGAGGCCTGTCCACGTCTCGGATGGCGGCGGTGAGGCTGTGGTGAAGGCGACCGCCTGCGGATGGGGAAGGTGGGCCGGCGGAGCCGTCGACCCGGGCCGGGCCGGCGCGGGACTTACAGTCGCGGAGGGGCTGGCCGCGGCCACCCCGATCGGGCTCGAGGCTGCCGGTTGGCCGGTGTCACCCCACGGCTTGGCCAGCGCGAACGCGATCCCGACCACGACGAGGACGACGGCCAGACCCACCAGCTTGTCGTGACGCCGCCCGGGGGCGGACGGTGCGCCATAGAACGAACCGCCGTCAGCCATCGGCGCTCGGGACCGGGCCAGGTCGGATCCCATGCACTCGACCACAGACTTTCAGCATCGGTCGCCCGTCCGCCTACCCTCGGGGAAGGAGCACTTCCCTCGACTGCCATTATGTCGCCGATGCCGACGAGTCCTGACGCCTGAGCGTCTGCGGTCGGGTTCGCCCAGACTGCCACGATGTCCGTCGTCGAGAAGAAGCCGTTCCGCCTTGGCGGGCACGTGTTGGTCGTGCTCTTCGTCGTCTACCTCGTCCTGCTGGTCTGGGCGGTGGTGTGGAAGCTCGACGTGCCGTATGTCGGAGAGGCCGCACTGCTCCCACGACCGATCAAGCTGATCCCGTTCGTGCCCAGTGCCGAGGCCGGCGCCAGCGCACCTCTCGAGGTCGTCGCGAACTTCGTGCTGTTCGTCCCGTTCGGGGTCTACCTCGGGCTCCTCGCACCGACGTGGCCGTGGTGGAGATGGACGGGCGTGCTCGTCGGGGCGAGCTTCGTCCTGGAGGCCACCCAGCACCTGTTGTCCACCGGCAGCTTCGACACGACCGACATCATCGTGAACACCGTCGGAGGCCTTGCCGGGGTCGGGCTGCTCGCCTTGGCGCGCCGCAGACTCCAGGCACGGACCGCCGCCGTCATGACGCAGGGTCTGCCTGATCGGGACGGTGGTGTCGCTGCTCGCGATCGGGATCTTCGTCGCCTCACCGCTGCATTACGCACAGCAGCGGGATGTCATCGTCTCCACGCCAGCACCGTCACGGTAGGGCGCCCGGCCGTCCGAACCCTCTCGATCCGGTCGAACATCTCCGGTCGCAGGGCCTTGACGCGTCACCCTGACCCGTCGAAACTTCGCTACCCCGACTTCGGTTGACGCCGCTCCGCCTCGGCGTCACCGTGGAGGATCGCCGACGATGACGACGCTGCCGATGACGAACGAGCCGACGATCGAGCTGAGCCCTCGTGCGAAGCTGGAGATCCTCGGCGCGATCCTCCTGGCACTCTTCCTGTTCGCGCTTGACCAGACCGTGGTCGGCACCGCGCTCCCGGTCATCGTCACCGACCTCAACGGGAACTCCCTGTACACATGGGTCGTCACGATCTACTTGCTGACGGCCACGATCAGCGGTCCGATCTATGGCCGGTTGTCGGACCTGTTCGGGCGCCGCCCGATCATCATCTTCGCGGTCAGCCTGTTCCTCATCGGCTCCGTCCTGTGCGGGCTCAGCCAGCAGATGTGGCAGCTGATCTTGTTCCGCGGGATCCAGGGCCTCGGCGGCGGCGCGATCTTTCCCGTCTCGCTCGCCGTCGTGGCGGACCTCTACACGCCAGCCGAGCGTGGCAAGTACCTTGGGCTGTTCGGGGCGGTCTTCGGCCTGTCGTCACTGCTCGGCCCGGCCATCGGCGGGATCATCACCGACACCGTCGGATGGCACTGGATCTTCTTCGTCAACGTGCCGATCGGCCTCGTCTCGCTCGCGATCATCTGGCGCCTCCTCCCGGCGATCCGTCGGCCGGACGCCGGCCGCAACATCGACTACGTCGGCGCGGCCGTCTTCGCCCTGGCCATCACGCTCTTCCTGATCGGGCTCACCAACAAGCAGACCGGCGAGTGGGCCGATCCCGCGGTCGGTGGCTTGATCCTGGCCGGGCTGGCGATCGGCGTCGTGTTCCTGTGGATCGAGTCGCGGGCAGCAGATCCCATCGTGCCCCTGGCGCTGTTCCGTATCCGGAACTTCTCGGTCTCGGTCGCCGCGATGTTCCTGGCAGCGTTCGGGTTCTTCGGCGCGATCATCTTCCTGCCTCGCTGGTTCCAGACCGTCGGAGGCGCGAGCGCGACGGAATCTGGCTACAGCATCCTGCCGCTCCTGTTCGGCCTGATCTTCAGTGCCATCGCCTCCGGTCAGATCGTCGCTCGCACGGGTCGCTACAAGGCGTTGATGCTCGGATCGCTGCTCCTCCTGGCAGCTGGCCTCTTCATGCTCACCCACCTGACGGCAGAGACTGACCGACTCGTGCTCTCGTTGTGGATGCTGGTCACCGGTCTGGGGGTCGGGCCATCGTTCGCGGTCTTCACCCTCGTCGTGCAGAACTCGGTGGCTGCCGCCCGGATCGGGGTGGCCACCGGGAGCCTGACGTTCTTCCAGCAGATCGGCGGGACGATCGGGCTGACCCTCGCCGGCACGGTCCTTGCCAACCGGCTCGTGACCGAGATCCCCGTCCAGCTGGTCGCGGCGGGCGTGCCCAAGCCGATCGTCGACGGGTTCGCAGGCGGCCAGGGCGTGGATATCACCGGAACGGGCGATCTCGGTCAACGGATCCTGGCTGCCCTGCCGCCCGATGCGAAGGCCGTGATCGAGCCGTTGATCCCCAACATCGTCCAGGGCATCCACGAGGCGTTCTCGATCGCCATCGCGTCCACGTTCTGGGTCGGCATCGTCGGGGCGGTGCTGGCCTTCGTCTGCGTCCTCTTCCTCCAGGAGCAACCGATGCGCGCGACCTTCGAGATCGAGGAGCCTGCTGTCGTGCCTGATGCCGCGATGAGCTAGCCCGGGACAACGAGAGCGGCCTTAGACCGTGGTGCTGAGGCAGCGGATCGGTCTAGGGGGCGAGCACGACGGGAACCGGTGTTCCCTTCTGCAGGTCGAGCACGGCCCGATCGCCCAGCGGGGCGGCGAGCGTGGCGGTCGCCGTGCGTCGTGCCCCGACGGCCGAGCATGCCTCGAAGAGCGCGGCGTGGGGATGCCGCGTGACGATGACCACGACCGCGAGATCGGACTCGACGGCCTCTGCGGTGTAGTCCTCGCCGCAGGGCATGTTCCCGGGATCGGGTGCGCCGACGAATGCGACGGTGAGTGCGTTTCCGCCGACCGTTCCGCTGGCCGAGTCGATCGCCAGCCCGAGCTGCGAGCCGACTTCGTCGGGGGCGACGACGACAGGATCGGCGATCGCGACACGGGTCAGCTTCACGGCCGTGCCCTGCAGGGTGAACTCCCAGACCGGTGCGGTCGCGGAGCCCCGTGTCGTCTGGATCGGCCTCGACGTCAGTCGTGCCTCGGTGACCAGGAGCAAGGCGCAGTCCGAGCAGGGTGCTGCGGTGGTGGTCTCGATCGCGACGATCGCGGCCTGCGCCGAGAGCAGGGGAACCTTGGTCGTCGTACCGTCCTGCCACACCACCTCGCCGTCTGGTGGCGCCTGCCTCGGAAAGCGGGTTGACGGACGCGACCGCGCCGGCCATGAGCGCGCGCTTGTTGTTGTCGCCCACGGCTTCCTCCCAGTCGCCGATCTGGCCGGTCAGCTCGCCGACTGGGGTGACGGCGGGACGCACACCGACGGCGGCCACCGCCGCCGCCCACGCTGCGAGGACCGGTCGTGCGCGCTGATCGGCAGCGGCCGAGTCGGCGGCCGGTGGCTGGGCGGATGGGTCACCGGCCTCGGGCATCCACATGCAGCCCACCAGTGTCATCGAGACCAGGAGCACCGAGACGCAGCGCCGCATCGACGACATCGACACGTGAAGAGCCCATCGCGCGATCCAGCCGAAGCGATCTCGCCACGATCACGTCCTGTTCGTTCACGGTTCGCAGTCTCCCGGAGTGCCGGGTGACTCGGCAGGGACGGGACCTGATGGTGCGAAGTCGCCGGCCCAGATCCTGACGCTGCCGCACGAGAGATCGACCCGCCCCATGCTTCCCTGCTGCGTGACGACGCCGCCCGGACCGGTGGTGCTCCAAACCTGACCAGGTGCGACGTGCATCGAGGTGAGCACCCTGCCGGACGGCGACAGCGCCTGGACCTCCCACGGAAGCGCCGGGAGCGCCGTGGTGTCGATCGTGGGATATGGGCCACCGGCCGGGAAGTCGGCGACTCGCCTGCCGTTGACCACGAGCGTCACGGTCAGGGTGCTGCCGTTCGACACTCCGAGGTTCGGTCGCTGGGAGATCTCCGCCGGCGGCGACGCGGTGCATCCGGCGAGGAGAGAGAAGATCACGGCAATGACGAACGTCTTCATCGCTGGGAAGACGGTGGCTTGCCGGCATCGGTTGCGCAAGGGTTCTCGAGCGCCCGCCGGCGCTCTTTGGGAAGGGCGAAGTCGTCGTAGGCGTGCACATCATCCGGCCAGCTCGGGCGGTTGGGTCGACCTTGATCCGTAACGTCCGAAAAACGAGCCTACGAGAGACCGCGAGCTGTCCAGGCCCGAGCCGTGACCACGAACGGTGTGGTTGGGACTGTGGTTCGGCAGGTTTCACGCAGCTCGACCTGCTGGTCGGCGCTGAGGCTCGCCAGATAGGATCCCGCGGGGCCGACACCCTTCGTGAACGGCTCCCACCAGGCTTCGAAGGTCGGGTGCTCGACGCTGACCCACAGGACCGTCTCCGCGACCTCGTCGAGCCCGGCCGCCTCGAACAGTTCCGCCAAGTGACCCTCACGGACGCCCGGAAGCTCGGATTCGTCGTCGACCTCCGGATCGAGCTCACGCGCTGGCCGCCAGAACAGGCTGAGAGGGCCAAGACCGCCGGCATGATCCCAGACGCATGCCGCCACGACACCACCGCGCCGAGTGACACGCGCCATCTCTACCAATCCTTTGTTCGGATCTGGCATGAAATGGACAACGAGTTGTGCGACGGCCGCGTCGAACGCCAGGGCAGGGAACGGCAGTTGCTCGGCGGACGCTTGCACGATCTCAACACCGGGATGACGCTCTCGAGCGGCGGCGACGAAGAGGGCCGACGGGTCGACGGCCGCCACCGCCGATGGCCCAACGCGCGCCACCAGCTCCGTCGTGAGGGCTCCCGGACCGCAGCCGACGTCGAGCACCCGTTGGCCCGATCGCACTCCCGCGAAGTCCGCCAGTTGCGGGGAAAGGAGGCGCGAGTACTTGCCCATGTAGCGGTCGTATGCGTCTGCGGCCACATCGAAGCTCACCGGCCGAGTCTACGCTCGGAATCGACAGCCTCGTCGGATCGCGCCCAAGGTTCTGTAGGTCGAGCCAGGACCAGCGGCGCGTCGATCGTCGCGTTCGCCCGCGCTAGGATGCGTCGATGGAGGCGACGCGCGCGGTCGGCGACGGGATCACGGTCCGCTGGACGATGGAGGCGAGCGATCTCGTCGGCGGCTTGATGTTGTACCAGCGTCGGATGTGGTCGCTGCTTCGCATCGCTGCGGTCGTGCTTGGCGTCACGGGGCTCGTCTTCCTTGCGATCGGAGCCGACCCCTCGCTCTGGCTGCCACTCATCGTGGGTGCCGTGTTCTTCGGATACACGGTCATCTTCGGCCCACGTCGCAGCGTGAAGCGGCAAGGACGGTCCCTGATCGGCGAGGACGTCACGTTCCGGGTCGACGACCAGGGTGTCCATCAGGATTTCGCTGGGGGTCACGTCTGGACGGAGTGGTGGGCGCTGACCGAGGCGGTCGACGATGCCTCGACGATCGTGATCAAGCGTGATCGACTGCCGTCCTTCTACATCCCCAAGCGTGCATTCGCGACCGAGTCCGAGGCCGAGGCCTTCCTGGCCTATGTGCGGTCCCATCTCGGTTCGACGCGGCCAGCCAGCGAAGCCAGCTATCGATCCGCTCCGCCGATCGGCCAGTGACGCGTACGCGATCAGGGTCGAGGGCGGCGGCGACGCGCGTCAGTACTCGCCCTTGATGACGAAGAACGAGCCGCGGATCGTGCCGGCGAGCTTCGACCGCTGTCTCGCGAACTTGAATGACTGAGCGAGCTCGGCCGGGACGTCCATGCCGTCGGAGAGCTTGAAGCCGACCGCCCGTTTCCCGCCGTCATCGATCGTGTACAGCACGTTGATCGAGAGGCCGCTCTCGTAGAACACGTACGCCCACCGGATGTTCTCGACCTGGAAGATGGTCGCCTCGAGCGGGCGCGCCGCGATCGTGAGACCGCGCTCCTCCTGCAGGATCCGGCTCACCCAGTCGATGGTCTCCCCGGCCTCCTCAGCCGGTTCGACGGTGAAGTCGTGGCCGTACTTGTTCTTGAAGTAGCGGGCCTCGTTCGCCCGAAGGCCGGCGAGGGCGGTCGCAACCGGCGACGACTCCAGCCCGACGGTCGAGACGTTGGTGAAATCGACCACGTAGGACATCGGTCTCTCCTTCGCTTCGACCGGAGGCTCCGCCACCCAACCCGTCACGTCCTCGGACCAATCTCGTCCGATGGCGCGGCGATCCGATCCTGAACGCATCTTCCACGCTCGGCGCGCGGCCGTTCGGTTCAGTCTGATGGACACCGGCCTCGACGAGGCGACGGCCGGTCGCTGGTGCGATGCGTGGGAGCGTGAGGCCGGCAGCCGGCAGATGTCGCGGGATGCCGACTACTGGATCGCCGGTGAGACCTGGATCGCCGCGCAGCGTGCCGCGCGGCGGCCGGCGTGAGGCGTTGCTCCGGCGTCCGACCCGGACGACTGCCCGGCCACGTTTCGGGGGGTCACGGGCGATCAGGCGGTCAGGGGGCTTCGACGCCGGAGTGATCTCGATGCTAGACGGCCAAGGTTCAGGAATGGCACCGGGCTTGGCTCAGATTGCTTTGCGATCGCGCGTTGACGTGAGGGGGTCGAGGGGCCGTTACGGCTCCGGCTGATCTGGCCAGAGCCGCGATGTATGGAACCCGGGGATCGGATGATGTGCTCGCGCCTGGAATCGCACCGGGACCTGCCGTCCGTCTCGGGCCAGGAGGCGATATCGGCCATCCTGGCGCCCGTCCGCCAGGAACCGCTCCCACGCGTCGGTGGTCCCGGGGACAAGGTCCGGAGGCGAGATGTCTTCGATCCGTCGACCGATCACGTCTCCCGGTTCGTAGCCGAGGACGGCCATGACCCCATCGCTGACCGCGACGTAGGCATGGTCATCGTCGGCGACGAGCACGAACGATCCCGGCTCGCGATCGATCAGGTCGTGGTAGCGCAGCCAGGTCGAGACGACCTCGATCCCGAGCGCACGGAACTCTGGATCGTCGACCCGGGCGTCCTCCCAGCGACGCTCGGCGAGGCGCCATGCGGCCAGCGCGTCCGGGAGAGTCGTCGTGGTCAAGCCTCAGAGGTCCAGACTCGGCAGCCCGTTGGCCCCGAGCGCGATCGAGATCGCGCCGCCGTGGTGCGCTTCGTGCTCCATGAGGTGCCAGAGCACCCATCCGCGGGTCGTCATCCGGTCGGCCCCGCGCTGAGGGATCGGGACGGTGATGTCATCCGCGCTCCAGCGCTCGAGGCAGTCCTCGATCATCGCCCAGGTGAGGTCGAAGGCCTCGACGATCTCGGAGGCCGTCCGGGGATGGTCCTCGTCGTCCTCCCAGCCGGCCATCTCGAGCGGCAGGTCCGGCACCGTCGTCTGCGCGACCCGGAACATCTCGCGGACTGCGGGGTCGCCCTCGCCGAGGATGTCGTGGATCCAGTACGCGCGAGATCCGGCCATGTGGCCGGCGAGCTGCCAGATCGACCACGCGTCCGGTGCCGGCCGCAGCGCGAGCTGGTCCGGGCCGAGATCGCCGATGACGGCCAGCAGAAGACGTTGATGATTCGCCCAGCCCTCGTAGAAGGGCTGAAGCGCCGACGGACCCGACATGCCGTGCATGCTAACCGCGAGGCGCACGCTCGGCGGTCGAAACATGCCTGTCAATTCCGTCCCGTCCGTTCGTCGTCATGACAGACCGGCGACGAGTGATCGCCGGGTCGAAGCAGGCGGCGACATGCAGATGTCGTGGCCACGGAGGTCGATCGACATGGCGAACTTCCTGCTCACGTTCCACGGCGGCAGCATGCCCGAGACGAAGGAGGAACAGGACAAGGTGATGTCGGCCTGGACGAGCTGGTTCGGCACCCTCGGCGACGCGCTGGTGGACGGCGGGAACCCGATCTCGCAGGCCAAGGCCATCTCCCCGGACGGGTCGGTCATGGACGCGACCTCGGCCCCGAGCGGCTACTCGATCATCAAGGCGGGCAGCCTCGACGAGGCCGTGACGCTGTCCAAGGGGTGCCCGGTGCTGGCCGGTGGCGCGGTCGTCGTCGTCTCGGAGACGTTCCCGGTCATGTAGTCAGCGCGGCCTCGCCGTGATGCCGACCCGGTCCGCTGGACCGGGTCGGTCTCGTCCTAGCCGGTGCGGCTCGCCCGGTCCATCTCGACCCAGCGCGGGTTCCACGGACCCTGACCGTAGATCTTGTCGATCGTGACCCGGAAGGTCCAGCCGGACGGCATGTCCCTGGCCGGGTACGTCGAACCCGGGCCGATGTACCACTGGGCCAGGTGGTCCATGACCTCGATCGCGCCGCCGTCGGTGACGCTCGCGTGACCCTTGATGACCAGGTACGGGAAGAGTGTGTTGCCGTCGTAGTCCCTGGCCTGGAAGGACAGCGTGACGCGGGGATCGCGCCGCAGGCGGGCGGCCCGCTTCGAGTCGAAGAACGACGCGAACACGATCTCGTCGCCATCGAAGCCTGCCCAGCACATGTTCACGTGCGGATCGCCAGTTGCGCGTCATCGTCACGACGTGGGCCCACAGCCCACCTGCCACGAACTCGCGGACGCTCTCAGGGATCGTTGCCATGGCAACGAGTGTACGTCAGGGCGCGGCGCACGTCACCCCCGCGCAGCCAGGGCGAACGCCACGTCCGTTCAGGCGTTGCTCGACTGCGCCCACAGGTTCAGGCCGCCGTCGACGGCGAAGCGATCGATCTCCGCGAGCTCGCCAGGCTCGAACGCGAGGTGCTCGAGGGCGGCGAGATCGTCATCCAGCTGCGCGACGGAGCTCGCGCCGACGACCGCCGAGGCCACGCGCGGATCGCGGATCGTCCACGCGAGCGCCATCTGCGCCAGGGTCTGGCCACGCCGCTGGGCGATCTCGTTCAGGCCGCGGACGTTGGCGAGATTGGCGTCGGTCAGGTACTCCTGCTTGAACGAGCCACCGGCCGTCACGCGGGAGCCCGCCGGCACACCGGCGAGGTAGCGGTCGGTGAGCAGGCCCTGGGCCAAGGGCGAGAACGCGATGGCGCCGATCCGTTCCTCCCCCAGGACGTCGAGGAGGTCGGTCTCGATCCAGCGGTTCAGCATCGAGTAGGACGGCTGATGGATGAGCAACGGCGTCCCGAGACCTCGCAGGATCGCCGCGGCCTCGCGCGTCCGCTCCGCCGAATACGAGGAGATCCCCACGTAGAGCGCCTTGCCCTGGCGGACGGCGCTGTCGAGAGCACCCATCGTCTCTTCCAGACGCGTGTCCGGATCGACGCGGTGGGAATAGAAGATGTCGACGTAGTCGAGACCCATCCGGCCGAGGCTCTGGTCGAGGCTGGCGAGAAGGTACTTGCGCGAGCCGCGGTCGCCATACGGTCCCGGCCACATGTCGTAGCCGGCCTTGGTCGAGATGACCAGCTCGTCGCGATAGCCTCGCAGATCGGACCCGAGGATCTGCCCGACGTTCGTCTCGGCCGAACCGGGCGGCGGGCCGTAGTTGTTGGCAAGGTCGAAGTGGGTGACACCGCGGTCGAACGCCCGGAGCACGATGGCGCGCTGCGTGGCGAGCGGTCGGTCGTCGCCGAAGTTCTGCCAGAGACCGAGGGAGATCGCGGGCAGGTGGAGGCCGCTCGTGCCGACCCGTCGATAGGCCATCGTGTCGTAGCGATCCGGGGCGGCGTCGTGCGGCGATGTCATGCTGGTGCTCCCTTCGTCCGGGCAGGCGAGGACCGTCACAGCGTAGTCCGGCCCGGTGGCCACGCGCGGAACGCGGATGTCGCTCGGGTCGCGGCAAAGAGTTCCTCGCCGACCACCTCGAGATCCTCTACGACGTCGACATCGGCGCCCGCGAGCAGGCCGAGGCGTCCGGCGTCGCCTTCCACCGGATCGACTCGCTCAACGCCGATCCCGGCCTGATCGACGCCCTCGCCGCCGTGGCGACCGCGACGGTCAGTTCGTCAGGGGCGGTTGCATCGGACCGGCGAGCGGCTACGATTTCGGTCGGAGGTGAATCCCGATGACCATGCACGAAGCCCTGGACAAGGCGATGCGACGCGACAGCACGGACGACGCGATGGCGGCTCTCCGGGAGGGCGGGATCGCGATGGCCAACGAGGACTCGATGAGCCAGGCGATCCACGATGTCTACTGCGGGATCGTGGCCGACCACCAGCACCCGAACGAGAAGGATCGCGAGCAGGCGCGCCAGCTGATCGCGGCCCTGGGGCGCCAGCAACCGGTCTGAGGCGCGCGTCGACCGGCGACGCACACGAGGCTGATCGGCCGGACCGCGGACGCAGGGGAAGGCGGGGACGTCCGTGGCGGACGAAGTCGTCGGGCGAGGGATCGAACTGGCCGCGGTCGGGCGCCTTCTGGCGGGCGCGAACCGCACGCTCGCGGCCCTCGTCGTCGAAGGCGAGGCCGGCATCGGCAAGTCCACGATCTGGGAGGCCGGTGTCGCGGCGGCCACGGATGCGGGCTTCACCGTCCTGTCCTGCCGGCCGGCCCGCTCGGAGCAACGCCTCACCCTCGGCGCGCTGACCGATCTCCTCGCCCACATCGATGCCGGAGGTGTTCGGGAGCCTGCCGGATCCGCAGCGGCACGCGCTCGAGATCGCCCTCCTCCGCGTTGCGCCGTCGGGGACGCTCCCGGACCAGCGCACCCTGTCGGTGGCCCTCGCCGGCCTGCTCCGACGTCCTGACCGATGGCGCGCCCGTCCTGCTGGCCGTCGACGACGCGCAATGGCTCGACGAGAGCTCCGCGGCCATCCTCGCCTATGCCATCAGGCGGCTGGGGGAGGCTCCACTCGCGGTGCTGGTCTCGGTCCGGACAGGGTCCGGCGATGCCCACGCGTCTCCGTTGCTCGCGGCCCTGACGCCGGATCGGACGGAGCGCGTCCGCGTGGGGGCGATGCCGCTCGCGTCGCTCCATCGCCTGTTCCAGCTGCGGCTGGGCCGGTCGTTCCCGCGGCTCGCGCTCGTCCGGATCGAAGCGGAGTCCCGTGGCAACCCGCTCTACGCCCTGGAGATCGCGCGGGCGCTCCGGGAGGCCGGCATCCAGCTCGACCCGCACGCACCGCTTCCGATCCCCGACTCGTTGTCCGCCCTGATGGCCACGCGCGTCTCGGCATTGCCGGCCCGGACGCAGCGCATCCTGCTGCTGGCGGCGGCCGCGGCTGAACCGTCGCTCGAGACGCTCGAACGTGCGATGCCCGACGCAGATGACGCTCTCCGACCCGCCGTCCTGGCGGGCGTGGCGATGGTCGACCGCGGGATCGTCCGGTTCAGCCATCCGCTGCTCGCCCAGGCCGTGATCGGCTCGACGGCGCCCGACGAGCTCCGCCACGTCCACGGCATCCTGGCCGGGGTGGCCACGTCGCCCGATGCCCGGGCCCGCCACCTCGGGCATGCCGCGGACGGTCCGGACGAAGCCGTCGCGCGAGCGCTGGCGGACGCCGCGGACGCCGCGAGGACCCGCGGCGCGACCGTCGACGCCGCCGCGCTGTACCTCGACGCCGCGCACGCGACGCCGATGGAGTGGTCCGATCGACGTCTCGAGCGGGCCAGGCTCGCCGCCGAATGCCTGTTCATCGACCTGTCCGAGATCGTGGGGGCGGACGGGATCCTCGAGGCGGCCCTCCGCGAGGCACCCCCCGGGCCGACTCGCGCGGAGGCGCTGAGCCTGCGCGCCATCCTCCGCTATTACCACGGGCGAGTCCCGGAAGCCGTCGCGATGGGCGAGCAGGCGCTCGCCGAAGCCGGTCCCGACACGATGCTCCGGGCGAAGGTCCTCGGCCGTGTCGCGTTCCTCGTGATGCAGGTCGATCTCGAACGGGGCCATGCCCTCATCGCCGAGGCGGCCGCCCTGCTCGAGGGCGACCGTCGACCCGCGGATCCGGACCTGGTCGCCAACGTGCTCCTGCTCCGGGGCAACGCAGAGCTTATGTTGGTCGAGCCGACGCGCCGAGCGGAGATCGACCGCGGGTTGAGGCTCATCTCCGCCGATGGCCGGTCATGGGAGCACGAAGGCGCTGACGGCTGCGCGTTCGGCCTCGCTCGGTTGACGGACGATCTCGACCACGCGATCGAGATGACCCGCGAGCTGATCCGGGTAAAGTCCGGGCCGGGCGGTGACGACCCGTTCAATCTCGTCCAGCTGTCCGGCCTTCTTGTCTATCAAGGGTCGTGGAGCGAGGCACGCGACGTGGCCGAGGCCGCACTGGAGGCCTACGCGCGCGAGGGCGAGGATCTCCACCCGGCGTGGGGCCTCCGCGGCGTCGGGCTGATCGCGGCCCACCAGGGTCGCCTGGACGATGCGCGCCGGTACGCGCAGGAGGGCCTCCGGTTCGCGATGGAGCGCGGCGATGTCGTGATCTCCGCCTTCCACCGACACCTCCTCGGGTTCGTCGCGTTGTCCCTCGGCGAGTGGCCGGAGGCGGATCGGCAGCTGTCTGCGGCGGCCGAGCTCGCGACGGCCATCAACGTGCGTCATCCCGGCCGGTTCAAGCTGGCGGGCGACCAGGTGGAGGCGGCGCTCGCCCTTGGAGACATCCAGCGGGCGGCGGTCATCGAGGCCAGGCTCGACGAAGCTGCCCGGATCGCCCCGACACCGTGGGTTCTCGCCGTGGGTGCTCGTTCGACCGGATCGCTCGCGGCGGCGCGCGGCGACTTCGCGGCGGCCGCCGCGGCGTTCGACCGGGCACTGCTGGAGCACGAGGACCTCCCGATGCCGTTCGAGCGTGCCCGCACGCTCCTGGCCAAGGGCAGGCTGCACCGCCGCCGGAAGGAGAAGCGTCTTGCCGACGAGACGCTGCGGGCCGCTTTGGCCGAGTTCGAGGCACTCGGCGCGGCCGTCTGGGAGGAACAGACCCGCGCCGAGCTGGCCCGCGTCGGCCGCCGGCCGCACGCCCCCGACGAGCTGACCGAGACCGAGCGACGCGTGGCGGAGCTGGCGGCCGCCGGTCTGACCAGCCGGCAGATCGCGGAACAGGCATTCGTCGCCCCGAAGACCGTCGGCAACACGCTCGGTCGCGTCTATCAGAAGCTGGGGATCCATTCGCGGGCGGAGCTGGGGGCGCTGGTGTCATCCGGTCGGATGACGGGCGGGCCGACCCCCAGGGACTGATCGGGGTAACCACCCCTTTCATCGGCCGGACGCCCGCGGGTAGCGTCCCCGGCATGGATCGATCATCTGACGGCGACCCGGTCGAGATCTTCCTCGTCGAGCGGTACTGGCCCGATGTCGACGTCGACGAGCTCCGTCGCGCCCTGCCCCGGCTGGAATCGGCGGTCACGGCGATGCGGTCGGAGGGCCGCGAGGTCGAATACCTCGGCTCGATCCTCATGCCGATCGACCAGGTCGTGTTCACGCTCGTCGCCGCCACCGACGAGCGCGAGATCCGCCAGCTCAACGAACGTGCCGGGCTGCCGGTGGACCGGATCGCGAAGGCGATCGCGCTGGTGGGGCCGGCCATCTCCGGCAGCCCGGCAGGCGGGGGCGTCTCCGAACCTCGCCGATGAGACCACCCGGCCCACACCCCTCGTCACCGCGCATCCACCATGGAGGAACGATCCGATGAGTCATCCCCGACCCGGCACCATCCGCGCCCTGGCCACCGTCGTGCTGGCCGGCGTGGTCCTGGCGGCCTGCTCCGCGTCGACCGCGAGTGGGAGCACGGCACCCGCGGCATCGGTCGCGACGTCCTCGGCCGCCATCGGCGCGCCGTCGGCCGAGAGCTCGGTCGCACCATCGGCATCGGCCACGCCGTCCGTCGCGGCACTGCCCTCGGCGTCCGAGGCCGATGCTGGGCCCACGGCCGTCCCGACGGCAGTGGACCCCTGCACGCTGGTCACCCCGGCCGAGGTGTCGGCGTTGACTGGCTCGACTGCGGCTCCGCCCAAGGCCACCACGACGGAGGGCAACGGCAAGCTCTGCAGCTTCGGCAACGGAGGCGCCGGCTTCACGGTGATCGTCGCCGAGTCACCGGACGCGGCGACCGCGAAGCAGCAGGAGCCGGCCTTCAAGGCGCAGCTCGAGCAGCTCGCGGCGGAGGCCGGCATCACCGACGCCAAGCTCAGCGAGCTGCCGAACTTCGAGCCCGGCGTGGACGCGGCCGTCATCAGCGGCAGCGTGAGCCAGGCCGGCCAGAAGATCAGCGCGATCTCGTTCTTCGCATTGAAGGGTGCCGTCCTCGTCGCGCTGAGTGACGTGGCGATCGGGGGGTCGATCCCCACCAGCGAGGCGATGCAGACGCAGGGCAAGGCCACGCTCGCGCGGCTTCCCTGAGCACCGTCCGGGCTGGACCGGCGGCCCTCGCCGGTCCAGCGACCGGGCCGCCGGCTGCGATCAGACCGTGATCACGGTCTTGCCGCGGGTGTGCCCGGCCTCCACGTAGCGGATCGCGTCGGGCGCCTCCTCGAGGCGGAAGCGCCGGTCCAGGACGGGGCACACGACCCCGGCCTCGATGAGCTCGGTGACGGCGAGCAGGTCGTCGTGGTTGAGCTTCGCGTCCAGCCAGACCACGTTCTGCGACATGAACCGGGCGCTGATCTTCGCCCTGGCCATCCGGGCGATCGGTCCCAGCCAGCGGCCGCCGGCCCCGGACGACAGCACGAGCGTGCCCGTTGCGGTCAGCGCGCGGCGGTACTCGCCCACGGACCGGGTCCCGGCCAGCTCGAAGATCACGTCGTACGGTCCGCTCCGAGTCGGGTCGTCGCGGGTGTAGTCGATGACGTGGTCCGCACCGATCGACCGGACGAGGTCCGCGTTGCGTGTGTGGCACGCGGCCGTCACCTCCGCCCCGATGGCCTTGGCGATCTGCACCGCGAACGTGCCCACCCCACCCGATGCCCCAACGATCAGCACCCGCTGACCGCGCTGGAGA
The DNA here is from genome assembly GCA_963720495.1 of uncultured Chloroflexia bacterium. Taxonomy (GTDB): domain Bacteria; phylum Chloroflexota; class Limnocylindria; order Limnocylindrales; family CSP1-4; genus SPCO01. Next base: position 27,101 of record CAVRFU010000006.1, read on the forward strand.
TGTCCCGCGTCGCGCAGCCCCTGCAGGGCCGTGATCGACGAGAGGGGGATGGCTGCGGCCTGCTCGAAGGTCAGAGCGGCCGGCTTCAGCACGAGATGGTCGGCCGGGGCGGAGGCCGACTCCGCGAACGCGCCGGTGCACCAGCCGAAGACGGCATCCCCGGGCTCGAAGCCCGTGACGTCCGTGCCGACCGATTCGACGGCGCCTGCGACGTCGACACCGCGAACGGTCGGCCGCGGCGCGCGCCAGCCACCGAGCATCGGGCGGACGACGAACGGGCTGCCCCGCATGACGTGCCAGTCGAGGGCGTTGACACCGGCCGCTCGGACCCTGATCAGCACATCGTTGTCGCCGACCTCGAGTCGTCCGACCTCTTCGACACGCAATACGTCGGCCGACCCGTACCGGTCCTGGGCGATCGCTTTCATGGTCGTTCCCTCCCTGCCGCCTGGATTGGCATACGCTGTAAGCGTATGCCGTAAGTCTGGACTTACACCGTCAGTCGTGTCAAGGGTTTCCGAGGGCCCGCACTTACCGTGTACGTTAGAGTTCGAGACGATGAGGACCGAGACCGACGCCCCGATCGAGCCGTCCCCGGCGTCACGCGTCCCGCTGACCAAGGAGCGGGTCCTCCGTGCGGCGATCGACCTTGCCGACACCGGCGGGATCGAGTCGCTCAGCATGCGCAAGCTCGGAGGGGCGCTCGGCGTCGAGGCGATGTCGCTCTACAACCACGCTCGCGGCAAGGAGGACATCCTCGACGGCATCGTCGACGTCATCCTCGGCGAGATCGATCCGGGGCCGCTTCCGCCCGAGTGGAAAGGGGCCCTGCGCCGGACGATCCTGGCATCACGGCAGGTCCTCCTGCGTCATCCCTGGGCGCCGAAGGTCATCGAGACCCGGACCAACCCCGGGCCGGCGATGCTCGCCCACGTCGAGCGCGTGATCGGGACCCTGCGCGAGGGCGGCTTCTCGGTCGACATGACCCACCATGCCATCCACGTCCTGGGCAGCCGGATGTTCGGGTTCACCCAGGATCCCTGGGACATGTCGGGCGGCACGCCCCCGACGCCCGAGGTCGCCGCGCTCCTCGCCCGGCAGATGACCGAGCGCTATCCGCACGTCACGGAGATGGCCATGGCCGTCAGCCACGATGGCGGCCTCGGCGGCTGCGACGACGACGTCGAGTTCGCGATCGGCCTCGACCTGATCCTCGACGGTCTCGAGCGCCTGCGCGGGCCGGCGACCGCCTGATCCGGCGCGCAGCGGGGGTACAGTTTCGGCGATGGAGACTGCCCAGCCGGCTGCCGTCCATGCGGTCACCGGGATCGTCGGTCGCGAGCGCGTCCGGGCCTTCGACCTGGCCGCCGGGCTGGCCGTGTTCTTCATGATCCTGGTCCACGTGCTGTGGCACTGGGGCGCGCGGGAGACGTGGACGACGCCGATCGGCGAGGCGATCAGCATGGCTGCCGGCCCAACGGCGGCGCCCGTCTTCCTGTTCCTCATGGGCGCGTCGCTCGGCGCGACGCCGCGGACGCGGGTCGGGACGCTGGCCGCCCGGGGGCTGTGGCTCGTCCTCCTCGGCTACGTCCTCAACTTCCTGCGCGGTGTCATCCCCGCCAACCTCGGCCTCGCAACCGGGGTCATCACCGCCGAGCAGGTCGACCCATACACGACCTGGTGGCTGGCCACCACCGTGGACCTCCACCACGTGGTCGGCCTGTCGCTCGTCGTCATCGCCCTGCTCCGCGCGCGCGTGCAGCCCGGGTTCCTCTGGCTGGCCCTCGCCGGCGCGCTCGTCTTCGTCGCGCCGTGGGTCCGGACGATCACCTTCGGGACGCCCGTCCTCGACGCGCCGCTGACGCCGTTCCTCGGCGCGGCACCCAACGTCTACTACGCGGTCGTGCCCTGGCTGGCCTACCCGCTGGTCGGTGCGGTCTTCGGCGCGATGATCGCGCGCTCCGGCGATCGGGCCGGACTCTTCCGACGGGGTGCCCTCGTGGGAGCGGGTCTGCTCGTGGCCGGCGGCCTGCTGATCCTCGTCCAGCGGCCGGGCTTCGACGTCTTCACCTACTGGCGCATGCCGCTCTCGTTCGCGGTGGCGATCTTCGGGATCATCCTGCTCTGGCTGGCCATGTGCGACCTTGCGACCCGGCGGTCATGGATCGACGGCCGCCTCGGGGTCCTGTACGGCTGGAGCGACCGCGTCATCGCCATCTACTTCGCGCACTGGATCATCGTCGGCTGGGGCGTCGGCCTCGTCGGGTTCCGGGCGCTCCCGCTCGAGGCCGTGCTGCTGGCGATGGCGGCGGCCGTCATCGCCACCAGCTACCTGTCGCGCTTCGCCGTGCGCCTCGAGTCCAGCTGGTGGCTGAGGACCGGCCGCACGCGCGAGGAGTCCGAGGTGGCCGTCGTCGTGCGGGCAGCCTGAGGCCGGCCTCGCTCGGCCGGCCGGCCCCAGGTGCCCCGCCTTAGCGGAGCGCGATGTTCACGGAGTAGGTCTGGCCGTCGTCGAGGGTCACGCCGATCCGCCAGAAGAAGCCGGTCGCGAAGCCCTTCGTGCTCCAGTTGTAGGCGTACTGGTCGCCGCGCAACCGGTACGTGGCGTCGGTCGTGGCCGGCTCGCTCACGTCCTGCTCGTCGACGGCCGAGTTCGTCGCCGCACCCTTCCTGGGCGTGACCCAGAGGGGCGCAACGGCCGGCTGCACACTCACCCCATTGGCATCCGTGAGGGCGAACTTGACCGGGATCGTGCTGCCGCCCTTGAACGTGCTGGCGGGACACGGCGATCCGCAGGTGAGGGCGTGGCCGGTGTCGTTGATCGGCTGGATGAACCCGTCGAAGCGATAGATCACGCGGTAGAGGACGTCCGCCGTGGTCGTGAGCCCGGCCCCGTTGGTCGCCGTGCAGCTGACCGTGTGCACCCCGACCGAGCTCGTGTCGAGCGCGTCGCAGGACTGGGAGACGACGCCGGACACCTTGTCCGTCGCGTCCGGCGTCACCTGGGCGTCGCCGTTGAGGAGGACCGGGTTCGGGTCGATCGCAGCGCCGATGGTGGGTCCGGTCGTGTCGATCTTGACCGTGACGACACCACTCGGATCGCTCGTGTTGCCGGCCGCATCGGTCACGGTCCGTGCCGCCGAGGAGACCGCGGACCCATCATCCGACAGGACGTCATCGGCGGGGCACGCGCCGTCCGGGATGCCCGACGCGTCGTCGGTGCAGGTGTAGTGGATGGTGACGCCGGTCGTGTACCAGCCGTCGGTCCCGTCCGGGTCCGTGGTGGCGGCGGCCGTGATCCCCGGCGCGGTCTTGTCGACGTTGTCGATCGTCACGGACGCGGTGCCTGTGGCGCCCGCCACGTTGGTGCAGGTCGCGGTGAGGGTCTGACCGGGGGTCCCGAACTCACCGGTGGTCGTGCTGCTGGTCGTGCAGTTCGCGGGATCGATGGCCGTGGCGTCGTCGGTCCAGTTCCAGTCGACCGTCACGTCGGTGTTCGACCAGCCGTTGGCGTTGGGCTCCGGCGTCCGCGTCGGGTTCGCGACGGGCCCGGTCGAATTGGTGCCGTAGGTCACGACGGCCTTGAACGCGACGCCGTTGGTGCTGCCGAAGTCGGCGTTCACGATGGTCAGCGTGTTCGAGCCGCCGTGGAAGTTCGCGGCAGTGTCGTTGGTGAAGGTCGAGACCGTGTTGAAGTTCGTCTCGGTGTCCACGTGCGGCTGCTGGCCGATCTGAACGCCGTTGAGCAGGACCGTCCCGGCGTTGTCCGCCAGCAGCTGGACCGCGATCGACGGGCTGGAGAACCCGGCCGGCAGGTCGAACGGGATCGAGTACCGGGTGGTCTGGCGGGATGCCTGGTCGTCGCCGGTCGAGCCGCTGGTGTTGATCCAGCGGGCGCCACTGATCGCGGCGTACAAGCGGTGCGGTGCGAAGAGCACGGCCGGTCCGGTGGCCCCGGTCGCGGGGATCGAGTAGGTCACGTTCGGGTCGGCTGTGCCGATGTCGCCGCTGCCGGCGCCGCTGACGAGGGTGATCGTGGACGCGGCGAAGACCGGCGGGACCACCGTCAGGGTCAGACCGATCATCGAGGCGACGACCAGCCCGTGGCGGAGGGTGCGTCGGAGTGGGGACCGGGAGCTGGCGAAGCGGGTCGATGACACCGGATCCGACCTTTCTGTGTGCGCGGAACCAAGACGGCGGTCGGGCCTCCCTGCCGAGGGCGGAGACCGTAGGGCGTTGTTCACCCGCAACGCAATCGGGCATGTGCCCTAGTCGGACCTGCCCTGCGCACGCTCAGCTGGGCCCTCGCCGGTTGCGGCGACGCACCATCGACTCCGTCCGGGCATTCGCCCTCGAGACGGGTCGGGGGTATCCTCTCGGCCAGGACGTTTGGGGGAGGCCGCGGCAGGACTCGTCGGAGTCGGCCCCGATCACCCCCCGGCCGACCTTGATGACGTCGTGCGACGGAGGGGTGGAACATGTCGCTGCTCGAACGCGTAGAGCGAGCGCAACAGGGCGCCGACAGCGCGAACGGTGCAGCCATCGTCCCTGTCGCCCCGCCGCCGCCGAAGCCGCCGGTAGCAGAGAGTCGGACGCCCGCGCGCGAGGAGCTCCTCGCGACGATCCGCCGCCATCTCCAGGCCGAGGTCGTCGGATCGTTCGATTCATTGCTGGACGTCGCCGATCCGACGGAGCTCAACAAGACCGTCGAGGCGCTCGTCGACCGGGTCCTCGTGCGCGACGGCTTCATCGTCATGAAGGACGAGCGCATCCGCTTCATCGAGGAGGTCGCCGCCGAGATCACCGGCTTCGGGCCGCTCGAGCCACTCCTCAATGACGACACCATCACCGAGGTGATGGTCAACGGGCCCAATCACATCTACATCGAGCGGGCCGGCAAGATCGTCCGGGTCGACAGCTACTTCCTGAACGACGAGCACGTGCTCCGGATCATCGACCGGATCATCACCCCGATGGGCCGTCGCATCGACGAGTCCAGCCCCCGCGTCGACGCGCGCCTGCCCGACGGCTCGCGGGTCAACGCGGTCATCGAGCCGTTGTCGCTGGTCGGGCCGGTCATCACCATCCGGAAGTTCTCGAAGGCGCCGTACCAGGTCGAGGACATGATCGGGTTCGGCACGGCGACGGCCGAGATGTTCGACTTCCTGCGGGCCTGCGTCGAGGCGCGGCTGAACGTCTTCGTGTCGGGCGGCACGGGCTCCGGCAAGACGACCTTCCTGAACGTGATGTCGTCGTTCATCCCGGATGACGAGCGGATCGTCACGATCGAGGATGCCGCCGAGCTCCAGCTCCGCCAGTCGCACGTGGTGACGCTCGAGTCGCGCCCGCCGAACCTCGAGGGCAACGGCGAGATCACGATGCGGGCCCTGCTCCGGAACGCGCTCCACATGCGCCCGGACCGGATCATCGTCGGCGAGTGTCGTGCCGGCGAGGCGCTCGACATGATCCAGGCCATGACCACCGGCCAGGAGGGGTCGCTCTCCACCGGTCACGCGAACACGCCGCGGGACATGCTGCGGCGCCTCGAGACGATGGTCCTGATGACCGGCTACGACATGCCGCTCCGGGCCATCCGCGAGCAGATCGCCTCCGCGGTGGACCTCATCGTCCACACCGCGCGGCTCAAGGACGGCACGCGCAAGGTCGTCAACATCACCGAGGTCTACGGCATCGAGGACGACGAGATCCTGACCCAGGACGTCTTCACCTTCCAGCAGACCGCGTTCCGCGAGGGCAAGATCGAGGGCCGCCTCGCCCCGACCGGCATCCGCCCGACGTTCATGGCCAAGTTCAAGGCCTACGGCGTCGAGATGCCGGAGGACGAGTTCGGGATCCCGGCGTTCGACCCGGCCAAGCCGGGCCCGGCCGGCAAGGGCCGATGGGGCGTCGACGCGACGCAGAAGGCGATCGACCTCATCCGGCCGGCGATCGGCCAGGGCCGCGTCGTCCAGGCCGGCGGGATGGTCTACATCAACTCGGTCGGGCCGGTCGACCCGGCCACCGGCCTCATCGCCAGCAGCTCGATCAAGGACCAGACGCGCCAGTGTCTGGCCAACCTCAAGGCGAAGCTGGAAGCCGCCGGCACCTCGCTCGACAAGGTGGTCTGGGCGAACTGGTCGCTCAAGGACCCGACCGAGTTCGACGCGTTCAACGAGGAGTGGCTGCGCTGGTTCCCGGCCGACGGGCCGATCGGCCAGGGGACGTTGCTGCCGCCGGTGCAGCGCCGGGCGGGGTTCCGGATCTCGATCGGGGTCATCGCCGAGGCCTAGCCCCGGCCAGCGCCTCCACTGCGGCGATCGCGGTCAGGCGGCGGTCGCGTCGGCGTCCCTGGCGGGCTTGTCGGCCGGCCGACCCGGCTCGGCGCCGTCGAGCACCACGCAGCAGTAGCCCTCCGCCGGGGCCAGTCGCGCGGTCAGCCCCACATCCAGACCGTCGACGAGGCCCTCCGCCCAGGCGAGGTTCATCCCGCAGGTCAGGTCGCGGTGGCCGGCGACGAGGGCGTCGTACGGACAGTTCCGCAGGCAGACCCGATCCGCGTGTCCGTCGGCGGCGGGCACGACCTCCGGCTCGTAGCCGGCGCCCGTCAGCAGCTCGAGGAGGACGGTCCGCATGCGCCGCCGTCCCGGCCGTGACCCGGCCCGGTGACGGGCATCCGCACCGGCCGCCTCTCCGCTGGCGCGGGCCACCTCGGTCAGGGCGGTCGCACCGGAGCCCGAGCGTCCGCCCAGCCGGTCCAGTGCCTCCGCGAACATGGCCGCCGCACGCTCGTAACGGCGGGTCGGGAACGTGGCGACGACGTCACCCGGTGATCGCCGGTAGACCTTGGCCGGGCGACCGGCGCCCGGGCCACTCCGGCCGTTGAGACGCCGGAACTCCGCAACGAGCAGGCCGGCGTCCACGAGCCGGTCCAGGTGGAACGACGCCAGCTCGCGGCTCATCCCGGATGCCGTGGCCGCCTCGTCGCGACCGACACCCTCGTGGTGTGCGGCCACGTAGTCATACAGCTGCCGTCGCCTGGGCTCGTCGAGCGTGGCGATCGCGCTGACGGGGTCGGGCGGGTTCCTTTCGGTGGTCATCGCAGCGCACTCTATCAAAAAGGGTTCTTACCAGAAGAAGTTGACAGATGGCGTCGCACCTGTAAAGGTAACGGCCATTACGAGTAGAACGCCAGACGTCACCCTCGTCGGCGTCCTCGTCGCATCGTGACTGGAGCGCTCGTCATGGCCACCGCCGCCGAACCGACCCGCATCGCTCTCCGCAAGCTCTGGTCGGATCACGTCATCTGGACCCGTCAGTACATCGTCGCTGCGGTCGCGCAGACCCCGGATGCAGGCGCCGCGGCGGGCCGGCTGTTGCGCAACCAGGAAGACATCGGCGCGGCCATCGTGCCGTACTACGGCCAGGGCGCCGGCGACAAGCTGACCGAGCTCCTCAAGGAGCACATCATGATCGCGGTCGACCTGGTCGAGGCCGCGCGGACAGGGAACCAGACGGCTTTCGCCACGCACGACGCGCGGTGGGCGGCCAACATCGACGAGATCGCCGCCTTCCTGGCCGGGGCGAACCCGAACTGGCCCGAGAAGGACGTCCTCGACCTCCTGGCGCTGCACCTCAAGCTGACGAAGGACGAGACAGTCGCCAGGATCACGGCCGACTGGGCCGCCGACGTGGCCGCGTTCGACGACATCTTCACCGAGATCATGGTCCTCGCCGACACGCTCAACGACGGTATCGTCGCGCAGTTCCCCGACCGGTTCGCCCGGACCGCCGTCCCGGCATGAGCGGCCCCGGCCTCGTGGAGCGGCCGCCGGCGACGGCGACCCTCCCGATCGGCACGGCAGCCCCGGTCGTTGCGGACCTGCTGGCCGTCGATGGACGACGGACCGGCTTCGGTGACTACGCCGACAGGGCGGTCATCGTGCTGGTCTTCACGTCCGTTCGATGCCCGACGGCAAAGGCATATGCCGAACGACTGAACGCGTTCCAGGCAGCCTACGGGTCGCGTGGCGTCCAGCTCATCGCCATCAACTCCAACGATCCGCACCTGTATCCCGACGAGGATCTCCCGGGGATGGTCGCGCGCGCGGCCGAGGACGGCTACACGTTCCCGTACCTCGTCGACGACGGCCAACGGGTGGCGCGAGCCTACGGCCCCACCTGCACGTTCCACGCGTTCGTCCTCGATCGGGCGCGGCGCCTCCGGTACCAGGGCCGGTTCGACGACGCGCGACTCCCCGAGCGAGTCACAAGCCACGACCTGGCGAACGCCGTCGACGACCTCCTGGCCGGCCGCGAGGTCCGGCTCACGACGACGCGGCCATTCGGCTGCAGTCTCGACATCGTCTGAGCCGGCGACGACGTGGCCTCGTCGATAGCGACCGACCTCGATCGGGCCCGCCGCACGACATGGCTTGCCGTCGCGGTCATCGCGATCGGTTTCGCCTGGCTGATCGCCGTCGTCGCCCAGGTCATCGGTGACGCAGGCCTGCTCCATCACGATGCCCTCATCGAGGGCGGCGGCCCGATCTGGCTCGCGCTACCGGCATCCCTTCTGGCGTGGCTGGTGATGGTCGTGGCGATGATGCTGCCGGCGAGCCTGCCGGCGTTCGGCGTGTTCGCGGACGGGTCCGCCGTGCGGAACGGGTCGCGGCATGCGTGGCTCGCCTTCCTGGGCAGCTACCTCGCGATCTGGTGCGTCTTCGGGGCCGTCGCGTTCATCGGCGATCTCGTCCTCCACCGCACGGTCGACGCGAGCCCCTGGCTGACCGCCAACGCGTGGCTCATCAGCGCCTCCCTCCTCGCAGCGGCCGGCGCCTATCAGTTCGCACCCTGGAAGCGACGCAGCCTGGCCGCCTGCCGTCACCCGAGCCTGGCTGCACTGCCGTCGCGGGCTGGGTCGAGCCCCGCACGGATGGGTCTCAGACACGCCCTCGACTGCCTGGGCAGCTCGGGGGCCCTGATGCTCGTGATGTTCGCGGCCGGCTTCGCCAACCTCTGGTGGATGGCGATCCTCGCCGTCGTCATGGCGTACGAGGCGACGGGTCGCCACGGCCGCACGGTCGCCTCACTGGCGGGTGGCGGCCTGTTGTTCCTGGCCGTCTTCGTGGTCTCGTCCAGCTCCCAGGTCGTCTGACCCTGAACGCGGAGGTGGCCGCCCTTTGACGAAGAACGAAACGGACCGGTGAAGGTCGCGGGTGACCGCGACAGGCTCATCACACGAGGAGTCGAAACGATGACGGAAACCACGCTCTACGACCGGCTCGGCGGTGCCTTCGGGATCGCTGCGGTCGTCGACCAGTTCAGCGACGCGATCGTCGAGAACCCGATCGTCGGCCAGCGATCGGCCAATCCCGCCCTGCGGGAGTGGCATACCAACAACCTGGGACGCCTGCCCGGGTTGAAGTTCATGCGGACGCTGTGGGTCTGTGCCGTCGCCGGCGGGCCGTTCCAGTACACCGCGACGAACCCGGGCGCCACGGTGCTCGGGCTCGAGGAGGCGCATCGCGACCTCCGGATCTCGCCGGCGGAGTTCGACGAGGTCGCCGCGGAGCTGGCCCGGTCGCTGGATCGCTTCCAGGTGCCCGGGCCGGACAAGGAGGCGGTGCTCGGTGCGTTCGCCGCGCACAAGGGCGAGGTGACCGAGGGCTACACGGCCACCGTGTAGCCCGGTCGCGCGACGGCTCGCCGCTCCCGCCGGGTGGCAGAGGCGACGAGCCGTCGGCACGGTCAGGACGCGGACGGCGTCGCCTTGGTCGGCGACGTCGCGGGATCCCGGTCGAGGGCCGGGTCCGTCGCGCGGGCCGGCGCCTCGTGGAGCAGGAGCACCAGCCCGGCGGCCACGACGGCGGCCACGATCCCGAGGAGGAACGTGTTCGACGTGGCGATCGAGAACGCGCGGTAGATCGCGTCGACGATCGCCGGCACGAAGGGGGCCACGCTCTCCTTGGCAGCGGCAGGCACCGCCGCCAGGATCGCCGTTCCGAGATCGCCGACGCCCGTCAGGGCGTCAAGGCTGCCGCCCCCGCCGAAGATGGCCCCGGCCACCTCGGGCGGGACGTTGGCCGCCGTCAGCTGGCGAGGCAGCTCCTCGGACAGCGTCGTCGCGAAGATCGTGCCCGTGAGCGCAAGCCCGACGGTGCCCCCGACCTGCTGGAAGAAGGTCAGGTTGCTGGTCGCCGTCCCGAGCCGCTCGACCGGGACGCTGTTCTGGACGATGAGCGTGAACACGGCGAACGTCGGTCCGACGCCGAGGCCCGTCACGAACATCCAGGCCCACAGGACCGGGATGGGCGTGTCCGCCCGCAGGTGGCTGAGCATGAACAGCCCGATGGCCATCACGACGAGGGCGCCGAACATCAGCAGTCGATACCGGCCGGTCCGGCTGACGATCTGGCCGGAGGCGACGGCGCTGATGATCAGGCCACCCAGCAGCGGCAGGATCTGGTAGCCGGACTCGGTGGCGGAGGCGCCCGCGACGACCTGGAACCAGCGCGGCAGGAACACCACCGTGGCGAAGAAGCCGAACGCGGCGAGGAAGACGGCGACGACCGAGATGGTGAACGAGCGGAGCCGGAACTGGTCGAGGGGCACGATCGGCTCGGGAGCGCGGGTCTCGGCCCACACGAACAGCAGGAGGATCAGCGCTCCGAGGAGGATGAGCCCGCCGACCGCCGGGTCGGTCCAGTCGGCCGTCCCCTTGTTCGTCAGACCGACGAGGATCGGGACCAGGGCGCCGGTGAACAGCGCCGCACCGAGGTAGTCGATCTTCGTCCGCTCACCGCCGAGGTGGTACGACGGCAGATATCGCCAGACCACGGTGAAGACGAAGGCGCCGATCGGCAGGTTCAGGAAGAAGACGAACGGCCAGCCGATCGTGTCCGTGATGATCCCGCCGATCGCCGGGCCGACGAGGACCGACAGGCCGAACACGGCGCCGAACAGGCCCTGGTAGCGGCCGCGTTCGGATGGCGCGAACAGGTCGCCGATCACGGCCAGCGCGATCGGGAACAAGGCCCCTGCGCCCAACCCCTGGATGCCTCGCGCGGCGACGAGCTGCCACATCTCCTGGGACAGGCCGGCAAGCAACGAGCCGATCATGAACACGCCGATCCCGAACAGGAAGATCGGGCGCCGTCCGAACAGGTCGGACAGCTTGCCGTAGAGAGGACCGCTGATCGTCGAGGTCAGCAGGTAGGCCGTGAAGGCCCACGTGTAGAGGCTGTTGCCGCCGAGGTCGGTGATGATCCGGGGCAGGGCCGTGCCGACGACGGTCTGGTCGAGGGCGGCCAGGAAGACGCCGACCATGACGGCGCCGAGGATCCGCATGCGGACCGGATGGGGCAGCTCGACCGGGGCACGGTCGACGAAGCCGGGGATGGCTTGACTCGTGGTCTCTGACATGACGCTCCCTCTTCTGCGATGACTCTCACCCTAGGGAGTCATTAGGCAGATTTCGTTCCTAATGGCGCGGTAGCATGAGAGTTAACGTGAGAACCTCGGCGCGGCTCCTGCGGCTCCTCTCGCTGCTCCAGACGCCCCGGGACTGGACGGGGCCGGAGCTGGCCGAGCGTCTCGAGGTCAGCACGCGGACGATCCGGAACGACATCGAACGGTTGCGCGGCCTCGGCTACCCGGTCCACGCCACGCGCGGGACGATCGGCGGTTACCGGCTCGCGGCCGGGACGACGCTGCCGCCGTTGCTGCTCGACGACGACGAGGCCGTCGCGCTCGCGGTCGGGTCTCCGGACGGGTGCCGGGGGAGCGGTCACCGGCATCGAGGAATCATCGCTGCGGGCGCTCGCCAAGCTCGAGCAGGTCCTGCCGGTCCGGCTGCGCAGCCGCGTGACCGCCCTCCAGACGCACACCGTGCTCGTCACCCAGCGGACGGGACCCACGGTCGATCCGGACGTGCTGACGATGCTGGCCGGGGTCTGCCGCGATCGGCGGCAGCTGCGCTTCGACTACGACGACCGGCACGGCGGCGCGAGCCAGCGCCGGGTCGAGCCGCATCGCCTGGTCAACGCCGGCCGGCGCTGGTACCTGGTCGCCTGGGACACCGACCGGGTCGACTGGCGGACGTTCAGAGTCGATCGGTTGCGGCCGCACGTGTCCGTCGGACCGCCGTTCAAGCCACGCGACCTGTCCGACGAGGCGGTCATCGCCCTCGTCTCGCGGGGCGTCCCGCCGGCCGCCCGGCGGTTTCACGCGCGGGTCCTGGTCCAGGCCCCGGCGGCGGTCATCGCCGAGCGCGTCGGGCCGTGGGTCGGGACGGTGGAGGCCGTCGACGCCGCCACGTGCATCCTCGACAGCGGCGCCGACACGCTGGACATCCTGGCCGTCCACCTGGGCATGCTCGACGCGGAGTTCTCGGTCATCGACGCGCCGGACCTCGCGAGCCACCTCCGGCTGCTGGCCGGTCGCTACGCGCGGGCCGCCGCGCGCTGACCGTCACGCGGCGGTCAGGCGTGGTGGATCTCCTCGAGGCGGCGCCGGTCGGCGGTCTCCAGCTGGAAGGTCGAGTGCTCGATGTCGAAGTCGCCGGCCAGGCACCCGCACAGCTCGTCCAGCACGGCCGGCGGGTCGGCGCCGGGTCGGAGGACGACGTGGGCGGACACGACGTTGACCCCCGAGGTGATCGTCCAGGCGTGGAGATCGTGGACGTCGGCCACCCCGGCCGCCTCCCGGATGTGGGCCCGGACGGCCTCCAGGTCGAGGCCCTTGGGCGTCGCCTCGAGCAGGATGTCCACGGCGTCACGCAACAGCCGCCAGGTGCGCGGGATGATCAGCAGCGCGATCAGCACGGACGCGACCGCGTCCGCGCCGGTCTGGCCGGTCCGGGCGATGATCACCGCCGCGATGACGACCGCCGCCGATCCGGCGAGGTCGCCGAAGACCTCGAGATAGGCGCCGCGGACGGTCAGGCTCTCCGCCTGCGCGTCACGGAGCAGGAACAACGAGACCGCCGTTCGCGACGAGGCCGAGGATGCCGACGGCGAACATGAGGCCGGTGCCGACGGGCTCCGGCTCGGCCAGCCGCCGCCAGGCCTCGAACAGGATGAGGCCGGCCACCCCGAACAGCAGCACCGCGTTGACCACCGCGGCGAGGATCTCCAGCCGGAGGTAGCCGAACGTGCGCTCGGCATCGGCCGGCCGGCCGGCCATGTGGACGGCTGCCAGGACCAGCCCGATCCCGGCCACGTCGGTGAACATGTGGCCCGCGTCTGCCAGGAGCGCGAGGCTGTTGGCCATGAACCCGGCCACGAGCTCCACGACGAAGACCGCGAGGGTGATCCCGAAGACGAGGGTCAGCCGGCCACGCGAGGCGCGAGCGGGCGTGCCATGGGGATGGGGCATGGGCGGGCGGGCTAGCCCTTCGGCTTCTTCGGTGGCAGCGTCCGGACGTGGCTGAGCGCCCGACCGATCCAGGCAGCGCCGTCGGGCGTCCCGAGCTGGCCGGGTGCGAGCGTGGCCCAGCCCGCCATCGGTCGCTCCGGCGGGCCGAACGGTCCGGTGCCCGGCAGGGCGCGGAGCTCATCGAGCTCCGCCGGCGCCAGCTTCACGCCGACCTCCGGACCGAACAGGCCCATGAACATGTTGCCGTTCACGAACCCGCCGAGGTTGCCGAACATCGGCTTGACCTCGACGCCCGGGGCATCGGGGACGAGCGACCGGAAGCGGGCCTTGTCGGCCTCGGTCGGCTTCGGTACCTGCATCTCGATCCCTCCTTCCCCGGCTGCGCTCGCGTCGAGCCTACCGCCGGTCGAGCCGGACCGTCAGGGACGGAGCGCGGCCGTCTTGCCGGGCGGTCGGCTCCGGTGCTACGGTAACGCGCGGGTTACCGAACGAGTGCGCGCAGCGGGGAAGGAACGACCATGACGACAGCGACCGGGAGCGGGACCAAGGCGGATCCCTGGATGCTCAAGACGCCACCCGGCACGTCGCGAGTACCAGATGTACCTCGACGACGCCGGCGACCCGCCGGCCATCATCTGCCAGGTCGGCGGCACGCAGCTCAAGTACGACCGCCGGGCGATCGACGATCTGCACGCCATGCTCAAGGCGCACGGCGACTGGATGCCCCTCGGGGGCGCCGACGAGCAGAAGCCCGCACCGGACGGCTCGGTCGAGGCCTGGGGCCGATCGGCCGACAACCCGGTCGGCGGGTGGTACGGCCTCAAGAAGGGCCTGCGCGGGCGGTTCGGCGTGTACATGCCGCCGCTGCTCGAGGCGCTCGGCCTGGCCGAGGTCACCCACGACGCGAAGAACAACAAGATGCGGGCCCTCTAGGCGCATGGTCACGGGCCGTTCGGCTGCCCCGGTCGATCCGTTCGACGCGCTCGGCGACGCCAATCGCCGCGCGATCGTGGAGCTCCTCGGTGGTGGGGAGCGCTCGGTCGGACAGCTGGCTGCGGCCCTGCCGATCAGCCGGCCGGCCGTCTCTCGTCACCTCCGGCTCCTGAAGGAGGCCGGTCTCGTCGTCGAGGAGCCGCGCGGCACCCGCCGGATCTACCGCCTCCACGACGAGGGCATCGATGAGGTCCGGCGCTATCTCGAGCGGGTGTGGGGCGAGGCCGCCGTCCGCTTCCGGCTCGTGACCGAGAACACGACGCCCGAGCGGTGATCGAACCGATCCGGCTCGCCTTCGACGTCGACGCGTCGCCGGCGCATGCCTTCGACGTCTGGACGGCCCGGATCTCGCAGTGGTGGCCGGGCGACCACACGGTGACCGCGGCGCCCGGCCTGACCGTCGTCCTCGAGCCGCGCCCGGGTGGGCGGATCTTCGAGCGCACGGTCGCCGGCGACGAGCACGACTGGGGCGAGGTGACCGTCTGGGAGCCGCCCAGCCGGCTCGTCTACCTGTGGCACCTGCGGCGCGACCGCGCGGACGCGACCGAGGTCGAGATCCGGTTCCTCGATCGAGCCGGCGAGGGGACGCGGGTCGAGATCGAGCACCGCGGGTGGGAGGCCCTTGGCGCCGCCGGCGAGGACTGGCGCGACCGGAACCACGGCGGCTGGGCGACGCTCCTGCCGCACTACGTCGCGGCGGTCGGGGAGGGGTCGACGCCGAGCCGGGCCTGACCGATCGTCGTCGGCCCGTCCGGCCCGGCGCGTGTCCGCCCGGCCGCGCCCGGCCCTCAGCCGGCGGTCGCCGCCGCGGCGAACGAGGCCATGTCCGTGAATGTCGCGTCCGGCGTGGCATCGGCCGGTGGCGTCGCGCCGCTCCCCGGGCGACCGTGCCGGCGGTCGATCCAGACCGTCGCGAACCCCAGGCGCTCGGGCCGTCACGTGGTCGTGGTAGAGGCTCTGGGCGACGTGGAGGATCCGCTCGCGGGGGAGCCCGATCCGCTCCAGCGCGACCTCGAAGTTGTGCTCGCTCGGCTTGTAGCTCCCGGCGGCCTGGGCGGTCACGACCCAGTCGAACCTCGTCGCCAGGCGCTCGGCCGATCGGGCGAACAGGTCGTCATCGCAGTTCGTGATGACGCCCAGGCGGAAGCGTTCGTGCAGCCGGCTCAGCGCCGCGGTCGAATCGGGAAACGCCGGCCAGTCGCCGACCGAATCGGCGAACGCGTCGGCCTCCGCCGCGTCCGGTGCGACGCCATAGCGGGCGGCCAGCCCGAGCTGCCCGTCGCGGAGGATCTCCCGGTACCGCCGGTAGGGGCCGGCCTCTGCCGCCGCTTCCAGCTCCGCGTAGTCCGCGAGGAGCTCGTCGTCCGGTCGCGCGATCGCCGCCCCGCGCCAGCATCGGCCGCAGGCCGGCCAGGATCCCGGACTCCCAGTCGATGAGCGTCCCGTAGCAGTCGAATGTCAGGGCCTCGAACCGCCCGTAGTCGAGTCCGGTCACGATCGCCCCTCCTCCTCGCGGCCGCCCCGTGGCGTCCGATCGGCGGCCATCATCGCCGACCGTCGCTTCGTCGAGTGTCGTCGCACGGACGAAACCGGCCCGTCCCGCCGGACGTATCGACCCGGGCAGGGATCACGCATCCCATCGCTGACACGTGGAGGTGCCGAATGGCTCGTTCGCTCCGTTTCGCAATCGCCCTGGCCCTGCTGGCCGGGCTCGTCCTCGGGACGGGGACCGCATTCGCCGCCAAGGGCGGCAAGCACAAGGTCCTCGACGCGGATCTCGTCGGGCTGGCCGTGCCCAAGACCGTCATCGCCGGGGTCACCGGAGCCGGTCACGCGTGGGCGATCGAGGAAGGCAACGCCAAGCTGTTCTCGGACGGCCGCGTCCTGGTCAACGTCGAGGGCCTCGTCCTGACGCCGGAAGGCACCAATCCTGTCGCGACCGGTCGGGCGATCGTGTCGTGCAATGGCGGGGCGACACCGGCGGACATCGTGATGTCCGATGTCGGTGCCGTTGTCCATCCCGGACGGTGACGCGCACGTCAACCAGTGGCTGACGCTGCCGAGCCCGTGCCTGAACCCCGTCGTCTTCTTCGCCAGCGCCGGCGGCGCCTGGTTCGCCGTCACCGGCTGAACACTCGGCTGTCGGGAGGAGCCGGGCCTGGGGTGGCCTGGGCTTGACAGCACGGCGGCGGCAGGTCCCTTTGCGGACCGGCCGCCGCCGCCCGACGCTGCTAGCATCGGGCCCGATGGCGACCCGGCGCTTCGACTTCATCATCGTCGGTGGGGGCTCGGCTGGATGCGCCCTCGCCAACCGCCTCTCGGCGGATCCCGGCACGACCGTCCTCCTCCTCGAGGCCGGCCGGCCGGATTACCGGTTCGACGTGTTCATCCACATGCCGTCGGCCCTGACCTTCCCGATCGGCAGCCGCTACTACGACTGGCAGTACGAATCCGAGCCCGAGCCGTTCATGCACGGCCGCCGGATCTACCACGCCCGCGGCAAGGTCCTTGGCGGCTCATCCAGCATCAACGGCCAGATCTTCCAGCGGGGCAACCCGCTCGACTACGAGCGCTGGGCGGCCGACCCGGGGATGGCCAGCTGGGACTACGCCCACTGCCTGCCGTACTTCAAGAAGATGGAGACGTGCCTCGCCGCGGCGCCGGACGATCCCTGGCGCGGTCACGACGGCCCCCTCGTCCTCGAACGCGGACCGGCGACGAACCCCCTGTTCACGGCCTTCTTCGCGGCGTGCCAGGAGGCGGGCTATCACCTGACGGACGACGTCAACGGCTACCGCCAGGAAGGCTTCGCGCCGTTCGACCGGAACATCCACGATGGCCGGCGCCTGAGTGCCGCCCAGGCCTACCTGAAGCCCGTGCGCGGCCGCCGGAACCTGACCGTCCGGACCCGGACGCTCGTGACCGGCATCGTCTTCGATGGCAGGCGGGCGGTCGCGGTCGACATCGAGCGCCGGGGCGGCGGGACCGAACGTCTCGAGGCCGGCGAGATCGTCCTGGCCGGCGGCGCGATCAACACGCCGCAGCTCCTGCAGCTGTCGGGCGTCGGGCGGGCCGACGACCTGGCCGCGCTCGGGATCCCGGTCGTGGCCGACCTGCCCGGCGTCGGCGACCATCTCCAGGACCACCTCGAGGTCTACATCCAGTACACCTCGCTCCAGCCGGTCTCGATGCAGCCGTCCGCCACGCAGCTCTGGCGCCGGCCGTTCATCGGGGCCGAGTGGCTGTTCCTGCGCAGCGGGCCGGGCGCGACCAACCACTTCGAGGGCGGCGGCTTCGCCCGCAGCAACGACGACGTCGCGTATCCGAACCTGATGTTCCACTTCCTGCCGCTGGCCATCCGCTACGACGGCAGCGCCGGGGCGGCCGGCCACGGCTACCAGGTCCACGTCGGCCCGATGTACTCCGACGCCCGCGGGTCCGTGACGCTCAAGACGACCGATCCGCACGACCACCCGGCCCTGCGCTTCAACTACCTCTCGACCGAGCAGGACCGGCGCGAATGGGTGGAGGCCGTCCGGGTCGCCCGGCGCATCCTCAACCAGCCGGCGATGGATCCCTTCAACGGCGGCGAGACGTCGCCCGGCCCGTCCGTGACCACGGACGATGAGATCCGCGACTGGGTCGCGCGCGACGCCGAGACCGCGCTCCATCCGTCATGCACGGCCCGCATGGGGACCGATCCCGGGTCGGTGCTGGATCCGCTGTCGATGCGCGTCCACGGGACGGACGGGCTCCGGGTCGTCGACGCGTCGGCGATGCCCTACATCACCAACGGCAACATCTATGCGCCGGTGATGATGCTGGCCGAGAAGGCCGCGGACCTGATCCTCGGCAACACGCCGCTGCCGCCGGAACCGATCCCCTTCTACCGGCACGGCGCGGGCTGACGACGCCATCGACTAGCCGAGGGCGCGCAGCAGCTTGAGGCCGGCCGCGTAGGCGGGCCAGCCCGACCAGCCGGTGCCGATCGCGCGACGGATCGGGACCAGGACCTCGACGTGCGCGCGTCGCTCGGCGTCCGGCTCCGCCCAGCGCAGGTCGAGCTGCAGCCGGGTGATCGCGGCCCCGCCACACGGCCGGACCTGGAGCTCGAGCGCCGCGTTCGGCGGGATCCCGCCATCGCCCAGGGCCTCGGTCAGCCAGTGACGCCAGTGAGCGGCCTGGGCGCGGTGGGGTCGAACGTCACCGCGCCATGGTACCCGACCGACCCTCATCACCACGTGTTGAACTTCTAGACACGAAGGCCGCTGCTGCCCGATACTCCACGGTATGACACAGATCCGTGAACAGGCGACCGCGCGTGTCCGCGTCGGCCAGGCTGCCGAGATGCTGGGGATCTCGGTCGAGACGCTCCGCCGGTGGGAGAGCGAGGGCCGCCTTCGGATGGAGCGATCCGAAGGCGGCCAGCGCCTTGTCGAGATCGAGGAGGTCGCGCGGCTCATCGACGCGCGCCGGAAGGCGACGACAGATCGACCGATCGTCGCCCAGTCGGCCCGCAACCGGTTCCACGGCATCGTCACCCGCATCGAGTCCGACCGCATCGCCGCCGTCGTCGAGGTCATCGCCGGTCCGCACCGGCTGGTCAGCCTGATGACCGCGGAGGCGGTCGTCGAGATGGGCCTCAAGGTCGGCGACGAGGCGGTCTGTGTCGTCAAGGCCACCAACGTGATCGTCGAGATCCCGTCGTCGAAGGAGAACCGAGGGTGAGATCCCGTCTGCCGGGCCTGACGGCGCTGATCGCCGTCGTCGCGCTCGTCCTGGCGGCGTGCTCTTCAGGGGGCGCCGCGTCCCCGAGCGCCGCCGCGTCGGTCGCGCCGCCGTCCGTCGCGCCCTCCGTCGCCCCGTCGGCCGAAGCCTCGGCGGCGCCCTCCGCCGCCGCGATCGAGCTCACGATCTACGGGGCCGCGTCCCTCAAGGGCGCGCTCGAAGCGACCAAGCCGGTCTATGAGGCGGCCGATCCCGGGACCACCCTGACGATCTCGACCGACGCATCGTCCGCGCTCGAGACGCAGATCGAGCAGGGCGCCCCGGCCGACGTCTTCCTGTCGGCCGACACGACGAACCCGCAGAAGCTCGTGGACAAGGGCCTGACCGCCGGTCCCGCGGTCAACTTCGCCGGGAACAAGCTCGTGATCATCGTGCCGACCGACAACCCGGCCGGGATCAAGACGCCGGAGGACCTGGCCAAGCCGAGGATCAAGATCATCGCCGCCGGGGACGCCGTGCCGATCACGAAGTACGCCAACCAGCTCGTCGACAACCTGGCCAAGCTGCCCGGCTATCCGGCCAACTTCGCCTCCGCCTACAAGGCCAACATCGTGTCCAAGGAGGACAACGTGAAGGCCGTGGTCGCCAAGCTGGAGCTGGGCGAGGGTGACGCAGCCATCGTCTACGTGACCGATGCCAAGGCCTCCACGAAGGTCGGGACGGTCGACGTCCCGGATGCGGCCAACGTCCTCGCGACGTACGCCGGCGTCGTCGTCAAGGCCTCGCCGAATGCCGACGCCGCCGGGGCGTTCATGACGTGGTTCGCCGGTCCGCAGGGTCAGGCGATCCTGAGCGGCTTCGGGTTCCTGCCTCCGACGTGATCGACGGATCGGCCGGGCGAACATCAGGACGCGCATCGATCGATCGCCCGGCGGGGACGGCCGGGTCGAGCCGATGGGCGGACCGGTCGGTCACCTTCCTGGCCGGCCTGTTCGCCCTGTTCCTCGGGCTGCCCGTCCTCGCCCTGGTCGTGCGGGCCGTCCTCGATGGATCGCTGCGGGTCGCCCTGGCCTCGCCCGCGGTGCTCGATGCGCTCTGGCTGAGCCTCGTGACGACGTCCGCGAGCCTGGTCATCACGGTCGCGCTCGGGCTGCCCCTCGCCTTCGTGCTGGCGCGACGGCGGTTCCGGGGACAGGGCGTCATCGAGTCGATCGTCGACCTGCCGATCGTGCTGCCGCCGTCGGTCGCGGGTCTCGCCCTCCTGCTGGTCTTCGGCCGGCGCGGGCTGCTGTCCGCGCCGTTCGAGTTCCTGGGCATCTCCGTCCCGTTCACGACGATCGCGGTGGTCCTCGCCATGACGTTCGTCTCGGCCCCGTTCTTCGTCCGGTCCGCGCGGACCGGCATCGCGTCCGTCGATCGCGATCTCGAGGACGCGGCCCGGGTCGACGGCGCGTCCGAGCGGCAGCTGTTCCGGACGATCACCGTGCCACTCGCGAGCGCGGCCCTGGCGTCCGGTCTCGTGCTGACATGGGCACGCTCGCTGGGCGAGTTCGGGGCGACGATCATGTTCGCCGGCAACATCCAGGGCCGGACGCAGACGCTGCCGCTGGTGGTCTACTCGGAGTTCCAGGGCGGCAACCTAGACGCGTCGATCGCGGCCGCCGCGATCCTCGTCATCGCCGCGTTCGGCGTGCTGGTGGCGATCCGGGTGTTCCACTGGGGCCGCGTCTTGGACGCTCGCACACTGACATGACATCCTGTCGAGACGGGATCGCGTGGCGGCTCGATCGTCCGGATGTGCCACCACGCGGAGGAGCGGACACATGAAGATCAGCGCGCGCAATCAGCTGGCCGGCACCGTCAAGACCGTCACCGAGGGAGCCGTGATGGCCGAGGTGGTCGTCGAGGTCGCCGGTGGCCACGAGGTCGTCGCGGCGATCACGGCGGAGTCGGTGCGTCATCTCGGGCTGGCCCCCGGCAAGCCCGTCGTCGCGATCATCAAGTCGACCGAGGTGATGCTCGCCATCGATGACTGACCCGATCGTCTTCCGACCGATCGGCGTCATCCGGACGCCCTTTGAGCAGACCGACGGGATGCCGATCCAGGCGACGGCGGCGGTCGGGGTCCGCGGTCGGATCGAGCTCGACGGGGCGCTGACCGAGGGCCTGGCCGACCTCGACGGGTTCAGCCACCTGATCCTCCTCTATCACCTCCACCGGATCACCGAGCCGCGGCTCACGGTGACGCCGTTCCTCGACGACAGCCCTCGGGGCGTCTTCGCGACCCGCTCGCCGGCCCGCCCCAACCCGATCGGCCTCTCGACGGTCCGGCTGATCGGCATCTCGGGTGCCACGATCGAGATCGAGGACGTGGACATGGTCGACGGCACGCCGCTGCTCGACATCAAGCCGTACGTGCCCGCCTTCGACGCGCGCGAGGGCGTGGCGATCGGCTGGTACACGGACCGTCTCGACGGTCTCGCCAAGGCCCGGGCGGACGACCGCTTCCGATAGATCGATCGCCGGGGCTGGTAGCCTCCGGTCGTGACACGGACGCCCGGCCCGGGGGTGACCCTCGGTCTGCGCGCGAACGCGGGCCAGTTCGCGCTGCTCGTCGGTGTCAGCGCCCTGGTCGGCGGGATGGTCGGGCAGGAGCGGGCGGTCGTGCCGCTCCTCGCGACGGACGTCTTCGGCATCTCGACGGCGACCGCCGCGCTCGCGTTCCTCGTCGCGTTCGGGCTGGCCAAGGCGGTCACCAACCTCGCGGCCGGCGCACTCGCCGACCGGGTCGGCCGGAAGCCGGTCCTGGTCGCCGGCTGGCTCGTCGGGCTGCCCGTCCCGGTCATCCTCATCCTCGCGCCGACGTGGACGTGGGTCGTGGTCGCCAACCTCCTGCTCGGTGTCAACCAGGGCATGACCTGGTCGACGACCGTGCTGATGAAGGTCGACCTCGTCGGGCCGCGGAACCGCGGGCCTGGCGCTCGGGATCAACGAGGCGGCCGGCTACCTGGCGGTCGCCGCGGTCGCCTTCCTGACCGGCGCCATCGCGGAAGCGGCAGGGCTCCGCCCGGCTCCGTTCTTCCTCGGTCTCGCGATCGCCGGGCTCGGCCTCGGGGTCTCGACGCTGTTCGTCCGGGAGACCCGCGCACACGCGCTGCTGGAAGGCGGGCCGGCGGAGACGGCACCGGCCGGCGAAGCGTCCTGGCTGCGGCTGGCGTGGCGGAGCAGTGTCACCGATCGATCGCTGTCGGCCGCGTGCCAGGCGGGCCTGGTCAACAACCTCAACGACGCACTGGCCTGGGGCCTGTTGCCGCTCGTCCAGGCGGCGGCCGGGCTCGGCCTCGGCGAGATCGGGCTCCTTGCCGCTGCCTATCCGGCGACCTGGGGCGTCGGCCAGATCGCGATGGGTGCGCTGTCGGACCGGATCGGTCGCAAGCGCCTGATCGTGACCGGGATGCTGGTCCAGGCCGCCGCCATCGCGGCGATCGCTGCAACGACCGGGTTCGCGCCGTGGCTGGCCGCGGCCGTCTTCCTTGGGCTCGGGACGGCGATGGTCTACCCGACGCTCCTGGCCGTCGTGGCCGACGTGGCCGAACCCCGCCAGCGTGGGGCGGTCACCGGCGTCTACCGCTTCTGGCGTGACCTCGGCTTCGCCATCGGCGCGATCCTCGTGGGCCTCGTCGCGGACAGGGTCGATCCGCGGGCGGCGATCGTCGTGGTGGCGGTCCTGACGGCCGGCTCGGGGCTCCTCGTGGCGACCCGCATGCGCGAGACGCGGCCCGCCCGCTGACGCCCGGCCCTCCACGCACGTCGTGGCCGGCGACGTCGTCGGATGTCCATGCCGGTGCGGTACGCGCGTCGGCAGCGTCGGGCCGGGGCCGGACTCGACGATGGCCCATGCCACCTCCAGACACACCCCATCGCCAAGGAGCCGACGCATGGAAGCCTTCCGCACCCACCCGCCACGACGACGCGCTCGACCTCGACACCTTCGAGGCCGGTCTGCGCGGCTCGATCGTGTTCCCCGGCAGCCCCGAGTACGACCTGGCGCGGCAGGTGAACAGCGCCCGGGCCGACAAGCGTCCGGCGCTCATCGTTCGCGCGGCCGACGCGGCCGACGTCGCCAGCACGGTCAACCTGGCACGCGAGTCGGGCCTGGCCCTGTCGGTCCGCGGCGGCGGCCACAGCCTCGCCGGCTACGGCACCAACGACGGCGGCATCGTGCTCGACCTCGGCGCCATGAAGGGCCTCCACATCGATCCCGAGCGCCGGGTCGCGTGGGCCCAGCCCGGTCTGACGGCCAAGGAATACACGGTCGCCGCGGCGGCCCACGGTCTGGCCACCCCGTTCGGCGACACCGGGTCGGTCGGCATCGCCGGGCTCACCCTCGGCGGCGGGATCGGCTGGCTGGTCCGCAAGTACGGCCTGACGATCGACGCCCTCGAGGCGGTCGAGATCGTGACGGCCGACGGCCGGCAGGTCACCGCGAGCGCGGACTCGCATCCCGATCTCTTCTGGGCGGTCCGCGGCGGCGGCGGCAACTTCGGTGTCGTCACGCGGTTCCAGTTCAAGCTCTACCCGGCCGGCGAGATCCTCGGTGGCGCGCTGTTCATGCCGGCCACCCGCGACGTCCTGCGCAGCCTCGTGCCGATCGCCGCGAGCGCGCCCGAGGAGCTGACGACGATCTCGTTCCTGATGGCGCTCCCGCCCGCTCCGTTCGTCCCGGCCGAGCTGGTCGGAACGATGTCGCTCGCGATCATGTTCGTCTACAACGGCGACCCGGCCGCGGGCCAGGCGGCCCTCCAGCCGTTCCGCGACGTCGCCACGCCCCTGGTCGACATGGCCATGCCGATGCCGTATCCGGGCATCTACCAGATGCTCGAGTCGGCCGAGACGCGCGCCCTGGGTGTCCACCGCTCGCGCTTCCTGAGCACGATCGACGACGACGCGGTGGACGCGATGCTCGACGCGATGGCCGCACCGAGCTCGCCGATGAGCGATGGTCCAGCTGCGGGTCCTGGGCGGGCAGATGGCCCGGGTCGGCGCGACCGAGACCGCCTTCGCCCATCGGGATGCGGCGGTCATGGTCGCGATCATCACGCTCTACGAGGATCCCTCGACCGAAGCCGCGCAGGTCGCCTGGACCGAGGCGCTCCACGAGAAGCTCGCCACCAACGACGTCGGGGTCTACTCGAACTTCCTCGAGGTCGAGGGCGAGGAGCGGATCCGGGCCGCCTATCCGTCCGGCACCTACGAGCGCCTGGCCGACGTCAAGCGCCGCTACGACCCGGCCAACCTGTTCCACCTCAACCAGAACATCCGACCGGCCGCGCACGGCTGACCGGCCCTCGCCCTTCCTCGCGCTCAGCGCCCCGGGTCCGAACGTCGGCCCGGGGCGCATCCGTGTCCGGTTCGGTCAGATCGACTCGATCCGGCGGGGCGACAGCCGCGGACCGTAGCGGGGCGGCCGGATCCCGCTGAGCTCGAGGAGCCGGACGACCCTGGCGCGCTGGCCGCGGTAGGGCTCGAGCAGCTCGAGCATCCGGGCGTCGTCCGCGCGTGGCTCGCCGGCAAGCGCGAACGCCACGAGGTTGGGCAGGTGGAAGTCGCCGACGCTGACCGCGTCCGGGTCGCCGAACGCCCGCGCGCCGACCTCGGCCGCCGTCCATGGCCCGATCCCCGGCACCGCCGTCAGGCGGGCGTAGGCCTCGCTCCACGGGAGGTCGGCGGCGGCCTCGAACCAGGCAGCGCGCGCGGCGACCCGACGGATGACCTCGGCGCGGCGCTGCTCGACGCCGAACGGGTGGTACGCGTAGTAGGGCAGGGCGGCGAGCGCGGACGGAGCCGGCGGCAGCCGCAGGCGCCACTCGGCCGGCCCGGGTGCGGCCTCCCCGTGCACCCGGGTCAGCCCGGCCAGCGCGCGATGCGCCTCCTGGCCGGTGACCTTCTGTTCGAGGATGGCCGGGACGAGCGACTCCAGCACCGCCCCGGTCCGCGGGATCCGGACGCCCGGGAAGCGCTTGGCCAGGTGTCCGATGAGCGGGTGGCCGGTCGGGAGCGAGCCGCCGTCGGCGTCGAGCTCCAGCAGGTCGGGGACCGCCGCCAGGGCGCGATCCGCGCCGGGGCCGAACGCCTCGGCGCGCACCTCGTCCCCGACGTGGCTGAGGACGACCGTGGCCGGGCCATCGGCGGTCCGCGTCGTGCGCCAGGCACGTCCCGGCCCGAACCGGATCGTGTGGTCGGACGACCCGTGCGAGAGCGGCGCGAGGGTTCGGCGCAGGTCCAGCGGGCCATGAACGCGATAGATCTGGGACGGCATCCGGACGATGCTGACAGGATTCCGATTTGGTCACGACCCGCGTCGAAATCCGTCGGATCGGTGGATCCGTGGTACCTTCGGGTCCGACGTGCGACACAAGAACGTCGTCGCGAGGGTGGCGCTCATCGCCCTCCTCGCCACGGTCGCCGTCCCCGGTCCGGCCATCTCGCGGGGTCCCAGCCCTGCCTCCACGGTCGACCCCAACCTCTTCGAACGAGTCGAGGTCGCGGCGCTTGCGCGCGGGACGGCGGTGACGATCCAGCCGCAGGATCCAGGGGCCCGGTCCGCCGGAAACCTGGACGAGAGTTCGATCCTGATCGAACCGAGCCAGCGAACAGGGCCGATGCCGGCTCCGGTTCGACCCGCCCAGAAGGCGGCGACGCCACGGACGATCAGCCGCGCCACCTGGCATCACGATCGCGAGATCTCGTGGTACGGCCCGGGTCTCTACGGCAACGGCATGGCCTGCGGCAAGAAGCTGACGAAGACGACCATCGGCGTGGCCCACCGGACGCTGCCGTGCGGGACCCTGGTGACGTTCCGGAACCCTGCGACGGGCGCGACCGTGACCGCTCCGGTGGTGGACCGCGGGCCGTTCGTGTCGGGGCGGGACTGGGACCTGACCCGCGGCGCCTGCGCCGCGATCGACCACTGCTTCACCGGCTCCATCGACTGGAAGCTCGCCGCGCGCTGATCGCGTGCGCGCCCAGCGCAACAAGGCCACCGCTGCCGACGCCATCCGTGAGACTGGCGCCATGCGGATCCTCGTCATCGGTGCCGGTGGGGTCGGGAGCGCGGTCGTGCCGATCGCGGTCCGGCGCGACTTCTTCGAGCGCATGGTCGTCGCCGACTACGACCTCGGACGCGCCGAGCGGGCCGTCGCGCGGTTCCCGGACGATGCTCGTCTCGTTGCCGCCCGGGTGGACGCGTCGCGCCCGGCCGATATCGCGGCGCTCTGCCGCGAGCACGCCATCACGCACGTCCTCAACGCGGTCGACCCGCGCTTCGTGATGCCGATCTTCGAGGGTGCCTTCGCGGCCGGCGCGGACTATCTCGACATGGCCATGTCGTTGTCGCACCCGGATCCGGAGGCGCCGTACGAGCGGACCGGGGTCAAGCTGGGTGACGAGCAGTTCGCCGAGGCCGACGCGTGGTCGGCGGCCGGACGGCTGGCCCTGGTCGGAGTCGGTGTCGAGCCGGGCCTGTCCGACATCTTCGCCCGGTATGCCCAGGATCACCTGTTCGACGCGATCGACGAGGTCGGCGTCCGGGACGGGGCGAACCTGGTCGTCGATGGCTACGACTTCGCGCCATCGTTCTCGATCTGGACGACGATCGAGGAGTGCCTCAATCCGCCCGTCATCTGGGAGGCGGACCGGGGCTGGTACACGACGCCGCCGTTCAGCGAGCCGGAGGTCTTCGACTTCCCGGAGGGGATCGGGCCGGTCGAGTGCGTCAACGTCGAGCACGAGGAGGTCCTCCTCATCCCGCGCTGGGTCAAGGCGAAGCGGGTGACCTTCAAGTACGGCCTCGGCGACGAGTTCATCAACGTGCTCAAGGTGCTCCACATGCTGGGCCTGGACCGCACCGAGAAGGTCCGGGTCGGCGGTGTCGAGGTGTCGCCGCGGGACGTGGTGGCCGCGTGCCTGCCGGACCCGGCGGCGCTGGGCGACCGGATGCGCGGCAAGACCTGCGCCGGCACGTGGGTCACGGGCACGGGCAAGGACGGGGGGCCGCGGCAGGTGTACCTGTACCACGTGGTGGACAACGAGGTCACGATGCGGGAGGACGGGTCGCAGGCAGTCGTGTGGCAGACGGCGATCAACCCGGTCATCGCGCTCGAGCTGCTCGCCTCGGGAGTCTGGTCGGGGAGTGGGGTGCTCGGCCCGGAGGCGTTCGACGCCGTGCCGTTCCTCGATCTGCTGACCGCCTACGGCTCGCCGTGGGGGATGCGCGAGGGCGGCTGATCGCGGGTCCGGGCGCGGGCCGTGCGTCCTGATGCTTGATTTCGGCGCCGAGGGAGTCCCGCCGCGGTGATGCCAATGGCGGCATCGGCGTCCTGCGCGCTCGCCCCTCCGCTGACTCGTCGATATACCGCCATTGGCAGACGGCCGGACACAGTCCGTCGAGGGCCGAAACCAGCATCAGCCAGGCTCAGATCGGCGGTTCCCAGCCTTCCGGCGCGAGCTCCCAGCCGTCGAACGCGAAGGCCGGGGCCACGATGCAGCCGACCAGCGTCCATGCGCCCAGCGGACGAGCCGTCTGCCAGGCTCCGGCCGGGACGACAGCCTGGGCCGCGTCTCCCGCGCCGACCGCCGGACCGAGCCGGTGGCTGGCCACCGTCGGATCCCCAGGGAGCCAGGTCCGGAGCTCGAGTGCTTCACCGGCCGAGTACTGCCAGACCTCGGCGGCATCGAGCCGGTGCCAGTGCGAGCGCTCGCCGGCCGCCAGCAGGTAGAGGATCGCGCTGCCCGGCGGGCGCTGACCGGCGACGCCGGGGGCTCGCCACGTCTCCGCATACCAGCCGCCCTCCGGGTGCGCCTGCATCCCGAGCGCCAATGCGATCCCCCGCGGAACCGTCATGAGCCGAGCGACAGGAACGCCGCCACCGCGAACCCGGCCGCGGTGGCAAGCCCGACCAGTCGGTTCGCTTCGGCGTGAGCGGCGGGCAGCAGGTCGTCGGCGAGGAGGGTCAGGATCGCGCCTGCGGCGAAGGCGTCGATGAACGCGATCACATCGCCGGGTGCCGTCGCGAACAGGCCGTAACCGATGGCCGCCGATCCGGCGCTCGCGACGGCGACCAGGGCCCAGACGCGGATGACCCACGCGGGCCGTCGGCCACTGGCGAGCATCCGCGTGGAGGACGCAACGGACTCCGGGACATTCGAGATGAAGATGGCCACGAGGATCGCGGCACTCGGTCCGCCGCCGCCCACCAGCGTGAGCCCCAGGACGATCGATTCGGGAATCCCATCGAGCACGGCGCCAAGCAGGATCGGCAGCCCGCCGCCGCCGTCGGACGCGTCCGCACCCGGCATCCGCTCGATCATCTCGTCGCCGACGTAGTACGTCAGGGCGCCCGCCACGAACCCGACTGCGACCGAGAGCCCTGTCGCCGACACGCCGACGGCCTCCTCGATGAGGTCGTAGGCAAGCGCGCTGATGAGGGCACCGCAGCCGAAGCCGATGAGGAGCACGAGGGGCTGCCCCTTGAGCCGCCCGGAGAGGGCGATCAGCGCGCCGACGATCAGCGAGGACGCGGCCAGGAACGCCCAGAACGCTGCAGCAGCCACCTGAGTCCTCGATCAGGCGGACGCTGCGAGGACGCCCGGAACCGCCATCACCCGAGGAGTTCCCGCAGATCGCATCGTCCAGACCCTCCGTTCGTCGTGGCGAGGATAGCCGGGTGGTCGTACCGTACGGGCATGTGCCGAAGCATCAAGACCCTGCGTCGCGCCGATGAGGCTGCGACGACGGGCGAACTGGAGGCCGCCGCCCGCCAGTACGTCCGCAAGATCAGCGGCTACCGGGTGCCCAGCGCCCGCAACAGCGAGGCCTTCGAGGGCGCGATCGCCGAGATCGCCGCCGCATCGACCAGGCTGATGGAGACCCTCGGGGTCGAGGTCGAGGAAGGGCCGAATCGCTGGACGCCACGCGCGGCGTCCGCGGCCAGCGCCCAGGCCCACGCCCACGATCACCCGCACGCGTGACGGACCGGCCCTGGTGGGTCCGCCCGGGTCTCGACATCGCCGCTGACGGCCGGCTGCGGATCGTCGGTCGTGACGCCGAGGCGCTCGCCCGCGAGCACGGGACGCCGCTCTTCGTCTACGACCGGACCCGGTTCGCCGAGAACGCCCGAGCCCTCCAGGAGGCCCTCGCTCGGACCGGCCTTCCGTTCATCGTCCGGTTCGCGCTCAAGGCCAACCCGAGGCCCGAGGTCCTGGAGGTCCTGCGCGCCCTCGGCGAACCCTGCAGCCCCGAGAGCGTCGGCATCGACGCCTGCTCGCCGGGCGAGGTCGAGCGGGCGGTCGCGTGCGGCTGGCGCCCCGAGGAGATCAGCTACACAGGCACCAACGTGTCCGAGCGCGACCTCGACGTGCTGCTTGCCCACGGGGTCCACCTGAACCTCGACGCGATCAGCCAGATCGAGCGCTACGGACGGCGCGCGCCGGGCGGCACGATCGGGATCCGGATCGACCCGGGTGCCGGCGCCGGGTACAACGAGCACCTCGAGTACGCGGGCGACCGGCCGACCAAGTTCGGGATCGGGCTGGAGCGGCTGGACGAGGCGATGGCCGCCGCCGCGCGGCACGACCTCCGTGTCGACACGGTCCATTTCCACGCGGGCTCGGGCTGGCTGGCCCAGGGCCTGGCCGGCTTCGAGCGCGCCCTCGCGCCGGCGGTCGAGGCGGTCGGCCTCCTGCGCGCCGCGGGCCACCGGATCGTGGAGGTCAACGTGGGCGGCGGGCTGGGCGTGCCGGCCCGTGCCGAGGAGCACGCCGTCGATCTCGATGGCTACGCCGCGGTCCTCGCTCGCCATCTCGGGCCGCTCGACGTGACGATCGCGTGCGAGCCGGGCGACCACCTGTCCAAGGACGCCGCGATCCTCCTCGGCGAGGTCGTGACCGTCGAACGCCGGCGCGAGGTCACCTTCGTCGGGCTCGACATCGGCTGGAACGTCAACTGCTCGTACTTCATCTACCGCTTCGCCCAGGAGATCGTCGTCTGCCGGGATGCCGGCGCGGCGCGGACCGACGTCGTCACGGTCGCCGGCCATATCAACGAGGCGGGCGACGTGTTCGCCGAGGACTACCCGATGCCGCCCGTCCGGGAAGGGGACATGGTCGCGCTGCTCAACGCGGGCGGCTACCTGGAGGCGATGAGCTCGACCCACTGCCTGCGACCGATGGGCACGGCCGTCTTCCTGGACCGCTGAGCCGGCTGGTCAGGGAGGGTATCGCGAGCGGGGATCCTCGAGGCGAGCAGAAGCCTATTCGGGCGGCATCGAGGCGGGCGATCCCGCTCCGGCATGGACCACATAGACGGTCGTCGCCTGCGTCTTTCCTTTGAGCTCGAGCCGGCGCATCTCGAGGGCGCCGGTCTCCAGGCCGGCCCGTTGTGCGGCCAGCTCGTTGACGAGGATCTCGCCCGGCGCGGCGGCGGATGCAAGCCGCGCGGTGACGTTCACGATGTCGCCGAGGGCCGTCATCGCCGCCGTGTGGGTCTCGCCGACCGACCCGACGAACGCTGTGCCGGTCGCGACGCCGACTCCGATGGGCAGCCACGGTCCATCGGAGTCGCTGTGGCCGGTCGCGTCGAGCAGCGCACGTGCGGCCGCGATCGCGCGCGCCGGATGCTCGTCATGCGCGAGCGCCGGGATGAAGATCCCAACGACCTCGTCGCCGACGAACTTGTCGACGATGCCGTCATGGGCGACGAGGACGCGGGCGGCGATGTCGTAGAAGCGGTCGAGCAGGGTCCGGAATGCCGTCGGCGACATCCCCTCCGCCAGCGTCGTCGAGCCTCGGATGTCGGCGAACAGGAAGGACGAATCGATCTCCGCGCCGCCGTGATATCGATCGAGCAGCTGGAAGCAGGAGCGGCAGTAGTCTGGGTTGTTCGGCCACGGGGCTCGACCTCGCCACCGCATCAGCACGCCGGCCGGGCCCCCGAACGGCGCGGCGCACATCTTGCACCGCGGCGATCCAGGGAGGTGCTTCAGGCGGCCGCGGTTGCGCGCGTAGACGGGATCGGTGCCATCGAGGATCGCCCGCCACATCGCTTCGTTCGGGTTCGGTGCGGGGTGGGCGGGGTCGGGACCGCTCCTATCGGAACGACGATCGGTATCCACGGCTGCCGGCTCTCCAGGCAACGCTTGAGGTCGCAGGAGTGTACGCCGACCCTGGACCGACTCCGGCTTGAGCTGCGCCTCTGCCCCGGGAGACCACCGGCACGATCAGGGCTGACGCCGATCGACCGCGCCCCAGCTTGTCACGCGTTCGATCGTGACGCGGATGAGAGGCCGGGCCTCGAGGCGGTGGGCCGAGTACTGCGGGTACTTCGCGCGCAGCGCGGCGACGATCCCCGCGTGATCGGCCAGGGACGGCGGCGTGACGACGGCCGTCCCGACGCCGCGCAGCCACGCCAGCCGCGTCCAGTCCTCATCCCAGCGGTCGGCCAGGATCGCGACGCGAGGATCCGCCGAGATGTCGCGGACGCGGGCAAGCGCCATGGGGTCGTCGGTGCGTTTCGGCTTTTCGTCGACGGGTGTGAAGAGCACGGCGCCTTCGTCCGCCAGGACGAAGCAGATCGGGACCGGCCGCGGCGTGCCGTCGGTCGCGCTCGTCACGAGCGTGATCCGACGTGCGGACATGAGGAACCGTCGCTGCGCCGCGGACAGGATCGAGCTGGTCGTCATCGCGGACATCATGGTCCTCGTCCGGGCGTCCGGATCGGTTCGCGGGCGGGACCCGTACACTCGGTCGGATGTCGACAACGTCGCGGGGTTTGATCATCGCGGTCGTCGTGATCGCCGCGCTCGTGTTCGGGGTCGCGTCGTGGACCTGGATGCAGTCCACGGCCACACCGGCCGCGAGCCCGACGTTGCCGACGGCCACCGTCAGTCCGGATGCGACCGAGGATCTCAGCTCGACTGCGAGCCCGGCGTCGGTGGCGAGCGATCCGCCGATCGCCGAAGCGACCCGGACCGCAGCTCCGACGCCCGTCCCGGCCGGCGAGTACGGCGCAAGCCGCGCGCGACCGGTGACCCGCGCCTGGCCTACGCCGCGTTCCTCCTCCGGGTCAACGACGATCGCGCGACGGTCGACGGTCTCAACGCGGCCCTGACGACGGCCGCCAACGCCCAGGATCCGGATGCGGTCCGGCGCGCATCCGTCGACATCCTCGACTTCGTCGACGTCGAGCGGGACTGGCTGGGGGGCCATCCGCCGGCCGACTGCTACGCGGCGGCCCATGACATCGGCCGGTGCGATGCTCGCCGCCTACGGCACGGCCGCCGATCGCGCCATCGACTGGTCGGCGACCGGTGGCGGCATCGCCGGGCTCGGCGCCCTCGGCCCGGCGCTCGAGGCCGGACAGGCCGCCGGGGATGCGCTCACGGCGTTCGGACACACCCTCGAGGCGACCCGATGCCCGGGCTGACCGGCGATCCGGTCCCGCCCGTCCGGCACGTGACCAGCCACCGGATCGTGGCGGTCCGCGGCGAATCGCTCGAGGTCCGCGACGACCGGGTCGTCGGCGAGGCGCCGCTGGAGATCCGCGCGGCCGGCCCGCGCCAGGACCCGGTCGCGGTCGCGGTCACGATGCGGACCCCGGGCAACGAGGCCGAGCTCGCGGTCGGCTTCCTCCGGACGGAGGGCCTGCTCGATGGGCAGGAGGTGCTGGGCACGAGCGGCGGCGATCCGGGCGTCCTCAGCCAGCCGGACGACACGATCGTGGTCCGCCTGTCGCGACCGTTCGACGATTCGACGGTCGCCGAGCGCCATTTCGTCGCCACGGCGTCGTGCGGCATCTGCGGCAAGGCCTCGATCGACGAGGTCGCCCTGCGGACCGACCCGCTGCCGGACGGACCGGTGGTCTCGCGCTCGATCATCCTCGCCCTGCCGGACCTGCTGCGCGCGGCCCAGCGCGCCTTCGACGAGACCGGCGGCCTCCACGCGGCCGGCCTGTTCACGCCGGGCGGCGAGCTCCTCGGCCTCCGCGAGGACGTCGGGCGCCACAACGCGCTCGACAAGCTCGTCGGCTCGCAGGTGCTGGCCGGCGCGATGCCGCTCCACGATCGGATCCTGATGGTCTCGGGCCGGGTCAGCTTCGAGATCGTCCAGAAGGCGGCCGTGGCCGGGATCCCGATCGTCTGTGCCGTGTCGGCGCCGTCCGACCTCGCGATCGAGACCGCCGAGCGCCTGGGCGTCACGCTGGTCGGCTTCCTGCGTGGCGACGGGTTCAACGTCTACGCGAAGGACGGCCGGATCGACCTCCGGGACCTGAGCGGGCTGGGCTAGGCGGCCTCCACCGCGAGCTGCAGCGGCCGGTCCAGGATCGTCGCCAGGCGTTTCACCTCTCGCTCCAGCATCCGCAGGCCAGGGCCCCCGCCCAGCTCACGTCCAGCACGATGGCCGCTACCGGGGCGGTCGGTTGTTCACGAACTCGAAGCCGAACCGGCCCTTGATGCACAGGTGGCCGTCGGTCACCGACGAGTCGGAGGGCGAGGTGACCTTGACGATGCGGTCGTCCTGCGCATGGAGCTCCACGGCGCAGCCGACGCCGCAGTACGGGCAGATCGTCTCGGTCACCGTCTGGACGGACTCGTCCCAGGTGCCCGCCTCGCGCATGTCGTACTCGCTCTTGAACATCAGCGCGCCGGTCGGGCAGACCCCGATGCAGTTGCCGCAGTAGACGCACGCCGACTCCGGCAGCGGCACCGCCCCCTCGGTCGAGATCCGGGCGTCGAAGCCGCGGCCCGCGACCGCGATGGCGAACGTGTTCTGGGCCTCCTCGCCGCACGCGTCGACGCACTTGTAGCAGAGGATGCACTTCGCGTAGTCGCGGACGTAGAGGTTGTTGTCGACCTTCGTCGGCTGGGCGACGGTCGCCGCCGTCGCGTCGCCGGCCGGGGCGTGGTGGTGGCCGGACTCCTGGGCGTCGCGCTCGCCCGGGGCGGCCGGCGCCGCCGGCGGGCCGTAGCGGGTCGCGTCCGCGCCGTAGCGCTCGGCGTAGGCCGCGATCGAGCCGTCCGGTGCGATCGGCCCGGCCAGCGACAGGTCCACGGAGGACCCCAGGAACTCGAGGACCATCTTGCGCGACAGCCGGACCCGCTCGGAGTCGGTCTGGACCTCCATCCCGGCCTCGGCCACCCGCGAGCAGGCGGGAACGAGGACGCGCGAGCCGGTGACCTCGACGACGCACACCCGGCAGACGTTGACCGGGGTGAGGTTCTCGGCGTAGCACAGGGTCGGCGTGTCGATGCCCTGGGTCCGGCAGGCGCCCAGGATCGTGGTCCCGGCGGGCACCGACACCGCGACGCCGTCGATCGTCAGGGCGACCGGCGGCGGCGCCTCGACCATGGGCGGTGCGGGCGGCCTGCTGGCCCGGGCGGGCGGGGTGAGCAGGATGTCGGTGAGGGGCTGGGCGCCGGGGGCCTCGCCGGCGTGGGGCGTTTGCGCATCCGGCGCCGGATCGCGATCCATGCTCAGGCCGTCGGTCACAGCGCCACCATACCGGGCTGCCGGAACGCGGACTCGATGGCCGACGACGCCGTCTGGCCGAGCCCGCAGATGGACGCGTCGCGCATCGCCTGGCCGATCTCGCGCAGCAGCGCCAGCTCCTCGTCGCGCGGCCGGACGCGCGAACCGGCCGCCAGCCGCGCCAGCAGCTCCTCCTGCCGGACGCTCCCGACCCGGCACGGGACGCACTGGCCGCACGACTCGTCGCGGAAGAACTGGGCGATCCGGCGGAGCGTGTCGACGAGGTCCGCTGTCTCGTCGAAGACCATGATCACGCCCGAGCCGAGCGTCGCGCCGGCGGCGCGGGTCGCCTCGAAGGTGAGCGGCATGTCGAGCGCGTCGGGGCCGACGAAGACGCCCGCCGCGCCGCCGAGCAGGATCGTCCGGATCGCCCGGCCACCCGGGACGCCGCCCGCCAGCTCGATCAGGTCGCGCAGCGTCGCCCCGAACTCGACCTCGTAGACGCCCGGCCGCGCGACGTGGCCCGAGAGGCAGAAGAGCTTCGGTCCGGTCGAGCCGTCGGTGCCGATCCGGGCGAACGCCTCGCCGCCCTCGAGCACGATGAGCGGCACGTTGGCCAGCGTCTCGACGTTGTTGACGACGGTCGGCTTGCCGAACAGGCCGACCTCGACCGGGAACGGTGGCTTGTTGCGCGGCTCGCCCCGCTTGCCCTCGATCGATTCGAAGAGCGCCGTCTCCTCGCCGCAGATGTACGCACCGGCGCCGCGCCGGAGCTCGATGTCGAAGGCGAAGCCCGAGCCGAGGATGTCCGGTCCGAGGAAGCCGGCGGCGCGCGCCGCACTGATCGCCGCGGTCACGCGCGCCTCAGCCTCGGGGTACTCCCCGCGGATGTAGAGGAAGCCCTTCGAGGCACCGGTGGCGAACGCCGCGATGGTCATCGCCTCGACCGTCGCGAACGGGTCGCCCTCGAGCAGGACGCGATCCTTGAACGTCCCGGGCTCCGACTCGTCGGCGTTGCAGACGAGGTAATGAGGCTGTGCGGGCTGGGTCGCGACGGCGGCCCACTTGCGACCGGTCGGGAACGCGGCACCGCCGCGTCCCATCAGCTTCGCCGCGGTGACCTCCGCGATGACCGCATCCGGGCCGAGCTCGATCGCGCGTGCCAGGGCGCGGTAGCCACCGCTCGCCCGGTAGGCATCCAGAGAGGTCGGGTCGACCGTCCCGATCCGGCCCAGGAGGCGCGCAGAGGGTCCGGGTGAGCGGGTCGGGTCTTGCGCGTCCCGCGGCCCACGAGGCGGTGCCCGCGGCGCCCGATCCGCCTCGAGCGCAGCCGCGACGCCGACCGCGTCGACGGGCGCAAGCGTGAACGCGTCGGCGGCCTCCCCGGCCGACGTGACCAGGACCGCCGGCGCGCGGTCGCACAGGCCGAGGCACGGGCTGCGCAGCCAGGTCGCACGGCCGTCGCGGATCGGTTCGCCGGCCGGTCCGAGGGCGCGGGTGAGGTCCGAGCAGAGCCCTTCCGCGCCGGCCAGCCGGCAGGCGATGTCGTCGCAGACGTGCGCCACCACCGGCGGCCGCGGGTTCGTCGCGAAGAGGGCGTAGAAGGTCGCGACGCCGTACGCCTCGGCCGGCGCGACGGCCAGCCGCTTGCAGACGTAGTTGAGGGCCGGCGTGCTGATCCAGCCGATCCGCGACTGGACGGCGTGCAGGGCCGGCAGGAGCTGCGAGCGTCGGGCGCGGGTCGCGTGGCCGCCGCGCGAGGCATGTCCGTCGATGGACGAATCCCGCGGCCCGCCGACCCAGCCCGATTCGGGTGGGCCGAGCACGGCGTCCACGGCGGCGCGCTCGGCCGGGGAGGCGAGCGGCCCGATGACGTGGAGATCCATCACGGCGAGTCTAGCGACCCGCCGCCGTGCGGGCGGGAAGGGTCGTGCGCATGGCCAGGTCGGGATGGTGAGCGCATCGTCGGTGTCCGAGCGTCGCGCCGACGGTTGCGGACCGCTGTATCGTCCGGAGCGACCGTCGCTCCGCCGCCCAGGAGACCTCGTGACCAGCCCGACCACGACCGCCGCACCACCGCCCCCGGCCGCAGCCGCGAACGCCGGGACCGGTCCGGAGAAGTCGGGGCTCGTCCTCCTCTCGCTCATCCTGGTCGCCGCGGTCGCCAACCTGAACCTGTCCGTCGCGAACGTCGCGCTGCCGGACATCGGCAAGGCGTTCGATGCGTCGCAGACGGCGCTGGACCTGGTGGCCGTCGGCTACTCGCTGGGTCTGGCCGCCTCCGTCCTGTGGCTCGGCGCGCTGGGCGACCGCTACGGGCGCAAGCTGATGCTGCTCCTGGGCATCCTGCTGTCGATCCCGGCCTGCATCGTCGCGGCCACGGCGCCCTCGATCGAGATCCTCATCGCCGCCCGGATCGTCGGCGGCATCTCGGCCGGCATGGCCTACCCGACGACCCTCGCCCTGATCGCCGCCCTCTGGTCCGGGCCTGCCCGGACCCGGTCGATCGCCCTGTGGTCGGCCCTCGGCGGGGCGATCGCGGCACTCGGACCCCTGGTGTCGGGCTTCCTGCTCGAGCACTTCGAGTGGGGCTCGGTCTTCATCGTCACCCTGCCGCTGGCGGCCGTCGCGCTGGTCATGGCCATCCGGTTCGTGCCGGCCCACGTCAACGAGACGACCGAGAAGGTCGACAACCTCGGGGGGATCCTGTCGGCCGTGATGATCGGCGGCCTCATCCTGGCCATCAACTTCGCACCGGTGCCGGGCGAACGAGGGCTCGCCCTGGGCCTGATCATCGTGGCGGTGGTCTCGGGTGTCGCGTTCGTCCTGCGCCAGCAACGTGTCGCCAACCCGCTGTACGACCTCAAGATCGCCTCGCGGCGCGTGTTCTGGGTGGCTGCCTGCGCCGGCATCATCGTCTTCGGGTCGCTGATGGGCGCGATGTTCATCGGGCAGCAGTACCTCCAGAACGTGCTGGCGTACACGACCCTGCAGGCCGGCGCCGCGATCATCCCGGCGGCCCTGGCCATGATCATCGTGGCCCCCCGCTCCGCCAAGCTCGTCGAGGCCCGCGGCGCGCGGTTCACGCTGCTCCTCGGGTACGTCTTCGTCCTGCTCGGGTTCGTGACGATGTTCGTGCTGTGGCGTGAAGGCAGCCCGTACTGGCAGGTCGCGCTCGGCTACGCGTTCGTCGGGATCGGCGTCGGGTTCGCCGGGACGCCGGCGTCGCACTCGCTGACCGGCTCGGTGCCGGTCACGCGCGCCGGGATGGCGTCGGGCACGGCCGATCTCCAGCGCGACCTCGGCGGGGCGTTCATGCAGTCGATCTTCGGGGCGTTGCTGACGGCGGGCTACGCGGCCGCCGTCTCCGCGGC
The DNA here is from genome assembly GCA_963720495.1 of uncultured Chloroflexia bacterium. Classification (GTDB taxonomy): domain Bacteria; phylum Chloroflexota; class Limnocylindria; order Limnocylindrales; family CSP1-4; genus SPCO01. The sequence goes on from CAVRFU010000006.1 coordinate 65,092, forward strand.
CATGGCGGCCGCGCCGAACGGCGACCAGATCACGGCCAGCGTCCAGGAGCAGCTCACGAAGTCGTTCAGCAGCGCCGAGGCGGTGGCCGCGCAGTACCCGCAGTACGCGGCGGCCATCACGGCCGGCGCCAAGACCTCGTTCCTCGACGGCGCCGACTGGGCCTACGCCGCCGGCATCATCGCGGTGCTGATCGGCGCGGCCGTCGTGTTCACGTTCTTCCCGAAGCGGGACGACGAGCAGCGCCTGCTGGCCGAGTACCACGCCCAGGACACGGCCGCGCTCCCCTCGACCTGACCGAGGGCGCCCCGTGCTGTTCCTCCGCGTCTACGCACCCGAGGCACTGGCGGACGAGGTCGCGTCCAGCCTCGGCGCGGTCGACGGGGTGCGTCACCTGGCTCGCGCGCCGCTCGCCGAGCCGGGCGCGACCATGGTCACGGCGGACGTCGAGCCCGGGAGCGTCGACGCGGCCCTGGAGGCCCTCGAGCGCTTCGACATCCCGGCCGATGACGTGCTCCTCGCGCGGCTCACCCTCATCGGACCGGCCCGGCGCGACGGCCCGTTCGCCCGGAACGCGGACGCCCTGATCTGGTCGGAGGTCCTGGGCGAGGCACGCGCCCAGTCCCGCATCGTCGCCAGGTACCTGGCGTTCATGCTCATCGCCGGGACGATCGCGGCGTTCGGGGTCCTGAACGGCAACTCGATCCTGATCGTCGGGGCCATGGCGGTGAGCCCGGACCTCCTGCCGCTCACCGCCGCCTGCGTCGGGATCGTGGGCCGCCGGGTCAGGCTGGCGTCTCGTGCCGTCGGCACGCTGGCGGTGGGCCTCGCTCTCGCCAGCGCCGCGTCGTTCACGGTCGTCACCGTGCTCCGGGCGTTCGGTCTCCTCGGGGCCGAGATCGACCTGAACGGGCCGGGCGCGTTCACGCCACCGACCGTCAATGCCTCGACCTTCGTCGTGGCCTTCGCCGCTGGCGTCGCCGGGATGCTCGCCTTCGAGACGCGCGCGAGCGCGGCGGTCGGCGTCGCCATCTCGGTCACGACGATCCCGGCGGCCGCCTATCTCGGCGTGTCGACGGCCGTGCGCGATGGACCCGGCTCGCTCGGCGCGTTCCAGGTCCTGCTGGTCAACGTGACGATGCTGCTGCTCGCCGGAACGCTGACCCTGGCCATCCAGCGACGGTTCGGCCGGGCGCCTGCGGTGCTGACCGAGGTCGCCCGCCCGAGGCCCGCGCGCTAGTTGCGGAGCTGGTCGGCGACGTCCGCGAGCGCGCCCGCGGAGCCGATCTCCTCCATGCCCTCGCCTGCCTCGGCCAGACCTTCGGCAGCGACCTCGACGGCCGCCTGGCGGATCGTCTCGCCGGCGACCATCTCCTCGAACCCGTCGTAGCTCAGGGCAGCGCCTTCCTCGGCGAGCTCGTCGCTGCGCTCGCCGATGCCCTCGGCGACGACCAGGCGGGCGATGCCCTCGGCAGCCTCGGCCTCGCCGAGGATCTCGACCCGGCCACCGGCCTCGGCCAGGGCGCGGGCGATCGCGCGGGTCCCGCCCGCGCGGACGATGGCATCGACCGAGACGTCCAGCAGCTGGTCGCCGCGATCGGCCAGGAACGATGACAGGACCGGCATGCCGATCCGGCGCACGACGATCGACACCGCGGCGAGCTCACCGCTGACGCGCGCCACCTGGAGCCCGCGATCGAGGTCGTCCTCGCTGATCGCCCCGACGACCGCGCCGAGGATGGCGATGTCCTCCGAGGTCGCCAGCAGCTGGGCGCCCTGCTCGACGTCGTTGATGCCCGCGGCCGCGACCACCTCACCGAGGGCCGCGACGCGACCCGCGACGAGAAGCTCGTCCTGGCCCCGGGTCAGGTCGCTCGCACCCGCGAGCGTGGCGGCCCGGCCGATCGCCGCCGCGTCGGCGGCTGCCGCGGCCACGCCGAGACCCTCGGTGACCCGCTCGGCTCCGTCGATCGCCTCGACCTCGGCGACGCGGTCGGCAAGCGCAGCGGTGTCGCGTGCGCGCGACGCGGCGGTGGTCTTGGCCGGTGCCTTCGGGGTTGCCTTGGCGCGCGAGGCGGTCGGAGCCTTGGCCGCGGTGGCGGCTCGCGTCGTGGATTTGGTGGCGGCCTTGGTCGCGGAACTGGCGGCGCTCTTCGCCGCGCTCTTCGTCGAGGCCTTGGTCACGGGCTTGGCGGCAGCCTTCGTGGTCGACTTGGCCGGGCGCTTGCCGTTGGCCCCCGTCTTCGGTGGCATGATCAAACACCCTCCTCGTTCCTCGCCGGCCCATCTTCCCGGAGGCGCCGGTCGGACCCCGAAGGCTAGCACGTCGGTCCGCGACGAGACCTCCAGGGCCCCGGGCAGCCTCGACGGCCGGCGGCGCCTGCTAGGCTTCGGCTCCCGCTCGCAAGGTCGAGCGGTTGGAGGGCGTGATGACGAACACCGAAGCGCAGGCGACCGCGCCCGCGGCGCCGAGACGATCCCGGCGGATCCTGGCGGGCGTGGCCCTCGTGCTGGCCAGCCTGTTGATCCTGCTCACGACGGTCGCCGTCTGGACGCACCAGGTGGTGCTGAACACGGATCGCTTCACGAACCTCGCCGGCAAGGTCCTGGCCGAGCCGGCCGTCATCGACCCGCTCAGCGCGCGGATCAGCGACCAGGTCGTCACCGCGCTCGACGTCCAGGCCCGGCTCGAGACGCGCCTGCCCGATGCCATCAAGCCCCTGGCCGGCACCCTCACGCTGGCCGTCGGGAGCGCCATCGACCAACGCCTCCAGGTGGCCCTCCAGAACCCCCGCATCCAGGCCGCGCTGCAGCGGACGCTGGCGGTGACCCATGCCGGGATCATCAACCTCCTCCGGGACAAGCCCGACAACGTGACCGTCGTCGACGGCTACATCACCGTCCAGGTGTTCCCGGTCGTCGGAGCTGCGCTCGCGGAGCTGCAGGCCGGCGGCGTCATCCCGGCTGACATCACGCTGCCCGACCTCACCAGCCCGGACGCGCCGGACGTGCTCGCCCAGCGGCTCCAGAGTGCGCTCGGGGTGACCCTGCCGCCCGACTTCGGGACGATCCAGCTGGTCAAGGCGGACCGCCTCCTCGCGGCCCGGAGCGCCGTCCAGGCGTTCGACATCATCGTCGTCGCCCTGATCATCCTGACCATCGTGGTCGTGGCGCTCGCGCTGTGGCTCGCGCGCGACCGTCGCCGGATGGTCGTCTACCTGGGCATCGGCACGCTCATCGCGTTCCTGATCGCCCGGCTGTCGATCGACGGCATCGAGGGCGCCCTCCTGAGCGGGATCGCCCAGGATGACGTGGCCGGCGCGGTCCGGGCCGTCGCCGATGCGACGATCGAGGACCTGCGGAGCCTGACGATCATCGTCGTCATCGTCACCGGCATCGTCGCCCTGGTCGCCTACCTTGCGGGGCGGCCCGCGTGGATCTTCCGGGACGGCGACACGAGCGAGACGAGCGAGGCCGGCGCGTCTGACGTGAGCTGAGCCGGTCCGTCAGGGTCGGAGGTCAGACGCCGTCGTAGTTGGTCCAGGTCGTATCCGACTGGTCGCGATTGCCCCACGCGCTGCCGCCGTACGAGGCGATGTCGACGACGAGGCCCAGGCCCAGCCACAGCCAGTCGAGACCCTCGATCCCGCCCGGGAAGACCAGCACGTACATGATCGTCGTCCACGGCAGGAAGAGGAACCCGATCAGCGGGACGACGGCCGATTCGAACGTGGCCGCCCAGCGCGCGGGCTCGAGCAGCCACCAGAAGAAGACCAGGGCGCGCGGCCCCAGCACGGCCAGGATCGCGAACAGCAGACACATCTCGACGAACCTCCGGTTGCGGCCGCCGGTGGCACGACGCTCGGCCCGCGTCCTGACTGTACAGGAGCGGGTCTGGCGCGGGGACATGCCTCGGCGCTGCGCCGATGCGGTGCATCCGGGCACCACACGTCTGCGCGAACCCCGGCATATCTGGGTGGACGACGACGCTCGAGAGGACTACACCGGATATCCACAGACCGCAGCCGGGGTGTGCGTCTGCAGAGCGCGCCGGAGGTGGCTTCGTGATTCGGACCCGACGAGGACTGGCTGCGGCCGGCGCCACGCTGTTCATGCTCGGAGGACTGGTCCTGGCGGCGCCGGTCGGTGCGAGCCCCGGACTTGCCACCGTCACCGCCGACATGCCATCCGCGGTCCCGGCCGGTCACCTGTGGGCCTTCAACGACTTCTTCCCGCGGACGGTCTCGGTGCCGACCGGATCGGACCTCCAGTTCATCAACCAGGGGTTCCACACGTTCACCATCCTCCCGGCCGGAACGACGGCCAAGGGGGACAATCGCACGAACGGCGTCGGCCTCGATGACGCCGACGACACCACGCCGAACCCGAACGGCACGACCCATACCGAGCTGAACCAGGCCGCCCTGGCCCCGACCTCCGTCACCTGTGGCTCGGCGCCGACGCCCTGCGGGTTCGACGGCACCGCGGTCGTGAGCAGCGGCACCCCGGCCGGGCCACCCGCGCCATTCGTCGTGCACGTGACGGCGGCCCCGGGGAGCTATGTCTTCGTCTGCCGCGTCCACGCCGGCATGTCCGGACGGGTGAACGTGTTGCCTGCCGGGGCTCATGGACCCAGCCCGGCGCAGGTCCAGAAGCAGGTCGACAACCAGATCAAGCGAGACCTGAAAGGCGCCTGGACAGCCGACGCCAAGGCGAACCGTGACGCCGAACGGCTGAACCGGAAGGGCACCACCAGGCACGTCATCGCGGGGACCTCCAGCCCGGACGGCCACGTGGCCCTCCTCGAATTCTTCCCGCGCACCCTCGCCGCGACCGCGGGCGACAAGGTCGTCTTCACGCCGCGCTCGCCGGATGAGCCACATACCGTGACCTTCCCGGGCGACCTCGGGAACGAGTTCCAGCCGTTCTGCGAGAACGGGTCGGTGGACGTCCCGATGGGACCGACCGGGTGCAACTTCGGGCCACCCGATGAGATCGAGTTCGACGGCGGCAACGGCGTCACGCAGCTCGCGGATCCGACGACGATCGCCGATTCCGGGTTCATCGGGCCGTCCAAGCTCACGAGTCGCATCTCGCTCCCGAGCACGGCCGTCCTCAACGAATGGACGGTGTCGCTCGCGGGCGCCGCTCCCGGCACGTACACGTACGTCTGCCAGATCCACGACGGGATGGAGGCGACCGTCACGGTCGACTGAACCGAACCCCCTGGCGTCGGTCCGGACACGGGTCCGGGCCGAACGCGGGAACTCAGACCTCGACCGGCGCCCGAGCTTCTCGATCCGGATGGCGGTGGCCTTGAACTCGGCCGTGCCGGACTTCGGGTCCGTGGCATCGATCGTCAGCAGGTTGACCGCGACGTCGTCCTGGAAGTGCATGGTCATGAACGTCAGGCCCGGCCGCAGCGACGGGTCGATCCGGACGGGGACCTCGACCTGGCCCCGGCGCGAGACGACCCGGACGACCTCGCCCTCGGCCAGCGCGTAGGTCGCGGCGTCCTCCGGGCTGGTGTCGAGGGTCTCGCCGCGTCGGAGCGGTGAGGTATAGCCGGCGGTCTGGACGCCGGTGTTGTACGAATCGAGCCGGCGGCCGGTCGTCAGGCGGATCGGGAAGTCGGCATCGAGCTTGTCGACCGGCGGGTCGTGGTCGACCGGCACGAACGGCACCCGGTTGCCCGGGACCGGGTCCTCCCAGAGACGCGAGTGGAGGAACAGCTCACCGGGATGATCGAGGTCGTAGCACGGCCACTGGAGCCCGCCCTCGGACTCGAGGCGGGCGTAGCTCATCCCGGCATGGACCGGGGACAGCCGCCGGACCTCGTCCCAGACAGCCTCCGGGTCCGGGTCGCCCCACGCACCGCCCATGCGGTTGGCGAGGTCGAAGACGATGGCCAGGTCGTCGCGCGCGCCGTCCGGCGGCTCGACCGCCTTGCGCACCCGCTGGACGCGGCGCTCGGAGTTGGTGACGGTGCCCTCGCTCTCCGCCCAGGCCGCCGTCGCCGGGAGGACCACGTCGGCCAGCGCCGCGGTCTTCGTCAGGAAGAGGTCCTGCACGACGAGGAACTCGAGGCTCTCGAGCAGGTGGATCGCGCGCTTCTGGTCGGCCTCGGACTGGACCGGGTTCTCGCCGATGCAGTAGACCGCTGTCAGGTCGCCGCGCTCGATCGCGTCGAACATGCCCGACAGGTGCCAGCCGCGATTCGGCGGGACGGCCACGCCCCACTCGGCATCGAACTTTGCCCGGAGCTCGTCGTTCTCGACGTGCTGGAACCCCGGCAGGCGGTCGGGGAGCGCGCCCATGTCGCCGCCGCCCTGGACGTTGTTCTGGCCACGCAACGGGTTGACGCCGCTGCCGTAGCGGCCGACGTGGCCCGTCAGGAGGACCAGGCTGATCAGGGCCAGGACGTTGTCGACCGCGTTGTGGTGCTCGGTGATGCCCAGCGTCCAGCAGATCATCGCGCGCGGCGCCTTGGCGAAGGCGTGGGCAAGCTCGCGGATGGCCTCGGCCGGGACGCCGGTCTCCCCCTCCGCGTACTCGAGCGTGTACGACTCGACCTTGGCCTTGTAGGCCGGGAAGTCGGACGTCGCCCGCTCGATGAACTCGCGGTTCTCGAGGCCGGCGGCGATGATCTCGCGGGCCATCGCGTTGGCCAGGGCGATGTCGCTGCCCACGTCGAGGCCGAGCCAGCCGTCCGCCCATTCGGCGCTGCTCGTGCGGCGCGGGTCGACGGCGTACAGGCGCGCGCCGTTGCGGACGCCCCGGAGCACGTGGTGGAAGAAGATCGGATGCGTCTCGCGGGCGTTGCTGCCCCACAGGACGATCAGGTCCGTGTCCTCGACCTCGCGGTATGAAGATGTGCCGCCCCCGGCACCGAACACCGTCGCCAGACCGGCGACGCTAGGGGCGTGTCACGTCCGGTTGCAGCTGTCGATGTTGTTGCTGCCCAGGATCGTCCGGCTGAACTTCTGCGCCGCGAAGTTGACCTCGTTGGTCGCCTTCGAGCAGCTGAAGGTGCCGAATGTCGTCGGGCCGTGGGCCGCCTTGGCGGCCTGGAACCCGGCGACGGTCCGGGCGAGGGCTTCGTCCCATGAGGCGGGGCGAAGGTCGCCGCCCTTCGTGTCGCGCACGAGGGGCTGGGTCAGTCTCACGTAGGGTTTCGCCACGGGTGGCCTCCTGCGGTTTGACGACGCGGCGAGTGTAGCGCCGTGCGGGCGGGGGAGCCGCCCCACCCGCCGTGAGCCGCCGCGCCGACGGCCCGAGCGGGGGTTGACAAGGGACATAACGCGATATATCGTGTTATTGCAATCCAGCACCAACCACCCCAAACGAAAGGATCGAAGTGGACTTCGAACCAAACGGTGGCCGTTCCCGAACGGGCCGACCACATGCACATCACCCAGTCCGGGAAGACGCCCATGGCATGAGCCATGGACCGCGACCGGACCTCACCATCTCCATCGAGCGACCCGGGTCGCGCCGGATGCGCGGCCTCGACGGGCCGGGCGACCGTCGCGGGCATGGCCGGCATCGCGAGCGCGGCGAGCATCCGCGGCCGGGCCCGGGGCGACTCCAGTCGCGGCGCGGCGCCATCCGGGATGCCACCCTCGCCCTCCTGGCCGAGCAGCCGATGCACGGCTACCAGGTCATGCAGGAGCTCGCCGAGCGCAGCGGCGGCCGCTGGCACCCGAGCGCCGGATCCGTCTACCCGACGCTCCAGCAGCTCGAGGACGAGGGCCTCGTCACGGTCGAGGACCGCGACGGCCGACGCACCTTCGCGCTGACGGACGCCGGCCGCACCGCGGCCACCGCCATCCCGGCCGAACGGCCCTGGTCGCGGTCCGGCGGCGGGGACGACCTCCGCGGGCTCGTCCAGGAGCTCGGCGTCGCTGCGCTCCAGGTCTCCCGGGTCGGCTCGCCGACCGCCCGAAGCGAGGCTCGCACGGTCCTCACCGAGGCTCGGCGCGCGCTCTATCGGCTGCTCGCCGACGACGACGCGGGCTCGACCGAGGCCTGACCGCCTCGGCCGGTCGCGCCGGTCGCTCCGGTCGCGCGCCGGCGGATCGGCACGGCCCCGGCCCGAACCGCCGCTCTCTCAACCGCCCCGCGACGCCCCGTTGCCCTTGACGCGCCCACGGCCGCCGGATCGAGCGCCCCGGGGCGTCCGGCCGTGGCCGGCGACGGCGATCCGGCCGCGTCCGTAGGCATCGACCTTGCCCCACCGACCGGGGATGTCGAGCAGCGCGAGCTCGCCGATCGCGTCCGGCAGTGCGGCGTCGACGACGAGGTGGTCGCCGATCGGCTCCAGCCCGAGCACCGTGCGCAACAGGAGCAACGGCGCCCCGGTCGACCAGGCCTGCGGGCTGCACGCGGTCGGGTACTGGACCGGGTACTTCGTGAGCGCCCGGTCGTACCCGCCGAAGGCCTCCGGCAGGCGCCCGTCGAACAGCGTGGCGGCATCGAGGATGTCCCACGCGATGCGAGCCGCCTCCTCCTTGAACCCGTACCGCCGCAACCCCCAGGCGATGATCGAGTTGTCGAACGGCCAGACCGTCCCGAGGTGATAGCCGATCGGGTTGTAGCGGGCCTCTCCCTCGGCCAGGGTGCGAACACCCCAGCCCGAGTACATCCGTGACCCCATCAGGTGGCCCACGACCGACTTGGCTTTCGCCGTGTCGACGATCCCGCTCCAGAGGAGGTGCCCGATGTTCGACGCAAGCGAATCGACCTGGCCTCCGTCTGCATCGAGGGCGAGCGCGTAATACCCACGATCGGCCAGCCAGAAGTCGCGGTTGAAGCGGCGCTTGAGGTCAGCCGCCTCCCTCTCCAGCCGGTCCGCGTACGCCGGGTCCTTCCAGACCAGCCGTGCCAGCCGCGCGCCACGCATCTTGGCGTCGTAGGCGTAGCCCTGGAGCTCGCACGTCGCCCGCGGGAAACCCGGCAGCCGGCCGTCGCTGTACGAGATGGAGTTCCAGGAATCCTTCCACGCCTGGTTCTCGATGCCGGTCTGCTCGTTGCGCCGCTTGTAGGAGATGTAGCCATTGCCCATCAGGTCGGCGTACTCGTCGATCCAGTTGAGGGCCGCGCGGGCCTCGTATTCGAGGTCGCGGACCAGCTTCGTGTCACCGGTCCAGCGCTCGTACTCGTCGAGGAGCACGACGTACAGCGGGGTCGCGTCGACCGAGCCGTAGTAGGGCGAGTGCGGGCGTTCCTCGAAGGCCGCCATCTCGCCGTATCGCATCTCGTGCAGGATCCGGCCGGGATCCTCGTCGCGGAAATCGTCATGTCGACTGCCCTGCCAGTCGCCGAGCACCCGCAGGGTCGTGGCCGCCAGCTCGGGTGTGAAGGGCAGCGACTGGAGGCTGGTGAAGATGCTGTCGCGGCCGAACATCGTCATGAACCACGGCAGTCCGGCGGCCGGCAGGCTCTTGCCGCCGGCCACCGGCGGTGAGAAGCGGAGGGCGGCCAGGTCGACCAGGCTGCGCCGGTACGTGGCCGTCAGCGGCGCGATATCGCAGTCCAGCCTGGGCGCGTCCTCGATCCACCGTTCGAGGCTCCGCTCCATGTTCGGCCGCGCCCGTTTCAGGCCGCGCGCGTACTTCGGCCGGCTGAACGTGCCACCGCCACTGCCGCGCGAGGTCACCACGTCCAGATCTGTGGTCCAGCTGCCGTGCGGCTCGACCCGGACGGCGAAGGTCAGTCCTCCCTCGTCGACGCTGGCCGGTGCCGAGGCGGAGATGACCGTCTCGCGCTTGAACGTCTCGCGGGCGTACTGGAGGAACAACCGGCCGTCCTCGATCCGCGACGCATAGCGGCCGATCTTCTTGAGCGCGTCCTTCACCTCGAACAGGTCGGCGAAGTCGCTGGCCGCGTCGATCCGGACCGTGAGCTCGACCGGTTCGTCCTCGTGGTTGAGGATCGTCAGCTCCTCGTGGAACCCGTCACCGACGGAGCGCTCACGGATGACCGAGAGCTTGGCGTCGATGTAGACCGTGCCGGTCCCTGGCACCAGGAAGAACCGCGACTGGAAGTACTGGAGGTCATCGGTCGAGAGGGAGTTCAGCTTCTGCCCGTCGATCGTCAGCACCCATTTCGACAGGAACCGCGTATCGAACGAGAAGAGACCCGTCGGCTCGGTCGGCGAGGCCTCCACGTCGCCGCGCTCGTCGCACACCACGAAGGTGTTCCCGTCCAGGATCCTGAGTGTCCCCGCGACCATCGTCAGCCCCTCCGCTTGCCGACGGTCCGGGCGCTCGCCGTCCGCTTCTGCTCGGTCGGGGCCGGAAAGAGCCGCTGGAAATGGACCAGCGATTCCAGGTCGCCCTCGGCCTCGATCCGACCGCGCAGCAATGTGGCCAGGGCGTTCGCCCGGCCGCTGGCCAGGTCGTCGAAGGTGCCGGCGTCGGTGCGGACGACGCACTCGGCTGCGTCGGCGGAGCGCGAGACGGTGACGGCACCGCGGCGGAATTCGACGCGCCAGTGCTCGGTTCGGTGGTCATCGGTCAGGTCGAACCGCACGCTGCCGGTCGTCCGCGCAAGGCTCGGCTCGTGGCCACGTGTGGCCAGCCGGTCGAAGAACTCTGCCGTCACATCAGCCATCGCGATCCCCCAAACGCCCTTCAGCCAAGGATAATCCCGGCTCCAAGACGACGGTTGCCGTCCCTCCGGGGGGATGCGTGCTCGCGCAGCGCGGACCCTAACGATCCTCGTCGCGGTTCGGCGGTGCGAAGAACAGCCGGAAGAGCACGACGAAGCTGACCACCAGCGTCACGGCGAACGCGATCATCGCGATGTAGGCGACGCCCTCGAACTGGGACAGCGACGGCTGGAGCAGGATCGCCATCACGATCGCCGTGCCGATCAGCTGCCCGACCACGATGACGCCGACCGTCGCCTGGCGGCCGATGTCCGAGACGCTCGAGATGGACTTCTCGAGGCCCTTCGTGTCGATCTCCACAACGAACTTGCCCTTGTTGTACTGGTCGAGCCAGCTCAGGGTCGCGCTCTCCAGGGACGGCACCCGGCGCGCCAGCTCCTTGCCGATCCGGACGGCACTGCCCTGGAGCTGCTTCTGGATCTTCTCGGGCGTGAACGAATCCATGAACGCGGCGCGTGCCTCGGAGACGGCGGCCTCGCCCAGGTCGATGTCGAACGACAGCGCGCGCGCCGTCTCCTCGGCCTGGATGACCGCCTTCATCGCGAGGGTCAGCTGGCTGTCCAGCCGGAGGCCGTTGTCGAAGACGGCGCCGAGGAACCCGCCCAGGGCCGACCCGAGCGAGGTCGCGCTCCCGTAGATCAGGTACTGGCGCGCCAGGCGGTCGATGTCGTTGCGGTAGGCCGCTTCGTCGAACTGGCGGGTCGGCTTGCCGAGGGCAAGCAGCCCGTCGCCGATGCCGGGGATGTCGACCTCCTTGATCGAGTAGATCAGGCCGAGGAGGTCCACGCGCTGCTGGGCGTTGAGCTGCCCGACCAGCCCGAGGTCGAGGAAGATGATCTGCTTGGAGATCGGGTCGGCCAGGATGTTGCCGGGGTGCGGGTCGCCGTGGAAGAACCCGTCCACCAGGACCTGCTTGATGATCGCTCGGATGAAGACGGTGCCGAGCTCCGACGTGTCGAAGCCGGCGGCCCGCAGCTCGTCCGCCTTCGAGATCTTGATGCCGTTGACGAACTCCATCGTGATGACCCGCTGGCCGGACAGCTCGTCATAGACGGTGGGGATGTGGATCTCCGGGAAACGTTGCATCCCGTCGGCCAGCCGGCGGGCGTGGTACGCCTCGTTGCGGTAGTCGAGCTCCTTGAGCACGCCCTGGGCGAACTCGCCGACGATCGCCGAGAGCCCGATCTTGCGAGCGACCCCGATCCGCCGCTCGGCGACGCGGGCGAGCTCCTGGATGACGCCCAGGTCGGCCTGGGTCTTGGCCTGGATCCGCGGCCGCTGGACCTTGACCGCGACGAGCGTGCCGTCGTGGAGCCGAGCCTGGTGGACCTGGGCGGTCGACGCCGCGGCGAACGGGATGGGGTCAAAGGTCCCGTAGAGGACCTCGGGCGGCGAGCCCAGCTCCTTGGTGACGATCGCGACGACGTCCTCATAGGCGAACGGCGCGGCATCGCTCTGGAGCTTCGACAGCTCATCGGTCCACTCGGCCGGCAACACGTCGCGCCGGCTGGCCATCATCTGGCCGATCTTCACGTAGGTCGGTCCGAGTCGCTGGAGCATGTCGCGGACCCGCTCCGGAGCGGTCACGCTGTCGAGGCTGACCTTGTTGCCGATCACCACCCGGTCGAACCAGCGTCGGAACGCCCCGACCGGGGTGTCCTCGAGCGCGATATCCAGGCTGGTCGTGTAGATCGCGCTGTAGACCTGCTGGAGCCGCAGGTTCTCGATGATGGCGTTGCGTCGCGGGGTCGGCAGCGATTCGAGGAAGCGCCAGATCCCGCCGCTGTTGTCGGTGCCGAACGTCGGCCGGTTGAGGCCGAGGAGCGCGTCCATGAGGGTCGACAGCCCGGTATAGAGGGCTGCCGCGACGATGATCCACAGGAAGGCCGGGTCGGCCACGACGCCGATCTTGATCGGGGCGATCAACGAGGTCAGCCAGATCGCGATCGCGTTGATGATCACGATGAACAGACCGAGGGTCGAGTACAGGAGGCGCCCGGTCAGCGCCACCAGGACGGGACGCGCGAAACGGTTGACGAGGACGAGGATCGCCGCCCAGCTCAGGAAGCCGATGGGGCCGGCGCCGCGCAGGCCGACGATGGGCACTTCGCCGTTCCCGCCGAACGGGAACGGCTGGGCGACCGAGATCGCACCGAGGAGGAGCACGATGAACGCGAGCAGGATCGCGTCGAGCACGACCTCGACGATGAAACGACGCATCTAGCCTCCTCGGCGATCCGACTGTCAGAACGGTCCCGCGGCATCCCATTGTTGCGCCGCCGGCGCTCTCGCGTTCAGGCACCATCGGCGCCGTCGTGGTGAGCACGTTTCGGTAGAGTGGGGCCGTGATGAGGAAGCCGTGATGGACGATCCGGAGCGGCAGCCCGGCGAAGCCGGGCGTTCCACCGTCGTGCCTGCCTGGGTGCTGGGCGCCACCAACCTTTTCGCGATGCTCGTCACGGCCGTGCTCGTCGGCGTGGCGCTGTTCCTCATCGGGTGGCTCTCGCCCGTGCTCGCGCCCCTGGGTCTCGGCCTGTTCATCGCCGCGCTCGCGGCGCCGCTGTTCAGCCGACTCGTCGACCGGGCCGGTCGGCCGCCGTGGCCCTGACGATCACCGTCGCCGTCGTCCTCCTCGTCGGCGCGGTCGTCGTGGCGATCGCCCTCCTCTCGGCACGATCGCTGTCGGAATCGATGGACACCTACGCCGGTGCGATCCTGGCTCGGTCGGCCGACGCCTCGGGGAGCGGCGTCCCGGTGGCGATCCGCGACCTCCTGTCGCCGGACGCGCTGGTGGACATCCTCCGGAGTGTGGTCCGGATCGTCGTCGACGTCGGGAGCAGCCTCGCGTTCGCGGTCGTCATCGCGGCCCTGCTCCTGCTCGACGGCGGGCGCTTGACGCGGCTCGTCGCCGGGGGCCTCGGGAGCGGGAACCCGATGTTCCGCGAGGCCCCGGCCATCGCGCGCGCGGCGGTCACCTACATCCTCGTGCGGGTCCGGATCAACGCCTTCACCGCGATCACCCTGCTTGTGCTGATGCTCGTGGTCGGGGTGGACGACGCGCTCCTCTGGGCGGTGGGGGCGTTCCTCCTGAGCTTCGTGCCGTACATCGGACTCGTGCTCGCGCTCATCCCGCCGACGATCCTGGCCTACGCCGAGTCGGGGTTGCCCGCTGGGGCCGTCATCGTCGTGGGCGGCGTCGCCCTCAATGTCCTCGCGGAGAACGTCCTGGAGCCGTCGCTGACCGGCCGCGCGCTGTCCCTCACGACCTGGCTGGTGTTCACCGCGTTCTTCTTCTGGGTCTGGCTGCTGGGTCCGGTCGGGGCGCTGCTGTCGATGCCGATCACGGTGCTGATCGTGCTGGTCCTGAACCACAACGAGAGCACCCGCTGGGTGGCCACCCTTCTGTCCCGCACACCGGCCCCTGACGCCGGAGACACCGCCGCCCCGCCGGCAAGCTGAGCCGGATCGCCGTCGCTAGAAGGGCGCCGGGATGAACCGCAACGCCAGGTCCGGCCCGACGTACCGGCCGACCCCGGAGCGCTTCGGCAGCGCGATGTCGCGGAGCTCGAGCTGGTCGTAGGGGACCTGACTCAGGAGATGGCTGATGATGTTGAGCCGTCCCCGCTTCTTGTCGTCCGTGTGCGCGAGGTACCACGGTGCCCACGGCGTGTCCGTCGCCGCGAACATGGCGTCCCGGGCGCGTGAATAGTCGTCCCAGCGACCGTACGACTTGAGGTCCATGTCGGTCAGCTTCCAGACCTTCCGCGGGTCGTGGATGCGGCCCTCGAGACGGCGTGTCTGCTCCTCCGGGCTGACCTCCAGCCAGTACTTGAGCAGGATGATCCCCGAGTCGACCATGGCCTTCTCGACGGCCGGCACCTGCTCGAGGAAGCGGTCCGTCTCCGCGGGCGTGCAGAACCCCATGACGCGCTCGACGCCGGCCCGGTTGTACCAGCTGCGGTCGAAGATCACGACCTCGCCGCCCGCCGGGAAATGGGGCAGGTAGCGCTGGATGTACATCTGGGATCGTTCGCGCTCCGTCGGCGCGGACAGCGCCACGACCTTGAAGACGCGCGGGCTGACCCGCTCCGTGATCCGCTTGATCGTGCCGCCCTTGCCGGCGGTATCCCGGCCCTCGAACACGATGCAGACCTTGGCGCCGGTCGATCTCACCCACTCCTGCATCGCGACCAGCTCCCCGTGGAGACGACGCATCTCGCGCTCGTAGTCCTTGTTCGTCATCGGCGTGGAGGACCCCGACCCCGCGGTGGACGGGCGCGTCCTCGTGGCTCGGGTCGGCCTTCGATTCCTTCTTGCCGTGCTTGCGTGCCACGTTCATCGCTCCAATAGCTGGCGCTTCGCCGCGTCGAACTCGTCGTCGGTCAGGATACCGTCGGCGTGGAGGCGACCCAGGCTGGCCAGCCGGTCTGCCAGCGGCGCTTCCCTGGAGGCTGGCCGTCCGGGAGCGGGCGCCCCGAGCGACGGCGCCGCCCGCGGCCGGCGTCCCGCGGAGGCAGCGCGATCCCCATGGACTGCCAGAAGGCGTCGATCCGGGCGCGGTATTCGGCCTCCGTGACCGTGCCGGCGCGGAATGCCGCCGTGGTCGCGTGCATCGCGAGGACGGCCGACAGGTGTGACGGCGGGATCTGCAGGGCCTGGCGGCAGACGGGGCAGGCGAGGTACTCGTCCGTCCGATACGGCATGACCGGCACAAAGAACAGGCTGACCTGGCGGGTCGAGTGGATGTGGTGGAAGTACACGTCGTTGTGGCAGTTCGGGCAGCGGATGGGCGCGACATCGCCACGGTCCTGGACCGGGCCGCCGCCCCACCCGAAGATCAGGACCATGTCGGGCCCCCCTCCCTGCCTTTGCCCACGGTCACCACACGCCGCGAGATGCCCCGAAATCATGCGCTTCCATTGTGAAGTCAGCATCGATAGGCGACTGCGCTTGTAATGCTGAGCGTGCGAATCGCAACAGCGGCAGGCTCGACAAAGCCCTAGCATGAGACGGGATGGTCGCGTGCCGGCGACGCGACCGATCGCACCATCCGCGGGGCGGGCCGTGGTGCATCTCATGGAGGGTCCCCACGATGGGTTTCAACCTGCGGAATCGCAGCTTCACGACGCTGCTTGACTTCACGCCTCGGGAGATCCGTTTCCTGCTGGACCTGTCGCGCGACCTGAAGCGCGCGAAGTACGGCGGCTACGAGCAGCCCCGGATGAAGGGCAAGAACATCGCGATCATCTTCGAGAAGACGTCCACGCGGACGCGCGTGGCGTTCGAGGTCGCGGCCTACGACCAGGGCGCACACGTGACGTACCTCGGGCCGAGTGGCACCCAGATCGGCCACAAGGAGTCGATGAAGGACACCGCCCGGGTGCTCGGCCGGATGTACGACGCCATCGAGTACCGCGGGTTCGGCCAGGAGATCGTGGAGGAGCTCGCCACAGTACGCCGGGGTGCCGGTCTGGAACGGCCTCACGGATGAGTTCCACCCGACCCAGATCCTCGCCGACGTCCTGACCATGACCGAGTTCTCGGACAAGCCGTTGACCCAGATCTCGTACTGCTACCTCGGCGACGCCCGCAACAACATGGGCGACTCGCTGCTGATCGGCGGCTCGAAGCTCGGCATGGACGTCCGGCTCTGCGCGCCGAAGCACCTCTGGCCGGACGAGGCCCTCGTGAAGCGCTGCCGGGAGGTCGGCGCCGGGACGGGCGCCCGGATCACCCTGACCGAGAGCACCGACGAAGGCGTGAAGGACGTCGACTTCCTGTACACGGACGTGTGGGTCTCGATGGGCGAGGACAAGTCGGTCTGGGATGAGCGGGTCAAGCTCCTCACGCCCTACCAGGTCAACAGCGACCTGGTCGCGAAGACCGGCAACCCCGCCGTCAAGTTCATGCACTGCCTGCCCGCGTTCCACGATCGCGAGACAGAGGTCGGCAAGGAGATGTACGAGCGGTTCGGGCTGGACGGCATGGAGGTCACGAACGAGGTCTTCGAGTCGGAGCGATCGATCGTGTGGGACCAGGCCGAGAACCGGATGCACACCATCAAGGCCCTCATGGTCGCCACGATCGGCGCCTGAGGGACCCGCGCGATGCGCATCGTCATCGCTCTCGGCGGCAATGCTCTCCTGCGACGCGGGGAGCCCATGACCGTCGAGCACCAGCGCGCCAACGTCCGCGTCGCAGCCCAGGCCCTCGCCCGCGTCGCGACGGAGCACGAGCTCGTCATCTCGCACGGCAACGGCCCGCAGGTGGGCCTGCTGGCTCTCCAGGGCGCCGCCTACAAGGACGTCGAGGCCTACCCGCTCGATGTCCTCGGCGCGGAGACGCAGGGGATGATCGGCTATCTCGTCGAGCAGGAGCTCGGGAACCTGCTCCCGATGGAGCGGCCGCTCGCGACGCTCCTGACCATGGTCGAGGTCGATCCCGAGGACCCGGCGTTCGGCGACCCGACCAAGTTCGTCGGACCGATCTACGACGAGGCCACCGCGGCGGCGCTGGCGGCCGAGAAGGGCTGGCAGGTCAAGCCCGATGGGTCCAGCTGGCGGCGCGTGGTCCCGTCGCCCCGGCCCAAGCGGATCTTCGAGATCCGGCCGATGCGCTGGATGCTCGAGCACGGCGCCGTCGTCATCTGCGCCGGCGGCGGGGGCATCCCGACCATGTACGCCCCGGGCGTGGAGCGCCAGCTCGTCGGGGTGGAGGCGGTCATCGACAAGGACCTCGCCAGCAGCCTGCTCGCGCGCGAGCTCGGGGCGGATCTGTACGTCATGGCGACCGACGTCGACGGCGTCTATCGCGATTGGGGCACAGCCCACCCAGGCCCGGATCGACCGGGCGACATCCGGACGAGCTCGCCGTCGATGGACCTGCCGGCGGGTTCGATGGGGCCGAAGGTCGCCGCCGCGGCCGAGTTCGCCTCGACCGGCAAGCGGGCGGCGATCGGATCGCTCGCCGACATCGACGCGCTGGTCGACGGAAGCGGCGGGACGCAGGTCATGGAGGGTTCGCAACGATGACGACGCTTGGTGTGCACTCCGAGGTCGGCAAGCTCCGCCAGGTCATCGTCCATCGGCCGGACCTCAGCCTCAAGCGGCTGACCCCCGGCAATCACGACGAGCTGCTGTTCGACGACGTGCTGTGGGTCGAGCGCGCCCAATGGGAGCACGACCAGTTCGTCGCGCGGATGCGCGAGCGCGGCGTGGAGGTCCTGTACGTCCAGGACCTGCTGAGCGAAGCGCTGGCCGCCAGCGAGGAGGCCAGGGCCCGGATCATCTCGCTCGTCGCCTCGGAGGCCGTCGTCGGACCGAGCCTCGTCGAGGATGTCCAGGCCTGCCTGACGGGGCTCGCACCGGACGTCCTCGCGCGCCACCTCATCGGCGGCCTGACCGTCGGCGAGTCGGGCCTCGACCTCGGAAGGCTGCGAAAGACGTCGCTCATCGCGGCCGCCATCGACGACGAGTCGCTCTTCGTGCTGCCGCCGCTGCCGAACAGCCTGTTCACGCGCGACTCGTCGTGCTGGATCTACGGCGGCGTCTCGATCAACCCCATGTACTGGCCCGCCCGCCGGCGCGAGGCCTACAACATGGCCACCATCTATCGAGCCCATCCGCGCTTCAAGGACGAGGCGTTCGAGTACTGGTATCCGGAGCTCGGCGACGACGAGCGTTTCCGTCTCGAGGACTTCGGCCAGGCCTCGCTGGAGGGCGGTGACGTCGAGATCATCGGCAAGGGCACGGTCGCGATCGGCATGTCCGAGCGGACGACCGGCCGGATGATCGAGCAGATCGCGAAGGCCCTGTTCGCCAAGGGCGCGGCCGACCGGGTGATCGCGGCGGTCATGACCAAGGACCGCGCCCACATGCACCTCGACACGGTCTTCACCCTGCTCGACCGTGACAAGGCGACCGCATTCACGAAGGTCGTCGAGGGTATCCGCGCGGTGAGCCTGCGGCCGGGCTCGAAGCCGGGCACGCTGGATGTCCGGGCCGAGAAGGATTTCATCTCGGCCGTGACCGACGCCCTGGGCGTTCCCAAGCTCCACGTGGTCGAGACCGGTGGCGACGCCTATCAGCAGGAGCGTGAGCAGTGGGATGACGGCAACAACGTCGTCGCCCTCGAGCCCGGTGTCGTCGTCGCCTACGAGCGGAACACATTTACGATCTCGAAGATGCGCGAGGCCGGGGTCGAGGTCGTCACGATCGAGGGGTTCGAGCTCGGCAAGGGCCGCGGCGGCGGGCACTGCATGACCTGCCCGGTCGTGCGCGACCCGATCTGAGGGAGGAAACAGGATGGACGGACCGTTGCGCTGGGTCGTCGCCATCCTCTTTACGGCCGCGATCATCGCGTTGATCGTGTTCGCCCGCGGTACTCCTGACCACGCCGAGCCGACGGCTCCCCCTTCGGCCCTGATCCAGGTGGTCGGGGCCTAGCCAGATGAGCGAGGCTCCGGCCAAGCGCTATATCAGCACACAACAGGCGGCCTTCATCGGCGTCGCGGCGATGGTCGGCGCCGGGATCTTCTCGCTGCTCGGCGCCGCCGGCGAGGTCGCGGGCGCGGCGGTCTGGCTGTCGTTCCTGATCGCCGGCGGCATCGCCGCGCTGCAGGGGTATTCGTTCGCCAAGCTCGGCGCCAAGTTTCCCGTCGGCCGGCGGCCTGCTCGAGTACGTCAACCAGGGCTTCGGCGACGGCCACGTCGCAACGGTCGTCGCCTGGCTGACCTACATCGCGAACGGCATCGTCACGGCGATGGTCGCCCTCTCGTTCGGGAGCTACGCCAGCTCGGCGTTCGCGGGCGACAACGCGGCGTGGGTGAAGATCTTCGCCGTCGCCCTGCTCGTGACGATGACCATCCTGAACATCGCCGGCTCGAGCGTCGTCGCCCGCGTCCAGAGCCTCGTCGTCTTCGTCGTCATCGGCATCCTGGCGTTCTTCTCCGTGGTGACGATCGCGAACATCGAACCGGGCAACCTCGCGCCGTCGACGTATCCCGGTCCCCAGGACATCGTGTCGAGCGTGGCGCTGACGTTCTTCGCCTTCCTCGGCTTCGGTGTGGTGACCTTCACGGCCAAGGATCTCGCCAAACCTCGTCAAGCAGCTGCCGCGCGCGATGGCCATCGCCATCGGCCTCGCCACCGTGATCTACGTGGCGGTCTCCATCGGCGTGTTCGGCACATTGAGCGTTCCGGAGGTCATCGCCGCCGGACCGACGGCGATCGCCGTTGCGGCACAGCCGGTGCTCGGCGACATCGGGTACTGGTTGATGACGGTGACCGCCCTGTTCGCTACGGCCGGCGCGACCAACTCGGGCCTCTACCCGGCGACCGGCCTCTCCGACCACCTCGCGTCAAGCGGCCAATTCCCGACGGTGATGGCCATGCGGCTCGGCGGTCGGGCGCCGTTCGGGCTCATCATCCTGGCAGCGGCGATCATCATCGTCGTCGTCGCCTTCGACCTCACCGCAGTGGCGTCGATCGGCAGCGCCGTGGCGCTCGTCATCTTCGCGGTCGTCACGCTGGGCCACCTGCGGATCCTCGACGTCACGGGTGCGCGCCGCAGCATCATCCTCCTGGCGCTGGCCGCGGTGACCATCACGCTCGCGACCTTCATCGTGACCACGCTCATCCACGAGCCAGCCTCGATGGTGACCCTGGTCGGGATCCTGGTCCTCAGCATCGTGCTCGACGTCGCGTGGTCGCGCCGTCGGGGACGACCCACGGGCGAGGATGGCGATCACCCTGCCACAGACGTGCCACGCCCAGTCGAAGGAGGACCGGCATGACCGCGACCACGAGCGACGCAACGTCCGGCGGACGCGGCTTCGCGCTGCCATCCGCCTACACGATCCTGTTCATCCTCATCGTCATCGTCGCGATCCTGACCTGGATCATCCCGGCCGGGGCGTACGACGTCGACCCGAACGGCGAGCCGATCCCGGGCACGTACCACAGCGTCCCGGCGAACCCGCAGCGGATCGTCGTCGACTCGCTGATGGCGCCGATCAACGGCCTGTACGGCATCGAGGCCGAGGACGGCAGCATCAGCGTCTGGAACTCGGGCGAGCTCTTCGGGGCCATCGACGTCGCACTGTTCATCCTGGTCATCGGCGGGTTCCTCGGGGTGACCATGAAGACCGGGGCGATCGAGACTGGGATCGCGCGGATCGTCGGCCGGCTGGCGGGCCGTGAACGGCTGATGATCCCGATCCTGATGATCGTGTTCGCGCTCGGCGGCACGACCTTCGGGATGTCCGAGGAGAGCCTGGCGTTCTACGCGCTGATCATCACGGTCATGATCGCGGCCGGCTACGACGCCCTCGTCGCGGCATCGGTCCTCCTGCTCGGCTGCGGCATCGGCGTCCTCGGCTCGACCATCAACCCGTTCGCGACCGGCATCGCGTCGGGCTTCGCCGGCGTGTCGATCGAGGAGGGCATCGTCGGGCGCCTCGTCATCCTCGTCGTCGGGACGGCCATCGGCATCTTCTTCGTCCTGCGCTACGCGGACCGCGTGAAGGCCGATCCGAGCCGCTCGCTGGTCTTCGCCCAGAAGGCCGAGAACGAGGCCCAGTTCCAGGGCGCCGGGGGCACGGCCGAGTCCGACGCCAGCCTGAGCGGGCGCCAGAAGATCGTCCTCGTGCTGTTCATCCTGGCGTTCGCCGTGATGATCTACGGGGTCATCCCGTGGGAGGACTTCGGTCTCACGATCCCCACCCTGTGGTGGTGGTTCCCGGAGATGACGGCCTCGTTCCTGCTCTTCGCGATCCTGATCGGCGTGGCCGGCCGGATGTCGGAGTCGAGCTTCACCTCGACCTTCGTCGACGGGGCCCGGGACCTGCTGGGCGTGGCGCTCATCATCGGGATCGCCCGCGGGATCACGGTCGTCATGAACAACGGCCTGATCACCGATACCGTGCTCAACTGGGCGGAGCTGGCGGTGGCCGACCTGGGTGGCGTCGCGTTCATCAACCTGATGTACGTCATGTTCCTGCCCTTGTCGTTCCTCATCCCGTCGTCGTCCGGGCTGGCGACCGTGGCGATGCCGATCATGGCCCCGCTGGCGACCTTCGCCGATGTCCCGGCGCAGTTCGTGGTGACGGCCTACCAGAGCGCGAACGGACTGGTGAACCTCGTCACGCCGACGTCGGCCGTCGTCATGGGCGGCCTGGCGATCGCCCGCGTCGGGTACGGCACGTGGCTTCGCTTCGTGTGGCCCGTCCTCGTCCTGCTCGCGATCCTCACCATCGCAGTCCTGACCATCTCGGTCATCCTGTGACGACAGCCGACTTGCATCCCCGTAGCGCTTGACGATCGGGAAGGGATACCACGATGACCGACCAGCCATCGACACCATCGACGCCCTCTGAGGGGACCGTGACCTGGCACGCCCTCACGCCAAGGGCAGCGCTCGAGCGACAGGGCGTGACCATCGAGCGCGGGCTGACCCAGGCAGAGGCTGATTCGCGTCGAGCCAAGTACGGTCCGAACAAGTTCGCCGAGCCGCCGCAGGAGCCACGCTGGCAGGCGTTCCTCCGTCAGTACCGCGACCCGATGCAGATCGTGCTGTTGGCGGCCGGCGTGCTCAGCCTGTTCCTTCCCGGCCAGGTCGCCACAGGGGTCGTGCTCATCGGCCTGACCCTGCTCAACGCGGCGATGGGCCTGAACCAGGAGGGCAAGGCCAACGCGAGCGTCGCCGCGCTCCAGAAGATGATGGTCGTCTCGGCCAAGGTCCGCCGCGACGGGTCCCTCGTCCAGCTGGCGATGGAGCAGCTCGTGCCCGGCGACATCGTCAACATCGAGGCCGGCGACCTGGTCCCGGCCGACGGACGCATCCTGACCGCGGCCACGCTCGAGATCGACGAATCGGCGCTGACCGGCGAGAGCGTCCCCGTCCCCAAGCAGGTCGACCCCGTCGCCGAGGGGGCCGGGCTCGGCGACCGGGTGGATCTCGCGTTCATGAACACGCAGGTGACCCGGGGCGCCGGCACGATCCTCGTGACGAACACGGGCATGACCACCGAGGTCGGCCACATCAGCGGCATGCTCAACGTGACGAAGGACGAGGTCACCCCGCTGACGCGCCAGCTCAACGCGTTGACCAACCAGATCCTCGTCATCGCGGGTGTCGCGCTGCTCATCTCGATCGGCATCGGCCTGTGGCGCAACACCCCGGTCGACGAGCTGTTCCTGACCGCGATCGCGTTCGCCGTGTCGGCCATCCCGACCGGCCTGCCGGCCGTGGTCACGGCGATCCTGTCGAGGGGCACGACGACGCTCGCGTCGGCCGGCGCCATCGTCAAGCGGCTGCGCTCGGTCGAGACGCTCGGCTCGACGTCGGCGATCAACTCCGACAAGACCGGGACCCTGACGCTCAACCAGATGACCGCGGTCCAGATGGCCGTCGTCCACGGCCGCTATGCGATCTCCGGCGAGGGCTACTCCACGGAGGGCCAGATCACCCACGTGGGCGGCCAGGTCGAGGGACCGCTGGACGCACTGATGCTGCCGATGGCGCTGTGCGCCGACGCCGAGATCCGCGACGGGGGCCTGGTCGGCGATCCGACCGAGGGCGCGCTGGTCGTGCTGGCGGCGAAGGGCGGGGTCGATCCGACCCTCACGCGCGAGCGCTACCCGCGCGTCGCGACCCTCCCGTTCGACGCCGCGTACAAGTTCATGGCGACGTTCCACCGGATGACGGACGACAAGGGCAAGGAGGTCATCCGGGCCTACGTCAAGGGGGCGCCGGACCAGCTCCTCGGGCGTGCGAAGTCGGCGCAGGGCACCGACGGCCAGCAGTATCCGATCGACCAGGTCCGCGAGCCGTATCTCACCGAGAACGACCGGCTGGGCGCCCAGGGCCTGCGGGTCCTGGCGACCGCGCAGCGGGACTTCGACCCGAAGACGTTCGACCCGAACGCCGACCTGCTCCCGCTCATCGCCGACCTTCGGCTGCTGGCGCTCGTCGGCATCGTCGACCCGCCGCGGATCGAGGCGCGTGACGCCATCACCAAGGCGCACTCTGCCGGCATCCAGGTGCGGATGATCACCGGCGACCACGCGATCACCGCCGGGGCGATCGCAAGCCAGCTGGGCATCAAGGGGCAGGCGATCACGGGCGCCGAGTTCGCCGCGATGTCCGACGACGAGGCCGACCGCCGGATCGACGACATCGGGGTCATCGCCCGGGTCGCGCCCGAGGACAAGGTCCGCCTCGTCGAGATCCTCCGGCGCAAGGGTCACATCGTCGCCATGACCGGTGACGGCGTGAACGACGCGCCGGCCCTCAAGGCGGCCGACATCGGCGTCGCGATGGGCATCACCGGCACGGAGGTCTCCAAGGAGGCCGCCGTGATGATCCTGACCGACGACAACTTCGCGACGATCGTCGGCGCGGTCGAGCAGGGCCGGGCGCTCTACGACAACCTCATGCGCTACATCCGCTTCCAGATGGCGAGCCTGTTCGGCTTCATCAGCACGTTCCTGGGCGCGAGCATCTTCAACGTCCTCGGCGGCGTCCCGTTCCTGCCGCTCCAGACCCTCTGGATCAACTTCACCGTCACCGTCTTCCAGGCGGTCGGCCTCGGCTACAGCAAGCCGCGGTCCGGCCTCATGAACGACACGCCGCGACCCAAGGACGCGCAGATCCTGCCGCGCCCGCTGTTCATCTGGCTGGCCTTCGTGGGCCTCGTCTTCGCGATCGTGACCCTGCCGCTCATCGTCTGGGCGGGGGACGTCTACGACGAGATCGTCGCGCACACGATGGGGCTCGTGACGTTCTCGCTGCTCCACGTCTTCTTCTCGCTGGAGACGGCCGACGAGGAGCGGACGATCTTCAGCAGCCAGCTGCTGGAGAACCCGACCCTGCTCAAGGCGTCCGGCTTGTCGCTGCTGACGGTCTTCCTCGCGACGACGTTCGGACCGCTCCAGCGGCTGCTCGACACGACCGAGCTGTCGCCGACCCAGTGGGCGATCTGCATCGTCCTGGGGGCATCGATCCTGGTGATCACCGAGGTCCGGAAGCTGTTCCGCCGTCGGAACGCCGGGCCGGCGACCGAGGCACCGGCCGGCGGGTCGGCGCTCGCCAGCCAGGCGTCGTGATCGAGGGTCGACCGCTCGCGGGTGAGACGACCGGGCGAACGCGATGACGCTGACCGGCGCGCACCGCGATCCCGGCCGCGGGCGAAGGGGAGACGCTCGACTACGCGCCGGCCGTCTACGGGGCGCTCCTCGTCACGACCCTGGTGACGGTCCAGTGGCAGGGTGACCGGAGCCCGGAGCTGATCGGCCTGTCGCTCGTCATCGCCGTCGTCGCGTTCTGGCTCACCGACGTCTGGTCCGAGATCGTCGCGCATCGCGTGCACGGGCCCGTCGACGCCCCGACCGCCTTCGCGCTCGCCCGTGCGCAGGCGCCCATGCTGAGCTCGGCCATCGTGCCCGGGGCGATCCTCGGTCTGTCGCGGTTCTTCGGGGTCGACGTCGACGTGGCGATCGGCGCGGCCGTCGTCGCGAGCCTCGTCCAGCTGTTCCTGTGGGGGCTCGCCGTCGGCCGGGCCGCTCATGCCAGCCGTGGGCTGGCGCTCCTCGTCGCGCTGGTCGACTTCGGGATCGGGCTCGGGGTCGTGTTCCTGAAGGTCCTCGTCCTGCATTGACGGGCCGTGGCGGCGACCCGGGCGGCGCAAGCCGAGGGCTCGGCGGCGCGCGACTCCCCGAGCGCGATCAGACGAGGCTGACGCCGGGCTCTCCGGCCTCGACCCGGCCGATCCACCAGTGCTCGACACCGGCGGCGTCGAAGGCCGACGTGAGGGCGTCGACGCGGTCCGGGGCGACGGCGGCCAGGAGACCGCCCGAGGTCTGCGGGTCGTGGGCGAGGGTGACCAGCTCGGGCCGGACATCCGGGCCGATCGCCAGCGACCCGGCCACGTAGCGCCGGTTGTGGGCCGCGCCGCCGGTCTCGACGCCGGCGGCGGCCAGGTCGAGCGCGCCGGGGAGGGCGGGCAGCGACGCCGCGTCGAAGGCGAACAGGGCGCCGGACGCGCGGGCCATCTCCAGGCCGTGGCCGAGGAGCCCGAACCCGGTGACGTCCGTCGCCGACCGGACGCCCGCCGCGACCAGCGCGTCCGAGGCGGCCCGGTTGAGACGGCGCATCCCGTCGATCGCGGTCGCGAGGTCCGCCGGGCTGGTCCGGCCCTGGCGGGCGCCCGACACCAGCACGCCGGTCCCGAGCGGCTTGGTCAGGAGCAGCCGGTCGCCCGGACGCGCGCCGCCCTTCCGTAGCAGGTGGTCGGGGTGGGCGGCGCCGATCACCGCGAGGCCGTACTTGGGCTCCGGGTCGCGGATCGTGTGACCACCGGCGAGCGTGCCGCCCGCCTCACGGACCTTGGCCGACGCTCCGGCGAAGATCTCGGTCATCACGTCGCGCGGCAGGTCCTCGGGAAAGGCCGCGATCGACAGCGCGAACAGGACCCGGCCGCCCATCGCGAAGACGTCCGACAGCGCGTTCGTCGCGGCGATCTCGCCGAACGTCCGCGGGTCGTCGACGAGCGGCGGGAAGAAGTCGAGCGTGCCGATGATCGCGAGGTCGTCGCTCACCCGGTAGACCGCCGCGTCGTCGGGCGGGGTGAGACCGGCCAGCAGGGCGTCGGGCGCACCGGCGGCGGTCTCCGCACCGAGCCCGGCCAGCGCCTCGGCCAGCAGGTCCGCCCCGAGCTTGGCCGCGCAGCCGCCGCAATCGGTCAGATCGGTCAGGCGGAACGGGCTGGGATCGAGCACGGTCATGACGGGATGATAGGGCTACCATCGCGTGGGAGCGGTCGGGTCCCGGTGGGTCCCCTGGTCTTCAAAACCAGTGGCGCGGCGCTCGGCGCGGCGCGGTGGGTTCGACTCCCACGCGTTCCCGCCACGGAGGATCGAGATTGCCGGATCGCCCGCGTCCCCCGAGCGTCGAGCGGCTGCTGGTGGCGGCCCGGCCGCTGCTGCCCGCCGGTGGCGATCCGGACGCGCTGACGGCGATCGCCCGCGAGGTCGTGGCCGGCGAACGCGCCCGCCTGGCGGCCGGCGAGCCTCCCACGGACGTTGCGGCCCTGGCGGCAGCCGTCGCCGAGCGGCTGGACGGGTTCGGCGGCCCGGATGACGCCGGAGCCGGTCCCGTGACGGTCATCAACGCGACCGGGGTGATCCTCCACACCAACCTCGGCCGGGCGCCCTGGCCCGCGGCAGCGATCGCCGCCGCGAGCCGCGCCGCCGGCTCGCCTATTCGCTCCTCGAGTTCGACCGCGACGCCGGCCGGCGCGGCGCCGCGCTTCCGAGTGGCGGAGGAGCATCTGATCGCGCTGACCGGCGCCGAGGATGCGCTGGTCACGATCAACAACGCGGCCGCCCTCGTCCTCGCGGTCGGGCTCGCGGGACGTCACGGCGTGGCGGTCTCGCGCGGCGAGCTCGTGGAGATCGGCGGCGGGGTCCGGATCCCGGAGATCGTCCGCCGCGCCGGCGCGAAGCTGATCGAGGTCGGCACCACGAACCGGACCCGCGCCGCCGACTTCGAGGCGCCCCTGGCCGACGGCCGCGCGACCGTGGTGCTCCGCGTCCATCCCTCGAACTTCGCCCAGACCGGGTTCGTGGAGGCGCCGGACGCGCGAGCCCTCGCGACGCTCGCCCACGCGCACGGCGCGATCGTCATCGACGACCTGGGCAGCGGCGCGCTGCTCGAGACGGCCGCCTTCGGGCTGGCCCACGAGCCGACGCCGGCCGAACGGCTGGCCGCGGGCGCGGATCTCGTCACGTTCAGCGGCGACAAGCTGGTCGGTGGACCGCAGGCCGGGCTGGTCGTCGGCCGGGCCGACCTCATCGCCCGGATCCGCAAGGACCCGCTGGCGCGCGCCGTCCGGCCCGACAAGGTGATCCTCGCCGCACTCGCGGCCACGCTGGGCCTGTATCGTGCCGGACGTGCCACGACCGACATCCCTGTCTGGCGGATGATCGCGACCACGCCCGAGGCGCTCGGCCGGCGGGCCGACGCGATCCATGCCGCGCTGCCGGCCGCGCTCCGGCCGCGCGTCATGGTCAGCGAGCTGACCTCGGCGGTCGGCGGCGGCTCCCTGCCCGGCGAGACACTCGAATCGATCGGCCTCGTGGTCGCCGGGCCTGGCGCCGCCGGCCTCGCCGCGCGTCTGCGCGGATGCGACCCGGCGGTGGTCGGCCGGATCGAGCACGGCGCGGTTCTCCTCGATCTGCGGACGGTCGAGCCGGGCGACGACACGGCTCTGACCGCGGCCCTCGCCGGCGCATTGGCGGGGCCGGGATGACCGTCGTCATCGGCACCGCCGGCCACATCGACCACGGCAAGACAACGCTGCTCCGCGCGCTCACCGGGATCGATGCCGACCGCCTGCCCGAGGAGCGACGCCGGGGCATGACGATCGACGTCGGCTACGCCCACCTCGCGCTGCCCGACGGCACCGAGCTCGACTTCGTCGACGTGCCCGGTCACGACCGGCTGGTCGGCAACATGCTGGTCGGCGCGGGCGAGATCGACGGGGCGCTGGTCGTCGTCGCCGCCGACGACGGGCCGCGCGCCCAGACCCTCGAGCACCTGGCGCTGCTGGATGCCCTCGCCATCCGTCACGGCGTGGCGGTCGTGACCAAGACGGATCTGGCCGGCCCCGAGCGGACGGCCGAGGTCGTCGCGCGCCGTCGAGCGGCTGCTCCGCGGCACGTCGCTGTCCTCGGCGCCGGTCCTGGCCGCGTCGGCGATCGACGGGACCGGCATCGACGCGCTGCGGGAGGCGCTGGCGGCCCTGCGCGACCGGATCCTCGACGATCTGCCGGCGGAGCTCGCCGGCATGGGCTCACGCCTGCCGATCGATCGGGCCTTCGCCGTCAAGGGTCGTGGCACGGTCGTGACCGGGTCCCTCCGCGGGCGACCGGTCGAGGCCGGAACGGCGCTTCGGACCGTGCCGGGCGACCGGTCCGTCCGCGTCCGCGAGGTCCAGGTGCACGGGTCCACGGTCGAGCGCGCGGGACCGGGCCGGGTCGCGCTGAACCTGGCCGGCACCGAGGGCCTCGACCCCCATCGCGGCCTCGTCCTGACCGACGACCCGGCCGTCCGGGCGAGCGACCGGATCCTCGTGCGCCTCGCGGCGCCGTTGCCCGATCGCGCTCGCGCGCGGGTCCACGTCGGGACCGCGGCGGTCGACGGCGTCGTCGGCCGGAGCGGGCGCGATGCGATCGACCTGGCGGATGGCGCGGCGGCGGCCATCCTTCGCTTGTCGGCACCGATCGCGGTCGCGCCGGGCGACCGGCTGGTCCTGCGCCGGGGCGCCGGGGCCGACCGGATCGTCGGCGGGTTGGTCATCGATGCCCTGCCGGCCCGGGGCGTCTCGCGTCGTCGACAGACGGCCGAACGGGTCGGGCGCCTGGCGGCCGCGGTCGCCGCGGGCGATGGCGCCGCCGCCCGCGCGGCGCGGCTCGACCTGCACGGCGTCCTCGACGGCGAGGACGGCCGGTCCGGCGTCGTCGCCGCTCCGGACGTGGTCGAGACGGTCGAGAGCGCCATCCTCCGCGCGGTCGGTGACGAGGCGTCCCTCGACGACGTTCGCGCGGTGGCCGCCCGGACCCTCCGGCGCGAGGCGACGATCGACCGGACGGCGGCCCTTGCGCTCGGGAGCGAGCTCATCGCCGGGCTCGTCCGGGACGGCCGGCTGGTGCGCGAGGGCACCACGCTCCGATCGCCCGGCGCGCGCCCGGCGCCGTCCGCGCCGGATCCACACCTGGAGGCCGCGATGGATCGTCTGGAAGCCGCCCTGGCGGTCACCGCGCCGCCGCCCCTGGCCGCTGCCGCCCGGGCCGTCGGCTGCCCGGTCGACGGCATCCGCGAGCTCGTGCGGAGCGGCCGGATCGTCGAGCTCGAACCCGACCTGGCCTACGCCGCGACGACCTACGGTGCGCTGACGGACCGCGCGCTGGCGATGGCCGCGACCGAGCCGCTGACCCCCGCCGCATTCCGCGACGCGACCGGCACGAGCCGCAAGTACGTCATGGCGGTCCTCGCCGACCTCGACCGGCGCGGCGTCCTGCGCCGAACGCCGGCCGGCCACGTCCCCGGGCCGCGAGCGCGCCTGGCGACAGGTGTCGGCGGATGACCGAGCCGACGGTCACCGGGCTGGTCCTCGCCGGCGGTCGATCGAGCCGGTTCGGGCGCGACAAGCTGGCCGAGCCGATCGACGGCCGGCCGCTGCTGTGGCACGCCATCGACGCCGTCCGGCCGCTGGTCGACGAGGTGCTCGTGGTCGCGGCGCCCGATTCGGAGCCGATCCTGCCGCCGGACGTGCGGATCGTGCGGGACCGGGTCGCCTTCGAAGGCCCGCTGACGGGCCTGCTGGCCGGGCTTCTCGAGGCGCGGGCGCCGCTGGTCATGGTCGTCGGCGGCGACATGCCGACGCTGGTCGGCGACGTGCTGGCGGCGATGCTGGCCGAGCTCGACGGGCACGGCCGGGTCGACGCGGTCGTGCTCCAGTCCAACGGTCAGGCCCGGCCGCTGCCGATGGCCCTGCGGCGCGAACCGGCGCTGATCGCGACGGCGAGCCTCCTCGATGCCGGGGCACGCCGGCTGCGGGCGGTCACCGAGGCGCTCGACAGCCGCGTCATCAAGTCGAAGGCGTGGCGCGCCCTCGATCCCGACGGCCGGACGCTGGCCGACATCGACGAGCCCGCCGACCTGGGCTGACCGGAGCTGCTCGCGCCGGACACACGAAGACCTCCGTCGGAGGAAACGGAGGTCGTCGTGCGTTCGAGGGAGGAGGGAGGGCTGTGGGAGGTCAGCCCCCGTACGGGTAGTTCGTGAGGCTCGGGACGACGGGGCCGGTGCCCTGCCCGAGGACGGACTTGAGGCTCGCGGTGGCGGAGGCGACGCGCTGGCGAAGGCTCCGCTTCGCGACCAGCGAGGCCGTCCGGTTGCGCTGGGCTTCGCCCTGCAGCTCGATGAGGTGGCTGTTGACGTACATGATCGAGACGGCGTTCACTGGGTCTCTCCTTTCCGCTGCCCCGGATCTCTTCCGTGGCGCATCCATAGAGTCGCCCCGCGCGGTCGCGCGGAACACCGTCGTCCAGCGCCGAATCGACATCGTCATGCGTCCATGACCGCCGACGCCTGCCGTCAGCCCTCGAGCGCGGGCGTCTCGTGCACGGCGATCCCGTCGATGAACGTCGCCACGACGCGCGCCTGGCCGATGGCGCCGGCGCCGCGGTCGAACAGGTCGCGATCGAGGACGGCCAGGTCGGCGGTCTTGCCCACCTCGACCGAGCCCAGGACGGCCTCGAGGTGGTTGACCCAGGCACTGCCCATCGTGAAGGCCGCCAGGGCGTCGTCGAGCTGGAGCCGCTCATCGGGCAGGAACGGGGCACCACCGCGGTGCTCGTCGCTGATCCGCGTGACCGCCACCTCCATCTGACGCAGCGGATCGGCGGTCGAGACGGACCAGTCGGAGCCCATCGCCAGCCTCGCCCCGGCCGCGAGCAGGGATCGGAAGGGGTACTGCCACGTGGCCCGCTCCGGTCCGAGGAAGGGGATCGTGAGCTCGTCCATCTGCGATTCATGGGCGGCCCAGTAGGCCTGGGCGTTGGCCACGACCTCGTGGCGGGCGAAACGCGGCACGTCGTCCGGGTGGATGACCTGGATGTGGGCGATGTGCGGGCGGGTGTCGTCCGGGCCGTTGGCCAGCCGCGCCGCGGCCACCGCGTCGAGCGCCTCGCGGACCGCCCGCTCGCCGATGGCGTGGGCATGCGCCTGGAAGCCGGCCGCGCCGATGGCGACCACGGCGTCGCGCAGCGCCTCGGGATCGATCAGGCTCGTGCCACGTTCCGCGGTCGGGCGACCGGCCGCGTCGAGATACGGGTCGAGGACGGCCGCGGTGAAGCTCTCGATGACGCCGTCCACGAACAGCTTCACGCTCGTCGGCGCGTACCGGCCGATGGCGGTCCGGGCGCGCCGCTCGACGAGCTCGTCCAGCTGCTCGACGCCGCGGAGCCGGTCCCACAGGAGCGCCCCGACCACCCGGCCGGTCAGCTCGCCCCGGCCGGCCAGCGTCGTGTAGGCCACCTCGCCGAACTCGGGCCGGACCGTCGCGTCCTGCCAGTGGGTGATGCCCAGGGCGTGGAGCTCGGCCTGGGCGAGCCGGAGGCCCGCGACGATCTCGTCGGCGGTCGTCTCGGGGAGAAGCCGCTCGACGAGCGTCATCGCCTCCTCCTGGAGGGCGCCGATCGGGCGGCCGTCGGCGTCGCGCTCGATGCGCCCGCCGTCCGGGTCGAGGCTGTGGGCGTCGAGCCCGGCCGCGGCCAGCGCCGCCGAGTTGACCCAGGCCGTGTGGCCGTCGCGGCTCTCGAGGTAGACCGGCCGGTCCGGCGCGACCCGGTCGAGGTCGGCCCGATCCGGGATGCCGCCCGGGAAGTCCGCCATCGACCAGCCGTCGCCGACGATCCACGGCACGTCCGGGTGGTTCGCCGCGTAGCCGGCGACCGCGGCCAGGTAGGCATCGAGCCCGCGCAGGCCCTCGAGGTCGCACCGCAGCCGGCCGACGCCCGCCGAGACCGGATGGACGTGGGCGTCACCGAAGCCAGGCGTCACGGTCCGGCCCCGGAGCTCCACGACCCGGCTGTGCGGTCCGATCCACCGGCCGACCGACGCGTCCGAGCCGACCGCCACGATCCGCCCGTCCCGGACCGCGAGCGCCGCCGCCACCGTGCGGCCGGCGTCCATGGTCGCGATGCGGCCACCGCGCAGGACGAGATCGGCCGGTCGGTCCGTGGGCATGCGGCGAGGATGACAGCCCGGTCCCGCGCGGTCGCCGCCATCCCGTCCGTCGCGACGCTCGGCCGCGAGGGGCGACCGGGTAGCATGCCGTGGTGACGTCCGTCCACCTGCTCCACGCGGGCTACGCCGCCGATCGCGTCGGCAGCAGCGTCGTGCTCGTCCGCGACGGCGACGCGCTCATCGTGGCCGACCCCGGTATGGTCGCCCGGCGCTCGCTGATCCTCGATCCGCTGGCGGACCTGGGCGTCGCACCCGAGGCCGTCACGCACGTGTTCCTGAGCCATCACCACCCGGACCACACGATCAACATCGCGCTGTTCCCGAACGCCGAGGTGGTCGACTTCTGGGCGCGCTACCGCGACGACCTCTGGCTCGACCACGACGGCGACGGCCACCACCTGGGACCGAACAGCGAGCTCTGGCTGACGCCCGGCCATACCGAGGAGGACGCGACGCTGGTCGTGACCGCCGACGACGGCGTCTACGCCTTGACGCACCTGTGGTGGCGCGCCGACCGGACGCCCGAGATCGACCCGCTGGCCGCCGACCAGGCCGCCATCGAGCGCGGCCGGGCGCGCGTCCTGGCAGCGGCCGACATCGTCATCCCGGGGCACGGGGCCGCGTTCCGGGTCCGCGGCTGACCCGCGGCTGACCGCGGTCAGCGACCCGCCTCGCCCGACCGGCGGGCGGTGATGTTGAGCCGGACGTAGTCGATCAGCGGCTCCGGCATCCGGTCGGCGACCTCGCGGACGAAGGCGTCGCGCTCGCTCCTCCGGGAGGCGCTCCAGGTTCGGCGCCGAGGATGACCGTCCGCAGGAACGTCTCGAACGGCTCGCCGGGCTCGAACCGCGTCGGCTCGTCGGTCAGCCAGCACTCGATGTCGACGAAGCCGGCGGCGTCGAGCCGGCTGACGGTCGCCATCGGCGTCTCGTAGTGCGCCGGGCCGATCCAGCCGTCGCCGATCGTCGCGAGGACCGCCTTGACCGTGGCGATGTTGCCGGCCCCGCCGCATTGCGCCACGAGCCGGCCGCCGGGTCGCAGCACGGCGGCCAGGTTCGCGAACAGCGCGGCGTGATCGGGGACCCAGTGGAAGGTTGCCGTGGACAGGATCGCGTCGACGGTCCCATCGATCGGCAGCGGGCGACCCAGGTCGGCAACCACGTACTCGATCCGGTCCCCGAACGGCGCGAGCCGGGCGCGCGCGGCCTCGATCATCGACGGCGACCCGTCGAGCGCCACCACGCCGACCGCGGGGCAGGCGGGCGGCGAGCAGCTCGGTGACGCGGCCGCTCCCGCAGCCGGCATCGAGGACGCGCTCGTCCCCGTCGAGCGGGAGGCGGTCCAGCACGACCTCGCCCCAGCGCGTCTGCGGGTCGGCGACGCGGTCGTAGGTCCGGGCGTCCCAGTCTCGGGTCACGGGGTGGTCAGGCCGTGGGCTGGTGCGGTTCGGTCGACGGCGTCTTGTCGGCCGTCGTCGCGGTCGCCTGGGCCGTGGTCGGCGCGTCGGCCCTGGCCGCGGCCGGCGCCTCGGCCGGCGCCGACGTGTCCGCCGTTGCGGCCGCGCCGCCGCGCTCCCGGAGCCCGTACCACGACACGGCCGCGCCGATCACGAGCAGGCCCGCGCACACGAGCATCGCCAGGTGGAAGGCCTCGATGGAGGCCAGGTTCGAGGCGACGACCTGGTCCGCCGTGGCGGTCGCGCCCGGCGGGTTGAGCGGCTGGAACGCGCGGCGGATGGCCGGATCGGACGTGTCCAGGCCGGTCGCCGAGCCGAGCGACGCGTAGTAGGCCGCGCTGATCGGGATGAAGATCAGGGCGCCGAGCAACGGCTGGCCGACCCGCGAGATCGAGTTGTTGATGGCCGAGCCGATCCCCGAGAAGCGACCCGAGATCGAGCCCATCAGGGTGCTCGTCAGCGGCGCGACCACGCACGAGATCCCGAGCCCGAAGAGGAGCGACGTACGGAAGGACGTCGATCAGGGGATCGATGGGCGGGATGAGGCTGGCCGGCTTCTCGAGCGACGCGACCCACGGCGCCGAATCCGCCGGCAGCCGGGCGAGCCAGAGCAGGCCGCCCGCCATGAGCAGCGGGCCTGCGATGAGGAAGCGGCGCGATCCGTACCGGCCCGCCAGCGTGCCGATCCGGGTGGACAGGAGTGCCAGCATCAGCCCGCTCGGCAGGCCGATGAGGCCGGCCCCGAGCGCTGTGTAGCCCAGGACGCCCTGCAGGATCACCGCCTGGTAGAAGAACGTCACGTACAGGCCGCCGTAGATGAAGAACGTGGCGATGTTGATCGACGCGAACGCCCGGTTCCGGAACAGGTCGAGCGGCACGAGCGGGTGCGGCCGGCGGGCCATCAGGATCGGGAAGGCGACGAGCGACACGACGCCGATCGCGATGGCGATCCAGGCGGCCGTGTCCGCCCACTCGTTGGCCTGGCCACGGATGACCCCGAACGCGAGGCCGCCGACGGCGAGCGCCGCGACGGCGGCACCGAGCCAGTCGAACCGGCCGGTCGATTCCTCGTCGCGCGACTCCTGGACGTGGCGGATGGTCGCCCACAGCGCGAACGCGAGCAGCGGGACGTTGACGAGGAACGCGATCCGCCAGCCGGCCGTGTCGACGAGCGTGCCGCCGATGATCGGGCCGAGCACGGTCAGGGCCGCCGTGGACGCCGCCCAGATGCCGAAGGCCCGGGCGCGCGCGACGCCGTCGAAGGCGTGCGTGATGAGCGCGAGCGAGCCGGGGATGAGGAGCGCCCCGGCCGCCCCCTGGATCAGGCGGAAGATGACCAGCCATTCGAGCGTCGGGGCGAGGCCGCACAGGGCGGAGGTGGCGGCGAACCCGACGAGGCCGATGGCGTAGACGCGGCGGCGACCGTAGTGGTCGGACAGCGCGCCCGCGAGGATGAGCAGGGCGGCCAGCACCGCGAGATAGCCGCCGACGATGTAGGCCTGGCCCTCGAGCACGCCGATGAGCGAGCCGGGCAGCTCCTGCCCGATGTGCTTGAGCGCCGAGTTGACGATCGTGCCGTCGAGGAAGACGGCACCGGATCCGATGACCGTCGCGATGAGCGTCCAGCGTTGCCGTGTGGTCATCGGGGCGACGGCTGGAGCGGAGCTGGGGGCGGGCGCGGTCATCTCGGGGCAGTGTCGCATAGACTCTCCGCCATGCCCGGACCCGTGGCGCTCGTCGGCGCCGGAGAGTTCCTACCCTCGATGCTCGAGATCGACGCCAGCCTGCTGGCGTCAAGCGGGCGCGCCCGGCCGCGCGTGGCGATCCTGCCGACGGCGTCCTACCCGGATGGCGAGGCCGTGTTCACCCGCTGGGCGGCGATGGGGGTCGCCCACTTCGGGGCGCTCGGCGCGGAGGTCGAGCCCGTCCTCGTTCGGGACCGGGAGGCCGCCGACGATCCCGCCGCGGCCCAGGCGATCGGCGAGGCGGACCTCATCTACCTGTCGGGCGGCAAGCCGTCGTACCTGATGGAGGTCCTCGATGGCAGCGCCGTCGGCCGGGCCCTGGCGGATGCGCACGAGCGTGGCGCGGTCCTCGTCGGGTGCTCGGCCGGTGCGATGGTCCTGGCCGGCTACACATTCGACCTTCGGCTGCGTCTCGCGCCCTGGCCGCTGCGCTGGCGGCACGGGCTCGGGTTCGCTCCGGGCACGTCGGTCGTGCCCCACTACGACGCCTGGCCGGAGCCGATGTCCGCCCTGATCGCGCTCCAGGCACCGCGGGGGTCGCTGGTCCTCGGCATCGACGAGGAGACCGCGCTCGTCGGGCAGGACGGCGCGTGGCAGGTCCACGGCAGGTCCCGGGTCACGGTCTGGCGCGGCCATCGTCGCGAGCGCTTCCGCGCCGGCGACACGTTCCGGCTCTGACGCCGGTGGCGATGGGCCGCGCGGCTCCCCTCAGGCCGCGCGACTCCGGGTCGCTCAGTCCGGCTTGACGGTCCGGAAGCAGTCGGAGCAGTAGACCGGCCGGTCCATGCGGGGCTTGAACGGCACCTGCGCCTGGTTGCCGCAGGACGAGCACACGACCGCGAAGTACTCGCGGGTCGGGCGGTCGTCGCCGCGCTCGTAGCCGCGCGGGCCGCCGATGTCGCGGACGTCATAGCCGCCGTCGCGGCTCGCGCGCCGGCTGGCGCGGCAGCTCGTGCAGCGCTTCGGGTCGCTGACGAACCCCTTCTGCTGGTAATACTCCTGATCGGCGGCCGAGTGGATGAACTCCACCCCGCAATCGACGCAGTTCAGGGATCGATCGACGTATGTCACGGTGCTCCTCCGGAGGGCGCGTTCGAGCTGTGCAGGTGCGCCATCGGGACGGCCGCATCGGCGGTCGTGACGTGCGGGTTGGCGAAGAAGCCGGGACGCGCGCCCAGGGTGCCGATGGTGGGATCCCAGTTACTCGGGGCGCACCGGTTCAGTGACCGGGAGGATACAACGGGTTGCGAAAAGGGGCTGACGACGCAGCGTCGTCGATCGACCGCGTGAGCCAGCACCGCGCTGGGCGGATCGCGACGCGTCGGTGGCCGATCCAAGCGTGACCGCTCCGACCGCCGACGGCCGCGGGATCCGGCCGACACGAGCCATTCGTCTCGGCAAGACGACGGGGGCGCCCGCGCCGTCATCGACCCGCCCGACCGGTGGCGACCGTGACACCGTACCTGTCACAATGACGGCCGATAGTGGAGTCGGCGAGCGGGGAGTCATGGGGGCGCCTCGCTCGCGCCATCACCGCGGCCCGCGGTCCGAGAACGGGGCCTCGGCCTGGACGGCTCCTCGGTGGACCGCGAGGAGGGAAGCCCCA
Source organism: uncultured Chloroflexia bacterium (assembly GCA_963720495.1). GTDB lineage: Bacteria > Chloroflexota > Limnocylindria > Limnocylindrales > CSP1-4 > SPCO01. Next base: position 102,380 of record CAVRFU010000006.1, read on the forward strand.
TCGCGATGCTCAGGATCATCCACACGGCGGACGTGCATCTCGGCGCACGCCACGACGATCTCGGTGAGCAGGCCGCGGCTCAACGGGAACGCCAGTTCGCCGCCTTCAAGGCGGCCGTCGACCTCGCCCTCCGCGAGAAGGTCGACCTCTTCCTCATCGCCGGCGACCTGTTCGACTCCAACGTCCAGCCGCGCCGCTCCGTGGAGCGCGTCGCGGCCGAGCTCAAGCGGCTGGCCGAGGCGAAGATCCGCACGGTCATCATCCCGGGCACCCATGACGTGTGCGACCGCGCGTCGATCTACCGGGCCTACGACCTCGCCGCGATGGCCGGCAGCAGCCCGGACGACGGCATGGTCACCGTCCTGGATCCGGACCGGCCGTCGGTCCACCTCGCGACGCTGGACGCGGTCGTCCAGGCCCGCATCTTCGGCACGAAACGGGCGCCTCAGAGCCCGCTGAAGGGCTTCGACCGGACGACCCCGGCCGACGGCCCGGCCGCGACGTGGCGGATCGGCATGGTCCACGGCTCGATCGCGATCCCGGGCAAGACCGATCGCGACGAGGTCGTCATCACCACGGACGAGATCGCCGCCAGCGGTCTCGACTACCTCGCGCTCGGCCACTGGCACTCGACGCAGGTCGGCCGCGCCGGCCCGGTCACCTACGCCTACCCGGGAGCGCCCGAGGCGGTCGCCCTCGACCAGGATCGGGCCGGCAAGGTGCTCCTCGTGGAGCTCGACGAGCGCGCCGGGGGTCGGCAGGTGACGGTCCAGGAGCACCAGGTCGGCCGGACGAGCTTCGCCAAGATCGAGGTCGACGCCGCCACGGTCGAGAGCCAGCCCGCCCTGGTCACGCTGCTCGCGGCGCGGGCGGACCCGGACCTCGTCCTCGATGCGCGCCTCGTGGGGGTCCGTCCCGACGAGCTCGACCTGCACCTCGACGAGATCGAGACCGCGCTCGCGCCGTCCTTCCTCAAGGTCCGCGTCCGCGATGCGTCGCTCCCGGCCCTGACCCAGGGCCCGCTGCCGTCCGCGGACACGATCGCCGGGGCCTTCATCCGCGACCTCGAGGCGCGCATCGCGGAGCTGGAGGCGACGGGCTCCGACGCCGAGGCCGCCGAGCACCGCGACGCGCTCCGGCTCGGGCGCCTGCTGCTCGCCGGCCACGAGGTATCGCTGTGAGGGTGCGCCGGATCAGCGGCCGCGACTTCCGGCGCTATCGCACCTTCGACATCGAGCTCGCACCCGGCCTGACCGTCATCCGCGGACCCAACGAGGCCGGCAAGACGACCGTCCAGAAGGCACTCGAGCTCGCACTGACGAAACGGGTGACGAGCACGGCCGGCGAGCTCGAGGCGCTCCGCTCGTGGGACGCGCCGCCGGAGGCCCGTTCGATCATCACCGTCGAGTTCGAGGGGGACGACGAGGACGGCCGGAAGGTCGGCACGCTCGAGAAGACGTTCGCCGGATCGAAGGGGACGGTCCTGCTCGAGTACGAGGGCCAGTCGATCAGCGACCCGACCCTCGCCGACCAGGTGATGGCCGAGCTGACGGGGATCCCGACGGAAGGCTTCTTCCGGTCGACGGCGTCGGTCCACCACTTCGAGCTCAGCGACCTGTCGCGCGACGAGGGCGCCCTGCGGGACCGTCTCCAGGCGTCGATCAGCGGCGCCGACCGCGGGACCAGCCGCGCCCGCAAGAAGCTGGACAAGGCGCTCCACGACCTGGGCACGCGGGGTGACCGGAACCCCGGCCGGCTCAAGGTGGCCGAGAAGGCCGTCGAGGACGCCCGTGCCGCGGTCGACCAGGGCGAGATGGCGCTCGCCCAGCTCGAGCGCGATCGCGATGCCCTCTCGAGCGCCCACGACCGCCGGACCGACGCCGAGACCGCGCTGGCGGAGCGCCGGAGCATGCTCGAGAAGGCCCGCCAGGCCGAGCGCGTCACCGCGGAACGCGACGCCGCCGCGGAGCGCTACGAGCGCTACCGCCAGGCCGTCGACGTCGCCGCCGAGGTGGCCGTCCTGGAGGGCAGCCATCCGACGCCGCACCCGCTCCCCGTCCTCAAGACCGGCGTCGAACGCCTCCGCACGCTCGACGGCCGGATCCGCGAGCTGCGAGCGGCCCTGTCGGGCGAGATCGAGGTCACCTTCGACCTCGCGCCGGAGCCGACCTGGCGGCCCCTCTCGCGTGTCTCCCTGGCGCTGGTCGCGATCGGGATCCTGCTCGCCGGCGGTCCCGTGGTCCTCGAGTTCCTCGGGGTCGCCCAGCTCGGGCATCGCCGTCCAGGCGGTCGGCGCGATCATCGCGGTCGTCGGCCTCGTCCTCGCCGCGGTCGCCCTGTGGCTCCGCCGCAGCGTGAACCAGCAGGCCCAGCTGCGCGACGTCGAGATCGACCGGCGCCTGCGCGGCCGGTCGGACATGGAAGCCGAGCTCGTCGATTGCGAGCTGCAGGCGTCGGCGCAGCTCGGCGCGCTCGGGCCTGACCGACCTGGCCGAGGCCGAGGACCTGCTCGCCCGCGAGGAGGCCCACGTCGCCGCGATCGATGTCAAGCACGCCCAGCTCGAGGGGCTCGTCGGCAAGGAACCGCCCGCGACACTGGAGTACCAGCGCGACACCGCCGCCCTCGAGATCTCGCAGAAGACGAGCGCGCTCGAGGCGCTCGGCCCGATCGCCAAGGAACCGCGGGCGCGCGAACGGCTCGAGGTCGAGGTCCGCGACCAGGAGAGCGCCCTCGAGCGGGCGCGCGACGACGAGGCCAACGCCCGCGCCCGGGTCGAGGCCAACGGCGTCGACGCCGAGCAGGTCGCCGGTCACGCCGAGCGCCTGGCTGCCTGGCGCGAGCAGCTGGCCGCCACGCAACGCCGCCAGCGCGTCTTCGATGTCACGCTCCAGGGCATCGACCGCGCCGAGCAGGCCACGATGAAGACCGCGACGCGCTACCTCGAGGCGCACATGGTGCGCGACCTGGCGACGGTCACCGGTGGTCGCTATCGCCGGGTCCGGGTGGACGACAAGACGCTCGATATCGAGGTCCATGCCCCCGAGAAGGGCGACTGGGTGCCGGTCCGTTCGCTCAGCCAGGGCACGCTCGACCTCGTGTTCCTGGTCGCTCGACTCGGCCTCGTCCGGCTGGTCACCGGCGACCGGCGGCCGCCGCTCGTCTTCGACGACCCGTTCGTGACGCTCGACGACGGGCGGGCGGCGCGGGCGCTCGGCCTGTTGAAGTCGGTCGCCACGGACTTCCAGGTCATCTACCTGACGACCTCGCCGCGCTACGACGAGGTCGCGGATGCGGTCGTGCTCCTCGACGGCCCGACGAGCGTCGACACCGGCGCGGATCCCGGTCCGGCCGGCACCGGGACCCCGGCCGCCACGGGATCGCCGGCCGTCGCCGGGACTCCGGCGGCATCCGGGTCGCCGACCGCCACCGGGTCGCCCGCCTGAACGAGCTCGCCTCCGGCCAGACGATCACGGTCGTCCTGGGCCTCCTGTCCGCGATCGTCTGGGGCTGCGGCGACTTCGGCGGCGGGCTCCTGACCCGACGGACGGCGCTGTTCGGTGTCGTGCTCGGGTCCCAGCTCGTCGGGATGGCGATGGCCTTCGTCCTCGCCCTGGTCCGGGGCGAGACCGCGATGCTGCCCGCCGACGTCGTGTGGAGCGTGCTGGCCGGGCTGGCCGGCGGGATCGGCATCAGCGGTCTCTACAACGGCCTCGCCGTCGGGCGGATGGGCGTGGTCGCCCCGATCACCGCGGTCCTGGCGGCGCTCATCCCGGTCGCGGCCGGCATCCTGCTCCAGGGCATCCCCGCGCCGCTGGTCGTGGTCGGGATCGGCCTGGCCATCGTCGCGGTCCTGCTCGTCTCCCGGGTCGGCGACGATCCCGACGCACCGGACCGACCGTCCGGACTCCGGTTCGCGCTCATCGGTGGCGTCGGCATCGGGTTGTTCAGCGTCTTCGTCGCCCAGCTCAGCGACGGTCACGCGTTCGGTCCGCTCACGCTCATCCGCGGCACGGAGGCGGCGCTGATCGCCGTCGTCGTCCTCGTGACGCGCGCGTCGTGGCGGCCCGAACGACGGCTGTGGGCGCCGATCGCCGGCGTCGGGGTCCTCGACATGGCCGGCAACGGCGCATTCATCCTGGCCGTCCAGGCCGGCTCGCTGGCCGTGGCCGCGGTCCTGTCCTCGCTCTATCCGGTGACCACCGTGATCCTGGCGGCGGTCTTCCTGCGCGAACGGGTGACCGCGACGCATGCGGTCGGGATCGCCCTTGCGATCGCGGCGATCGCCTGCATCGCGGCCGGCACGGCCTAGGGCCGGCGGTCGTCCGTCGGGACGCGGCGGACCGTGACGCGATCGGCCTCGGCCGGGTCGCGCAGGATGACGACCGCGGCGAACCCCTCGGTGGCGATGCGCGGCTCGGGTCCGTCGAGGGAGGCGCGCAGACGCCCGAGATGCCGGCTGACGACCGCGAGGTCGACGACCCGGGCGGGGCGGGCCGCATTCCGCGCCAGGACGGTGTCCGCCGGCATGTCCAGGACGATCGCGTAGGCCGGGATCCCGGCCGCCGTCGCACGCGCGAGGAGCGAGCGGCGAGCGGATGGTTCGATGCTGGTCGCGTCGACGACGGCCAGCCGTCCACTCGCGAGGCGCGACTCCAGGGCCTTGTTGAGCACGTTGAACGCCGCCTTCGTGGCGGCCTGGTTCGCCTCGTCGCCCGACACGATCGCCCGGAAGCGGTCCGACGACAGGATCTCGTCAGGGGCGAAATGGCGCGTCGCGAACGTGGACTTGCCCGCCCCGGCCGCCCCCACAAGGACGACCAGGCTGGGATCCGCGATGACGATCTCGGCCATCGCCGGATGATGGGCCATGCCGGGACCGCGGGACGTGCCGGCGGACTCAGGCGGCTCAGTCAGGCTCAGCAGCCTCAGGCTCCGGCGCGCCGCACCTCGTAGCCGCCGCCCTCGACGGTCCGGATCTCGTAGGAGGGCTGGTCGTAGACCGCCGGGCCGCGGCGGACGTGGCCGTCGGTCAGGCGGTAGCGCGCCCCGTGCCAGGGACACTGGATGCAGCCATCGACGATGGTCCCCTGCGGGAGCGGGCCGCCGGCGTGGGCGCACACCGCGTGCAGCGCGTGCACGGTCGCCCCGATCCGGACCAGGACCAGGTCGTTGATCCCGGCCTTCGCCTTGGTCGGCGTCGCCTCCGGCAGCGTCGCGAGATCGGTCACGTCTCCGGTGTCGAGCTTGATCCATTTGGTCCCGGCTCCCCGGAAGGCGTGACGGCTGACCATGTTGCCGAAGACGAACACGACGTCGCCGCCGACGTATGCCCCGGCCGTGACGATCAGGAACGCGATCAGCGAGAGCGCGATGGGGATCGCCCGGTCGGTCGGTCCGGTCGCCCGGATGAGGATCGAGAGGAGCAGCAGCACGAGGCCGACGACCATGAGCGTGGCGTGGACCGTCGCCCGGTTCCTGGTCTCCGCCTCGGTGTCGACGTAGTCGGCGGCGCCCGAGACCGCGGCGGCCAGCATGAACAGGATCGTCGCGACGAGGGCGATGTCCGCCGCCGCCGGCTGGCCGAGGATGTCGAGGATGACCGTCAGGAGGAGAGCGCCGATCGGGAGGTCCGTCGCCGCCGGGTGGAGCGGGTGGCCCAGCCAGGTCCCGTTGAGGAAGTCCTTGATCGGCCGGATCGGGCCGAACAGGGCACTCAGCCAGCGATGGTTGAAGTCACCGAGTGGCTTCGCCCAGCCATCCTGGGCAGCCACGAGACGGGCGAGCAGACGACCCATGCGGTACCTCCCGGTCGAGTGTATCCACAGACCGTCCACATCGCGTGGAAGTTCGGGGATAACTTCGGACCGTCTCGTCGCAAGTTCGTGGACAAGCCCGTTGTGGGGCAGTGGGCCCCGCCCGTACATTTCGTCTTGCCCGAAGGGGCAGGTTGAACCGCCAGACCGGTTCGAGGAGTGATCCTCGGGACGGTCCCGGGAACCAGGTTCGCAGGTCGCAAGGCCGGCGAGCGAGGGACCCGGCGACGACCAGGGACTGCGGACTTGTTCGCAGCCGCCGGACCCGTCGAACGGAGGTCCCCACCAGTTCCTTCGGGCGCTTTCCTGTGTCCGGGACGTGCGCGCCCCGCCTGAGCCGGTGTTCCGCTAGGCTCGCCGGGTGGCCCTCCCCGAGACCGTGACCTCGCCCCAGCCAGCCGGTAACGGCCAGGACTGGCGCATCCTCGTCGCGGTCTTCTGGGTCACCTCGATGGTCGAGGGTCTCGGCGTCAGCCAGATCTTCGCGCTGCTGCCGACGTACCTGCGCGAGATGGGCGTCCCCGATAGCGAGCGACCCGCGTTCATCGGCATCTTCAGCGCCCTGATCTTCGTCGTCGGCATGCCCCTCGTCCCGCTCTGGGGCGCGTGGGCCGACAAGTACAGCCGCAAGGTGGTCATCGTCCGCAGTGCGCTGGTCGAGGCGGTCGTGTTCGCCGCCGTCGCGCTCGCCCGCGAGCCCTGGCAGGTGGCGCTCGCGATGCTCCTCATCGGACTTCAGCTCGGCAACACCGGGATCATGCTGGCCGGCATCCGCGACGTGACGCCGCGGATCCGGCTCGGCACGACCATCGCACTGTTCGGCGCGGCCAGCGCGGTCGGCTTCGCGGTCGGACCGGCGCTGGCGGGCATCCTCATCGACGGGTTCGGGTGGGCTCTCCCGCCGGTCTTCGCGCTGTCGGCGCTCCTGTCGGTCGGGACCGCCCTGCTGGTCACGTTCGGCTCCCGTGAGGTCCGTCCGGAGGTGGTCCCGACCGGCCGGATCGTCGACCTCGCGTTCTCGTCGTTGCGCGGCGTCCTGACCGATCCCGCGACACGCCGGATCTTCCTGATCTTCGGCATCTCGTTCGTGGCCATCCAGATGAGCCGGCCCTACATCCCGCTGCTGGTCGAGGAGATCAACGGCCTGGGACCGGGTCTCGCCTCGGCCATCGCGCTGGTGATGGGGACGGCCGCCCTGGTCGGCGCGCTGGTCTCGCCGCTGGGCGGCTTCATCGGCGACCGGATCGGGTTCCGGCCGGTGCTCATCAGCGCGCTCAGTGGCGCGGCCGTCGTCCTGTTCCTGATGCCGGTCGTCGGCTCGATCGGCGCGCTCGCGCTCCTCGCGGTCGGCCTGGGGGCGGCGACGGCGACGGTCAGCTCGATGATCTTCGGGCTGCTGGCGACGGAGCTGCCCGCCGAACGGAGGTCGGCCGCGCTCAACCTCGTCTACCTGCCGCTGTACGCCGCCGGGATCATCGGGCCGGCGGCCGGCGCGGTCGTCGCCTCGATCAGCGGCGTGCACGGATTGTTCGTGGTCGGCGCCGCGGTCTTCCTCTTCGGGGCAGTCACGATCATGGCGCAGCGGCGATCGGCAACGGCCAGGGCGACCGCGGACGCGACCGACCGATCGACGACCCCGGTCCAGTTCTGACCGGGGCGGTCCTCAGACGACCGCGACGGCCTCGTCGCCCTGGGTGCGCTCACGGACGGGTCGCCCGAGGTCCGGCTGGCGGAGGATGATGACCGCGAGGAGCATCGTCAGGCCGCCGTACCACAGGGCCGGCAGCGCCAGCATGCAGGCGACCGGGACCGTCCAGCGACGATCGGTCAGGGCACCCCAGACGACGACGGCCACGGCGAACGGCAAGCGGACGATGAGCGGGATCGGCACCGCTGCCCAGGTCGGGTCCCGGCCCGCGATGGACGTCAGGACGTTCAGCCATTCGAGCCACGCGCCCGGGCATGATCACCGCCGAGACCGCGATGACGGCCGCCGTCGCCCCGAGCGCGATCCCGAGGTTCCGCCACTCGCGACGGACCGCGAACCAGAGCAGGCCGATCCCGGGTGAGACCTTGGTCAGCAGGATCAGCGCCCAGACGGCCGGCCAGCGGAAACCGACGACGATCGCGACGGCCAGCAACAACGAGATGTTGCCGCCGGCCAGCTCGGCGGCGGCGAGCAGGACGCCGATGGCGAACAGCCGCGGGCCTGTCAGGTAGCGGACGGCGGCCAGCAGGATCGCCGTCCAGACCCCGAGGAACGCGACCCACGGCAGCGCCTTGAGCGGCGCGATCAGCTGCAGGAACGCCGGCGAGTAGACGTACGCGCCGGTCGTCGTCCAGTCGCGGGTTGGCGTACATCGCGTCGAGACGCGGGCCCCAGTAGGAGATCGCCTCCTGGCCCGTGCCCAGGCGACTCCCATCGGGCTGGGCAAGGAGGACGATGGCCAACCAGACGACACCCGCGACGAGGAGACCGCCGATGGGCAGGTCGCCACGCAAACGTCTCAGGGACGGCGAGGAGATCGGCCGGCTCCGGCCGAGCGCTTCAGAGGTCACAGGCCGGTCACGTGGTCGAGCCGTCCCGCCGGGCTTCGGGCAACGGTGTCATCCCTCCAACGGCAACGTCGCCGCGGCGGGGCACACCGTCGGGTCGACCTGGTTTCGTCACCGGAACGGTACCGCGCTTTGGCACTTTTGGTGGGGCCGGATCACGACCGATGGCCGCTCCTCGCCGGGCTACGATGGTGACGTGCCGAACCTCGCCTTCCCGCGGCCGCGCCCGCTGCCCAGGCCGGGCGGCCGGCGACGCATCGTGCCGGTCGACCCGGCGCTGGCCGAGACCGTCGTCGAGCCGGACATCATCGAGGCCGCCGGCATCCGCTGGATCCACATCGAGTCGCCCCGGACCACCGATCGCGACTGGCTCGAGAACCACTTCGACTTCCACCCGCTCGACTACGAGGACGTCTACTCGCGCAACAACCGGCCGAAGCTGGACCCGTACGACGACTACGTCTTCATCGTCCTGCATTTCCCGATGTTCGAGAAGGAGTCGGGCCGGATCCTCACCGCCGAGCTGGACCTGTTCATGGGTCCGGACTACCTGATCACCCTGCCGAACATCCCGCTCCCACCGTTGACGGCGATGTTCGAACGCTATCGCGAGAAGGCGGACCTGCCGGAGATGACGTTCTCCAAGGGCACCGGCTACCTGCTGTACAAGATCGTCGACACCTGCGTCGACGCGTCGTTCCCGATGCTGCGCAAGATGGAGATGAAGCTCGACCGGATCGAGGACGACATCTTCGAGGGTCGCTCGTCCGAGATCGTGCGCGACATCTCCGAGGCCAAGCAGGAGATCATCAACTTCCGGCGGATCGTCCGGCCCCAGCGCGCCGTCCTGCGCGACCTCGAGCGGACGAAGCAGCGCTATCTCCAGGAAGAGCTCGAGATCTACTTCGACGACATCTCCGACGCCGCCGAGCGGATCTGGGACACCCTGGAGAACGACAAGGAGGTCATCGAGGCGCTCGAGTCGACCAACGAATCCGTGCTGTCGCACCGCCTGAACGACTCGCTCCGGATCCTGACCGGTGTGAGCGTCGTGCTCCTGCCGCTGACCCTCATCGCCAGCATCTTCGGCATGAACGTGCCGGTCCCCGGCCAGGAACAGGAGTTCGCGTTCCTCGGGATCCTGCTGATGATGGGCGTGCTTCTGTTGGCACTTGTCGCGTACTTCCGGCGGCGCGGCTGGCTGTAGCGGGCTGGTTGTCGTGGTGGCGCCCGCGTAGCATGGGCGACCCCGAGGCCAGCCGAGACACTCGGGGTCGAACGGTGGCGGTGTGATGCCGAACCAGAAGAGCGCCGATGCCGCGCTCGCCGCAGGACGCCTGGCATATCGAGCGACACGCCTGGAGCGAGGCCTACGAGAGCCTGACCGCCGCTGACGCGGCGGGCGATGTCGATCCCGAGGACCTCGAGCGGCTGGCGATCACCGCGTACATGCTCGGGCGGCCCGACGCCTTCACGGCGGCCGGAGCGAGAGCCCATCTCGAGGCCGTCCGAACGGGCAACGTCGGCCTGGCGATCCGCTCCGCCTACGGGATGGGCATGGAAAGCATCCAGCGGGGCGAGATGGCCCAGGGAGGCGGCTGGCTTGCCCGCGGTGCGCGGCTGGTGGAGGAAACCGGCTATGACGGGGTCGAGCCGGGGTTCCTGCTGATCCCGCAGGCGCTCCAGTCCTTGATGGCTGGGCGCGCGGCCGACGCGTTCGCGATCTTCGAGCAGGTCGCCGCTGTCGCCGAGCGGTTCGATGACGCCGACCTCCGGACGATGGGCCGACTCGGTCGCGGGCAGTCGCTGATCGCCATGGTGGAGACTCGCCGTGGCGTCGCCCTCCTCGATGAGGCGATGACCGCGGTGATCTCCGGCGAGGTCTCGCCCATCGCGTCGGGCATCGTCTACTGCGCCGTCATCGAGGCGTGCCAGTCGATGTTCGACCTCCGGCGCGCGCAGGAATGGACCGCGGCGCTGGAGCGCTGGTGGCAGTCGCAGCCCGACATGGTCCCGTTCCGCGGCAACTGCCTCGTCTTCCGCGCGGAGCTGATGCGTTTCCATGGCGCCTGGCGCGAGGCGACCGACGAAGCCGAGCGCGCGCGTGAGTGGCTGTCCCGGCCGCCGCCCGAGCCTGCGGTCGGCGAGGCGATCTACCAGCTGGCCGAGCTGGACCGGCTGCGCGGGGCCTTCGAGGCGGCGGCCGCCGGCTATCGCGAGGCCGGCACGTGGGGCCGCCTGCCGGAACCCGGGCTCGCGCTGCTGCGGCTGGCGCAGGGTGACATCGGTGCGGCATCGGCAGCCATCCGGCGCGCGATGGCCGAGGCGAACGACGACATGGTCCGGGCCAGGATGCTCGAGCCAGCCGCGGAGATCGCGTTGGCCGCCGGCGACGTCGCCGGTGCGCGCGACGCAGCCGATCGACTCGGCGAGATCGCGGCCGGGCTCGATGCGCCCTTGCTCCGTGCGATGGCCGCCCGGACCGATGGCACCGTGCGGCTGGCGGAAGGCGATGTGGAGGGAGCGCTGGCGGTGCTCCGGCGGGCATGGGAGGCGTGGCGGGAGCTCGATGCCCCGTACGAAGCGGCGCGTGTGCGGGTACGGACGGCCCAGGCCTGCCGTGCTCTCGGCGACCTCGACGGTGCCGACGTTGAGATCGCGGCAGCTCGCGACGTGTTCGAACGGCTGGGCGCGGCCCCGGATCTCGCCGGGCTGGAGACGGAGACGAACGGCGCTGCCCTCCCCGGTGGCCTGAGTGCCCGCGAGGCCGAAGTCCTGCGGCTGGTGGCCGGCGGGTTGACCAACCGGGCGATCGCCGAGTCCCTGACGATCAGCGAGCGGACCGTCGACCGGCATGTCAGCAACATCTTCACGAAGCTCGACGTGTCGACTCGTGCGGCGGCCACCGCCTTCGCCTACGAGCACCGCCTCGTCTGACCGAGGTACCCATCCGAGCCTGCACGCGGTTTGGGTAGTACCGCCGATGCGCACGCGACCCCGCAGCCGATACGTTCCGTCATGGCGACCGGGCGATCCGGTCGCCTCCGAACCCGACACGACAAGCGGCAAGGGAGCCCGGCGATGGACGGACGTAGCACGCAGCAGGTCGACACGATCATCATCGGCGCCGGACAGGCGGGCCTGTCGGCGGGCTACCACCTCGCGAAGCGCGGCCTGCCCTTCACGATCCTCGACGCCGACGCACGGATCGGCGACCACTGGCGAGAACGCTGGGACACGCTCCGCCTCTACAGCCCCGCCCGCTACGACTCGCTCCCCGGCATGCGCTTCCCCGCGCCGTCGTTCCACTGGCCGACGGGTCGCGAGATGGCCGACTATCTCGACGCGTACGTCCGAACGTTCGACCTGCCCGTCCGGAGTGGGACGCGGGTCGAACGTGTCGAGCCGGTCGACGGCGGCTTCGTGGTGTCGACCTCGCATGGCGAACGCCTTGCCGCGCGCCAGGTCATCGTCGCGACCGGGCCATTCCGGCAGCCCAACGTCCCGGTCTTCGCCCCGGAGCTCGATCCATCGATCCGGCAGATGCACTCGCACGACTACCGCAACCCGGCCCAGCTCGGCGAGGGCCCCGTCCTCGTCGTCGGCCTCTCGCACTCCGGTGCTGACATCGCATTCGAAGCCGCAAACGCCGGCCACCGGACGATCCTTTCCGGCAAGTCACACGGCCAGTTGCCGATCCGGGTCACGGAGAGCAAGCGGGCGATCGTCGGCTGGCCGGTCGTCGAGTTCCTGTTCGCGCACGTCTTCACGCTGCGCACGCCGATGGGCAAGCGGATGCGCCCCGAGATCCGCAAGGGCGGAGGCCCCCTGATCCGAGTCCGCCTGGGCGACCTGGACCGGGCCGGCGTCGAGCGACACGACGCGAAGACCGTCGGGGTACAGGACGGGCGCCCGGTGCTCGCCGACGGCACCGTGCTCGACGTGGCCAACGTGATCTGGGCCACCGGCTATCGGCCCGACTATGCGTTCATCGCGGCGCCGATCGTCGGCGAGGATGGTTGGCCGATCGAGGAGCGTGGCGTCAGCCCGACGGTGCCGGGCCTCTACTTCGTCGGCGTCCCATTCCAGTACGCCTTCTCGTCGATGCTCGTGGCCGGTGCGGGCCGCGATGCGAGGTTCGTCGCCGAGCACGTCGCAAAGCGGGTGCATGCTCGCGATGGCGCCCCCTCGGTGACGCCGGCGGCTGCGGCTCGCTGAGTCGAGGGCCGGGAGGCCGCCGCCCGAGGAGGCCTACGCGGGCAGGTCGCGCTCCGCTGGTCCGATGTAGTTCACGTCCGGGCGGATCAGCCGGTTGTCCGCGGCCTGCTCGAGGACGTGGGCGGTCCAGCCGGCGTGGCGCGCCAGCGAGAAGGCGGCCGGGAACAGGTCCGGCGAGAGGCCGACGCCCATCAGGACCGGCGCTGCGTAGTACTCGACGTTGGTCTTGAGGGCACGCTCGGGGTGCTTCTCGGCCAGGACGCGGAGGACGACGTCCTCCACCTCGATGGCCCGTTCCAGCCAGTCCGGCCGGTTCTCCATCCCCTCGGCCACCGTGCGCAGCGCGGCGGCGCGCGGGTCGTACGCGCGATAGACGCGATGGCCGAAGCCCATCAGCCGCTCGCCGCGGTCGATCGCGTCGCGGACCCAGGCTTCCGCGGACGTGGCGTTCTTGATCTGACTGAGCTGGTCGACGACCTCGGACGGAGCGCCGCCGTGGAGCGGCCCCTTCATCGTCCCGATGGCCGCCGTCACCGCCGACGCGATGTCCGAGCGGGTCGAGGTCACGACCCGGGCGGTGAAGGTCGAGGCGTTGAAGCCGTGCTCGGATCCGACGACGAAGTAGGCGTCGAGCGCCCGCGCCGTGCCCGCATCGGGTCGCGCGCCGGTCAGCTGGTAGAGGAACCCCTCGGTGAGGTCGAGCGACGGATCCGGGTCGACCGGCTCGTTGCCGGCCCGGAGCCGGGCGAACGCGGCCAGCGCGCTCGGCGAGAAGGCCGTCAGGGCGCGGGCGTGCTCGATCGTCGGCGGCCAGGGCAGGTCCTGCGTCGCGCCCCACGCGGAGACGGCGGTCCGGAGCGCGTCCATCGGCTTGGTCGAGGCGGGCAGCGCGCGCAGCACGGTCATGACCGCCGGCGGGATCGGACCGGTCGCCAGCCGATGCCCGGGGTCCCACTCCCCGGTCCAGAGGAGGTTGGCGATCGCCGGGAAGGTCCCGTGGGCCACCAGGTCCCCGATCCGGTAGCCGCGGTAGAGGAGTCGCCCGCGCTCGCCGTCGACGAGGCTGAGGCTCGTCTCGCCGGCGATGACGCCCTCGAGACCCGGGGAGTAGGGGCGGCTGGCCGTGGCGGTATCGGTCGGCGCGTTGGTCATGCGTCGATGGTAGTGCGCGGCCTCATTGCCTGCTCATGGCGTTGAGCACGAGCCGCACCACGAGCGAGCCCAGGATGGCCACGACGACCGCCGCGATGAAGCCCTGCGTCTGGCCGAACCCCAGCTGGACCGCGAGCCAGCCACCGAGCAGGCCGCCCAGGACACCGACGACGATGTTCGGCAGGCAGCCACGCGCGGTCTTGCCGCCCATCAGCGCGGCCGAGATCGAGCCGGCGAGGAAGCCGACCACGATCCACCCGATAGGGTTCATCTCGAGCACGGGCCGGATTCTCGCATGGCGGCGGGCCGCCGGGCGGCGTTGCCGTCGCGGGCGTGCATCCGCGCTCGGGGGCCACAATGAGCGCGCCTCAGGAGGGCGCCATGGCCGACCCGCTCACGACGCTTGCCCACGGCCCGTACGGCCGTGCCTATCGGCGGCTCGTGGCCGCCGTGCTCGCGCCCGCCTACGCCTTCTACACGGCGCGTCTGCGCGCCGCGGTCCTCGCCCGGCCGCGGCCCGGTCACGTGGCGGTGATCATGGACGGCAACCGGCGCTGGGCGGCCGCGAAGGGGCTGCGCGATCCGTCGGCGGGTCATCGCCGCGGGGCGGAGAAGGCCCTCGAGCTCATCGACTGGTGCGTCGGCCTCGGGATCGGCGAGGTCACCCTGTGGGCCCTCTCGATCGAGAACCTCGAGCGCACCGAATCCGAGGTGACGACGATCACCGATGTCGCGGCGGACGCGATCGGTGCCCTGATCTCGGGTCGGCGCAAGACGGCCGCCCCGGTGGAGCTCCGGGTGATCGGCCGCCGCGACCTGCTCCCGCCCGGGCTGGCCGAGACGGTCGATCGGTCCGCCTCCCTGTCGCACGCCGACGGGGCGATCCGGGTGACGGTCGCGATCGCCTATAGCGGCCGGGACGAGCTCCTCGAGGCGTTCCGCGCGACGATCCGCGAGACCGTCGCCGCCGGGACGCCGCCGGACGAGGTCGCCGACGCGATCACCGCTGAGACGGTGGCGGCGCACCTGTACACGAGCGGATCCTCCGACCCCGACCTGATCATCCGGACCTCCGGCGAGATCCGCCTGTCGGGTTTCCTGCCGTGGCAGAGCGTCTACAGCGAGTACCACTTCGCCGAGGCGTACTGGCCGGCGTTCCGCGAGATCGACTTCCTCCGGGCGATCCGGACCTACCAGCTGCGGGCGCGACGGTTCGGCCGGTAGGTCGTGCCCGGCGCGAGGTCACGCCAGGAAGTCGCGGATCGCCTCGACGACGACCGCCGGATGCGTGTGGTGCGCTGCGTGCCGCGCGCCATCGATCACCACCACCCGTCCGTCCGCCAGCCGCTCATCGAGCGCCATCGTGGCGTCGCGGAAGACCGGCAGGCTCTCGCCACCGAGCAGCTGCAGCACCGGCTGACGCACGCGACCCAGGGTCGCCAGCGACGCGGCCGGATCCGCCTCGGCCTCGAGCTCGCGCAGGATCGTCCCGGCCGCGGCGGCTCGGAGCGGCCAGACCGGGTCCGCCCGGTACGCCGCGAGGTCCGGCTCGCTCATCCCGACCACCTCGCGCAGGAACGTGGCCAGCGCCCCATCCGGGTCGCCCGCCGCGAGCCGCTCGCGCAGCCGGCCCTCGACGCCCGTCGGGTGATAGCTCGCGCCGGCCGGCGTGGGAGCGCCCTCGTACGAGACGATCCGCCGGATGGCGTCGGTCCGCAGGCCGGCCCCGAGCGCACACCGGCCACCATAGGAGTGACCGGCCACATCGGCCGGAACGCCGGACTCCCCGGCGACGGTGGCCGCGACCGCCGCCACATCCTCGAACTCGCGCTCGATCGCGTACGCGGCGCCGTCGCCGGACGCGCCGCGACCCCGTCGGTCGATCGCGTGGACCGTGAAGGACGTCGGCGAGCATCGGCCCGACGACGCGGAACGTCGTGTGGTCCGCGGATGCGCCGTGGACCAGGATGAGGGGCGGGCCGTCGCCGGTGGAGAAGACCGCGATCGGCGTGCCGTCCGGAGCGGCGACGTGGCGGGCGGTGACGCCCTCCGGCCAGCTCAGCGCGGCAGCCCCGCGGCGGCCGCCTCGTCGAGGATCCACGTCGTGCCCGACCTGCGCGCGAGCTGGCCGGGGATCCGGCGCGGGTCACGCTCCGGGCCGAAGATCCGGCCGATGGCCTCGGCCTTGTCGGCACCGATGACGACCACGAGCGTGTCCCGGGCGCTCGTCACCACGGCCGGATTGAGCGTCACGCGTTCCACGGCCGGGTCGATGTGGGTCGGAGCCGGGATCGCCAGGGCGAGGGCGGGTGAGTCGAGGGCCGGCGAGTCCGCGAAGACCGACAGGAGGTGCGCGTCCGGGCCGATCCCGAGGAGGACCAGGTCGAGCACCGGCCAGCCGTCGGTCACGTCCAGCGGCGCGCCGCGGAGCTCGGCGGCCATCTCGTCCGCGCACCAGGCCGCGCCACGACCCGAGCCGATCGCCTCGCCCGTCCGGAACGGGTGCACGTTGTCCACCTGGATCGGGACCCCGGGGATGCGGGCACCGGCGGTGCCCTCCTCGGTCGACCCGATGCCGAGCATGATGTCGTCGAAGGCCTTGACGTTCGAGTAGGGATGGTCGCGCTGCACGTACCGGTCGTCGCCCCACCAGACGTGGACCGACTCCCACGGCACGGTCGTCGCCAGACGCGGTTCGATCAGGTGCCGGTAGATCCAGACGGGCGTCGACCCACCCGTGGTCGCCCAGTCGACCCGCCCGCGGGTGGCGACCGTCTCGGCCAGGACCCGCGCGATATGGTCGGCGGCGAGGGCCGCGCCGGCGTCGCGGTCCGCGACCACCGTGATCTCCGGTTCGGTCACCCGTGCCCTCCACTCGCGTCGTGTCCATGTGGCCCGCCGTCGCCGCCGATCAGCAGGGCCGCCGACCGGAGCGCCCCGGACGCGATGGGGTCGCCGCGATTGGCCTCGATGGCTTCGGCCAGCAGGTCCGTGTCGTTCCGCCGTGGCGCCCGGAAATGCCGGTCCAGCGCCTCGACCCCATCCTGCCAGACGCGGACGTGGACGATCTCGGCCTCGGCCGTCACGTCCGCCCGCAGCTCGCGGCCACGCCGTTCGGCCAGCAGCTCCACCCGGAGCGTGGTTCCCGGCGGCGTCGTCGACAGGACCGGGCGGACCACGACCCCCACGTCGGACCGTCCGTCCGACAGGGTGGCCACGAGGCCGCGACCCATGATGGGCTTGCCGCCCGTCTTGCCCGCCCGCGTGCTCGCCGCCGCCTTCGGGCCGCCTCCGAC
This sequence comes from uncultured Chloroflexia bacterium, assembly GCA_963720495.1. Taxonomy (GTDB): domain Bacteria; phylum Chloroflexota; class Limnocylindria; order Limnocylindrales; family CSP1-4; genus SPCO01. The sequence goes on from CAVRFU010000006.1 coordinate 119,416, forward strand.
GGGTGTCAGCGGACGCTCCACCGACAGGCCGAGTCGCGATGCCAGCCAGCCGACGTGATAGATCGGCTTGACCACGTTGGTCGAGCCCGGCGCTCCGGCCTCGTCGTGCGTGCTGTAGGTGACGGCGATCCGGCGCAGCGATCGCAGGTACGGCAGGAACTCCGGATCGTCGAAGATCGAGGCGATCGCCTCTCGCCAGCGTGACTGGCGCATCGAGCGCGAAATCGCTGATGGCCAGCGAGGTGGAGTCCTGGAGCTCGGCCATCTCGCGCAGCCGGCCGAGGCCGTCACCGCTCCACGTGGAGCCGTCGACGACGAGTCGATCCGCCGCGTCGAGGAGGTCCCGCGTCGTCGCGCTGGCCAGCGGCGGCTCGCCCGGCCACCACACGGTCACCGGCAGGTCGTGGATGATCAGCGGCGTCGCGACCGCGGACAGGTGCCGCCCGGCTTCGCCGCCGCAGGTCACGTAGATCGTCTCGGCGCACGTCTCGGGGGCGTCGGCACGCGGCTCGACGCAATGCGCCTCGATCCGCGCGTCCAGCCAGGACGGGCCGTCGGGGTCCGCCGACTGGATGACGATCGTCCGCGACGGATGACGCCCGGTCAGCCAGTGCATGGTCGCGGCGCAGCGCTCGGCCAGCTCCGGCCGCCGGGCGACGACGACCAGGTTCATCACGTTGGTCCGGGCGGCCATGTGGCGGCCCATGTCGCCGGGCTCGTGCGGACCCGGGTCCTGGCTGGACCAGGCACGCGCCAGCTCTGTCTCGATCCCGGCGATGCTCTGCGCGCGAGCCGTCCAGCGCAGGCGCGGGATGCCGATCCGGGCTGGTGCCTCCGCGGCCACGCGCTCGATCCCTAGAGCCGGCGCCAGCGCCGGCCGTCCCGGGCCAGCAGCTCCTCGGCGGCCTCGGGCCCCCACGTGCCGGCGTCGTAGTTCGGGAAGTCGGGCGCGCGTTCGTCCGCCCAGTCGTTGACGATCGGATCGACGATGTCCCAGGCCTCCTCGACCTCGTCGGCGCGCGTGAACAGCGATGCGTCGCCCTGGAGGGCATCGAGGATGAGCGTCTCGTACGCGTCCGGGCGAGTCCACGTTGAACGCGGAGCCGTAGGTGAAGTCCATCGTCACCGAGCGGACGTCCAGCCCGAGACCGGGGACCTTGGCCCCGAACCGAAGCATGATCCCCTCGTCCGGCTGGATCCGGATGGCCAGCAGGTTCGCGTCCGGCCCGACGCCCTCGTCACGGAACAGGTGGTGGGGGACCTCCCGGTACTGGATGGCGATCTCGGTCGCGCGCTTCGGCAGGCGCTTGCCGGTCCGGACGTAGAAGGGCACGCCCGACCAGCGCCAGTCGTCGATCGTCAGGCGGGCGGCCACGAACGTCTCCGTCTCGGACGCGGGGTCGACCTCGGGCTCCTCGCGATAGCCCTCGACCTTGGTCGCCGCGACCCAGCCCGGCCCGTACTGGCCGCGGACCACGTCCTTGACCGACCCGCCCGGGCTGCGGGTGATCGCGCGCAGGACCTTGACCTTCTCGTCCCGGAGCGCGTTCGCCTCGAAGGTCGCCGGCGGCTCCATCGCGACGAGGCTGACCAGCTGGAGGAGATGGTTCTGGAGCACGTCGCGCGCGGCCCCGGTCTGCTCGTAGAACGCGCCGCGGGCCTCGATCCCGATCGACTCGGCCACGGTGATCTGCACGTGGTCGACGTAGCGCCGGTTCCAGAGCGGCTCGAAGATGCCGTTGCCGAACCGGAAGACCAGCAGGTTCCGGACCGTCTCCTTGCCGAGGTAGTGGTCGATGCGGTAGACCTGCGACTCGCGGAAGACCTTGCCGACCTCGCGGTTCAGCCGCTTCGCGGACTCGAGGTCGTGGCCGAACGGCTTCTCGATGACGATCCGCCGCCAGCCGCCGTCGTGGTGCTCGTGGTCGAGCCCGACCCGGCCGAGCTGCCCGACCAGGTCCGCGAACTGCGATGGCTGCGTGGCCAGGTAGAAGAGCCGGTTGCCGCGGGTGCCGTGCTCGGCATCGTGGTCGTCGAGGTACTTGGCCAGGAGGTCGAACCCGTCGTTGTCGTCGAAGTCGAGCCGCTTGTAGTCGATCCGCTGCTCGAACGTCTCCCACGCCTCGACGTCGATCGGGAGGACCCGGCTGAACTGCTCGAGCGACGCGCGGATCTCGGCCCGGAACGATTCGTCCGTGTACGGCCGGCGGCCGATGGCGACGAGCATGAACTCGTGGGGCAGCAGGTTGGTCCGCCACAGGTGGTACAGGGCCGGGATGACCTTGCGGTGGGCGAGGTCGCCGGTCGCCCCGAACAGGACGACGATCGAGGGATCCGGGACGCGCTCGAGGCGCAGGCCGTCGCGCAGGACGTTCTCGACCGGCTTGGCCCGCGACGCGCGCTTGCCCTCCCGGGCGAGGCGCAGCTCGCGCATCGTTCGCGGCGCGTCCTTGGGGCGTGGCGCGGGCCGGGCGGGGATCGGCTGGTCGGGCGGCGCGACGAGCGGCGCCGGGTCCTTGACCGGCGCGGGGTCCGCGACGGGCGCCGCCTTTCGCGAAGGCTTCGTGCGGGTCGTCGCCACCGGTCGGCCGCTACTCGGTCTTGACTTCGTGCCCGCCGAACTCGTTGCGGAGGGCGGCCAGCACCTTCGCTCCGTACGAGTCGTCCTGACGCGAGCGGAACCGGGTCAGGAGCGAGAGCGTGATGACCGGAGCCGGGACGTCGTGGTCGATCGCCTCCTGGACGGTCCAGCGGCCCTCACCGGAGTCGGCGACGAAGCCCTTGATGTGCTCGAGGTCCCCGCCGTTGGCACGGAACGCGCGCCCGGCAAGCTCCAGCAGCCACGACCGGACGACCGAGCCCTGCATCCACAGGTCGGAGATGCCCGCCAGGTCGAGGTCGTAGTCGCTGGCGTGCATGATCTCGAAGCCCTCGGCGTACGCCTGCATGAGGCCGTACTCGATGCCGTTGTGGACCATCTTCACGTAGTGGCCGGCACCCGGGCCGCCGACGTGGAGATAGCCGCCGTCGGGCGCCAGGGTCGTGAAGATCGGCACGAGCGGCGTCGACGACGTCCTCATCGCCACCGACCATCAGGCAATAGCCGACCTGGAGCCCCCAGATCCCGCCCGACGTCCCGGCATCGACGTAGCCGATGCCCTTCGCCTTGAGCTCGGCGTGGCGGCGCACGTCGTCGTGGAAGTTCGTGTTGCCGCCGTCGATGATCGTGTCGCCGGGTTCGAGGTGCTCGAGCAGCTCGTGGATCTGGGCCTCGGTGGCGTCGCCGGCCGGGACCATGATCCAGACGGCACGCGGCTTCTCCAGCGTGGCGACCAGATCGGCGATGGAGAACGACGCGGTCGCGCCCTCGGCGGCGACCTCGCGCGTCTTCTCCGGCGTCCGGTTGTAGATCACGATCTCGTGACCGTCGCGGACCAGCCGGCGGACCATGTTGGCCCCCATCCGGCCCAGGCCGATGAACCCGATGCGCATGGCTGGTCAGGCCTCCGTGCTTGGTTCGAGGGCGGCCACCAGCGCACGCTCGAGCGCGGCCAGGCCGGCGTCCGGGTCGGCGCCGAGGTGGATCCGGACGATCGGCAGGTCGTGCGATTCGATCGCCGCGAAGTCGCCCGCCGCCTGGGCGTCGATGAGCTGGCCGAAGCTGTACGGCCAGCCCGGGATGTCCAGGTCGGCCGGGTGATCCGCGGTCAGCTGGATGAACCAGCCGATCGGGGCGCCGCCCTTGTGCAGCTGGCCGGTCGAGTGGAGGAAGCGCGGGCCGTAGCCGGCGGTCGTCGCCCGGCCGGTCCGGTCACGGAGCAGCGAGCGGATGCGGGCCAGGGCGACGTCGCGCTCGGCGGTCGGGGCGATGAAGCCCTGGAGGCACAGGTAGGCGTCCGACCGGCGCCGCGCCAGGTGACGCCGGAGCTCGGCCACGACGCCGTCGTCGCCGGCCGTCAGCCGGAGGGCCGCGTCGCCGTACAGGGCGAGCCCGTCGCCGCTCGCGATCGGCCCGGTCTGGTCGGTCGCGCGTTCGCGCCGGTCGAGCGACGCGAGCACGTCGCGGGTGAGCTGCTTGGCCTCCTCGACGTTGGGCTGGTCGAACGGGTCGATGCCGAGCACGATCCCGGCGATCGCCGTGGCGACCTCCCAGCGGACGGCCTCCGCGCCGAGGTCGATCGGGTCCGACAGCTCGATCCGGATGACCGGGTGGCCGGCCGCCTCGAGGGCGTCCGCGAGCGTGTCGCGCCCGCCGCGGATCGCTCCCCGCCAGCGCGATCCGGACGAACGCCCGGTCGGCGCCGTACGCCTCGACCGCGCCGAGCGGCTCGAGATCGACGGGGACGATGCCGACGCCGCGCTTGCCCGTGCTCTCGGCGATGAGCTGCTCCGCCCACGCCCCGAAGCTCGCGATCTCGTCGTCGATCAGGAACGTCAGCTTGTCGCGACCGCCCTTCGCGAGGGTCGCGATGGCGATGCCGAGCGAGAGGCCCGGGTTGAGGGCCGGGTCGGGCTCGTGGCAGGCGCCCAGCATCACGGCGCCGGCCGCCAGCAACGGGTCCAGGTCGACGCCGATGAGCGACGCCGGGACCAGTCCGACGTACGTCAGGGCGGAATAGCGTCCGCCGATGTCGGGCGGGTTGAGGAAGATCTCGCGGAAGTCGTTGGAGTTCTTGATCGCGTCGCTCTTGCCGGGGTCCGTGATCACGGCGAAGTAGGCGCCGGGATGCTCGTAGCGATGGTGCGGGACCGCCGCGAGGGCCGCCTCGGCCCGCGCCCAGGCGTACGCGAGGAACGCGTTCGGCTCGGTCGTCGTGCCCGATTTCGAGGCGATGATGACGAGCGTCCGCAGCGGATCGAGGTCGTCGAGGACCTCGTGGACGTAGGCCGGGTCGGTCGAATCGAGGATCCGCAGCTCGAGGTAGCCCTCGGTCGAGCCGAACGTCCTGCGCAGGATGTCGGGGGCGAGGCTGCTGCCGCCCATGCCGGCCACGACCGCGGTCGTGTAGCCCTCGTCGACGACGGCGTCACCGAAGGCCTCGAGACCCGGGATCTGCTCCGTGAAGTGCTCCGGAGCATCGAGCCAGCCGAGGCGCTCCGAGATGGTCTCGGCGACCCGCGGGTCGGTGGTCCACAGGCTGACGTCGCGGGTGAACAGGCGGCTCGCCCATTCCTCGGTCCGGGCTCGTTCGACCGCTGCCTCGTACGCGGCGGCACCGGCTCCGAGTGCGAGCCGGGGAGCGGCGACGGCGGTCGATACGGGGTCGGTCATCGAGGCCTCCGAGCGTGGTTCTCCATGGTACGCCGACGAACCCCGCGCGGACCTTGCGACTTCGTTGACGTCGCGCCACACGGCGTGCCGTGGCGCCGCCGCGAGGCCCCGGTCAGGCCTCCGGATCGCCCGCGGCGGCCTCCATCGCGAGGACCTTGGCGAGGCGCCGGCGGTGCCGTGGCTCGCCGCTGAACCGTGGCGCCGAGGAAGGCCACCGTGCACTCGAACGCGGGCTCCGGCCCGATGACCCGCGCGCCGAGCGTCAGCACGTTCATGTCGTCGTGCTCGACGCCCTGGTGAGCGGAGTACGTGTCGTGACAGACCGCTGAGCGGATGCCGCGCATCTTGTTGGCGGCGACCGACGCGCCGACGCCCGAGCCGCAGATGAGCACGCCGCGGTCGGCGTCGCCGGCCACGATCGCGTCACCGAGGCGCTGCGCGAAGTCCGGGTAGTCGTCGTTCGGATCCGACCCGTCGCCACCGAGATCGATGAGCTCGTGACCGGCGTCGGTCGCGGCCAGGCGCCGGATCAGCTCGTCCTTCATGACGGCGCCGGCGTGGTCGGCCGCGAACGCGATGCGCATGGCCGAAGGATACGACCCGCGTCCGCCGTCGGTCGGACGGCGGGTGTCTCAGGAGTGGCCCGGGTCCGAGCCTCCCGACCGGGCCACTCCGGCCTCGCCGGCGGCGATCGTCGGGTGGCCGCCGAAATGCCCGCCATCGACCGTCGGGATCCGACCCCGCAGGCCGTCGCGCGCGACCTTCCGGGCGATGTCGGTCACGCGGTCGGCGGTGAAGCCGAGGTGCTCGAAGATCGTGCCGGCCGGTGCCGAGGCGCCGAAGTGATCGAGGCCGATGATCGCGCCCTCGTCGCCGACCCAGCGCTCCCAGCCCAGCGAGACGCCGATCTCGACGCTGACCCGTCGCCGCACGTCCGGCGGCAGGACGGCGTCGCGATACGCCCCGTCCTGCGCCTCGAACCGCTCCCAGCACGGGAGCGACACGACGCGGGTCGGGATGCCCTCGCCCTCGAGGCGCTCGGCGGCGGCGAAGGCAAGCTGGAGCTCCGAACCGGTGCCGATCAGGATCAGCTCGGGCGCGCCGTTCGACGCATCGCGCAGGACGTAGCCGCCGCGGGCCACGCCGTCCCGTGCCAGCGTGTCCGTGCCGGGCAGGGTCGGCAGCTTCTGGCGGGTCAGGGCGAGCGCCACGGGCCCGTCGGTGCGCTCGACCGCGAGCGCCCAGGCGGCCGCGGTCTCGTTCGCGTCCCCCGGCCGGACGAACCACAGGTTGGGGATCGCCCGGAGGGCGGCGTAGTGCTCGACCGGCTGGTGGGTCGGTCCGTCCTCGCCGAGCCCGACCGAATCGTGGGTCCAGACGTAGATGACGTGGAGCCCCGACAGCGACGCCAGCCGGACGCTCCCGCGCATGTAGTCGCTGAACGTCAGGAACGTCGCGCAGTAGGGGATGAACCCGGCGTGGTAGGCGATGCCGTTGGCGATGCCGCCCATGCCGTGCTCGCGGACCCCGAAGCGGAGGTTCCGGCCGGCCTCGGCGGCGCTGAAGTCCGGCTCGCCCTTGACGTCGGTCAGGTTCGACTCCGACAGGTCGGCGGCGCCGCCGAACAGCTCGGGCAGACGCGGGGCGAGCGCCTGGATCGCGTCCTGGCTGGCGTTCCGGGTCGCGATCTCGTCGCCCGTCGCGTACGTCGTCAGGTCGGCGTCCCAGCCGGCGGGCAGCCCCGCCCGCCGCACGCGTCGCTGGAAGTCCGCGGCCGCCTCCGGGATCGGCGTCGCGATAGGCGTCGAAGCGCGCCTCCCAGTCCGCGACCAGGTCCTCGCCCGTGGCGATCGCCGCGCGGAAGTGCTCGCGGGCCTCGTCGGGCACGTAGAACGAGCGGTCCGGATCCCAGCCGTAGGCCTCCTTGGTCAGCCGGACCTCGTCCGGTCCGAGGGGCGACCCGTGGGCCTTCTGGCTGTCCTGCTTGTGCGGGCTGCCGAAGCCGATGTGGGTCCGGACCGCGATGAGGCTCGGGCCGGTCGTCCGCCCGGGCGGCCTCGATCGCGGCCTCGATGGCGGCGAGGTCGTTGCCGTCCGCGACGCGCTGGGTGTGCCAGCCGTAGGCATCGAACCGCAGCGGGACGTCCTCCGAGAACGCCATCGCGGTCGGCCCGTCGAGCTGGATGCCGTTGTCGTCGTACAGCACGATGAGCTTGCCGAGGCGCAGGTGTCCGGCGAGGCTGGCCGCCTCGGAGGCGATCCCTTCCTGGAGGTCGCCGTCGGAGGCGATGACGTACGTCCGGTGGTCGACGATGGCGTGGCCCGGCCGGTCGAACTCGTGCGCGAGGCGCCGCTCCGCGATGGCCATCCCGACGGCGTTGGCGAACCCCTGCCCGAGCGGCCCGGTGGTGGCCTCCACGCCCGGCGTGAGGCCCCACTCCGGATGGCCGGGCGTGATGCTGCCCCACTGGCGGAAGGACTCGAGGTCCTCGAGCGAGACCGCATAGCCCGTCAGGTGGAGCAGGGAGTACAGCAGCATGCTGGCGTGCCCGGCGCTCAGCACGAAGCGATCGCGATCCGGCCAGTCGGGATGCGTCGGGGCGTGGCGCAGGAAACGGGTCCACAGCACGTAGGCCATCGGGGCGGCGCCCATCGGGGCACCCGGATGGCCCGAGTTCGCCTTCTGGACGGCGTCGATCGAGAGCGTCCGGATCGTGTCGATCGAGAGCTGGTCGAGGTCCGTGGCGATGGTCATGGCAGGGCTCCCATCGGTCGGCTGCGGCGGGCGTGGCTCGGCCGTCCATTGTAGGCGCGAGGTCGCACGACGCCGGGCTATCCTCCGTGCGTGCCGACCTTGCGAACGTCTCGCCCGCGTCGTCCCTCGCGCCCGCGCCGGCCGCGTCGAGGGCGCGACGCCGGGCCGCGCATCGTCGTCCTGGGCGACCTGATGCTCGACGTGGTCCTCGTCCCGGAGCGACACCTCGAGAGCGGCACGGACGTCCCCGGGCGGGTGACCCTGGTCCAGGGCGGGTCCGCGGCGAACACGGCCCGCTGGCTGGCCCGCCTGGGCGCGCGATCCAGCCTCATCTCGGCGGTCGGGCGCGACGCCGCCGGCCGGGCGCTGGTGGAGGCCCTCCGGGTCGACGGGGTGACACCGCGGATCGTCCGGGTCGCCGGCGCGCGGACGGGCCGGATCGGGGTCGTCGTGGAGCCCGGCGGCCAGCGCTCGTTCGTGGCCGACCGCGGGGCCGCGGACCGGCTGGCGCCGGACGACCTCCAGGCCGACTGGTTCGCGGGGGCCGCCGCCGTGCACCTGCCGGTCTACTCGCTGCTCGGCGTTCCGCTGGGCGACGCCGGCCGGCGCGCGATCGAGCTCGGGCGGGCCGCGGGCGCTGCCGTCAGCGTCGACCTGGCCTCGGTCGGGCCGCTCCTCGAGGGTGGCCGGCGGGCGGCACGCGCCCTGATCGGGGCGGCAGGCCCGGATGTCATCTTCGCCACCGCGTCCGAGGCGGACGCGTTCCTCGGCGGCCACCCGAAGGACGGCCTGCTCGACTTCGCGCCCGTCGCGATCGTCAAGCGCGGACCGAAGGGCGCCAGCGTCCTGGCGCGGGCCGGGGATCGCCGCCAGCGCTTCGAGGTCGCGACGGCGACCGTCGCCGCGGTCGACACCACCGGCGCCGGCGACGCGTTCGATGCCGGGTTCCTCGTGGGCTGGTTCACGGCGCGCGAGGCCGGGCTGTCGCCGGCCGCGGCTCTCCACCGTGCCGCGCTGGCCGGGCATGGGGCGGCGGCTCGCCAGCTGACCACGCCGCGGGCCGAGCTGTCGCTGGCATGACCGGCCCGACCATCCTCGACCGCCTCGTCGTGGACGCGGAGGTCGCGGCGGCCCTGGCGGACGGCCGGCCGGTCGTCGCCCTCGAATCGACGCTGATCAGCCACGGCCTGCCGTACCCCCAGAACCTCGAGGTCGCCGGCGCCTCGGAGGCGGCCGTCCGGGCGGGCGGCGCGATCCCGGCCACGGTGGCGATCCACGGCGGGCGGCTGCTCGTCGGGCTGGACGAGGCGTCCCTCGAGGCGCTGGCCACGGCGCCGGCGGGCTCCGTCCGCAAGGCCGCGCGGCCGAGCCTCGCCGCCGCGCTGGCCGACGGCGGCTGGGCTGCCACGACCGTCTCGGCCACGATGATCGCGGCGCACGCCGCCGGGATCGCGGTCTTTGCCACGGGCGGCATCGGCGGGGTCCATCGCGGCGCCCTGGCCGGGCTCGCGCCGGGTGCGCCGCCGACGCTCGACATCTCGTCCGACCTGGAGGAGCTCGGCGCGCACCGCGATGGCCGTCGTGTGCGCCGGGCCGAAGGCGATCCTCGACGTCCCGGCCACGCTCGAATACCTCGAGACGCGGGGCGTCCCGGTCGTCGCGGTCGGACAGGCGGAGCTTCCTGGCTTCTACGCGCGCTCGTCGGGGATCCCGGCGCCGGCGACCGTCGCGGACGTGCCGGCCGCGGCCGCGTTCGTCCGGACCCATCTCGGGCTCGGTCTGGCGGCCGGCATCCTCGTGTGCGTCCCGGTCCCGGCGGACGATGCGATCCCGGACGACGTCGCACGGGCGGCCGTCGAGCGCGCCGTCGCGGAGGCCGCCAGCGACAGGATCGTCGGGCCGGCCCTCACGCCCTGGCTCCTGGCCCGGATCGCTGTCCTGACCGACGGGGCGTCCCTGCGTGCGAACACGGCCCTGATCGTCAACGATGCCCGCGTGGCGGGCGAGCTGGCCGTGCGTCTCGCGAGCCCCTGAATCCGTTGTCCGCCCGCACGCGCGGTCTTGCTGCGCGATATCCGCCTGACCTACACTCCAGCGGTCCCGACCACCGGTCCGAACGGCCCGGCTCGCGAGCTCGAGGAGGCCCCTGACCGCATGCGGATCTACGAGGGCAGTCCGCGCCAGGACTTCGAAGAGGTCTTCCGCTCGATCGGCGCGTTCCTCGATCAGCGCGCGATGAAGGACGTCCTCCTTCTCGAGGCGCCCGATGGCTTCATCGTCCAGGGCCTCGTGACCTCGTCCGGAAGCGCCGGCACGTGGTCCGAGTCGGTCGGCAGCCAGATGAAGGAGACGCTGACCTTCCTCGACGACGACATCGCCCGGTTCATGGAGGAAGCCGGGGCTCGCCGCGGCACCGGCACCTCCGAGCGACCGGCCGGCCACTACGAGGCCGCGTTCCGGGTCATCGGCCGCTACATGGACGACCAGAAGCCGCGCGACGTCTTCTTCTTCGAGCAGGAGGGCGCATTCGTCCTCCGATTGCTGATGAGCGGCCAGGCCGGCAGCAGGCACCAGCTCGCCGAGTTCACCCGGGACGACATCGTCGACATGATCGCTCGCGGCCCGAGCCTGCGGCACACCGAAGCCAAGACCGAGACCGAAGACCTAGACCACGCCTGACCATCGCCCAGCCATCGCAGCCCACGGAACCAGGAGGACCATCCATGAAGGCACTCAAGACGGTCGCCGTCGCATTGGGGATCACCCTTGCGGCTCTCATCGTCATCCCGCTCGCTGTCCTGGCCGGACTCTTCGTCTGGCTGAAGGTCACCGAGGAGGACGACGAGGAGCTGCTCGAGCTCGACCAGGAAGGCGTCTGATCGGCAGCGAGCCGACCACCTCGCCCATCGAGACGCCCGCCGGACCGGCGGGCGTCGAACTGTCCGGCGGCGCCCGGCCCGCGCTGAGCTCCGCCGCCGCGGCAGCGCGCGACCGCCGCCTCGCCGAGATCGGCGTCCTGGTGGTCATGGTCTTCTGGGCCGGCAACTTCATCGTCGTGAAGGGCGCGATCGAGGTCCTGCCGCCGGTCGGCTTCTCGTTCCTCCGCTACTGCATCGCCGCCGCGACGCTGCTGGTCCTCCTCCGGGTCCGCGAGGGCGCGATCCGGGTGCCGCACGGCGACGTCCTCAAGATCCTGGCCCTCGGCGCCCTCGGCTTCGGTTGCTACCAGATCCTGTGGCCGGTCGCGCTCCAGTCGATCCCGGCCGGCGATTCGGCGCTTCTGATCGCCGCGACCCCGGTCATGACCGCGTTGCTGGCGATGGCGGTCGGGGCGGACACTCCGAACGGGGTCAAGCTGATCGGCGCGTTCATCTCGTTCGCCGGGGTCGCGCTGGTCATCGGGGCGGGCCAGGGCCTCGTCCTCGGGGCATCGCTGGTCGGTGATGTGCTGACCCTGGTCGCTGCCGCGTGCTGGTCCGTCTATACGGTCTTCGGCGCGACGATCCTGCGCCGCCACTCGCCGCTCATCACCACGACCTGGGCGATCATCGCCGGGGCGGTCTTCCTGGCCCCGGCCGGCATCGCCCAGCTCGCGACCGCGGACCTGTCCGGGTTCGGGCTGCCGGTCGTGCTCGCGCTGCTGTACTCGGGCACGCTGGCCGCCGGGTTCGCCAACGTCATCATCTTCAACGGCGTGAAGCTGCTCGGGCCGACCCGGGTGAACGCGCTCCAGTTCCTCGTCCCGGCCCTGGCCGTCGGGATGGCCGCGATCTTCCTGGCCGAGCCGGTCCGGCCGATCCAGCTGGTCGGCGGCGCGATCATCCTGGCCGGCGTCGCGCTCCTGCGGCGTGGCTCGTGGCCCGGTGGCCGGCGGTTCAGCCGGGTCATCGGCGGGCTGGCTCGGTGATCGGACGCCCGCGCCGGTGATCGGCCCGGACGGGGCGGCCCCGCCGGTCCCACCCTTGCTCCCCGGCGAACCGCCGCTCGCGATCCTGGTCGACTACGACGGGACCGTCGCGCTGACCGACGTCTCCGACACCGTCATGGCCGAGCACGTGCCGGGTGTCTGGGAAGCGGAGGTGGCCGCCTACGACGCGGGTCTGGCCGGCTCGCGACGGCTGATGGAGTTCGAGATGGGCCTGGTCGACGCGCCGCCGGCCGACCTGCTCGCGACGGCCGCCGCCCAGCCACATGACCCCGGCTTCGTCCCGTTCGTCAGACGCGCGCAGGCGGCCAACGTGCCGATCGAGATCGTGTCTGACGGGTTCGGCTTCTTCATCGAGCCGGCGCTCGAAGCACTCGGCGTGGCCGAGCTGCCGCTCGTCACCGCCCGGACCACGTTCTCGGGTCGGCGCGCGTCGATCGCGTTCCCTAACGGGCACCCGACGTGTCGCATCTGCGGGACCTGCAAGCGCAACCGGGTGCTCGCCCACCAGGCCGCCGGGCGGGCGGTCATGTTCATCGGCGACGGCGAGAGCGACCGCTACGCCGCCGGCTACAGCGACATCGTCTGGGCCAAGCGGTCCCTCGTCCGGATCTGCGTCGAAGCGGGCTGGCCGTTCACGCGCTGGACGGAGTTCGCCGAGATCGACGCGTGGCTGGCGGGCGTCCTGGCCGCGTGGCGCGCCGACCCAGCCACGCTGCCCGGTCCGGCCGCACATCCGTTCTTCTGCGGCCCGGAGGTCTGGGGCGAGGGCCTGACGGATCCGCCGCCGGGGGCGTGGCCGCCGCCGCGCGAGTAGCGCCCTGCCGCCTGAGCGGGCCGGGCTGGCGGTCAGCCGAACAGTGTCCGCTGGCCGTAGCCTGGCGCACCCTCGAGCTCGAGCATGCGCCGCTTCGTCGCGAGGCCGCCCGGTGCCGAGAAGCCGGTGAGGGCGCCGCTGGCGGCGACGACCCGGTGGCACGGGACGATGATCGGCGTCGGGTTGGACGCCAGCGCCGCGCCGACGTCGCGGGCGCCTTCGGGCCTGCCGATCGCCCTGGCCACGTCCCCGTAGCTTCGGGTCGTGCCGGGCTCGATCTCCCGTGTCGCGGCATAGACCGCTCGTCGGAACGGATCGACCCTGCTGTGATCGACCGGGACGTCGCGAAGATCACGTGCCTCACCGGCGAGGACGGCGGTCATCCCCGCGATCGCGTCGCGAACGAACGACGGGACGTCACCGACATCGCCGGGTGGAAGCGTATCCAGTCTGGGGGAGGGAAGGAGCACGCTCGTGATCCCGGTCTCACTCCAGCGGACGCCACAGCGGCCGAGCGCCGTTTCGAACGTGATCGTGGTCGTCATCGTCTCCATATCATCCAGAACCCGCCGGCGTCCGCGACCGTTGCAGACCGCATCTCGCCAGCGCGACGCGGCAGGAACCTGTCGCGCCCGAGGCGATCACGAGGCACGATGCGCGCATGCGCGACGACCTGCCGGCCGAGTTCCTGCTCGACACCTTCCCGACCGCGATCCGGGACACCGGCCGCGCGCTCCGATCGCTGATCTTCGCCACGGTGCCGGGGACGGTCGAAACGGTCCGTCCGGGCTGGCGCTGGATCGCCTATTCGCTCCCCGAGAAGGGCCGGGTCCGAAACTTCGCCTGGATCGGGCCCGAGCGAAAGCACATCCATCTCGGGTTCGAACACGGCACGCTTCTGGCCGACCCGGAGCACCTCCTCCAGGGCGCGCAGGAGAAGCTGCGGAAGTTCCGCTACGTGACCTTCGAGCCGGAGATCGACATCGACGATGTGGTCCTCATCGATTACGTGCGTCGAGCGGCTGAGCTCGCGGTGATGCCGTCGGCAGTGCGGCGTACCCTGGCCGAGGCGATCCCTGAGCCGCTCCTCGATGCGCCCGGCGAGGTTCCGGCCGACTGGGAGCTGATCGCGACGGACGACTCGACGAGCTAGCCTGCCTTGAGCTCGCTCTCGAGGGGCGTCGGGAAGCTCGACCTGACGCTGGCCGGCCCGATCCAGTCGGCGAGACGGGCCGCTTCGCGGTCGATCGCCCGCCTCGTCTCTACGCCGACGTCCTCGAGCAGCCGGGGTGCGATCTCGCCACCGGCTCCTCGCTGCGCCCAGCCGCCGACGATGCGGCCGTCCACCCAGATGGTCGGCCCGGCGTTGCCGTTGCGGTCGAACAGCGCCGGGCCGTGCGGGCCGAGGTACCACTCGCGGGCGGTCCAGCCCATCGTCGTGGCGTCGAGCGCGGGCAGGAGCGCGACCCAGCGCTCGGGTCGTTCGCTCGCGTCCGCGTCATCGGGGAGGACGTAGCCGACGCCTCCGTCGTCAAGGTCGACCTCGACGGCATCGACCGCCTCCAGCGCCCGCTTCGTCGCCGCGACCGTCCAGCCGGTCCACCATCTGACGTCGTCGCGCGTGCCCGGCCCGAAGGCCCGCAGCCAGCGGCGGACGAGCTCCGCCCGCGCATCGTCGACCGCCATCCTCTCGATCCCGTCGGGCAGCCAGCGCTCGATCGGGCTCCAGCGGAACTGGCTCCCGATCCAGGTGCCGCGCGGGCGGCTGCGTCCGATCCTGCCGTCCAGCGCGAGATGGAAGAAGACCTTCTGGGAGAGGTTGATCGTCGCCTGCCATCGCGTGCCGGGCGCCAGGGTCAGCTTCTGGCCGAGGCGCGGGTCCAGCCCCCTCAGCTCGGCGGTCGTCGCCTCGCCGCGCTCGCGCACGGCCGCAAGCCCGGCCCCCTCCAGCTCCTCGAGGAGGGCCGCCGGGTCCGGTCCGATGCCCGCGTTGGTGAGCAGAGCGATGGTCCGCTTCCGCTCGGTCTCCGCGACCGCCCGCGACGCGGCCGCGTGGACCATCGGCACGTCGGCGACCGGCACCAGGAAGAGCGTGCGGCGCATCGCGAGGACGCGCAGGACGGTTCGCTCCTCGTACATCTCACGCTCGATCGCGGCCGGTGACGACGTCGTCATCCGCGCCCGCGCCTGCAGGAACACGCTGGGCGAGTCGGACGCGTGGAGGACGACCATGGACGCCGCCGCGTCGGCTAGGGTCGGGACCTGCGTGCCGGCGGCCAGCCGATGCCGCAGGCCGACCCGGGCGCGACGTTCCTCGACGGTGATCCGGGGTCGTGCAGTCACAAGCTCACGATAGTCATCGTCGGCGCCGCTCGACGAGCGTCGGTGTCCGCTCACGTCTGTCGGTCGTGGCTCGTGCGGGCTCTGCTCATCGATCGGCCTCAGCGGGACCACGCTCAGCCGGTGCCGACTCCTCAGCCGCGACGCCCGACCACGCGTGACATTCGTACTGGCGGGCCAGTCGTCGGCGCCGCGTTCCGATTCGACGCCGGAGGCCCGTTCCGATAGCATTGGAAAAACCCCCGGAGGACCTGATCCATGGCGAAGTATGTCTTTGTGACCGGAGGCGTGACCTCCTCTCTGGGCAAGGGCATCACCGCCGCCAGCGTCGGTCGCATCCTCAAGGCGCGCGGCCTGCGGGTCTCCATCCTGAAGCTCGATCCGTACATCAACGTGGATCCGGGCACGATGAGCCCCTACCAGCACGGCGAGGTGTTCGTCACCGACGACGGGGCCGAGACGGACCTCGACCTCGGTCACTACGAGCGGTTCATCGACGAGAACCTGTCCCAGCTCTCGAACGTGACGACCGGCCGGATCTACCAGGCGGTCATCGCCAAGGAGCGCCGCGGCGACTACCTCGGCGGCACCGTCCAGGTCATCCCGCACATCACCAACGAGATCAAGGAGCGGATCTCCCGCGTCGCCCGCGACGGCGATCCCGACGTCGTCATCGTGGAGGTCGGCGGGACAGTCGGCGACATCGAGTCGCTGCCGTTCCTCGAGGCCATCCGCCAGATGCGCAAGGACGTCGGGCGGGCGAACGTGCTGTACGTCCACGTGACGCTGCTCCCGGCCCTCGCCGCGACCGGCGAGCTCAAGACCAAGCCCACCCAGCACTCGGTCAAGGAGCTGCGCGGGATCGGCATCCAGCCGGACGTCATCGTGCTGCGCTCGGACCACCCGGTCCCCGACGAGATCCGCGAGAAGATCGCGCTGTTCACGGACGTCGCGATGGACGCGGTCATCCCGGCCGAGACGGCCGACACCATCTACGAGGTGCCGCTCCAGTTCGAGGCGGCCGGTCTCGGCCGTCTGGTCGTCCGCGAGCTCGGGCTGGGCGACGCGGAGACGAGCCCGGATCTGAGCTCGTGGCAGGTCCTCGTCGACCGGATCAAGGCGCCCAAGCCGGTCGTCGAGATCGCCCTGGTCGGCAAGTACATCGAGCTGCCCGACGCGTACCTGTCGGTCACAGAGGCGCTCCGCCACGCGGCGTGGGCGCACGAGGTCGACGCCAAGGTCCGCTGGGTCGATTCGGAGGCGCTCACCCACGACAACCTCCACGATCGACTGGAGGGCGTCGCCGGCATCCTGGTCCCGGGCGGGTTCGGCCACCGCGGCATCGAGGGCAAGGTCCTGGCCGCCCACTTCGCGCGCAAGCACGGCATCCCGTACCTCGGGCTGTGCCTCGGCCTGCAGTGCGCCGTCATCGAGTTCGCCCGCGACGTCGTGGGCACCGCCGACGCCAACTCGACCGAGTTCGACATGTTCACCGAGCACCCCGTCATCGACTTCATGCCGGACCAGCGCGAGATGGAGGACAAGGGCGGCACGATGCGCCTCGGCCTCTATCCGGCCAAGCTGACGCCCGGCTCGAAGGCCGCCGCGGTCTACGGCCAGGAGGTCATCTACGAGCGTCATCGCCACCGCTTCGAGGTGAACAACCGGTACCGCCAGACGCTCGAGGCGGCGGGCATGATCCTGTCCGGCCAGTCGCCCGACGGCCGGCTCGTCGAGATCGTCGAGCTCAGGGACCACCCGTGGTTCGTGGCCAGCCAGTTCCACCCGGAGTTCAAGTCACGACCCGAGCGGCCGCACCCGCTGTTCGACGGGTTCGTGACGGCGGCCCTCGCCGTCCGCGACGGCCGCGAGCCGGTCTTCGCCGCCCGTCCGGAGCCGACGGATCGGATCCCGCCCGGCCGTCGACCGATGTCGTCGAGTCCGTCCCCAGCGCCTGACCTCGCGATCGCGCCCCCGCTGGCGACGCGCGTCGTCGGCGGGTTCGGGACATCGATCCTCGCCGGTGCGGCGCTCGGTGCCGCAGCCTGGTTCGCCGACGGTCTGGCCTGGCCGCTCGGGCTGCTGATCCCGGCCAACGCCATCGGGGCCTGGCTGGGCGTCGCGTTCGTGCTCGGCGCGTCCGCCCGGACCATCCCGACCGGAGCCCTGCGCGGCGTCATCGGCCTGCATCGCGGCGGTCGCCGTCTACTACGTCCTGATCGCGATCTTCGGCCAGGGCTATCGGGCGATCGGGGCATCGCACGCGGCGACGATCTGGGGCGGGGTCGCCCTCGTCGCCGGCCCGGTCATGGGCGGTGCGGGCGCGGTCTGGCGGCACGGCAGCGGCTGGCCGCGCGCGATCGGGGTGGCCCTGCTCGCCGCCGCGCTCGTTCGCCGAGGGCTTCTCGTTCGGGGCGTCGCGGCTGGTCCACCTCGACCGGCTGGGGACGGACCCGGGCGCGCTCCTGTTCGGCGCCGAGATGCTGCTGGGCCTCGCCCTGCCGGCCATCCTCCTCCGCCGCGGCGAACGGATCCGGGGCTACGTGGCGATGGCCGCGCTGGCGATCGTCGCGGCGCTGGCGATCGGCCCGTCACGACGCTCGTCCGTGGGCTGGCGGATCGTTTCTGAGGCGGGCGTCGGTCCCGGTCGACCGGCGTAGAATCACCCGGACACGACGACGACCGACTGGAGCCTGCCCCCATGAAGATCTTCCTGGACACCGCCGACATCGACGAGATCAAGACGGCCGCCCGCTGGGGCGTGCTGGACGGCGTGACGACCAACCCCAGCCTGTACGCCAAGGTCGGCGGCTCGTACGACGAGATCCTCAAGGCGGTCTGCAAGATCACTCCCGGGCCGGTGTCCGCGGAGGTCGTGTCCGACGACGTCGACGGGATGCTGGAGGAGGGCCGGCACTTCGCCACCCTCGCCCCGAACATCGTGGTCAAGGTGGCGATGTCCGAGAACGGGCTCGAGGCGATCAGCCGCTTCGCCGACGAGGGCATCAAGACCAACTGCACGCTGATCTTCACCGCCAACCAGGGCCTCCTCGCGGCCAAGGCCGGCGCGTCGCTCATCTCGCCGTTCGTCGGGCGGCTCGACGACATCAACCAGGACGGGATGATCGTCATCCGCGAGCTGGCCGAGATCTTCGCGATCCACGAGATCGACGCCGAGGTGCTGGCGGCCTCGATCCGCAATCCGCTGCACATGACCCAGTGCGCGCTCGCCGGCGCGAACATCGCGACGCTGCCGTTCAAGGTCCTCCAGCAGATGATCCATCACCCGCTGACCGACAAGGGCATCGTCCAGTTCAAGTCCGACTGGACGAAGGCGCGCGAGGCGGCCGCCGCCAAGGCCTGACCCGGTCGCCGTCAGGCGATCGCGCGATGCAGCCTCCGGAAGGTCGGCCGGAAGCCGAGTCGCGGCCAGGTCCGGCTCGATAGGAGGTTCGTCTCGCGCCAGTCGGTGACCACCGTCGGGTGACCCGCGTCACGCGCCCAGACCAGGACGGCCGCCGGCCATGCCGGGCCCCCACAGCCCGGCCCGCATGACCCGTCGCACCCGGAGGTCGTCGTCGAGCTCGACGAGGTCGGCGCGCTGTCCGACGGCCAGCCGCCCGCGATCCGAGATGCCGAGCAGCGCGAGTGGGTTCCGGCTCGCGGCCGCGACCGCCGCCGGCAGCCCGACCCCCGCGCCGACCAGGTTCCGCACGGCGTCGTCCAGCGCGATGACCGAGCCGGCGAGCGTCGTCGTCCCGACGAGCGTGACGCGCTGCCCGACGACCTCGACATCGAGGCCACCGATCGTGGCCCGCCCGTCGCCCATCCCCGCCAAGCGTGATCGCGTCGCTGACGAGCAGCAGCCGGTCGGCCGGCTTGAGACGCAGGATGAGCGGCCACAGCGTGGGATGGACATGGATGCCGTCCGCGATCAGCTCGACGTAAGCCGCGTCGTCGAGGAGCGCGGCGAGGGCCAGACCCGGCGCCCGGTGGTCGATCCCGCTCATCGCATTGAACAGGTGGGTCGTGGAGCGGCCGCCGGCCGCGTAGCCGGCCTGCGCCTCGTCGACGGTCGAGGCCGAGTGGCCCATCGACGTGGCGATCCCGCGCTCGCGGAGCCGGCCGATGAGCTCGAGGGCGCCCGGCAGCTCCGGCGCGATCGTGATCAGGCGCAGGCCCTCGAGGAGCGGCTCGAGGTCGCGCCGGTCGACGTCGGCCGGCGCCTGGAGGAACGCCGGATCGTGGGCTCCGCGGCGGGCCTCGGCGAGGAACGGCCCCTCGAGGTTGAACCCGAGCGGCTCCGCGCCGTCGGCGGGTGCGCCGGGGAGCCACGCGCGGACCGTCTCGGCGAAGGTGGCGAGGGCCGGCAGCGGCGCGGTCACGGCCGTCGGCAGGAACCCGGTCACCCCGCGCCGCAGCAGGTGGCGGGCCATCCCGTCGAGCGCATCGGCGCCGCCCATCGCGTCGTGGCCGCCCCCGCCGTGCACGTGGACGTCGACGAACCCGGGCGCGATGTACGGCAGCTCCTCGGTCGCCGGCGCACCCGTGGTCCGTCCCGCTCCGCCGTCGACCGGCTCGACCGGCTCGACCGGTTCGATCTTGGCGATCCAGCCGTCCTCGATGGCGATCCGGCCGGGCTCGATCCGGTCGTCGAGGACGAGGCGACCGCGGACGCCCGCGACCTCGCGGCTCATGGCTCCAGCCCGTCGTCGCCTCGATCGGGCGCTTCGACCTCGAAGGCGATCGCGAGGGCGTAGCGGTCGGCGGCGTAGCGCGATTCGGTCGCCTCGATCGGGCGGCCGTGGCCGTCGCTGATGACGCGTCGCTCGACGAGCAGCGGGTCGCCGGTCCGGATCGCCAGCAGGCGGGCGTCCTCGGCCGTGGCGGCGGCCGCGGCGATCGTGCCCGTCCCGCGCTGGAGCACGATGCCGGCCCGGCCGAGCGTCTCGTGGAGGGATCCGCGGGCCAGGTCGGCCGTCATCACGGCGTCGGCGCACGAGCCCAGGAGCACGGTCGATTCGATCGCCAGCGGCTCCTCGTCGGCGCAGCGCAGGCGACGCAGGTGGACGATCGGCTGGCGCGGCGGGATCTCCAGGCTGGCCGCCTCGGCCGTGGTCGACGGGCGGATGACCCGGGTCAGCATCCGCGAGCTCGGCACGCGGCCGCGTCGGAGCATCTCCTGGGTGAACGTCATCAGCCGGTTGGCGCGGCGATGAGCAGGCGGAGCGGCGACGAAGCTGCCGCGACCCGGCTGGCGCGCGACGAGCCCGTCCGCGGCCAGTCGCTGCATTGCGTTCCGTGCCGTCATCCGGCTGACCCCGAACTCGGCGCACAGCTCCGCGTCGGACGGGAGCCGCTCGCCGGGGCGGAGGGCCGCGATCCGTTCGCGGAGCGCCTGCTCGATCTGGCGGTACTGGGGCTGGTAGGCGGCCTCGGTCACGGCCGGCCACCGACAGGTGTGGCGACCCCGAACCCCTCGGCGATCCCGGCCGTCCCACCCTCCGCTCCGTGGATGGCGGCCCCGATCGCCCCGGCCCACGTGCCGAGCTGGGCGGTCACGACCTCGACCTCGGCCAGCGACGTCGTGTGCACGCGGTCCCGCATCTCCGCCCGGATCGGGTCGAGCAGGAGGTCGCCGGCCGCCGCGATGCCGCCGCCGATGACGACCCGGTCTGGCGACAGGACGGTGACCATGTTGCCGATCCCGATGCCGAGATAGCGGCCGACCTCGGCCAGCCCGGCCAGTGCCCGGGCATCGCCGGTCCGGGCCGCTTCGACCGCCGCCTCGGCCGTCGGGGTCCCGCACGCCGCGGCGATCCGGTCGGCACGCGCGAACGCCTCGAGACAGCCGTTGTCGCCGCAGCCGCACGGCGGCCCGTCCGGATCGATCGTCTGGTGCCCGACCTCGCCGGCCGTGCCGTCGTGCCCGAGCACGACCCGGCCGTCGACCGCGATCACCCCACCGACGCCCGTCCCGAGGGTGAGGCCGACCATCGACGACGCCCCACGCCCCGCCCCGAGGCGGAGCTCGGCCAGCCCGAACGCGCGGGCGTCGTTGATCAGGCGGACGGGGATGCCGAGGATGGTCGCCACCGGGGCCGCGACCGGACGGCCCGCCCAGTCGCCGGGCATGTTGACCAGGAACCGGGTCGCCCCGGCGACCGGGTCGTACAGCCCCGGGACGCCGACGCCCAGCGACCGGATCCGTGGCCGGCGCTCCATCGCGCTCCGGCCGGTGTCGGCGATCCGACCGATGACCGCCTCCGGGCCGTCGCCGGAACCGGTCGGGACCTGCCCCTGATCGAGGACCCGCCACTCGCCGCCCGACGCCGCGACGACCGCCCATTTGAGGTTGGTCACCCCGAGGTCGATCCCGAGGTGATGCGACTCGTCGGTCTCGGTGGCGTTCACGACTCGCCGGTCACCCGGGTGTACGCCGCGGCGACCGCCACGATGATGATCCCGAAGAGCATCTGCCGGCCGGCCTCCTGGAGCGACAGCGCGGTCAGGAGTGCGGTCAGGACCGTCAGGATCAGCGCCCCGACGATCGTCCCGGAATACCCGCCGCGGCCGCCCATGATCGACGTCCCGCCGATGACCGCCGCCGCGACCGATGGCAGCACGGAGACCTCGACCAGCGAGACCGTCGCGGTGTTGACGAGCCCGGCCACGAGCAGACCCGCGACCGCCGCGAGCATGGCGGAGAGCGCATACAGGGCGACCAGCACCTGCCAGATCCGGGCGCCCGCGAGTCGCGAGGCGATCGGGTTGTCGCCGACCGCGAAGAGCAGCCGGCCGAACCCCGTGTAGCGCAGGCCGAGCAGGATGGCTGCCGCGATGGGGATGAACACGATCAGGCTGTTCGGCAGGAAGCCGATGTCGAGCCCCTGCCCGAGCCAGATGATCGCGTCCGGGAGCTCGGTGCCGGCGTTGAGGACCGCCTGCTGGTAGGCGGCCATCAGGCCGAGCACGACCAGGCCCGTCCCGAGAGTCATGATCAGGGGATGGACCTTGAAGACGCCGACGCCGATCCCGTTGACGACGCCCGCGATGGCGGCGGCGGCGAGGGCGAGGACGATGGCGACGGCGGGCCCCTGGCTCGTGGCCTGCGTCGCGACGATGAACGCCGCCATGGAACCGACCGTCCCGACGGACAGGTCGATGCCGCCCGTCAGCATCGCGAGCGTCTGACAGCCGGCGAGGATCGCGAGGGGGATCGCAGCGCGGATGGTGAAACCGACCCAGGTGGTCTGGACCGTCCCCGGCTGGACGAGCTCGAGGACTCCGATGAGGATGAACAGCAGGACCGTCAGGGGGATGAGCGGCCGATCGCGGAACAGCGCCTTGAGCGTCGCCAGGGCCTGGGGACGCGGCGTCTCGACCTGGCCGGCGGCAGCGGTCATCGCCGCACCCGTCGCATCGAGATGACGCTGCCGACGAGGACCACCGAGATGAGGATCAACCCCTGGATCGCCGTCGACAGGTTGGGACTCACGCCAAGCAGGGTGAGGTCCGTCCGGACCAGCTGGAGGATCACGCACGCCACGATCGGCCCGATGATCCCGCCGCGTCCGCCGGCGAGGCTCACCCCACCGAGCACGACCGCCGCCACGCTCTGGAGCGTGTACGGACCCGGGACCGGTGAGCCGGAGCCCGTCGCCGCGTTGATCGCCAAACCCCCGAACGCACAGAACAGCCCGCCGATCGCATAGGCCGCGACCTTGGTCCGGCCGACCGGGACGCCGCTCCGGAACGCCGCCAGCCGGCTGCTCCCCAGGGCGTACATGGACAGGCCGAGCATCGACCGTCGCAGAGGCAGCCAGATGACGAGCACGATGACCGCGAGCAAGCAGGAACGCCCGCGGGATCCACGCGCTCAGGAACGACCCGTTCACGAGCTCCTGGAGCCAGGACACGGAACCGCCGCCCGGCGAGTCCAGGACGAGCAGCGTCGTTCCCGCCCAGACGAACGACATGGCGAGGGTGACCACGATGTCCGGGACCCTGGTCACGACGATGAGCGACCCGTTGACGGCGCCGACCACGAGCCCGAGCGCCAGGACGCCGAGAACGAGGAGGATGGCCACGCCGTCGCCCTGGCCGTCGAGCAGGACCGCCGCCGTGACGCCCGTCAGCGACATGATCGAGGCGACCGACAGGTCGATCCCCCCGGAGATGACGATGATCGCCTGGGCGATCGCGGCGAACGCGACCGGCAGGACCCCGATCGCCAGACCCTGGATCTGGGCGGGGCCGTAGTTCGGCTGGATGATCTTGGTGAACGCGAGCATCACCGCGAGGACACCGACGAGACCGAGCGTCCACGCATTCCGGCGGGCGGCTCGTTGCAGACGCTCGACCGGGGGCGCCGCCGTGCTCCCGCCGCCGACCACGGTCGCCGCCGCGCTCATGCCGTCGCCTCGGCCGTCGACGGCTCGGCGTCGCCCTCGGCCGCCAGCTCGGTCGCGGCGATCTCCTCGGGCATGGCCGCATCGGGCGGCAGGTCGTATGCGGCACGCAGGAGCGTCGGCTCGTCGGCTTCCTCGACGGGGATCTCGGCCACGACCCGTCCGTTGAAGATCACGATCGCACGATCGCAGGCGAGCTGGATCTCCTTGAGCTCCGAGGTGTAGAGGAGGACCGCCGCACCCGCCTCCGCGAGCTCGCGCAGAAGCGCATAGATCTGGCGTTTTGTCCCGATGTCGATCCCGCGCGTGGGGTCGAAGCAGAGCATCGTGCGGACGCCGCCCGCGACCCAGCGCGCGATCGTCACCTTCTGCTGGTTGCCGCCCGACAGGCGGCGGACCTCGCCCTGGGCACGGGTGTCGATCTCGAGCCGTTCGACGGCGCCGTTGACCCGTCGATTCTCGGCGCGTGCATCGATCGGGCCCCACGACCGCAGCGGTGCGGTGAACGGCAGGGCGATGTTCTCGCGGACCGAGCGCTGCATGAGGAGCGCCTCGGCGCGATCGGCCGGGACGTAGACGAGACCGGCGCGGATCGCATCGGCCGGGTGGCGGAACGACGCCGGTCGCCCGTCGACGAGCAGCTCGCCCGTCCGCGGGCGCTCCGAACCGGCCAGGATGTCGAACAGCTCGTCCTGGCCCTGGCCCTCGAGTGCCACGACGCCCAGCACCTCGCCCGGGTACAGGTCGAACGAGACGTCGACGAGCTTCGTGGCGAGCCCCAGGCTCGTGGCGCGGATGCGCGGCGTGCCGCGCTCGGCAGCCGTCGCCGGCGAACCGGTCCGGGACGGCCGGGCGGTCACATCCCCCTCGATGTCGCCCAGCATCAACCGGACGATCCGCTCCTCGGAGCCGGGTTCGACGTCGACGACCCCGACCGTCTCGCCTTCGCGCAGGACGGTCGCGCGGTCGCACACGGCGCCGATCTCGATCATCCGATGCGAGATGAAGATGATCGAGCTGGCCGTGCCGCGCCGTCGCCCGATGACCTCGAGGACGCGTTCGGTCAGGTCGGCCGGGAGAGCGGCGGTCATCTCGTCGAGCATCAGCACGGCCGGCTCGACCGCGAGCGCACGGGCGAGGTCGATGACCCGGAGCGTCGCGAGCGGCAGCGCCCGCGCGGCGGTCGTCAGGTCAAGGCTCGGGATGCCGAGCTCCGCCAGCCAGTGCGCGGAAGGGCTCGACGGGCGTGCGCGTGAGTCGCAGGTTCGAGGCGATGTCGAGGTCGGGGACGAGCGACGGCTCCTGGTACACCGACATGATCCCGCCCCGTCGAGCCTCGCTCGGGGATCGGGCGACATACGGCTCGCCACGGACGAGGATCGTGCCGCGGTCCGGGTGGACGGCGCCGGTCAGGATCTTGACGAGGGTGCTCTTGCCGGCGCCGTTGGCGCCCATGAGCGCGTGGACCTCACCGGGCCGGACCGCGAGCGAGGCGGAGCGCAGGGCCGCGACGGCGCCATAGTGCTTGGCGACCCCGGTGGCCTCGAGCAGCAGGTCCGTCATCGTGTTCGACCAGGCCCTCGTTCGGTGGGTGGCGTGAGCGGAAGTGTGGCACGGGGATGCCGGCGTGAACCGGCATCCCCGTGCGAGATCGCGATGGGACCGAGGGAGATCAGCTCTCGCCGGGGCCCTTGCAGTCCTTGACGGCGGACGCCTCGTAGGTCGTCCAGTCCTTGATGGTGAGGCCGAGCGGCCAGATGTCCGGGAGACCCGGGATCTGGGCCGCGGTGAGCTTGGCCTTGCCTTCGGGGGTGGTGTTGTCCCACAGCTCCGGTGTGACGTGAACGTTCACATCAGCAGGCTTCTGGCCGGCGAGCAGCTGCTCCCCGAGCACGACGCCCGCGCCACCGACGGCCGGCGGGTTGGTCACGGCCGCGCCCTTCAGCCCCTGGATGGTGAGGAGCTGCTTGACGAAGCCGCTGTTGTCGGCGCCGACGATCGGCACCAGGTGGTTGGCCTTCTGGAGCGCCTCGACGATGACGTTGTCGATGCCCGAGGTCCAGACGCCGTCGAACTTGGTGCCACTCGACAGGATCTCGTTGATCTGGTCGGTGCCGGTCTTCTGGTCCCAGTTGGTCGAGGTTTCCTTGGCGATGGTGATGCCCGGGTTCTCGGCCAGCGCCTTCTTGAAGCCCTTGTCGCGGTCCGTGTCGGCCGGGTGGCCGGGGATGCCGCGCATGTAGACGACCGCACCCTTGCCACCGAGCTGCTCGAACAGCCACTTGGCGCCGAGGTAGGCGTACTGCTCCTGGTCGTTCGACAGGTTGTAGGCGCCCGGTGCGCTCACCGGGGCGTCGATCGCGACGACGGCGATGCCGGCGTCGATCGCTTCCTTGATGGCCGGATTCAGCGAATCCTTGTCAGCCGGGTTGATGAGAAGGACCTTGACGCCCTTCGCGATCAGGTCGCGGATCTGGGCAAGCTGGCCGGTCGCATCGGTCTTCTCGGAGAGGACCGTGACGCCGGTGACGTTGCCCTGCTTGACGGCCTGTGCCTTGGCCGAGCAGATCATCGCCTCGCGCCAGCCGTTGCCGACTGCGCCCGGGTTCGAGATGCCGACCGTGATGTTGCCGACGGCCGCGCCCGACGCGCCCGCGCTGGGGGCGGCGGAGCTGCCGGTGCTGGAGCAGGCTGCCGCGATGACCGCGACTGCCGCCAGACCGATGATCAGTCTCTTGCGGACTGAACCCTGGTTCATTCGTTCTCCTCCTCTACCGATCGACGCGACATGGTCGCCACGCCGAGACCTTGAACGTCCCCGCATGCGGGGAGCTGAGGGACGCTTCCGATCTGTCTCACCTCCTGCACGTGCGTCGCGGGTCCATCAGCCCTCCCCGGCGATGGCCCCGGCGATGCGCCGTGCGTGCTCTCGATAGGCCTCGTCGAACAGAGTCCGCGAGCGCTCGGCGCCTACGACCGAGGCCCGGGTGATGACCGGTGGCATCGCTCCTCGCTCGACGAGCAGCCGAGCGGTGCGCACCTTGATGGAGTTGACGATGGCGATGGCGGTGATCGTCGAGCCGGGGCCCACCGGGGTGTCCAGGCCGTCGATCGTGATGAGGGCGTCGGCGTGCGGGGTGCACAGGTCGATCACGAGGTCGACCTCGTCCATGAGCCGGCTGCCGACACCCCCGTCGGGAGCGTCCGACGTCGACTGCGCGACGGAGGTTACCCCGACGACGCGCATCCCGCGCCGGCGGGCGCCTCGCGCCATCTCGACGGGCACGGCGGACAGTCCGCTGGCGGAGAAGACGAGCAGCATGTCGTGCGGCCCGAACGTGAAGTTGTCGAGGATGACCTCGGCCAGGCCGGACGTCCGCTCGATGAACATCGCCTGGCGCTGCCCGTTCGATCCGACGACCTGCGTGTGGAACGTCATCGACAGCTCGACCATCGGGTTGAAGCCGGGATACGAGCCGTAGCGCGGGAACAGCTCCTCGACCGGGATGCGCGAGTGACCGGTCCCGAAGCAGTGGACCAGACCGCCCGCGGCGATCGTCTCGGCGCACCACTGGCTGGCCCGCTCGATCGCGTCGGCCTGGGTCGCCTCGAGGCGCGCGAGCAGGGCCGTCGCCTCGTGCAGCCACTCGAGCGCGGGAGCGGACGTGACCGGCTCGGTCATCGGGCAGCCGCCCCGGACAGGGTCGGGACCTCGACCGCTTCCCAGCGTCCGCTGGCCATCGACCGGTAGGCGGCGTCGATGACGCTGTTGACGACGAGCCCGTCCTCGAAGGTCTCGCGCGGCTCGACGCCGGTGCGGTAGGCCTCGACGAAATGGCGCATCTGCTCGTCGTAGCCCGCCACCCGCGGCTCGTCCGCGACCGGGTAGACCCAGCCCGTGTCGGCGTCGGTCTTCTCGGCCAGGTAGCCGACCGATTCCTGAAGGAAGGCCCGGATCGGCGTCGAGCCGAGGTCGTGGACGATCCGCCCGCGCTCGCAGTAGACCTCGTTGCGGACCTCGATCCCGCCCTTGGCCGTCCACGACGCCTCGATCGTGGCCGTGCGGCCGTCCTCGAAACGGAGGATCGCGATGGCGTTGTCCTCGCCGGTCGTCTTGTCAGCGTGGCCGAGCGTCGCGCCCCAGGCGAAGACCTCCGCGATCCGGACGTCCTTGCCGATGATGTAGCGGGCCGCCTCGATGCAGTGACAGCCCATGTCAAGGAACGCGCCGCCGCCGGCGGTCTCGGCGTCCCAGAAGTGCTCCGCATGCGGTCCGGAGTGGCCCTCACGCGCGCGCATCGTGAGGACCCGTCCGAGGGCGCCCGACGCCACCATCTCGGCGACCTTGATGACCTCCGGGCTGAAGACTTCGTTCTCCATGTAGCCGTGGAACACGCCCGCGTCCTGGACGAGGCGGAGCATCTCGGCGGCCTCCGCGGCGTTCCGGCCGAGCGGCTTCGTGCACAGGACGCCCTTGCCGGCCGCGGTCGCGGCCCGGACCGCCTCGAGATGGAGGTGGTTGGGGAGGGCGATGACGACCAGGTCGACCTCGGGGTCGCCGCACAGGCCGGCCATCGTGTCGTAGGTCCGCTCGATCCCGTGGGAGGTCGCGAAGGCCGCGGCCCGGGCGCCGCCCGTGCCGGCGTTCGCCACCGCCCGGGCGCCCGGCACGTACCGGAGGCCGGACAGGTAGTGGTCCGCGATGAAGCCGGACCCGAGCATGCCGAGGCGGACCTCGTCGGCCATCTAGTAGCCGCCCTCGTCGGTGGTCGCCGGCGCGGACCCGTCCCCGAGTCCGGCCTTGCGCGCCTTGAAGTCGTCGAGGATCGTGGCCGTCGCCGTCGCGCCGACCCGGGTGACGCCGAGGGCCATCACCTCGATCAGTGCGTCGAGCGTTCGGACGCCGCCGGCCGCCTTGACCCCGATGTGCGGCGAGACGGAGCGGCGCATGAGCGCGAGATCCTCGTGGGTGGCGCCGGTCGGCGCGAACCCGGTGGAGGTCTTGACGAAGTCGCCGCCGGCTGCCTCGGTCAGGTGGCAGGCTCGGACCTTCTCGTCGTCGGTCAGGTAGGCATTCTCGAAGATGACCTTGACGATGGCGCCGGCAGCATGCGCGACGTCGACCACGGCCCGGATGTCCGCCTCGACGTCGGCGTCGCGCCCGGACTTGAGGGCGCCGATCTGGATGACCATGTCGAGCTCGCGCGCGCCGTCGCCGATCGCCCGGACGGACTCGAAGACCTTGGTCACGGTCAGGTGGTTGCCGTGCGGGAAGCCGATCGTCGTGCCGATCGCGACGGACGTCCCGTCCAGGATCTTCCGGGCCCGGACGACATCGGCGGGCCGCACACAGACGGACGCGACGTCATAGGCCAGCGCCAGCCGGCAGCCGGCCTCCACGAAGGCGTCGTCGAGCTCCGGCCGGAGCAGCGAGTGGTCGATCGTCTTGGCGACGTCGCGGTAGGTCAGGGTGTCGATCGAGAGGGTCGTCTGGGTCACGTGGCACTCACTTGATGTACGGGCGGAGGATGTCGCGCGAGAGCAGGAACCCGCGCTTGATCAGGTCGTCGGTCTTCTCGAAGTCGCGGTCTTCGTGCTCGATGATCACGTCGCCGTCGTAGCCCGCGCGGTACAGGGCGGCGAACAGCGGTCCCCACTCGACGTCGCCGAGACCCGGCAGGCGCGGGATCTGCCAGCCGATGCCGAGCGAGAACACGCCGCGCTCGTAGAGCCCTTCGCGGTCGATCAGCAGGTCCTTCGCCTGGACGTGGAGGATGTGGGGTCCGAACTCGCGGATGAAGCGCGGGATGTCGATCATCTGGAGGACCAGGTGCGACGGATCGAAGTTGAGCCCGATCGTGCCGCCCCACTCCTCGAGGATCCGGCGCCAGATCCGCGGCGTCGTCGCCAGGTTATGGCCGCCCGGCCACTCGTCGAGGCTGAACAGCATCGGGCAGTTCTCGATGGTGATCTTCCGGCCGTGGTCCTGGGCGAAGGCCACGATGTCCGGCCAGACCCGGAGGGCCTCCTCCCAGTTGGCGTCCTGGTGCTTCGCGCCGTCGCCACCCATGAACGTGTTGACGTAGGGGACGCCCATCGCCTCCGCGGCGGTGATGACGTGCTTGAGATGCCCGATGACCTCGGCCCGGTGCGCCGGGTCGGGATGGAGGGGGTTCGGGTAGTAGCCGAGCCCGGAGATGGCGAGGCCCTTTGCGGCGATCTCGTCGACGATCTCGGTCGCCTGGCCGGCGGACAGGTTCGCGACGTCGATGTGCGAGGTGCCGGCGTAGCGGCGGGTCGGCCCGGTCGCCCGCGGCCAGCACGCGATCTCGAGGCTCTCGAAGCCGGCGGCGGCGGTCCAGTCGGCGACCTCCATCAAGGGGGTCTCGGGGAACGGGGCGGTCAGCAGGCCGAGTCTCATCGGGCGGCGGCCTCCGCGCCCGCGCTGGCGACCGGGACCGAGTCGCGCACGACGTCGACCCAGCGGCCGACCCGTGCGCTCTCGGCGATGGCGTCGTTGACCAGCATCTCGTCGTGGCCATCGGCGAACGTCGGGTAAGTCGGGCGCGCCGACGGTCCGCCTGCGGCGACATCCGCGTAGACCGCGCGGAAGTGCGCGGCGAAGGTGTCCCCGAAGCCCTCGACATGACCGCCCGGCAGCGCCGCCGCCGCACGGCCGGCCTCGCCCATCAGGGCCGGGTTCTTGATCAGGATCTCGTTGGCGCGATCGCGATGACCGAACCAGATCTGGTCGGGCTGCTCGGAGTCCCAGGCGACCGAAGACTCGGAGCCGTCGATCTCGTACTGGAGCGAGTTCTTCCGCCCGGCGCTGATCTGGCTGATGCTGACCGAGCCGCGCGCGCCGTTCGCGAACCGCAGCAGGATCGTCGCGGCGTCCTCGGTCGCGATGTCGCGGGTGACGGTCTCCGAGGCCACCTCCGTCGAGAACGTCTCGATCGGGCCGGTCGGCTCGCGGCGCTGCCCGATGAACGTCGCCAGCTCCGCCATGACCGCGGTCACGCGCTGGCCGGTGACGAACGTCATCAGGTCCAGCCAGTGCGAGCCGATGTCGCCGACCGCGCGGAGGGCCCCGCCACGCTCGGGCTGGAGACGCCAGTTCCAGTCGCTGTCGAGGAGCAGCCAATCCTGGAAGTAGCGGCCGGTCACGAGCCGCACGTCGCCGAGGTCGCCGGAGGTGACGACCTCGTGCGCGTGCTGGTTGAGCGGGTAGTAGCGGATGTTGAAGTTGGCGGCGTTCACGAGGCCGGTCCTGGCGGCCAGCTCGACCAGCTCGCGCGACTCCGCCGCGGACATCGCCAGCGGCTTCTCGCACACCACGTGCCGGCCGGCCTCCAGGACGGCCCGCGCCTGGGGGAGGTGAAGATCGTTGGGGGAGGTGACGTGGACGACGTCGACGGACGGATCGTCGAGGAGATCGTCGAGGGAGGCGTAGGCCCGCGCGACGCCCAGGCCCGTCGCCCGCGCGGCTCCACGCTCCGGCGTGCTGCCGAGCACGCCCCGGACCTGGACGCCGATGCGTCGAAGCGCCTCGACGTGGACGGTCCCGATGAAGCCCGTGCCGATGACCGCGGCGCCGATGTCGGCGATCCCTGTCATGAAGTGGCTCACCCGCGCTGGTCGTGGTGGTTGTCTAGATGGTCTAGAGGGATATCCCAAGCGGCAGCCACCGTTGTGGCCCGGTTTCAGATGGGGCGCGGTTGGGCTTCCTCCGCCACGCATCATACTTTCTCATGTCAAGTGCAAAAGTGGTCGCTCCAGCGGGAACGGAGTAGCATCGCGACATGGACCGAGCGCCGACCGACCCGACCGCCGTCGACCGCGCGCGCCGCTTCGCGCCCCTGCCGGACGAGGCGCTCGACGCGCTCGTCGTCGTGCTCGACGAGATCCGGTTCGGACGGTCGCGGAGCCGCGCCGAGCTGGTCGCCCGGACCGGTCTGGGGCGGGCGATCGTGGCCCAGCGGGTCGGTGAGCTGATCGAGCGCGGCCTCGTGACCGAGGGCGACGTCGGACCCAGCACCGGGGGCCGGCCGCCCCGCCAGCTCACCTTCCGGGCGGATGGCGGGCATATCCTCGTCGCGGACCTCGGCGCGACCAGCATCGACGTCGCCGTGACGACGCTCGACGGACGGATCCTCGGCCACCACGACGAGCCGGCCCGGATCGAGGCCGGCCCGGAAGCCTGTCTGGACCGCGTCGACGCCCTGTTCGACAGCCTGCTGCGGACGACCCAGGACCTCCACGGACGGTTGTGGGGCATCGGCATCGGCGTGCCAGGACCGGTCGAGTTCGACTCGGGCCGCCCGATCTCGCCGCCGATCATGCCCGGCTGGGACGGCTACCCGATCCGGGAGCGGTTCGCGGCCCGGTACGGCGCGCCGGTCTGGGTCGACAACGACGTCAACGTCCTGGCGCTCGGGGAGTGGCGATCGGGCGTCGCGGCCGGCCACGCCGACGTCGTCGTGGTCAAGATCGGGACCGGCATCGGCGCCGGGATCATCTCGGACGGGCACCTCCATCGCGGCGCCCAGGGCAGTGCCGGTGACGTCGGCCACATCCAGGTCGTCGACGACGCGGCGGTCGTCTGCCGCTGCGGCAACGTCGGGTGCCTGGAGGCGCTCGCCGGCGGCGAGGCGATCGGCCGGGCCGGTCGGGCCGCCGCCGAGGACGGTCGCAGCCCGCGGCTCCAGACCGCCCTGGACCAGCGCGGCAGCGTCACCGCCGAGGATGTCGCGCGCGCGGCGTCGTTCGGCGATCCGGTCGCGGTGGCGCTCCTCGGGGAGGCCGGCCGGCGGGTCGGCTCGATGCTGGCGAGCGTCGTCAACTTCTTCAACCCGTCTCTCATCGTCATCGGGGGCGGGGTCGCGAACAGCCCGGACCAGCTGCTGGCGGCCATCCGCGAGACGATCTACCGACGTTCCCTGCCGCTGGCCACGCGCGACCTGCTCGTCCAGCGCTCGTCGCTCGGCGGCCTCGCCGGCGTCATCGGCGCCTCGGCGATGGTCGTCGACCAGCTCTTCGCGCGCGACTCGATCGCTCGCTGGATCGAAGCCGGCGAGCCATCGGGCGCCCCGGAGGTCGTGCTCGCCCGGACGGGCTAGTCGCTAGCCGCTCGCGCGCTCCGCGTTCTCCCTGACGCGGATCTCGACGATCCGTCGCACCAGGTCGAGCGGGATCGGATCGCGGGCCGGGAACTGGATCGTCCCGCGTCCGGCCAGGTACGGCGCGAGCTCGTCGCCAAGGGCGGCGATCACCTCGCCGCTCGCCGGGAACAGGCTGTAGTGCTTCTTGTAGGCCGCGTACGACACGAGGAACTGGCCGCCGTGGCTGCGCAGCGCCGGCATCGAGTACGCGATCGTCTCGGTCGCCTCCGGCGCGGCCGCGTTGACCGTCCGGCGCATCTCCTCGAGGGCCACACGCCGGTCCTCGGGCAGCGCGGCCAGGTATTCGTCGACGTTCGCCGGTGTCGCCATCGAGCTCCTCCGTGCCCTCAGCCGCCCGCCACGACCCGGTCGGTGAAATCGCCCGTCGCCGGGTCCTTGAGGATGAGCTTGTGGCGCCCGTCCGGGAGGATCTCCCGCTTGATGACGACCAGGCCGTCGTACAGCTCCGGCTCGGTCGCGATCTGCGCCGTCGAGCCGCCCCGCCAGTCCAGCGTGACCGGCTCCCAGGCGTGGGCCTTGGCCGACCGGTACGCCGCGTCCATGATCGCGTTCACGACGTAGCCGTCGTACAGCGTCTCCTGCGGTGCCCGGCCCTCGTCCATCGCCCGGAACATGTCCGTGAACATGTCGACATAGCCGAGCTCGGACACCTCGTCGCCGACGGGGAACAGCCAGCCGGACGAGCTCTCCGACTTCTCGGCGACGTAGCCCTCGCCGGCGCCCGGCGCGCTGAACATCTCGAACCCGGTCCGCAGGAAGTGGTTCAGCCAGACCGTGCCGTGGGTGCCGGCCACCTCGTCCCGCAGGTCCATCCCGCCGCGGAACGTCCAGCTCACCTCGAACTGGCCGATCGCCCCCGACTCGAACCGGATGAACGCGACGGCATTGTCCTCGTCCGCGATCGGGTGCACGAGCGTGTCCGTGTGGCACAGGATCTCGACCGGCCGGTTCCCCTTGCCGACGAAGTTGCGGATGATCTCGATGCAGTGGCAGCCGAGGTCGATGATCGCGCCGCCGCCGGTCAGCCGGCCGTCCCAGAACCAGGCGCTGTGCGGCCCGGGATGGGCCTCACGCGAGCGGACCCACGTCACGTCGCCGATGGCACCCGAGCGCACCGAGGCGATCGCCTTGAGCGTCTTGGGCGTGTAGCACAGGTCCTCGAGGTAGCCGCCGAAGACGCCCGCCGCCTCGACCGTGTCCAGGATCCGGCGCGCCTCGTCCGCCGTCCGGCCGAGCGGCTTCGTGCACAGGATCGCCTTGCCGGCCTTGGCGGCCAGGGCGATCGCCTCCTCGTGGAGGAAGTTCGGCAGCCCGACGACGACGACGTCGGTGTCGGGATGGTCGATCGCGGCGGCGAGGTCGGTCGTCGATTCCTCGATGCCCCAGCGCTGACCGAAGGCCGCGCCACGCTCGGCGCTCCGCGAGTAGACGACCCGGACCGTGTCGCGGCCACGCTGGCTCAGGAGCGTGTTCGTGTAGAAGTCGCCGATCAACCCCGTGCCCAGCATGGTGATGGCGTGGCCGTTCATCGGTCCTCCCTTCATCGTCCGAGCACCAGGTCGCGGCCGGCGACCATGGCCGTGAGCTTGGCCCGGGTCTGGCCGCGCGGGGTCTGACTGAAGCCGCAGTCCGGGACGAGCGTGAGCCCGTCGGGCCGGACACCGGCCTCGAGCACCGCGTCGATCCGTTCGGCGACGTCGTCCGCGGTCTCGACGTACGAGTTCTTGACGTCGATCACGCCGGCCGCGACGTGCCGGCCGGCGGCGGCGATCTCGCCGAGGATCTCGACCTCGGCCATCTCCCGGTTGGCGAACTCGAGCACCAGCTCGTCGACCTGGAAGCCGAGCATCGCCTCGAGGACGGGACGGTACGTCCGCCGCGCGAGCGGGCGCCCGAGGTAGTTGCCGAAGCAGAGATGCGCCCCGAGCCGGGCGCGCCCGACCACCGGTGCCACCGCCGCGTTGAACAGGGCCGAGAAGTCGGCCGGGGCCTCCGGATGGATCGCGGGCGACGGCTCGTCGATCTGGATGAAGTCCGCGCCGGCGGCGACGAGGCCGTCCAGCTCCGCTCGCAGGATCGGCACGAACGCCTCCGCGGCGGCGTTCCGCGTCGCGTAGACCTGGCCCGGGCCGTAGGTCAGCCGGCCGGACAGCGTGTACGGCCCGGGGAGGGTCACCTTCAGCGGCCGGGTCGCGCGCGTGACCGCGTAGCGATACTCGGCGACCACGCCGAGGCCGTCGGGCGCGGCGATCGGCTCGAGGACCTCGAAGCGGTGCTGCTGGTCGTGCGCCCCGGCCCCCAGCCGCCGTGCAGGTGGCAGTGCGCGGACGCCCGTCACGTGCCGGTAGAACTCGGCGGTGAAGAAGCCGGCCCGCCGCATCTCCCCGTCGCTGACGATGTCGATGCCGGCCTCCTCCTGGTCGCGCAGGGCGAGGTCCACCGCGTCGTCGAGCATCTCCTCGAGGTCGGTCGGGCCGAACTCGCCACGCTCGGCAGCATCGATCCCGGACACGAACCACGACGGTCGCGCGTGCGAGCCGACCACGCTGGTGAGGAGCGGCCCCTGGCTCATCGATCGCCCTCCGCGAATGCGTATGCCCGAGCGGGATTGTCCACGAACAGGGCGTGACGGATGGCGGCGTCGATGCCGCGCTCCTCGAGCAGGTCGCTGAAGCCGCGCAGCAGGTAGCCGAGACCGGGCGAACCGCCGTATGCGGTGTAGTAGCCCTGCCGCGCCGCGTCCATCCCGAGCATCACCTGACCGGCCCGCCCGTCCGCGACAGCCGCCTCGAGGAGGTCGATGGTGCCGTTCGCGCGGTCGCCCCACCGGAACGCCTGGTCGTAGACGACGGACGCGCCGGTCGCCAGCAGCTCGTGGTGGTAGCCGCGATCCTGGACCTTGTCGACGTGACTCAGCGAGATCCGCTCGACCGGGACGCCGGCCTCGGTCAGGAGGCGGACCTGCCCAAGCGCGCCGGTCCCGGCCTCGCAGTGCGTGTGGACGGGCACGCCGGTCCGCCGGTGGGCCGCCGCCGCCGCGCGGAAGATCGGCACGTCGCGATCGGAGGGGCCGTCCTGGCTGCCGGCGATCTTGACGATCCCGGCCCGAACCGCCGTCCGGTCGACGATCGGGCCCGAGTAGTCGCGCGCGTCGATGCCCACCTCGACATCCGCCACGAACAGGTCCGCCAGCTCGTCCTCCGTCGCGCGCAGGCTCCAATGCGACGGGCCGTAGAACTTCTGGTGGTGAAGGCCCGTGGCAGCCACGAGGTGGACGTCGCTCCTCCGCGACAGCTCCGCGAGCATCAGCGGGTCGCGCCCGCAATCGGCCGGCATGGCGTCGACCGCGGTCCGCAGGCCGGCTTCCGCGGCGTCGCGCAGCTCCGTGCTCATGCGATCCACGTCCGCCAGGAGGAAGTCCGGCGAGATCTCGACCGGCTTCCCGCCGACGATGACGAGGTGCTCGTGGGCGTAGGTCACGCCCATGTCCGCAGGCTCGATGTCCCCGAGGACGGTCCGCACGAACGTCACGGGGCCGGCTCGGGCGAGACCGACACGACCGACCAGCCGCCATCGACCTTGAGCAGCTGCCCGGTGACAGCGCGCGACTCGTCCGACAGGAAGTAGACGGCCGCGTGGGCGACCTCCTCGGCGTCGAGCATCTCGCCGGCCAGCGGCTGCTTCCGTGCGGCGTAGGCACGGATGGCCGGGTCGGCCGCGGCGCGGGTGGCCATCGGCGTGTCGGTCAGCGACGGTGCGACGGCATTGACCCGGATCCGTTCGCTCGCATACGTCGCGGCCATCGTCGTCATGAGCGCGTTCGTCGCTCCCTTGGCCGCCGCGTAGGCGTGGGTCGCGAACATCTCGGGCGAGGGGTCGGTGGCGGTGACGCTGCCCATCAGCAGGATCGACCCACGGGTGCCGGAGTCGTTCGCTTCCTGGGTCAGCATCTGGCGGACGACCGCCCGGCAGGTCATCGCCTGGCTCCGGAGGTTGAGCTCGATGGTCCGATCCCAGCCCTCTGGCGTCAGCTCGTGGATCGGGCCGTCGCCGTACCGCCGGCCGCTCCCGCCGGCCACTGCGAACGCGCCGTCCAGCCGCCCGAACCGCTGGACGGCGGCACTGACCGCGCCGTCGGCCGCGGCCGCATCGGCCAGGTCGGCGGCGACCCACCCGACCGCCGCCCCGACACGGACGAGCCGTTCTGCGAGGGCACGGGCGTGGTCGGCCGAGCGCGAGACGACGAAGACGGAGGCGCCCTCGGCCGCGCACCGGACCGCCGTCGCGGCGGCTATGCCGGTCGAACCCGTGATCAGGATGGCGCGCTCGCGCAGTCGATCCATCACGGGATGGTAGCCGGGCACACCGGCCCCGGATCAGGCGGCTCCGGCGGCCTCGAGTCCCGCGTCGTTTCTCGAACACGATCTGCAGGTCCTGGCTGATCCCGGTGGCGAACCCTGCCTCGCTCAGAGCGAGGTAGTACTCCCACATCCGGATGAACCGGTCGTCGAAGCCCAGGGCGCGAACGGTCTCGAGCTTGTCCATGAACCGCGTCCGCCACGCTCGCAGGGTCAGGACGTAGTCCGCAGCGATGTCGGTCACGCTCCGGACGAGGAGGGACGTGTCGCGCGTGGACCGCTCGATGACGGCCAGCGATGGGCACAGGCCGCCCGGGAAGATGTACGTCTGGATCCAGTTCGCGCCGCGGAGCTGCCGGTCGTACGCGGCGTCCGGGAACGTGATCGACTGGAGGCTGAGCCGACCCCCCGGGACGAGGGCCCGATCGCAGACCGCGAAGAACGTCTCGAAGTACTCGGCGCCGACGGCTTCGAGCATCTCGATCGAGACGATCGCGTCGTACGTGCCGTCGATGTCCCGGTAATCGCACAGCTGGACGTCCACGAGGTGCTCCAGCCCCGCGACCCGCACGCGCTCGCGGGCCAGGTCGTGCTGCTCCTGGGAGATCGTGATGGTGGTCACCCGGCAGCCGAGGTCGCCGGCCGCGTACAGGGCGAACCCGCCCCAGCCCGTTCCGATCTCGAGGACGTGCTGGCCGCGGACCAGGCCGGCGCCGTCCGCCATGCGACGGTACTTGTTGCGCTGCGCGTCGGCCAGGGATTGGTCGGGCGCGGCGAAGACGGCGCTCGAATAGGTCATGGTCTCGTCGAGGAACGTCCGGTAGAAGTCGTTGCCGAGGTCGTAGTGGGCGGCGATGTTGCGACGGCTCTGGCTCTTCGTATTGCGACGGAGGCGGTGCGCGATGGTCCGGCGAAGCTGGGCCGGCCGTCGGAACCAGCCGGTGGAGAGCGACAGGGAGTCCCGGTTGAGAGCCGCCCAGCGCAGCAGGCCGGCCAGGTCCGGGCTGGACCACAGGCCATCCATGTACGCCTCGCCGCCCCCGGTCTCGCCGCCGACGAGGAGCTTGACGAGGGCGCGCCGGTCGTGGATGTGGATCCGCGCAGCCGGCTCCGCCCGGTCATCCCCGAACGTCCGACGCGTCCCGTCGGGAAGGACGACGACGAGATGCCCGGTCCGGACCCGACTCGCAGCCGAGACCGCGATCCGCCAGGCCAGGCGAGAGAGGATGGAGTCGGCCAGTCGGGGGAGCCGGCCGACGGTCAGGGTCTGGTTCACCGTGTCGCCTCGCTGTGTCGATGGAACCTGGCGCCGCGGAGCCACAGCCGCAGCGCGTGGAAGTGGATCAGACCGATCGTCCGGTGCGTCATGAACGGGTGTCGCACGAACATCCGCAGCACCATCCGATCGGTCAGGGGCCGTCGAGCGAGGTCCAGGCTGGTGTGCAGCAGGAGCCCGTCGCCCGGGTCCTCGTTGATCGTGATCCGCAGGCGCGATGCCTCGTCGCGGACCCGGACGGCGTAGCGGCCGGTCATGTCGATGAAGGGCGAGACGTAGAACGCTTTGTCCATCGAACCGACCAGCGCGTTGCCGTCGATGCGGGAGTGAAGGCTGTACAGGTATCGCTCGCCGTGGGTGTTGTGGACCTCCACGATCACCGTCCGGAGGTCGCCGGCCGCGTCCCGGCACAGGTAGAAGCTGGCCGGATTGAAGACATATCCGAGGACCCGCAGGTTGGTCACGAGGGTCACGCGCCAGCCTGCCGGGTCCAGGCCCTCGGAACGCAGATGGGCGTGGATCCTGGCGCGCAGGTCGCCTGCCGGCGGGTCGAGATGATCGGCGTCACGGAACGACAGGAGGTTCCAGCCGCCACGACTGATCGACCTGATCAACCGCGGCACCTCGTCCAGCTCGTCGAGGTCGAGGGCGATGTAGAAGACGTCGTGCTCGAGCTCGTACCCGAACGGCCGGACCCGCCGATGGCGGACGACGCCGTCGAGCAGGTGCGACCTCATGCCGCGCGCTCCATGCCCGCAGCCCGGACGAGCGCCGCGGCCTCCCAACCCGAACGGCAGCCATCCTCGTGGAAGCCATAGCCGAGGTGAGCCCCGGCGAACCAGGTCGATCGTCGGCCCTGCAGCTGACGCAAGGCTCCCTGGGCCTCCAGCGTTCGGAACGTGTAGGTCGGGTGGCTCATGGCTCGTTCGACGATGACCGCCTCGGGACGCACACGATCGCCGGGGTTGACGGACACGCAGTACTGCACCGGCCCGGGCAGCGACTGCAGCCGGTTCATGTGATAGGTCATCGTCAGGTCCGGACCCGGCTGCGCACAGTCGTCCATGTCGACGTTCCACGACGCCCGGGCGGCAGCTCGACGCGGGAGCAGGCGCTCGTCCGTGTGGAGCACGACCCGGTTGGTCGAGTACTCGAAGCCGCCCAGCGCGGATCGCTCCCGGAGGTCCGCATCGTGGAGCAGGTCGAGCGCGTGGTCCGCGTGGGTGGCCATGATCACGGCGTCGAATCGATCGATCGCGCCGTCGGCCGTCCGGATCGTGACCCCGGTCGCGTGGCGCGCCACGTCCGTCACGGCCTGGCCGGATCGGATGGATCCCCGGGGCAGGGCTGCCACGATCCGTTCGACGTACCGCATCGAGCCACCCTGGACGGTCCGCCACTGGAGCGCGTTGCCATAGCCGATGAGGCCGTGGTGATCGAGGAAGCGGAGGAGATAGTCGATCGGGAAGTCCAGGATCCTGCCGGCCGCGGTCGACCAGACGGCGGACGTGATCGGCACCAGGAAATGGCGCCGGAAGCCCGACCCGTAGCCGCCGTCGTCGAGGAAGTCGCCCAGGGTCGCGGTGGACGTGGCCGGCTGGTCGAGTGTGTGCCGGGCATCGCGGTAGAACCGCAGGATGTCGGCCATCATCCGCCAGTGCCCGGGACGGGCGATGGACCCGGGAGTGGCGAGGTAGCCGCGTGGCCCGCGCGAGCTGAACTCGACGCGACACGCGCGACAGGTCGAGCCAAGGGACATGTCGCTGGGCTGCGTCATGACGTCAAGCTCGGCCAGCAGTCGCACGAACGTCGGGTAGGTGTGCTCGTTGTAGACGATGAACCCGGTGTCGACGGCGACCGGCCCTTCATCGGTCTCCATGGCGACCGTCTTGACGTGACCGCCGACGGCCGCATCGGCCTCGTACAGCCGCACCTCGTGATCCCGTCGAAGGGCGTACGCAGCGGTCAGCCCGCTGATGCCCGACCCGACGATCGCCACCTTCACGACGCGCCGCCCGGGCTCGCCGGCACTTCGACGCCAGCCGCCGCCACTCGCGCGTCGAGGGTCCGCTGCATGCCACCGACGGCGTTGCGCCCGAGCGTCGCGAAAGCGCGACCGAGGAAAGGCTGGACCAGACGGAGCAACCCGCCCAGCCGGATGTCGGCCGTGTAGTCGACCCGCGTGCCGCCGGCGATCGGCTCGAAGCGGATGTCGTCCACCGCCGAGACGCCCGAGCCGGACCCGATGAGCAGGACGCGGGTCGGTGGCTCGAAGACGGCGATCCGGTACTCCATCGGCGCGACCCGGCCGCCCAGTCGCACGCCGAGTCGGAAACGGGACCCGAGTCCGATCGCCCCGGTATCGAGGCGCTCCGCGGTCGCGACGCCCGGGTCCCAGATCGCCGAGTTGGCAAAGTCGGCAACGAAGGCAAAGGTGTCCTCGATGGGCAGCGCGGTGTCGATCCGCTCCGTGAGCGTGGTCATGCCGGCCTCCAAGGCTGGTGTGGAGTGGACGGGATCCGGAGATAGGTGGGGTCAGGCAGGCCGGACAGCGCGACCACCCGGTGCCACAACCGACGGCGATCGGACGACGTCAGCCGGGTCATGGGCAGGCGGTCGAACGGGCGCGGCCGGCGGTCGAGCCAGAGCGAACCAGCCGGCGCGTGGACGGCCGGTGCCGTCGCCAGCCAGGTCAGCGTGTCCGTGCCCTCGCGTGGGCTCCGGAGCAGCGGTCCCATCAGCCTGGCGAAGCCGGGCAGCGCCTCCGACAGGCCGGGCGTATCGGCCCACCCCGGATGCATCGAATCGAACCGGATCCCGGCCGGCCCGAGACGACGCGCCCACTCGCGGATGAGGGTGACCTGGGCGCGCTTGGCCCGGGCGTAGGCGCGCGTCCCGTTGTAGGACCCCAGCGCCGCCCTCGAGGTCGTCGACATCGATCGCCTGGGCGTACTGCCCACCGGATGTCACCGCGACGACGCGCGAGCCCGGCGTTCGAGCGAGCACCGGGAGCAGGGAGCCGATCAGGGCGAACGGCCCCACCACCAGGGTCCCGAACGTCGCCTCGATGCCGTCCGGACCGATCGTCCGCTCCGGAAAGATGGCGCCGGCGTTGTCGATGAGGACGTCGAGCCGGGACTCGGTCGCCAGGATCTCTGCGGCGGCTGCACGGACCGACGCGAGCGAGCCCATGTCGGCCACCACGATCGGAAACCGATCCTCGCCGTGGCGGGCGACGAGGGCAGAGCGGACGGCCGACAACCGCTCCGCGTTGCGCCCGACGAGGATGACCCGCGCGCCGGCCGTCGCGAGGTCATCGGTCACCTGCCGACCGAGGCCCGACGTCGGACCGGTGACGAGCACGGTCCGGCCAGCCAGGGCGTTCGCCGACGGCGGCGTCCACGCGAACAACCGGCGCCGGACGGTCGGGCCGACGCGGGAAAAGCTGCCGACGACCGTCAGTTCGAGCAGCTCGTCGATCAGTGCCCGCGGGTCGATGCCGTACCGCATGAGGTGGGGTCCGCCTTGTCGAGTGTTTGTCAAAGGTATGAGCGGACTCTAGGCGTTATGGAGAGTGTTTGTCAAGCGTATGCGGTCTGATATGCTGGACAAACCATGTACACGATCAAGGAGGCTTCCGCGCGGACGGGACTGAGCATCCCGACCATTCGGGCGTGGGAGCGCCGCTACGGCGTCGTGTCTCCGACCCGAACGCCCGCCGGCTATCGGCTCTACGACGATGCCGCCATCGAGCGGCTCACTGCCATGCGCGCGTTGGTCGAGAGCGACGGCTGGCGACCGAGCCAGGCCGCCGAACGGATCGCGACCCCCGGCCTCGACCTGGCGGTACTGGCCGGGCGCCCACTCCCGACCGACGCCGGTGGCGACGATCGCCCAGCCCCGCCGCCGATCGCAGCATCGGCGCCCATCGAGGCCTTCGTGGCGGCTGCGAGGGTCCTCGACATCGACCGCCTGGAGCGGATCCTCGACGAGGCCTTCGCCGCCCAACGGTTCGAGCTCGCCATGGACGCCGTGGTCTTCCCGGCCCTCCGTGCGGTCGGTGTCGCGTGGGCTGCGGGCGACCTCGATGTCGGGGCGGAACACGGCGCCAGCGAGACGGTCCGCCGCCGCCTTGCCCACTTCTTCGATGCCGCCCGCGGCCCGATGGTGCAAGCCCAGGTGCTCGTCGGCATGCCGCCGGCCGGCCAGCACGAGCTGGGTGCGTTCGCGTTCGCCATCGCATGTCGGCGGGCCGGCCTGTCGGTCGCCTATCTCGGCATGGATGTGCCGCTGGCGAGCTGGCTGAGGATGGCCCGCGAGACGGTCGTCCCTGCGATCGTGTTCGGTGCGGTGACCGGCGATGACGCGGCCGGCGTCAACCGTGTGGTCGACGCCATCAGGAACATGGACCGGCCGCCGGTGTGCTTCATCGGCGGCCCGGCCTCGCACGATGCCCGGCTCGTGTCGGACGCGGTCCGGCTGCCATCCTCGCTGGATGAGGCCGTGGCCGTCGTGGCGGCCACGGTGGAGCCAGACAAGGTGCGAACATCCCGTTGACGCGCCTCGTTCCGACGGCTATGCTCCATGTATCCCGACCGGCAACCGCGCTGCGGCAGCGATTCCGCGCGCACCATCCGCCCGGTCCCCCCATCACCCGAAGGTGACCTTTCCCACATGCCCGGACCCGGCCCCGACCAGCGCGATCAGCGCTCACGCAACCGCCGACCCCGACGACGCGCCCCCATCGGTGGCGGCCGCGCGCCGGTCACTGAATACGAAGAGCAGCAGGAGCTCGAGGCCGCCCGCGAGCGGAACGACCTCGAGGTCAACGACCTCCGCGAGATGAGCGTGGCGGAGCTCCGCCAGGTCTCTCGCGACCTCGAGGTCGAA
The DNA here is from genome assembly GCA_963720495.1 of uncultured Chloroflexia bacterium. Taxonomy (GTDB): domain Bacteria; phylum Chloroflexota; class Limnocylindria; order Limnocylindrales; family CSP1-4; genus SPCO01. Next base: position 162,642 of record CAVRFU010000006.1, read on the forward strand.
GCCGCCAGCGGCGAGCGCAAGGACGTCCTCGTCGACCTCATCCTGCAGCGCCAGACCGAACGCGCCGGTCACGACTACGCCACCGGCATCCTCGACATCGTCGACGAGGGCTTCGGCTTCCTCCGCCGCCACGGTCTGCTCCCCAGCCCGGACGACGTCTACGTCAGCTCCAGCCAGGTGCGCCGCTTCGGCCTGCGCATCGGCGACCGCGTCTCCGGCGCCGTCCGCGCCCCGCGCGAAGCCGAGAAGTACTGGGGCATGCTGCGCGTCGACGCGGTCAACGGCGTCGACACGGAGACGGCGCGTGCGCGCCCGGTCTTCGGCGACCTGACCCCGGTCCACCCGGACGTCCTGATCAACCTCGAGACCGACCCCAAGAATCTGAGCCAGCGGCTGATCAACCTGGTCAACCCGATCGGCAAGGGCCAGCGCGCCCTGATCGTCAGCCCGCCGAAGGCCGGCAAGACGATGCTCCTCAAGCAGATCGCCAACGGCGTCAGCGCCAACTACCCGGAGATCCTCCTGATGGTCGCCCTCATCGGCGAGCGTCCCGAGGAGGTCACGGACATGCGCCGCAGCGTCAAGGGCGAGGTCATCAGCTCGACCTTCGACGAGCCGACCGAGAACCACACCCACGTCGCCGAGATGGCGCTCGAGATCGCCAAGCGGCAGGTCGAGACCGGCCGGGACGTCGTGATCCTGCTCGACTCGATCACCCGACTCGCGCGGGCCTACAACCTGGCCCTCCCGCCGTCGGGCCGGACGCTGTCCGGTGGCCTCGACCCGATCGCCCTCTATCCGCCCAAGCGCTTCTTCGGCGCCGCGCGGAACATCGAGGAGGGCGGCTCGCTGACGATCATCGGCACGTGCCTGGTGGACACCGGCTCGCGCATGGACGACGTCATCTACGAGGAGTTCAAGGGCACCGGCAACTCGGAGCTCATCCTCGATCGGAAGCTGGCCGAGAAGCGGATCTTCCCGTCGATCGACGTGCAGCGGTCGGGTACCCGTCGCGAGGAGCTGCTCCTCGAGGAGGGCACGCTCAAGATGGTCTGGACGATGCGCCGGATGCTGTCCGCGGTCGGGGCCAACGAGGGCATCGAGATCCTGCTCAATCGGCTGGCCAAGACGCAGTCGAACGCGGAGTTCCTGGGGACCCTGACCAAGAGCCTCGACGCCTAGCCCGGGGCGGGTACGCGTCTCGCCCGCCGGATACGCGCGCACATTCGCGCCCAAGGCTAATCCCCGGCCACGCGGCGAGACTCGCGATTCCCGCCCTGTGACACTCGGCCGCCTCGGCCCCGATCTCGTGTTTGCCCGGGCTGCAACGTCCGTGTTAGGGTTCCCCTTGATGTCGTAAGCCCGCGTCGACGGGATTTCGGCCGCGAGGAGAGACCCCAGCTCGATACCGCGGACCCCGGACGGTCCCACGTGAGACCCCCAAACCCCTGCGCGACCCCAAGCGTTGCGGGACCGTCCACTTCCAGGAGACCGTATTGCTCAACGCAACGGTCGGTGTCCAGCGCGTCCTTGGACGTCTGCACCGCCCATCGCCTCCGCGAATCGCGACCGCCACCGCCGTGAAGGCGCGTGGTCGCGCTGCCGCCGGCCAGGTTCGGAACGGTTGCTCCACGGTCGTGGCGGCATCCCGGCTGGTCCCGACGCGCGAGCGGACCGTCGTCGCGGATCGCCCGGCCGCCACGCCGACGCGCTCGCTCCTGTGTCGACTCGGGACGGAACGCGCCGTCGCCGTCGCCGTCGCCGGCATCCTCCTCGGGGCGTCGCTCGTGAGCGTCACGGCAGGCCATCCCGCGGCTGCTACCGGGGCGAGCGGCTCGGTCGGCTCGATCGGCTCGACGGCCGGCACGGGTGGCACCGGTGGCACCACCGGTGCAGGCACCGCGCCGAGGATCGCCATCGGTGGCGGCAGCGACGCGCAAGAGCTCGACACCATCGACGGGATGGCGGCGACAGGCGACATGAGGAACGCCGACGCGGCTCGATCCGGCGAGCGCGTCGGCACGGTCCAGTTCGGGGCGCCCGATCCGAACTCCACGGCCGGGCTCGAGGTCGACCTCGGGGATGGCCTCATCGCGGATGCACAGTCCGTCGACGTCGAGGGCCCGTTCACCGAGGACGGCACCCTGGTCAAGCCGATCGCCGTCGACACGACCGTCCCCGATGGCCGCGACCTGGTCAAGACCTACACCGTCAAGGCCGGCGACACGCTGCCCGGGATCGCGACCAAGTACCGCGTCTCGATGATGTCGGTCGCGTGGGCCAACAACCTGAAGTCCAAGAAGGACATCAAGGCCGGTCAGGTCCTGCGCATCCCACCGGTCACCGGCCTGATCATCACGGTCAGCCCGACGGACACGCTCGATGGCCTTGCAGCGAAGTACGCCGTCAACAGCACGGACATCCTGGCCACGAACGGCCTCGACGACCCGAACCTGGTCGTCGGCCAGGTCCTCGTGGTTCCGGGCGCAAAAGGCAAGGCGATGGACGTCCCCAAGCCCAAGCCGGCGTCCAAGCCGACACGGAACAACGTCGGACCGAGGAACAGCGGTGGCGGCAGCAACATCCGGCCGCCCGTCCGCTACTCGGGTGGCGCTTTCATCTGGCCGGTCGTCGGTGGCGGCAACTACGTCAGCCAGTACTTCCACTACGGCCACTACGCGATCGACATCGCGGCCGACTACGGGTCGACCGTGCGGGCCGCGGCGGCCGGCACCGTGACCTTCGCCGGCTGGAAGAACAACGGTGGCGGCTACCAGGTCTGGATCGCCCACGGATCCGGCCTGTATACGACCTACAACCACATGTCCGCGATCACCGTCGGGACGGGCGAGCACGTCGATCGAGGTTCGCACGTCGGTCGTGTCGGCCAGTCCGGCAACGCCACCGGCCCGCACTGCCACTTCGAGGTCTGGCGCGGCCCGGTCTGGGACGGCGGCCAGCGGGTCAACCCGCTCGCGTACTTCTAGCCCGACCGTCGCGACCGACGGTCGTCCCGTCCTCGGCCCGGCCGGCACGGTCCGGGGAGGGTGCCCCGACGGCCCGTGCGAGAATGGCCCTGATGTTCCTCGACCGCGTGAAGATCTGGGTCCGCGCCGGTGATGGTGGCGACGGGGCCGCGACCTTCCGGCAGGAGGCCCATGTCCCACGAGGCGGGCCAGACGGCGGGGACGGCGGCCGGGGCGGGTCGGTCACCCTCCGGGTGGACGCCGGCCAGACCACCCTTCGCGACTTCAACCACCGGCACCACTTCCGCGCGACACCGGGTGGTCGTGGGACGCGGGCGCGCCGCCACGGCAAGGCCGGCGACGACCTGACCCTCGACGTGCCGCCCGGCACCGCTGTCTACGACGACGAGTCGGGCGCGTTGCTGGCCGATCTGGTGGCCGTCGGTCAGACGGCGATGGTCGCGCGCGGCGGTCGCGGCGGTCTCGGCAACACGCATTTCAAGACGTCCACCCACCAGGCACCCAAGCACGCCCAGAAGGGCGAGCCGGGCGCCGAATCGTGGATCCGGCTGGAGCTCCGCCTGATCGCCGACATCGGCCTCGTCGGGCTGCCGAACGCCGGCAAGTCGACGATCCTCGCGGCGGTCACGGCCGCGACACCCAAGATCGCCGACTATCCGTTCACCACGCTCGAGCCGAACCTGGGCGTCATGGACCTCGGTGAGGAGGACGAGCGCCGGCCGACGATCGCCGACGTGCCCGGGCTCATCGAGGGCGCCAGCAGCGGGGCCGGTCTCGGGCACGCCTTCCTGCGGCATGTCGAACGGACGCGGATCCTGGTCCACGTGGTCGACGGCTCGTCCCGCGACGCGGAGTGGGACTACGACGTGATCCGCGAGGAGCTGCGCGCGCACGATCCCGCCCTCCTCGAGAAGCCGATGCTGGTCGCCTTCAACAAGGTCGACCTGCCGGCCGCCGCGGAGGCCTGGCCGGCCTTCCGCCGGGCGCGCACGGCGGAGGGCATCGACGCGCTGGCCATCTCGGCGGCCCAGGGCGATGGGCTGGCCGAGTTCCGCGCCCGGATCTCCGACCTCCTGCCGGACGCCGCCGAGCTCGCCGAGCCGCCGGAGCCGGCCGGCGTGGTCGTCCACCGGATCGAGACGATGGGCGACGGGTTCAGCGTCGAGCTCGACGATGACGGCGCCTTCCGCGTGCGCGGCGCCCGGATCGAGCGGGTCGCCGCCCAGACCAACTTCGATGTCGAGGAATTGGCGGAACGGTTCCAGCGCGACCTCAGCCGGCTCGGGATCGAGGCCGAGCTGCGGCGGGCCGGCATCGTGGCCGGTGACACGGTCCGGATCGGGGCGACCGAGCTCGAGTGGGAGGCGCAGCCCTGGGAGCGGACGTGACCGAGGGGCTGCCGGCCGTCGTGCCCGGCTCGCTCGGCGTCTTCGGCGGGACGTTCGACCCGGTCCACCTGGCTCACCTGGCGGTCGCCCAGGAGGCGGCCGAAGCCCTTGGGCTCGAGCGGATCGCGTTCATCCCGGCCGGCGAGCCGCCCCACAAGCCGGGTCGCGCGATCACGCCGGGCGACGAGCGTCTGGCCATGCTCGAGCTGGCGATCGCCGGCAACGACCGGTTTGCGATCGATCGTCGCGAGCTCGACCGGCGCGGACCCTCATACACGGTGGACACGCTCGAGGACCTGGCCGCGCAGCGGCCGGCCGGCGCGCCCGATCTCGTGCTGATCCTCTCCGCCGAGGCGTTCCTCGGGCTGATGACCTGGCGCCAGCCGCGGCGGATCCTCGAGCTGGCCCGCGTGGCGGTCGCGCCGCGGGACGGCTATCCGGACGCGGGACCCGACTTTCTCGAGGCCAACCTGCCCGATCTCGCGCATCGCGCGACCTTCCTCGATTCGCCCCGGCTGCGGCTCTCGGCGAGCGAGCTGCGTGCACGGGCCGCGGCGGGGCGATCGCTGCGCTATCTCGTGCCGGATGCGGTCGCGGCCTACATCGGCGACCATGGGCTGTACCGAAATCACTTGAGGACCGACTGATCGTGACCGAACCCGCCCTGCCCGCCGACACCGCCACCGCGCCCGGAGCCGACGGCCTGCCCAAGCGAACGGGCGCCAAGCCCGCCGCGGAGCGACCCCCGCTCGAGCTCGCGCGCCGGATCGTCGAGCTGGCCGAGGACAAGAAGGCGGCGGACATCGTCCTGCTCGACCTTGCCGGTCTGACGACGATGGCCGACTACTTCGTCATCTGCTCGGGCGGGTCGGAGCGACAGCTCGAGGCCATCGCCAGCGGCATCATCGGCGGACTGCGCGACGAGCGGACCAAGGCGATCGGGCGCGAGGGCACCGCGGCATCGCACTGGATCCTGGTCGACTTCGGGTCCGTGATCATCCACATCTTCACGCCGCCCGAGCGCGAGTACTACGGGCTCGAGAAGCACTGGTCGGAAGCGCGGACGATCCTCAGCGTCCAGTGATCCTGGACGGCGGGCCAACGGTCCGGGTCTAGGCTACGGTCTCGTAGCCGGAGGACCCGATCATGACGCTCGCCGACGCACCGCTCATCGCGAATCTCCCCGCTCACGACATCGAGCGGGCCATGCGCTGGTACGAAGAGAAGCTGGGCCTGACACCGATCATGGATCTCGGCCCGGGCGGCCAGCTCTACCGGACCGGTGGCTCGCTCTGGCTCATCTACCAGACACCATCGGCCGGGACCGGCAAGCACACGCTCGCCACCTTCGTCGTCCCGGATATCGAGGCCGCCATGCGCGATCTGCGCGCCAAGGGCGTGACCTTCGAGGAATACGCGCTGGGGGACGAGGGGCCGAACACCGAGAACGGCATCGCGCGCGACGTGACGACCGGCGCGGCGGCGGCCTGGTTCATCGATTCCGAGGGCAACGTCGTGATGCTGAGCCAGGTCCCGCCGGGCATGGTCGTCCCGGGCGTCACCGGCTGACCGATCGCGCGGAGACCCGACTGGGTACCCGGTGGGGGTACCGTCGGGTCATGCCGAGCCCCGTGGGCTCACTCCTACAGTCGCGGCATGTCCGCCGTCCGAGATCGATGCCCCGCCTGTGCCCGCCGGCTCATCACGACCCGGTTCGACACGACGTTCCGCCTGCCCGACCGCAGCGAGCGGTTGTGCTTCGGGATCCCGGGCGGCCTGTGCGAGGACTGCTCGCAGCTGTACATCGACCCGGACCTCATCGAGCTGCTCGACCTGGGCGAGGGCCGCTGCGTCTTCGCGATCGAGAGCGACCTCGTCGTCCAGGAGCAGGCCTGGTCCGCCGGTCACTGACCGTCAGGCGCTCCGCCGGCCCGGGCCGGCATGGTCGATCACCCACAGGCTGAACGCCAGCCGTCGCTGCCCCTCGATCCGATCGAGACCGGGCACGCCCTTCACCATCGCATCGAGCTCGACCAGGCCGTCGAGGGCGGCGATCAGCTCGTCCGTGGTCCACAGCTTTGCCTGATCGCGGAGCTTTTCCATCCGGAACTCGCTGCTGACACCCATCGCCTTGCCGACAGCGGGCAATCGCTCGCCGGAGCGCAGGCGATCGCCGGTCTCGATCAGCTCGCGGACGCGCCGGTGGAGGACGGCCAGCAGGACCGGCTCCGGCGTGGTCTCGAGCAGCCGGTCCAGGGCGTCGAGGGCGCGCTCCACCCGGCGCTCGGCGACGGCGTCGGTGAAGGCCCAGACCGAGCCCGGCACCGCCTCCGCGACGAGCGCCCGGACGTCGTCGGGCGAGATCGGCGCCTCGCCCCGGTAGAGGGCGAGCTTGTCGAGCTCCATCGAGGCGATCCGGGTCTGCTGGCTGCGCTCGGCGTCGGCCTCGCGGACGAAGCCACCGACGCGTTCGGCCAGGGTCTTGGCGGCGCCCGGCGCGAGCTGCATGCCACGCTCGCGCGCCTCGGCCTCGACCCAGCCCGCGAGCGCACCCTCCCGGGGTGACTTGAACTGACGGACGGTGCCACCGGCCGCGGCGACGGCATCGGCGAGCCGCTTCGGCGCCGGGGCCTTGGCACCGGAGTCGCTCGCATCGAGGATCACCAGGCCGTTGCCCGGCGCGACGAGACCGATCGCGGCGAGGAACGCGTCACGGTCTTCGCCCTTGACCACGAGCGAGCCCGGGTTCATGACGATCGCCAGCGTCCCGCCCCCGAACATGACCGGCGTCGCGACCCGACCGTGCAGCTCCCCGATGAGCCCGGTCGCCATGTTCCGATTGCCCCGCAGCAGCCAGCGGTCCATCGCGCCGCCGGTCTCGGCGGCGAGGGCGGCCTCGAACCGGTCGACCGCCCGGGAGGCGGAGAGCTCGTCGTCGCCCCAGAAGAACGCGAGCGGGACGGTGGTCATCGTCGAGCGCCGGACGTGGACGATGCGTCGCCGCCTCGGGCGAGCCGGAGGGCCGGGCCGGTCCAGCCCAGGCGGCGGACCTCGTCCGGCCGGACCCCTGCCGCACGGCAGACGTCCTGCTCGAGCCGGTCGGCCCGCGCCCGGACGGCGTGCAGGTCCGCGTCCTCCCAGCCGACGGCGCGGCCGTCGATGTCGAGCCGCGGATAGCGGCGACGCCACGAGGCGAACCGTGCCTCCATGCTTTCGAGGCGCTGGCCGGCACGCTTGTCCGCGTAGGCGACGATCCGCTCTTCGCGGGTCGCGAACGCCGACCAGCGACGATACCGCTCGCCGTCGAGCAGGCGGGTCACCGGGTGGCTCGCCACGGCCCGCGCCAGCTCCGGATGACCGGCCCTGGCCAGCCACGCCGCCGACCCGTCGCCGTGCGGGAGGCCGCGCGCGGGATCGTCGGCCGGGAGCGCCTTGTCGGCGTCGTGGAGCAGGGCCGCCGCCTCGACCAGGCGGCGATCGATGGCGACCCCGCGCTCCTCGATCCGGGCCGCCAGCCAGCCGGCCACCTCGCCCACGGCGCGTGCGTGCCGCACGAACCAGGGTGGGGGATCCAGGGAGAGCAGGAGGGAGGCGGCATCCACCCGCCCAGGGACCGTCATCGCCTCGATGGTACCCGACGGTCGCGGCACGGCCGGCGGTGCCGCGGGCGGGGTCAGGGCCGGCCGCCGCAGTGGCAGGTTCGGCTGGCGGCGCCGCGGCCGGGACCAGCCCGGTGACCGGGATCGCGCACAGGAACGCGGCGCGGCGTGGTGGCCTTCGCGACGACGGCCGCCCGCGCGCCCGGGACGCGCGGCGCGGCAGCGATCGTGCGGCCGCCTTCGGCCCGGACCGTCATCCCGTTCCCGTCGAACCCCACGACGACCGTCCCGTCCCGATCGGTCCGCAGGACGCGGGCACCCGATGCCGCGAGACGATCCAGGGTCGCCTTCGCCGGATGGCCGTACGGGTTTCCGGCGCCGGCCGACGCGACCGCCACCGTGGGCCGCGTCGCATCGACGAACGCCTGCGTCGTCGCCGTGCGGCTGCCGTGGTGGGCGACCTTGAGGAGGTCGACATGCGGCAGGTCGTCCTTCAGGAGCGACGGATCGATGCCCTCCTCGACGTCGCCCATGAGCAGGACGCGACGCTGCCCGATCTGGCCGAGCAGCACGACCGACACGTTGTTGATGCCGGTGCCGCCATCGGGTGGCGTGGCGGGCACCTGTCCGCGGAGCGGCCAGAGGACGCGGAGGCCGATCTCGTCGACGTCGAGGTGGTCACCGGCCGCGAGCCCGAGCCTGACCGGCGCACCCGGTCGCGCCAGGTCGCGCAGCCACGCCGCGTAGCCCGGCCCCGGCCCGCGCATGCCCGGCTCGAACACTCGGCCGACCTTGTAGCGCTCGAGCAGCAGGGCGAGACCGGCGACGTGATCCTCGTGGGGGTGGCTGAGGATGACGGCGTCGATCCGTCGGTCCCACGGCGGGATCCTGGCATCGAGGACGACCATCAGGCGGCTCGGATCCGGACCACCGTCGATGAGCAGGCGGCCGCCCCGCGAGCCCTCGACCAGGATGGCGTCGCCCTGGCCGACGTCAAGGATGGAGATCCGCGCGATCCCGGCCGGTCGGGCGATCACGACCGAGCCGGTCACCGCCAGGCTGAGGAGCAGCGCAGCGACGCTCGCGCGTCGCAGCAGACGGTTCGTACTCGACGCGCTCGGCGCGGCGCCCGCCGGTCGCGCGGGTCTGGTCGTGGGCGGTGCCGTGGCTGGGATCGACGGGCTCGTCGGCTCGGTGACTCCGGCCCGCCGCCGGCGACGCCACCACGTCACGCCCGCGATCGCGGCGACCGACAGCGCAGCCGCCGCGGTGTCCAGCGGCGGCTGGAGCGTGACGCTGGCGAACGGGAGGCTCGCCGCCGTGTCGACGATGGTGACGAGCAACCGGAGGACGACCCAGCCGGGCGCTGCCACCACCGTCCCGAGGACGGGTGGCGCCCCGGCGACGACCGCGACGCCGCCCGCCAGGGCCAGCACACCGACGGCCATCGCCGGCGCGACGAGCGGCACGACGAGCAGGTTGACGAGCGGCGACAGCACCGCCAGCCGGCCGAACGAGACGAGGATGATCGGCAGGGTCGCGGCCTGCGCGGCGAGCGAGACCCCGAGACTCTCGGCCAGCCAGCCCGGCACCCGCCCGCCGCCGAGACGCCCGAGCCACTCGGTGAGCGGTGTCGCCCAGGCGATCAGACCGGCCGTCGCCAGTGACGAGAGCTGGAACCCGGCATCGCCGATGAGCGCCGGGTCCGAGACGAGCAGGATGGTGGCGGCCCAGGCGAGGGCGGCGGTCGCGCGGCCGGCTCGCCCGCTCTCGCGCGCCAGGAGGACGACGCCCGCCATCAGCGCCGCGCGGACCACCGAGGCGGACGCGCCGGCGAACGCGACGTAGAGCACGATCGCGACGATCGTCACGACGGACCGGCGGCGACGTCCCAGACGGCCCGTCATCGCGCCGATCGCCGCCGCGACGATCGCGATGTTCCAGCCGGAGATGGCGACGACGTGACTGACGCCGGCCGTGGTGAACGCCGCGGCGAGGTCGCGATCGACCAGGTCCCGCAGGCCGATGAGGATCCCGGCGGCCAGTCCCGCCTCCGGCTCCGGCAGGACGCGCGTCAACGCGAGGGCCGCACCGCGCCGCAGCAGTTCGAGGCGCCGGCCGGGACTGTCGGGCGCCGGCCCGATCGCCAGCGACCTCGACGTCAGCGTGCCCACGGCACCGATCCGGAGCAGGTACTCGCCGTAGGGCGAGTCCGGCCGCGGGCGGATCGAGCCGTCGACGGTGACCAGGTCGCCGGGCGTGACGACCGGATAGGCCGGCAGGGTCGCCGCGACCGTGAACGCCGGCATCGCATCCGGTGCCGTCGCGAGCGTCGCACTCTGATGTCCGTCGCGCGGGGAGCCGGTGGCCTCGACGACGAGCCGCCACGGTCCGTCGCCGTCGGGAACGGTCGCGAGCGGCGACGGCCCCGCCGGAACGATGGCCAGGCGGATGGCGATGAGCCCGGCGCCGCAGGCGACGGGCAGCAGCGCCCGCGCCCCGAACCTCGGTCGCGCTTCCGCGACGAGCAGGATCGCCGCGGTCGCCAGCGCGATCGACGCCCCGAGGTGACTCGGCGCGACCTGTCCGGCGGCGACCGCGGCCGCGATCGCACCGAGTGCGAGGCGGCTGCCCCTGCCCATCTCAGGGCACCGTCACGAGGTCCTTGAGCTTCTCGAAGGTCTTGTCGCCGACGAGCTTCCGGGTCCGCAGGTCATCGACCGACGCGAATGGCTGCTCGTCCCGCGACGCGAGGATCTTGGTCGCCGTGGCCGGACCGATCCCGGGCAGCGTGTCGAGCTGCTCGGCGGTCGCCCGGTTGAGGTCGATCGGTCCGGCCGCGTTGGGGCCTCCCGCCGCGCCGCTCCCGCCGGCCGCGCCCGAGCCCGCCGCCCGGTGCAGTCGTCGGACCGCCGGCATCGTCCCTCGAGGGCACACGGATGTGGTCGCCGTCCGTCAAGGGCGCGGCCAGGTTCAGCTCGCGGGCGGCCCGGTCGGCGTCGACGCGCGGTCCGTAGCCACCCGCCGCACCCACGAGATCGCCGATCCGGGACCCGGCGGGCAGCCGAAATACGCCCGGCCGGCTGACCGCGCCGACGATCTCGACGACCAGGATCCTCCCGCTCGCCGGGGTGGTGGCCGCGTCGCCGCTCGACACTGCTCCAGGGCCTGAGCTGGTCAGTGGCGCGCCACCCTGGACAGCCACCGAACCCGACGAGGTGCCCGCCGCGATCAGGAACGCCCCGACGATCAGCAGGGCGGCGGCGACGCCGCTGACCACGACCCATCGCGGGATGGCGAGCGACGACGTCTCGGCGCGCGTCTCGGGGCCGTCGGAGCCGTTCGACGTTGCAGGCGCCGGATCCTCCAGGACGCGCCACGGTGCCGGGTGCTGGTCCACGCATCGACCTCCCCGGCGGGATGGTCGGCAAGCGCGCCGGGAATGACGCGACGTCTCGCCACGTTGGGGGCACTTCCGACGCGGCGAGACGTCGTAGGCCGACTCTAGCGACGGCCGCTTAGCTGCGACTTACGGCGCGCCCAGAGGAAGGCTTGCCACGGTATCCATCGACCGGGACGCGGATCCCGGACTCTACCGACGGGCGCTTATCCCCGACTTATCTCGCGATCGAACCGGACATCGAATCGCGGCAGGCGCCAGGACGACGACGGACCTCGGAGACGCTGGCCTGACAGCCGAGGTGTAGACCTTGGTGGTTGTATGGGGAGCAGCGGAGGGAGCTTCGATGCCGAAGAACAGCACGGTCGCCGACCTGAGGCAGTGCCGGCAGTTGTGCAAGGGCAAGATCCTGGGATGCCTTGACGACTGCGAGACGGCGTTCGTCGCCGGTGGCGGCACCGTCACGGTGCAGGATGGGGGCAAGGTGTTCGTCGACAAGGCTGGCGGCAAGGTCTTCATCGCCGACCCGAAGTAGGCGGAACGGGACTTCGTCAGCCCGGAGTTCAGAGGTCCGAGGGCAAGCTCGCGATCCCGGCGGCCGTGATCCGCCCCGCGTCCAGCATCCGGCGGGCCATCGCACGGTTCTTGGGCGACCAATGCGAGCCGGCTCGGCGCGGGACGAATCGAACCGCGTATCGCTCTGTGTCGATGCGCCGCGTCTGCGTGTCCACCCAGCCGTGGCACAGCGCGACCTCCTGGAGCTGCGACGAGGGAGACGCCCTGCCGTCCAGACGCCTTGTTGTAGATCGCGACGACGACCTCCCGCTTGCTGTCGCCATGCTGAGCCAGCCATGCGTCGAGCTCGGCCCCCGCGGCGATCGGGATCGCGTTTTCAAGATCGATCGGCATCGAGATCACCTGATCAGCCGCCTGCAGACGGCTAGTCCACGTGGCCAGCTAGTAGGTGCAGCCGCCGCACCAGTACCCGGGGTTGACGATGATGAACTTCGAGTGGCCCGCGGCGTTGTAGGCGGCGATGACGATCGCTTCGTACGCCGTTCCGTCGGGGCTCATCGCCACGGAGGACCCGATGTTCTCCCAGTTCCGCCATGTCCAGCTGACCTTGCCGGTCGACGCGGGTGCCTTCGCGATGAGCTTGCGGACCGACTCGGGCAGGGGCGTGTGCTCGACGAGACATGGCCCGTCCGCTCCCTCCCCCGGGGACGGTGGCATCGCGATGCATGCGGTGACGCCATAGACCCGGATCTCGGTGCCCTTGGAGCGCGGCCCCGCCCAGGTCACCGTCATCCTGTTCCTGGTGGCAGAGGGATACGTGATCTTGAACGTGCCCTTGGACGGAGGGGGCGGTACAGCGAGAGACGTCGGACTGGGTCGCGGCGTCGGCTTGGGTGTCACGTGTGGTGTCGCTGTTGATACAGCGGCGATCGGCGACGAGGGCGCTGGGCTGGCGATCGCTGTCGCGGGCGCTGACGCGCTCGCAGTGGTCGACGACGTCGGAACCTGGGTCGCGGAACCGCACGATGCCAGCAGGAGGGTGGCGAGAGCCGCCGTGGCCGACCGATGGCCCCTCACGAAGTCCCTCCGATCTCCCCGGATGAGCGTGCCTGCCCGAGTGCCTCGGAGTATCGACGCCCGGCGTCTCGCTGCCGTGATGGACCGCGACCAGCATCGTCGACCCCGCACTGAAGACCGGGGCCGCAGTCGCCTGGTCTTAGAGCGACCTCGGCAGCTCGAGATCCAGCTCCAGGACGTTCGCCACACCGGGCAGGACGAGCGAGCGAAAGGCGTGGTCGACCCGCTTCCGCCGGCAGGTGCTCGTTCTCTTCTCGCATCCACCAATCCATGAAGCCGATGAACGTGCCCACCAGGAATCGGACGACGGTCTGAAGCTGGAACGCGTCGAGCCGGCGCGTCGCGTTGAGTCGCGAGAGCTCGGCCCTTGCCAGGCCCTCGAGTCGCTCGGTCGTCTCGCCGCGAGCGGGCGAGCTGCTCGCGACCGCCTTGAAGAGGCGCTTCACGGAGCCGAAGTGTTCGAACAGCGCCAGGGTCCAGCCGAACGCGGGGTCGTCTGGCTTCCAGGTGCTCGGGTCGAGACCCGGCATCTCCATGTCCGCGAAGATCGCCATCAGCAGGTCGTCCTTGTCGACGAAGTGCGCGTAGAACGTCGAGCGCCCGACGTCCGCGCGATCGATGACGTCCTGGACTGTCACGCTCTCATACCCCTTCTCGAGGATGAGGTCGGTCAGCGCTTCCTTCAGCGCCTTCCTCGTCCTGCCGATCCGTCGATCCGGTCTCGCTCGCGTTTGATCCCGTCCGATCGCCACCGACTCGTCCCTCTGCTCCTGAACATCTGCCTGCCGTCTGTTCGACAACGAACGACCGGGGCCGGATCGTCGGTTGACCTGGGGTCCAGATAACGGACACTGTGTTCGTCAGTGGACACCCTAGCAGGAAACGAATGGTATGGACGGTAACCGAATGGGAACGATCGTCATCAGCGACAACCTCTCGCTCGACGGAGTCATCCAGGACCCGGTCGGTGACGAAGGCTTCGCGCGCGGCGGTTGGGTCGGCCTGATCAAGGACCGCCCGGAGCTCGCGAGGATCACCCTCGACGAGGCACGGAGCACCGACGCCATGCTCATGGGTCGGCGGACCTATGAGTGGTTCGCCGGGCGCTGGCCATCCCGGACCGGCGAGCTGGCGGACAGGCTGAACGGCCTGCCGAAGTACGTCGTGTCATCGACCCTCGAGCATCTCGCCTGGAACAACTCGACCGTCCTCGAGGGCGACCTTCTCGCTGCGGTCTCGACCCTGAAGCAGGAGCTCAGCGGCGCCATCGTCATCCCGGCGAGCGTGCGGATCGTTCGCACGCTGATGGAGCACGACCTCGTCGATGCGATGCGGCTGAAGGTCTTTCCGGTCGTGCTCGGCGCCGGCGACCGCCTCTTCGGCGAGACCAGCGCCAGGAGGCCGATGCGCCTCGTCGACGTCCGGACCCTCGACGGAGACACCGCGTACCTCACGTACGAGCGTGCCACCCCGAAACCGATCGGCCAAGGCTGATCGACGAGACCCCCGAGCCCCATCGGGCACCGAAGTGACCCAGGGATCTCATTCTCAGCAACGAACCAATCGGGCTGGCGTTTGGCCGAGCCTGTGAACGCGACTCGAGCGCCCCTCGCATCGCATATGCTCGCCGGCACGATGGACGACAAGACCGCGATCGTTGCCGGGCTGCCGATCTTCGCCAGGCTCGAGCCGCGCAGCCTCGAGGCCGTGGCGACCCTCGCCAAGGTCGTCGCGGTCCCGGCCGGCACCGTGCTCGTGCGAGAAGGTGAGCCGGCCGAGTCGTTCTACGTGATCGTCAACGGCACGGTCCACATCGAGCGCAACGGCGAGTTCGTCCGCTCGATGTCGGACGGCGGGTTCCTCGGCGAGGTCGCATTGGTCGAAGGCAGCGAGCGCACGGCGACCGCCACGTGCACGACCGACTGCGAGCTGCTCGAGTTCGGCAGCTTCGAGTTCGGCCGGATCATGGCCACGTTCCCGGACGTCCGGGCCAGGGTGGACGCCGCCGTCGCCCGGCGACCACACGCCGACGCGCCGTAGTCGAGTCGGCCGCGGGGTCGGTCGCTAGCGCTCGGTCCGGCGGTAGTCGATCTCCCAGGTCAGGTCCCAGGTCGCCCCACCATCGTGGGAACGCTGCCACTGCCAGCGGAGCGAGTCGGACGTGACGTCCAGCCACACCATCCGGTCGTGGACGGTCCGGTCGTCGACGGTCTTCGTCGCGCACGAAGGCGATCCGGCCATCGACCTCGACGCCGTCGAAGTCCAGGTAGGCGCCCGTCGAGTCGACCCAGGTCTGACGCCATCGGCCGTCGACCGAGTCGCGGACGGACAGGCTCCGGCCGATCAGCCGGCTCTCGGCGTCGCGGCCGTCGAACGATTCCTCGATGACCCGGTCATCGAGGATCCGCCGGATCGTGTTCGTCCCCTGGCCGCCGCCCGCCCAGGAGACGTGCCATGTCCCGATCCAGAAATCGAGGGCACGGTCTCCCAGCGGATCGTCCGGCACCCGGGCTCAGCTCTCCGGATCGAGCTTCAGGGATGCCGAGTTGATGCAGTAGCGCAGGCCGGTCGGGTTCGGGCCGTCGTTGAAGACGTGGCCGAGGTGGCCGCCACAGCTCGCGCAGTTGGCCTCCGTCCGGGTCATGAAGAACGACCGATCGGTCTCGGTCGCGACCGCGGCCGGGTCAGCCGGTGCGAAGAAGCTCGGCCAGCCGGTGCCCGACTCGAACTTGGTGTCGGAGCTGAAGAGCTCCGCGCCGCAGCCGGCGCAGACGTAGGTCCCGGGCCGGTGCTCGTCCCAGAGGGCGCCGGAGAAGGCACGCTCGGTGCCCTTCTGGCGGAGGACGCGGTACTGCTCGGGCGTCAGCTCGGCACGCCATTCGGCGTCGGTCTTGGCAGCGGGGGAGGTGGTCGTCGTGGTGGGGGTGGTGTCGGTGTCGCTCATGGCATAACCATACGACCGGTCCATGTCGGGACGATGACGGAATGGGCGCCGACGACCGACGCCTGCCCGCTCAGCGCGGGAGCTGCTCCCACTCGACCCAGCGGGTGCCGTCCCACCACCGATGCCAGGTCAGCCCGTCGAGGCCGAGCGCCCAGACGTCGAGCCGGTCTGCGCCCCACGACGAGGCAGCCGGGGCCGCCGACGGATCGAGCCGTCCACCGAGGCTCTCCCAGGCATGCCACGCCCGGCCATCCCAGTAGCGGTTCCAGAGCTGGCCGTCGCCGAGGATCGCGAAGACCTCGAGCGCGTCGACCGCCCACGCGGTCGCGGCCGGGGCCGATGCGAGCGTCCCGCCCAGCGACTCGGTGTCACTCCACCGTCCCGCGTCGAACGCCCGATGCAACGAGGGCGTCGTCCGGGCCGGTCCAGAACAGGTCGATCCGGCCGTCGCCCCACGATGCTGCCGCGGTTCCACTGGTCATGGCTCCCTCCTCCGGGCAAAGGTACGCCGCCGGCGCGGGAGGCGCGGCCGGCGGCGGAGGGACGGCGAGCGGTCGCGGGAGGGGCGACCGGCGGGCCGGTTATTCGGATGGGCTGAGCGCGCGACCGAGGTCATCGGCGACGCATTCGTCGAGCCGGCGAACGGCCGCGGCGGATCCACGGCTGAAGGCAGCGAGGACGACCGCGACCGGGTGGCGCAGGCCGCTCAGGCGACGGCCGGCATCAGGATCGCTCAGCGCTCGGCGCTGCTCGGCGAGCAATCGCTCGGCGTTGATCTCGCGGTCTCGGTCCTTGGTGACCTCGAGGGCGTACAGAGTCAGGGGATGCATGTGGGTAGCCTCCTTGTGGGCAGGTCGGTCTCAGCGACGGTGGTCGTCCGGGAGCTGATCACGGCTGTCCGCGCCCCAGGCCATGGCGGCAGCGTCCAGCGCACCGAGTCCGATGATGATGATTGCGATGATCACGAAGACCGGCATGCTGGGCTCCTTTCCAAGGACTAACCTGTTTATAACGTCTGATCGGTTACTACCGTAATGTACCCTCTTGCGCGTAACCTGTCAATGGGTATAGAGTGGTTATCGAGATGAAAACAAAAGCCCCCGATCAAGTCCACCGAGGCCACGCTCACGACGTCGATCTCGAGGACACCTTCGACTTCCTGAACACCGACGACACCGAGAATGGTTTCCCGGTGGACAAGCTCCCGACGCTCGATGCGGCCCTCGAATGGTTCGTCGACCGTGGGGTCATCCACGTCGAGGGCGCCAACCGCGTGCGCGCCCAGGTGTCGAGCCATGACCCATTGATGGAGCGGGACCTCGCCAGGGTCCACGCGGTCCGCTCGGCGCTCCGCGAGGTGGCGTTCTCGATCGCAGAGGACCGCGCTCCGGATACCCACGCGCTCGAGACGATCAACAAGACGCTCCACGCGCGACAGGTCATCGAGCTCGTCCCCGCTCCGGACGGCTGTTACGTCGACCATCGCCATGTCGGCGATCCGGTCGACGACGCCCTCGCGCGCCTGGCCGACCCGCTCGTCGCCGAGCTGACCGCCGGTCACCCCGACCGGATCAAGGTCTGTGCGAGCGACACCTGCGACTGGATCTTCTACGACGCGTCACGGACCAGTCGCCGGCGCTGGTGCGACATGGCGACCTGCGGCAACCGCGCCAAGGCCGCCCGGCACCGCGCGAAGGAGCGTGCCGCGGGTCAGGCGGCGCAGATCACGACGGACGCCGCGACGGGGCCGGCCGCGCAGGCCTGACGATCGCGACGATGCCTCGGGCGGTCGGCCCGGGCCTCGTCAGACCCCGGTCTCTCCTGCCGACGGCACCTGGCCGAGCACGGACTGGATGGCCTGGACGGCTCCCAGCAGGGCAGCCGACTCGGCCGGGATCACGATCTTCGTGTTCGGGCTCTCCGCGAACCGGCTCAGCGTGTCGAGCTGGAGGATCGCGACGAGGGTCGGGCTCGGGCGCCGCGGCGGTGATCGCCGAGTAGACGGTCTGGATCGCCTGCGCCCGGCCCTCCGCTTCGAGGATCGCCGCCTGCCGGTTGCCCTCGGCGCGCAGGATGGCGGCCTGTCGCTCGCCCTCGGCGTTCTTGATCGCGGCCTGGCGGTCGCCGTCGGCGACGTTGACCGCCGACTGCTGGGTGCCCTCCGACTGGAGGATCTTGGCGCGCTTCTCCTGGTCGGCCTGCTTCTGGAGCGCCAGGGCCTGGAGGATCTGCGGCGGCGGGGTGATCTCGACGATCTCGATCCGGTTGATCCGGATGCCCCACTTGTCGGTGACGGCCTCCATCTGCTCCTGGACGTCGACGTTGATCCGCTCGCGCTCGGACAGCGCCTCATCGAGGGACAGGGTGCCGATGACCGACCGGAGGGCCGTCCGGGCCAGGGCGTCGATGGCGACGTCGAACCGGGCGATGCTGAAGAGCGCCTGCTTGGCGTCGACGACCTGGGTGAAGATCGTGGCGTTGACCGCGACCACGACGTTGTCCTTGGTGATGACCTCCTGGCGATCGCCGGGCAGCGGCGTCTCGCGCATGTCGACGGTCACGAGCCGGTCGATGAAGGGCGCGATGATGACGAGCCCGGGCTCATGGATGGCGCGGTACTCACCCAGCCGCGTCACGACGCCGACGAACCCCTGCTGGACGAGGTTGACCGTGTTCCGCAGCAGGTAGAACGCGAACAGGATGAACAGGATCGCGATGACGAACGCGACGATCAGGGCCAGCAAGCCCGTATCCATGGTTCAACTCTCCGGTATGGCGGACCCAGATGCGGGTCGGACTGCCAGCGTCGTTCCCCGAACGTCGGTGACGATGACGGGCGCGCCCTGCGGGATCGTCTGGTGGTCGTCCGAGAACGCCAGCCAGGTCTCGCCCGCCAGCCGCACGTGGCCCGGGTGGAGCTCCTCGCCGATCTCGTCGAGGGCCAGCGCGCGCTGCCCGACGAACCCACCGTGGACCCCCGGCGTCAGCGGGCCTTCGCCGTGCCGGCGGAGACGGCGGCTGAGGAACGGCCGGCCGACCACGACGCCGAGCAGGGCGACCGCGATCGCCACCGTGGCCTGCAGCCAGATCGGGCTGTCGGGGACGAAGAAGGCCAGCAGACCGGCCGCGAATGCACCGACGGCCAGGAAGATGGAAAAGAAGGTCGTGCTCGCAAGCTCGAGCACCAGCAGCGCCAGCGCTGCGACGAACCAGATCGCGTAGATCGGCACGACCTGAGTCTATCCCGTTCCCGTTCGCCCGTCGTCAGGCGCGCTCGAGGATCGGCAGGACCTCCGTGGCGAAGCGGGTCATCGATTCCTCGTCGTGGGGCGACGGGAAACCGGCGATCAGGTGGCGATACCCGATGTCGAGGAACGGCAGCAGCCGCTCGGCGACGTCCTCCGGCGTCCCGAACGGCTGATCCTTCCAGCGCTCGGCACCGGTCTGGCGCTCGAACATCGCCGCGTGGACCCGGTCCGCCTCGGCGCGCGAGTCGCGGATGATGACCGTCCCGATCCCCGTCGTGCGCTCGATCTCGGCCGGATCGCGACCGATGGTCTCGCAGTGCTGGA
This sequence comes from uncultured Chloroflexia bacterium, assembly GCA_963720495.1. Lineage (GTDB taxonomy): Bacteria > Chloroflexota > Limnocylindria > Limnocylindrales > CSP1-4 > SPCO01. Next base: position 182,125 of record CAVRFU010000006.1, read on the forward strand.
GGAGGATCGCCTCCTTGCGCTTGACGTTCTCGAAGCCGTTCCCGACGTTGTTCGCGTCGCCGTAGCGGGCGACCAGCTTGAGCGTGACCTGCTCGCCACCGCCGCCGATGAGCAGGGGCAGCCGGGCCTGGACCGGTCGCGGCTCGTTGACGACGTCGGTCGCGCTGTAGTGCGGGCCGGCGGCCGTCGGTCGCTCCCCGTGGAGCATGCCGCGCATGATCGGCAGCGCCTCGCCCAGCCAGCGGAGGCGTTCCGGGAAGCCGCTGCCGAACTCGAGCCCGAACGCCTCGTGCTCGGTCTCGAACCAGGCCCCGCCGATCCCGAGGATCGCCCGCCCGTTCGAGATGTGGTCGAGCGTCGTCGCCATCTTGGCCGTCAGGGCCGGGTTGCGGAACGTGTTGGCCCCGACCATCAGGCCGATCCGGACCCGCTCGGTCGCCTGCGCCCAGGCCGCCAGCGTCAGCCACGCCTCGTACATCGGCCCGTGCGGGTCGCCCTGGATGGGATACAGGTGGTCCCACGTCCAGAGGCTGTGATAGCCGAGCCGGTCCGCCCGGATCCCGGCCGCGAGCAGGTCCGGCCAGGTCGTGTACTGGTTCCAGCAGAGGGCACCGATCCGAACGTCCGACACGAAGGCCTCCTGACAGTCGCGAGATCCCCAATCCTAACGGCCGGAGCCCCGAGCCCGAGCCGGGCGGGTCAGCTCTCGACGGCCGGAAGCGCGGCCTCGTCGGCGGTGAGCGGCGCAAGTCCCTGCAGGGTTCGCAGGCGATCGATCCGGGCCGCGATCGATGGGTGCGTGGCGAGGAGGCCGCTGCGCCGGTCGCTGCCGCCCTTGACCGGGTTACGGAACCACAGGTGCTGGGTTCCCCGGTTGGCCGCCTCGAGCGGGTCGTCGTCGGCCGCGATGGAGGTCAGCGCCCGTTCGAGCGCTCGCGGGTTCCGGGTGAACTCGACCGACGTCGCATCGGCCAGGAACTCGCGCTCCCGGCTGCTCGAGGCCTGCACGAGCGCCGAGAACAGCGGCGCGACGACGCGCAGCAGCCCGGCCACGATCAGCAGGAAGATCCCGACGAGGAAGCCCATGGCCAGCGCGGCCAACGCGTTGTCGTCATCGCCGCTCCAGACGAATGCGCCGTTCTTCCAGCCTTCGACGACCAGCCGGAGGAAGCTGTCGGTGACGAGGGCGACGAGGCCGACCAGGACCGCGACGTACAACGCGTAGCGGGTGTCGAGGTTGCGGACGTGCCCGAGCTCGTGGCCGACGACACCCTGGAGCTCCTCGCGATCCATCCCCTGGAGCAGGCCGGTCGTGACGGCCAGCGACGCGTGGGCCGGATCGCGTCCCGTGGCGAAGGCGTTCTGGCTCCCGTCGGCGATGACGTAGACCCGCGGCTCCGGGACGTTCGCGGCGATCGAGAGCTCGCGGACGACGTCGAGCAGCACCGTGTCGCGTGCCGGGTCCGCGAGCCGTGCGCCGGCCGTCTGGAGGATGACGTCCGACCCGAACCGATTCGCCCCCGCGGCCGCCCCGAGACCGACCAGGGCCGCGACTCCGCCGGCCCACAGGGCGGGCACCGGGTCGTAGGTCAGGGTGACCGCGATCATCTCCGCGGTCGCGGCCACGATCCCGACCAGGGTGATGATGAGCAGGACGCTGTTCCGCCGGTTCGCGGACGCCTGGACCTGGAACGTCCCACCCGATGCGCGACGGCGTGCCGAACGCGGCGATCGCGAACGTGACGACCGGCAGGATCGCGATGGCCACGACGAGACCCCACGGCAGCCGGTCGACCGGCTCGCCCCGGGCGATGAACCGCCAGATGGCGCGCACGAGGCTCACGACGATGACCACTGCCCCGGTCGCCATGAAGATCGCCACGGCGAAGACGACGACGGCGCCCAGGCGCTGGAACGGACCGATATCGCCGGACGGCCCCGCGATCGCTTGCGTCGTCACCACGAGGTCCCCCAGCGCAGATGCGACGACGACCGCGAGGACCACGAACAGCCATTCCTCCCGGGTCGCGCGCGAGGCGCCGGCCGCCCCGATGGCGAGGACGATGAGGACGCCGAGCCAGACGAGGCGCCGCTCCCGCGAGCGATTGACGGAGCTGGAGCGGGCGCGGGTCGATCGACACGGCGGCCGCGAGGGCCAGCATCGCGATGGCCAGGAGCATCAGGAACAGGTACGCCCACCAGGGAGCGGTCGCACCGGCGAGGTCGCCCCGCCACGCTCGCCCGAACCCGACGGCGAGCACCAGACCGACGACAACCAGGACGAGCGGCCCGACGCGGGCGCTGACCTTCATCGCTGACCTCATCGGCTGGGCAGTGGCCTTGGTCCCGCGCAAGACTATCGTGCGGGCGTCTGGTCCCCGTTCCTAGCCCTTGAGTGCGCCGCAGGGCAATCTCATCGTCCTTCGCAACCGGCGTTCGGGCGCGGCCTGAGGGGAGCGTCCGTCGGCTGGGTCAGGCCGACGCCTCGCCCCCGCGATGGGCGAGCTGCGCGGCGATGACCGCGCGGAGCCAGGGAGCGCCGGCGTCCTCGACCGAGCGGACCTTGACGTGGCGGATCCGTTTCCCGGTGCCCTCGATGCGGCCGTCCGGGTTCGGCAGGTCGGCGCCGTCGGCCAGCTGCAGGTTCACGTGCGACGTGTGCGGGATGATGGCGAAGCGGAAGTCGCGCATCGACCGGCCGAGCCCGATCGCGAGGAGGCCGTCGGCCGGGTCGAAGGTCTCGACGGCATCGGGAAAGCCAGCCAGGACGGTCGCCCGGAGCGCACGGGCGGCGTCCGCGACCGCGGGCTTCTTCTCGGCCAGGTAGCGGTCGAACGCCAGCGCGTCCGCCGGTTCCCCGGTGCTCACCGGATGACGAGGTTGACCAGCTTGCCGCCACCGGCCACGACGATCCGGTCCGGCGCCCTGCCGTCCAGGATCGTCTGGATCCGCTCACGAGCGAGGACCGCCGCCTCGATGTCGGCGGTCGTGGCGTCGGTCGGGACGGTGACCTTGTCGCGCAGCTTGCCGTTCACCTGGACCGGGATCTCGCGGGTCGCCTCGACGACGGCGCTCGGGTCGACCTCGGGCCAGGCCTCCTCGTGGATCGACGTCCACGGCCGGCCGGCCTCGGCGGCGCGCCGGCTCCACAGCTCCTCGCTGATGTGCGGGGCGGCCGGCGCCAGCATCAGCAGCAACAGGCCGATCGTCTCGTCCCACTCGGGCGTGCCGGCGACGGCCGTCCCGCGGTAGCGGAACAGCGTGTTGGCCAGCTCCATGAGCTTGGCGATCATCGTGTTGAACCGGAACCCCTCGTAGTCCGTGGTCACGTCGCGGAGCGTCCGGTGCGCGGCGGAGCGCAGCGCGACACGGGCGGTCGCTTCCGTCTCGCCCGCCGGCAGGGCGCCCGCATCCGGGTCACCCGGCTCGCGACCGTGCGGGTCGACGACGAGCGTCCAGACCCGGTTGAGGAAGCGATGGACGCCGCCGATCCCGGTCGGGCTCCACGGCCCGCCCTGGTCCCACGGGCCCATGAACATCAGGAACAGCCGGACCGTGTCCGCGCCGTAGCGGGCGACCAGCTCGTCGGGGTCCTGGACGTTGCCCCGCGACTTCGACATCCGCTCGCCGTCCGCGCCCAGGATCTGGCCCTGGTTGAACAGCCGCTGGAACGGCTCGCGGTCGCGGACCAGCCCGCAGATCGGCCATCGCCTTGGTGAAGAAGCGGGCGTACAGCAGGTGCATGACGGCGTGCTCGGCGCCGCCGGTGTACTGGTCGACCGGCGTCCACTTGTCGGTCATCTCGCGGTCCACCGGGCCGCCCGGCTCGTCCGGCGACAGGTAGCGGAACCAGTACCACGACGAGTCCATGAACGTGTCCATCGTGTCGGTCTCGCGCCGGGCCGGGCCGCCGCAGCGCGGGCAGTCGACGCGCAGGAACGCCTCGTCGTGGTTGAGCGGGTTGTCGCCGCTGCCGGCGTAGTCGACCGTCTCCGGCAGGCGCACCGGCAGGTCGGCATCCGGGACCGGCACGACGCCGTCCGTCGGGCAGTAGATGACGGGGATCGGGGTGCCCCAGTAGCGCTGGCGGCTGACCAGCCAGTCGCGCAACCGGTAGGTGACCTTGGGCTCGGCCCGTCCGGTCTCGGCCAGCCAGGCGACGATCGCCTTGCCGCCCTCGTCGGCGGGCAGCCCCGAGTACGGGCCGCTGTTGACCAGGACCTCGCCCGCGGCGTGTGCGATGATAGGCGGCCGCCATCGGCTCGTCGGCGGCCTCGCCCGGCGCGGCCACGACCCGGCGGATCTCCAGCCCGAAGGCCTGTGCGAACTCGAAGTCGCGCTCGTCGTGGGCCGGGACGGCCATGATCGCGCCGGTGCCGTAGGTGGCCAGGACGTAGTCGGCGACGAAGATCGGGATGCGTTCGCCGCTGACCGGGTTGATCGCGTCGGCGCCGATGGCCACGCCGGTCTTGGCCCGATCGGTCGAGAGGCGATCGATCTCGGTCTTGCGTCGCGCCTGTCCGACGTACGCCTCGACCTCCGCCAGGCGATCGGGGTGGGTCAGCTTGGGGACCAGCGGGTGCTCCGGCGCGACGACCATGAAGGTCGCCCCGAACAGCGTGTCCGGGCGGGTGGTGAACACGCGCAGGCGGTCGCCGCCCGGCTGGTAGTCGTCGGGCGCGACCTCGAAGTCGATCTCGGCGCCCTCGGACCGGCCGATCCAGTTCGTCTGCTGGATCTTGATCGGCTCGGGCCAGTCGATGCCGGAGAAGTCGAGCAGCTCGTCCGCGTACGCGGTCGTCCGCAGGAACCACTGCTCCAGGTCGCGCTTCTCGACCAGGGCGCCGCAGCGCCAGCAGTGCCGGTCCGTGCCCTCGACCTGCTCGCGCGCCAGCGTCCCGTCGTTCGGGCACCAGTCGACGGCGGACAGCGCCCGGTAGGCCAGGCCGGCCTCCAGGAAGCGCAGGAACAGCCACTGGTTCCACCGGTAGTACGACGGGTCCGCGGTGACGACCTCGTTCTTCCAGGCGAACGTCGCGCCCATCGAGCGGAACTGCCGGCGCATGTTCTCGATGTTCTGCATCGTCCACGAGAACGGATGGCCACCGCTCTTGATCGCCGCGTTCTCGGCGGGCAGGCCGAAGGCGTCGAACCCGATCGGGAAGAACACGTTGTAGCCGTGCATCCGGCGGAAGCGCGCCAGCGCGTCGCTCGGGGTGACGATGTACCAGTGGCCGATGTGGAGGTCGCCCGACGGATACGGGTACATCGTCAGCAGGTAGTACTTGGGTCGCGTGTCGTCCACGAGATCCGTGTCGTGCAGGCCGAGCTCCGCCCAGCGCGCCTGCCAGCGCGGCTCGATCGAGCCCGGGTCGTAGCGCTCGATGTGGGTGTGCGGCTCGCTGGCCGGTTCGGTCCTGGCGGGTTCTGTCCGGATCTTGGTCACGTGGGTCCTCGGGAGACGGTTCACCCCCCGCCGCGCCGGCGAGGGGTGAGGGTTCGGCGGTCTCGTCGCGGGTTGGTGGAGCTACGGGGACTCGAACCCCGGACCCCCTGCATGCCATGCAGGTGCTCTTCCAGCTGAGCTATAGCCCCACGGGATGCGGAGTTTACCAGAGGCCGCCGCTCGGTCCGGGATGCGCGACCGAAGGGTTTCTGGTCGAGTGGTCGTGGCACCATCGTCGCGTGACCACCCTGGATCTCCTGTTGCGCGGCGGCACCGTCGTGGACGGCGGTGGCGGACCGGGCGTCCGGGCGGACGTGGGCGTGCTGGGCGACCGGATCCTCGCCGTCGGCGACCTGTCGGACGTCGACGTGACCTCGGTCGCGACGGTCGTCGACTGCACGGGCCGGATCGTGGCGCCGGGCTTCATCGACCCGCATGGCCACTCGGACGGCTCGTTGTTCGTGGACGGCGCCCTCGCCAGCCATCTGCACCAGGGCTACACGACCCAGCTGTCCGGCAACTGCGGCGACACCCTCGCCCCGATCGGCGACCCCGGCCGCGAGCTCGTCGAGCTGGCGCTGCGCCCGAACGGTTTGGTGGCGCGGTGGCGCACGTTCGCCGAATACCTCGACCGGGTCGAGGAGATGGCGCTGGGGCCGAACGTGGCATTCCTCGTCGGCCACAACACCGTCCGCGGGTCGGTGTTGGGCGCCGAGGCGCGACCGCCGACCGACGCGGAGCTGTCGGCGATGATCGGCGAGGTCGAGGCCGCCCTCGACGCGGGCGCGATCGGGCTGTCGACCGGGCTGATCTACGCGCCGGGCATGCACGCCGAGGCGGCCGAGGTGGAGGCCCTCGTCACTGCGACGGCCCGGTGCGGGGGCCTGTACGCGACCCACATGCGCAACGAGAGCGACGGATTGCTCGCCTCCCTGGACGAATCGATCGCGGCGGTCCGGGCGGCGGGCTCGGCCGGGCGGCTCCAGGTCTCGCACCTCAAGTGCGGCGCGCGGTCGGTCTGGGGCCAGGCCGGTGCCGCGCTCGCCCGGCTCGAGACTGCCCGGACGGAGGGTCTCGACGTGGCGGCCGACCAGTACCCGTACACGGCCGCCGGGACGACCCTGGCCACGATCCTCCCACCCGCCCTCCAGGGCCTCGGCGTCGATGCGTGCGTGGAGGCGCTCGCCGATCCGCACGTCCGCGATCTCGTCCGCTCGGAGATCGAACGGGGCATCTCCGGCTGGGAGAACGTGGCCGCCGACCCGGGCTGGGAGGGCCTGCGGATCTCCTATGCGGCCAGCCACACGGACTGGGCCGGTCGCTCGTTGGCCGACCTCGCCGACGAGCTTCACGCGGACCCGTCGGACGTCGCCTTCGATGCGCTCGTCGCCGACCGGCTCGACGTCTCGGTCGTCATCGAGTGCATGTCCGAGCCCGACGTCGACGCCATCATGGCCGTGCCCTGGATCGCCGTCTGTACCGATGCCGGGGGGCGGCGCCCGGGCCACCCGATCCTGGACGTGGGCCGACCGCACCCACGAGCGTACGGCAGCACGGCCAGGGTCCTCGGGCGCTACACGCGCGACCGCGGCATCCTGTCCCTCGAGGCGGCGATCGCGAAGCTGACCTCCATCCCGGCCGAGCGGCTCGGTCTCCGCGATCGGGGCGTCGTGCGCGAGGGGGCCGTGGCCGACCTCGTGGTGTTCGATGCCGCGACCGTCGCGGACGAGGCGACCTACACCGAACCCGCGCGCTACCCGATCGGCATCGACCACGTGTTCGTCAACGGCCGGCCGGCGATCGTCGACGGCGCCGAGACCGGCGAGCGCGCCGGCCGACTGTTGCGGCGGACCTGATCGCCCTGCACGTGACCGCCACCGAGACCGACGCCGTCGCGAGGCTCCCCGGCGGTCCGATCGCGTACACCCTGCGCCGCTCGCCGCGGTCGCGCGGCCTCCGGGTCGTCATCCACCCGGATCGCGGCATGGTCGTCACCGTCCCGCTCGCCACCCGACGCGGCTGGGCGAACCCAGACGGCCGGATCCAGGAGTTCCTGGCCGAGCGCGAGCCGTGGGTCCGGCGGCACCTGGCCCAGCAGGCGCGCGATCGCGCCACGCTCGCGGCCCGCGGCGGCCTCCGCGACGGCGCCACGATCCGGTACCGGGGCGACCTCCATCGCCTGCGCGTCGTGCCGTCGCGTCCGGGCGTCCGGCGGTCCACCGTCGAGCGGATCGGAGGGGCGGACGAGGACGAGCTGATCGTCCATCTGGCCCCGTCGGACCGGCGCTCGACAGCGGCAGTCCTGGAGGCGTGGCTCAAGCCACGTGCCCGCGCGGCGATCGAGCGCGACGTCGCCCGGCATGCGACGGCCCTCGGCGTCAGCCCGACCGCGCTGAGCGTCCGCGACCAGCGCACGCGCTGGGGCAGCGCCTCCCGGCAGGGCCGTCTGGCCTTCTCGTGGCGACTGATCCTCGCCCCGCCGGAGGCGCTCGAGACGGTCGTCATCCACGAGCTGGCCCACCTGCGCGTGTTCGGCCACGGCCCGAAGTTCTGGGAGGTCGTCGCCTCGCGCCGGCCCGATCACAAGGTGTGGCGCCGGTGGCTGCGCGACCATTCGACGGAGCTCCACGGCGCGCTCGATGATGCCGTGTCGTGATCGCGTCGAGCCGGGTGGTGGTGGAGATGAGGGGACTCGAACCCCTGACCCCTGCGATGCGAACGCAGTGCTCTTCCAGCTGAGCTACATCCCCACGATCGGTCGCGCCACGTCCGCGGACGGGGGACCGGCCGGAATGGTAGCACGGGCCTCGCCCGGCACCCGTCGTCCTGACTGGTGCGACCCCGGCTCGTGCCGTGGGACGCGCCACTAGGCTCCGGGCATGCCCTTCGGACTGCTTGCCGGGCTCGGCGCCGCGCTCGCGTGGGGCTCGCTCGACCTGATCACCGCCCTCGGCAGCCGGGTCATCGGCAGCCTCCGGGTGACGGCGTCCATGCAGCTCGTCACGGCGGTCCTGTTCCTGGCCATCTTCGTGGTCACCGGGTCGAGCCTCCCGGGCGACGCGCGATCGTTCGCCCTCGCAGCGCTGCTCGGGATCATCGGGGCGGGCGCCTATCTGGCCTACTTCACCGGGCTGCAGATGGGTCCGATCGCGGTCGTCAGCGGGATGGTCGCGGCGTTCGGTGGCCTGACCGTCGTGCTGTCGGTGGTCTTCCGGGGCGAGACGCTGACCCTCCTCCAGGCGGCCGGTGCGACCATCGCCACGATCGGCGTCCTGCTGACCGGGATCGCCTTCGATGGCGGCCTCCGGGCGACCCGCTTCGCCAGCCCCGGCGTCGTGTTCGCCCTCGTGGCGCTCATCCTCTTCTCGCTCATGGCGATCACCACCGACATCGCCCTCGAGACGATGACCTGGGTCCAGACCTACACGATCGCCCGCGTCCTCAATGCCGCCATCGGGATCGCGGCCGTCGCGATCCTCGCCCGGACCGCGGCCGCGATCGGCCATCGGCCGGTGGGTGGGCCGGCCTGGTCGGACGGCCGGATCGTCGGCGCGATCGTGCTCGCGGGGACGCTCGACGTCATCGGGCTCATCGCGTTCGCCATCGGTCTCGAGACCGCACCGACCTGGATGGTCGGCCTGGCGGCGTCGTTCGGGCCGGCCGTCACGATCGTCGTGGCCGTCGCGTTCCTCGGCGAGCGGCTCAAGCGGATCCAGTGGGTCGGGCTGGCCGGGATCCTCGTCGGGATGGTCTGCATCGCCATCCCCTGAGTCAGGCCGGCAGGCTGAACCAGAACCGGGTCTGCCCGTCGCTCGATTCGGCGCCGACCCGTCCGCCGCTCGCCTCGACCAGCTGCTTGACGATGGCGAGCCCGATGCCCGCGCCGCCGCGCGCCCGGTCGCGCGACTTCTCGACCCGATAGAACCGCTCGAAGACGCGGTCGAGATCGTCCGCCGGGATGCCCTCGCCGGTGTTGGCGATCGAGACCAGGAGATCGGACGCGCGGTGCTCGGCCCGGACCGTCACCGTCCCGCCGGCCGGGGTGTACCGCGCCGCATTGGACAGGAGGTTGCCCAGGACCTGGGCGAGGTGGTCCGGGTTGGCGCGTGCCGGGAGCCGGTCCGGGAGCTCGGCCGTGACGCGCAGGTGGGCCCGGTCGAACGTCGGCTGGGCGAGCTCGAGCGCCGCCCGGATGGCCGCCACGAGATCGAGCTCGACGAGCGCCGGCGGCGAGGTCGCCGCGTCACCCTCGGCCAGCGCGTCCAGGGAATGGGACAGGCGGACCAGCCGTTCCGCCTCGTCCCAGAGCGAGTCGTACGTCGCCCGATCCGCGACGATCACCCCGTCCCGGAGTGCCTCGAGGTAGCCCTGCAGGTTGGTCAGCGGGGTCCGCAGCTCGTGCGCGGCGTTGGCGATGAAGTCGCGGCGCATGACCTCCTGGCGTTCGAGGCTGGCCGCCATCTGGTTGAACGAATCGGCCAGGCTGGCGAGCTCCTCGGGACCCTCGCGCGGGACCCGCGCCGCGTAGTCGCCCTCGGCGATCCGGCGGGCAGCGCCGCCGACCTCGGCCAGCGGCCGGGCGAGCATGCGGGCGAGGACGACGGCCAGGATCACGCTGGCGAGGGCGGCCACGACGACGGCCGCCAGGACGACGGTCGTGACCGACTGGTCGTACATCGCCTGGGCGTGATCGGCGGACTCGCCGGCCTCGACCATCAGGGCGCGGAAGACATCGGCTCCGACGACCGTGATGCCGACGGCCACGATCGTCACGCCGAGCGCGGCCGAGGCCAGCGCCGCCAGGGCGATCCGGGTGGCGATCCCGCGCCCGATCATGGGGCGGACGGTCGGTCGTGGCCGCCGCGCGATAGCCGATCCCGCGGACGGTCGCCACGTAGCGCGGGTGATCGGCGTCGTCGCCGAGCTTGTCGCGCAGGCGCCCGACGTGGACATCGACCGTCCGATCCAGCACGTCCGCCTGGTCCCGGCCGTAGACGGCGTCGAGGAGCTGGTCGCGGGTGAGGACCCGGCCGTCGGCCTCGAGGATGGCCTGGAGCAACCGGAACTCGACGCGGGTCAGGGCGATCGGCGTGCCGTCGCGGCTGACCTCGTGCCGGTCGAGGTCGACGACCAGGTCGCCATGGATGAGCGGCGGGCGCGTGGTCGCGTCCGCGGACGTCGGTCCCGCGCGGCGGAGGATCGACTTGACCCGGAGGACGAGCTCGGCCGGGCTGAACGGCTTGGGCAGGTAGTCGTCGGCGCCGTCCTCCAGGCCCGCGATCCGGTCGAGCGTGGAGCCTCGCGCCGACAGGACGAGGATCGGGGTGGCGGCGGCCTCGTCGTCGCGCCGGACGGCCCGGATGACCGCCCGCCCGTCGAGCTCCGGGAGCATGAGGTCGAGGACGACGAGGGCCGGCCGGTGGCGTTCGATCGCGTCGAGCGCAGCCGGGCCGTCCGCGGCGGTCACCACGCCGAAGCCGTCGCGCTCGAGGTAGGTGCGCACGAGCCGGACGATCTTGGCGTCGTCGTCGACGACCAGGATCGGTCGCTCCGGGAGCGGTGCGCTGGACGGGTTCGGCATCTCGAGCATGGTAGGGGAGTGAGGGTAGGCTTCTCCCGTGACGAGCCGGTGACGCACGGACGTGTCACGACGAGCAGTTTCGGAGAAGCCAGGGACGCCCGGGCTCCGTAGCATGAGGCTCGACCCCAGCAAGATCGACGAGCGGGAGGAGCCCCCGATGGCCGACACGAAGGCAGCCGCCAAGAGCGCCAAGGTGTTCTCGGACGAAGAACGCGATGCGATGAAGGAGCGCGCCAAGGAGCAGAAGGCAGAGGCACGTCGCGGTGCGGCTGCCGCGGACGGCGAGGCGGACGTCCTCGCCAAGATCGCCGAGATGCCGGAAGCGGATCGGGTCATGGCCGAGCGGCTCCATGCGTTGATCAAGGCCAGCGCGCCGGTCCTGGTGCCCCGGACCTGGTACGGGCAGCCCGCCTACGCCAAGGACGGCAAGGTCATCTGCTTCTTCCAGTCGTCGGACAAGTTCAAGACGCGGTACTCGACCCTCGGCTTCAGCGACGACGCGATGATCGACGAGGGCACGATGTGGCCGACCTCGTTCGCGCTGACGAAGCTGACCGCCGCCGACGAGAAGCGGATCGGCGAGCTCGTGAAGAAGGCGGTCAGCTGACCGGTCAGGCGAACGGCGCGCGCGGTTCGCCAGACAGCAACGACCCTCGTGGTCGGCGGATGTCAGCGCCTCGGTGAGGGTGTCTCCGAGCGTTGTCGCGCTCGGCTCGACGTGCGCGAGCGGCCATGGTCCGGTCCTTGATCGCACAGCACGAGTGGCATTCGTCCCTGGCGAGGATCCGGCTGGCGACGCGGTCGCTCTCCCGCATCGGGGCCTTGATTCAGTCGAACAGATGTTCTAATGTAGCCGTCCGATGGCGACCCTCTCCCCGGACGTGACGGCAGCCGTGGCGAGCCTGCAGGCTCGCTGGGGAGCCGCAGCTCCGAGGGCCGCGGGGACCACCGCGACCGACGCGACCGCCCCGATCACGGACGGGGCCCTCGCCCTCGCGCCCGCCACGGCACCCGCCCCCGTCCCGTCGCATCGGCCCGAGCCGGCCCCGGCCGCCGACGATCGGATCATCCACACCGGGTTCGCGGCGCTCGACGCGATCCTCGGTCCCGGCGGCCTGCCGCGCTCGGCCAGCGTCGCGATCCGCGGCGACGGCTCGAGCGGACGGACCACGCTGGTCCTCCGGCTCGCGGCGGAGGCCCAGGCGACCGGCTCGATCGTGGCCTGGCTGGACCTGTCGCGCAGCTTCGACCCGGTCGAGGCGGTCGCCCGGGGCATCCGGCTCGAATGGCTCGTGGTCATCACCCCGGAGACCCTCGACGAGGGCCTGGCCATCGCGGGCGCGCTGCTGGCCGGCCGCTCGGTGGACCTGCTCGTCCTCGACCTGCCCGGTGGCCGGCTGGCCGCCACGGACAAGCCCACCCGGATCGCGGACCGGCTCGGCCGTCTGGCGGCCCTCGCCCGTCGGTCGGAGACGCTCATGGTCGTGCTCGAGCCACCGGGCCTGGCCGGCGGCCTGGCGACCGCCGTCGCCGAGTCGACCAGCCTCCGTCTCGAGCTCGCCCGCCGATCGTGGATCCGGCTCGGACGCGACATCGTCGGCCAGCGGACGGAGGCGCTCATCGCCCGCAACCGCTACGGCCCGCCGGGGCGGCACGCGACCCTCCGGATCCTGTACGCGGAAGGAGGTGAGCGCGACACCTGTCTCGGCCGCGACGACCTCCTCATCGACGAGGCCCCCGATCCAGCCCCCGCGACCCACGAACGGACCGACCACGATGCGACTGCTCCACCTCCACCGACCCCACCTCCCGCTCGAGCTCGCCCGGGCGCGAGCCTGCGAGCCCTTCCCGACCGGCCCGCTCATCCTGGGCGGCCGGCCGTGGGATCCGGGGCCGGTCGTCGACGCGAGCCCGGAAGCCCGGGCGCTGGGCGTCCGGCGGGGGATGCCGCTCGGGAGCGCCCATCGGCTCGTCCCTGAGGCGACCTTCATCGACCCGGATCCCGACGCGGACCGGGCGACCATCGAAGCCGCCTTCGAGGCGCTCGCGGCATTCAGCCCCGGGATCGCCGGCAGCGCCGATCCGGCTGACGCCGCGTTCGGGCTGTTCGAGGTCCAGGTCGACGGCCTCGAGGCGCTGTGGGGACCGGAGCCGGTCCTGGTCGCGCGGCTGGTCGAGGCGCTCGGCCGCGTCCTGGGCGAGACCGGCGAGGGCGGCGCGCCCGCGGCGGCCGCGGACCCGGCCGCGAGCCAGATCCGGGCCGGGATCGCCGGCACCCGGTTCAGCGCGACCGTGGCGGCCGTCCTGGCCCGGCCCGGCTCGCCGCTCCTCGTCCCGCCGGGTGGCGAGGCCGAGTTCCTCGCGCCGCATCCGTCCGGCCTCCTCACCGCGGATCCGGATGTCCGCGCCCGGCTGACCCGGTTCGGGTTGCGCCGGATCGGACCCGTGGCCGACCTCGCCCGGTCCGCCCTCGTGGCCCGGTTCGGCGAGGAGGGTGCCCGGATCCACGCTCGCGCCCGTGGCCAGGAGCTGGAGCCCTTCCGCCCGCGCCGGGCTCCGGAGCATCTGCGTCTGGCGCTCCCGATCGAACCCGCCACCGAGGGGCTGGAGCCACTCCGCTTCGTCCTCCACCGCCTGGCCGGGGCCCTGACCGACCAGCTCGTGGCCCGCGGCCTGGCCGCCTCGCGGGCGACGCTCCACCTGGATCTCGACCTGGCCTTCGCCCTGGCCGGCACGCCGGGCGAGCTGGACGTCGAGCAGCGCTTCCCGGAGCCCACCGCCGACGCCGAGGCGATCGAGCGCCTGCTGTTCGCCCGCCTCGAGCGGACCCCGCCGCCGGCCGCGGTCGCCCGGCTCACGCTGGGGTTGGACGGGACCGCCCCGGCTGCCGGGCAGCAGCTTCCGCTGTTCACGCCACAGGCCGCCCGGGGCGCCCGGCTCGAGTGGCAGCTCGCGCGGCTGGCCCTGACGTTCGGGGAGGACCGGGTCCGGCGGGTGGACATCACCGATCCGGAGGCACCCCTCCCCGAGACTGCGCTGGGCGTGGCGTCCGGTCGCCTCGGGCGAACGGGGAGTGGCATCGTGACCCGCCTCCTGCGCGAGCACCCGCCGATCGACGTGGAGCTCGGGGCGGACGGGTCCATCGAGGCGATCCGCTGGAACGGCCGGCGCGAGACCGTCGAGGTCTGCAATCGCTGGCGGGTGGAGGAGGCCTGGTGGCGCGGACCGATCGCCCGCGACTACTTCAAGGTCGTGGGCGATCGGTGGCTAGCGCTGGTCTATCTGGATCGGGTCGACGGATCCTGGCACCTCGAGCGTCTCTACGACTGAGGCGACACGGGCTCGGTGCCTACTTCTCGCGGCCCATCCGGCCGAGGTGGGTGTCGTGGAACGATGACGGGAGCTTGAGGCCGTAGCCGACGGCACGGTCCATCCCGACGTGCGCGATCAGGATCGCGCCGAGGATCGCCACCGGGACGGCGTCCAGCGCCAGGCCCACGCCGAGGACGCCCAGCCCGGCCGCCCAGTTGTGGACGACGTTGTAGGTGAAGGCGCCAAGCCGCGGGCCGCGGAGGTAGCCGACCGCGGAGAGGTCGGGCAGCAGCAGGAGCGGGATGACCAGGAGCCACGGCCCGCCGAGCCAGCCGTACAGCGCCAGCCCGGCCGCGAACGCCGCCGCGCCTTCGAGCCGCAACCAGCCCCGCACCGACGGGCCTGCGAAGGCCGCCTGATCGCTCGTCCCGGATGCCGTCATCGCTGTCATCACCATCGCTCCTGTCCCTGTGGTGACCCGGCCATCTCGGCGAGGGTCCGATGGCTACACTGTATAGCCTTGACGGCTAATGTCAATAGCCTATGATCTGCAGCATGAGTCCCGCCCCTGCCCGCACCTCGGTCGACGCGATCGTCGCCGCCGCTCGACGGATCCTCGAGGCCGACGGGCTCGCCGCGCTGACGATGCGCAGCGTCGCGGAAGCGGTGGGCGTCAAGGGACCGTCGCTCTACAAACGGGTCCCCGACCGGGAGGCCCTCCTGCGCGCGGTCGCGGACAGCGTCGTGGACGACCTCTCGAGGACGATGGCGAGGGCCTCGGCGACCGACGATCCGGCTGCGGATGTGCGCGCCGCCGTCCTCGCCTACCGGGCGTTCGTCCGGCGCAATCCGAACGGGTATCGGCTGCTCTTCACGGAGCTCCCGTCGGGTGCCAGCCCGGATCCGGCGATCCTGGCGGCGGTGGGGGAGCCCCTCGTGCGGGCGATGGCGGGGATCGCCGGGGAGTCGCGATCGCTCGAGGCCGCACGGACGGTCGTGGCCTGGGCGCACGGGTTCGTCAGCATGGAGCTGGCCGGCGCCTTCCGCCTCGGCGGCGACCTCGAAAGCGCCTATCTGTTCGGTATCGATTCGATCCTGAACGGCGTCAGCGAGCGGGCGACCCCAGCATCAGGCTGACGAGGAACAGCACCAGGAACACCCCCACCACGAGTGCGAGGGCTCCGATATCGCGTGGATGCGCTGATTGCACGATCTCGCCTCCCCCAGGCTTGGTCGGAACCGGTCTCTCGACCAGTGTACTGCAGGATAGACGCATGTGGCGATCGATGCGTTGCGCCGCCGCACCAGCCGCGTTGCATCTGGCGGGTGTCATCCCAACGGGCAGGCAGCCCCGTACAGGATCGTCACGGTGATCAGCCCACCCGTCGGCGTGGCGGTCACCTGCACCTTGCAGCCACTGGCCGGTCCGGTCATGTCCAGCACGTACCCGCCGTCCTCGAGCGGTCCGGAGAGACCGTCCGTCGTGTACTGGTCCGAGGACAGCGCGCCCTGGTAGAAGGTTGCGACCGTCTTCGGGTCGGCCCCCTGGACGGCCAGCGTGGCCGATGCCGGCCCGGTCGCGCCCTCTTCGCTCCCCACCGAGCCCGCGTATCGCGGAAAACCCTTGGGAAGGCTGTCCCAGATCCGGCCCCAGTCGGTGTCGGTCTGGGCCGACCTGGCCCGCGCCGGCAGAGGCGATCGGGGCTCGCGACCGCGACGTCCGTCGCGGCCGGGGCCGACGGCGCGGCGGTCCCGGGGATCGAGCCGGGGTGGTCGTCCCGCCACCCGGCCCACAGCCGGCGATCGCGACGGCGGCGATCAGGAAGAAGGCGGCGAGGCGTCGACGCGGGGGCATCCCGGCCATCGTACCCCGGTCGGCGTCGCGGTCCTCCGGACATGAACGGACCCCGCAGCCTTCGGGGCGACGGGGTCCAGCTCGGAACGGGCTGGCCGAGCTCGTCGGCCGTCACGGCCGCCAGGTCAGAAGACCTTGCCGCCGGTGAAGACCTTTCCGCCGTCGGTCACGAAGATCGCGTTCCCATCGCCAGTGCTCGAACACCTTCCCTCCGTCGGGTTTCTCACCCGATTCCTGTGCGTAGGTCGCCTCGCAGGCGTCCCTGTCCGCCTTGGTGTGGGCATTCTTCATGCATGCCTTCAGGTTCTTCTGTGCCTGACTTGGTGGCGCCATCCCGACCTCCTCACAGTGCGTCCCGGCGACCGACAGAAGTACTACCCGGCCGTCATGGCGGCGTCTCGACCGTTGCCGTCCGGACATGACAGGACCCCGTCGCCCCCGACCTACGGGGTCCGACGCCTCGTCAGTCGCTCGATGATCCGGCGCATGAAGCCCGGGGGCTCTGCCTCGGGGACACGGTCAGAATCCTCGGGCTCGGCAGGTTCGTCGTGGTACTCGTCGCTGAGGGTTCTCATCGGAACCGGGATACCGCCGCCAACCCCGCTCGGGTCGACGAACGCCCCGACGTTCCGCACCGCACGCTTCCGCCCAGGCTCGCCGTGCTTGCGTTCGCTGTCGCCCATGTCGCTCCACTCGAAGTCCTCGACCGTCCCGGTCGTCGGCCTGTCCACAGGCTCCTGCGATGACCCCCGAGCGTCAAGGCAACGTGACAGGACCCCGTCGCCCCCAAGCGACGGGGTCCTGTGGCCCGATGAGCTGCTCACCAACCCATCCGGCGGGGCGGCGGTCGACCATCGCGGTCGAGTGCCACCGAGTCGTCCCGAGCCCCCAGGCGCCGAGACGTCATATGTTCGCTAGCGGCTGGCCGCCTCGACCGCGAGGATCGCCGGCAGGAGACCGAGGATCAGCAGCATCGCCAGGGCGACCATCGCCCCGATCCGGATGGCGGAGACCGCGATCTGGCGCATCGGTGCGTGCATGCCGTTGAGACGCCGTGATGGCCATCTGTGTTTCATGATTCCGGCGCGATCTTTGATGGGAATCTGGTCCGGGCTCCGACCCGGACCGGCGACACGAGATAGAACAGATGTTCTATGATTGCGGGCCCCAGTCAGCCGGTCCAGACCGGAGCGACCCGTGGCATCGACCCCGTACGCCGAACTCCATTCCCACACCAACTTCTCGTTCCTCGACGGGGCGTCCGCGCCCGACGACCTGGTCGAGCGCGCGGTCGAGCTCGGCCTGACCGGGCTGGCCGTCACGGACCACAACGGCCTGTACGGGGCGGTCCGGTTCGTCAGCGCGGCAGAGGCGGCCGGTCTCCACCCGGTCATCGGTCTCGAGATCGAGCTGCTGGACCCGGTCGTCGCCGATCCGGCCGGGATCGTCGTGCCGCCACGGCGCCGGCGCCAGCGACGGCGCGGTCGTGCGGTGGGCGTGCGCCTCGACGGGCTCCCCACCGACGACACCCCGCTCATCGACACGGCCGTGACCGAGGGCCTGCCGCGCCGGCCCCGCCCGGGGCGTGCCCGCCTGCCCGGCCATCGCGATCCGGTCAAGGAGGACCTGCGCGGCATCAACGAACGCGTCCGCGGTCCCCACCTCGTCCTGCTGGCCCGCTCGCAGGTCGGCTGGCGGAGCCTGTGCCGTCTCGTGTCGCGGGCCAACATGGCCGGCACCAAGGGCGTGCCGCGGTTCAGCCAGGCCCTGCTCGCCGAGCACACCGAGGGCCTCGTCGCGCTGTCCGGCTGCCGCGACGGGGAGCTGGTCCGGCGTCTCCGGACGGGCGATCGGGCCGGGGCGCGGGCCGTCGCCGAGCGGTACGCGACGCTCTTCGGGCGGGGCGACGGGACGGCCACGAGCGGCTTCTTCATCGAGCTCTCGCATCACCTCCTGGCCGACGACGACTGGCTCGTCTCGGAGGCGGCGGCACTGGCCGAGGCGACCGGCCTGCCGGTCGTCGTCACCAACGACGTCCACTACGCCCGCCCGGAGGACCGTGAGCTGGCCGACGTCCTGAGCGCGATCCGGCACGGCCGGTCGCTGGACACGCTCGGCGACCTGCGCCGGCCCGATGGCGAGTCGTACCTGAAGTCCGGCGCGGAGCTGGCGTCGCTCGCCCCGCCGGCGGACGGGGCGGCTCGGGCCTGGGCGGCGGGGTTGTCGACGGCGGTGGAGCTCGCGGCGTCGTGCTCGGTCGATCTCGGCTTCGAGCAATACCGGTTCCCGGGCTTCCCGGTGCCCAACGGGGAGACCCCGTTCTCGTACCTGTCCGAGCTGTGCTGGGCGGGTGCGCGCAAGCGCTATCACCCGGTGACCTCCGCGGTCGTCAAGCGGCTCGCCCACGAGCTGGAGGTCATCGAGCGAGCCGGCCTCGCCGAGTTCTTCCTCATCTGCTGGGACCTGATGCGCTTCGCGAAGGAGCAGGGGATCCCGGCCCAGGGCCGGGGCAGCGCGACCAGCTCGATCGTGTCGTACACCCTCGGGATCAGCCGGGTCGAGCCGATCGCCCACAACCTCCTGTTCGAGCGGTTCATCAATCCGGGCCGGACGACCTACCCGGACGTCGACATCGACTTCAGCTCGGAGCGGCGCGAGGAGGTCATCCAGTACGTCTACAAGCGCTACGGCCCCGAGCACACCGGGATGGTCTGCAACCTCGTCACGTACCGGGCGCGCTCGGCCGTGCGCGAGGTGGGCTACGCGCTCGGGTTCCCGCGGCCGCTCGTCGACCGCGTCGCGAAGGCGCTCGAGACGTACGACTCGGTCATGGTCCGGCGGGACCTCGAGGCGGACGGCGGGTTCGCCGAGTTCTTCCAGCGACCGGGCGAGGGGCTGCCGGCCGAGGCGCGCGCGGCCGAGGCCGCCGAGGGGCTCGGCTTCGTGGACGGGATGGGCCAGCTCAACACGCGGATCCCGCTCGTCGGCAAGGTGCCACCCTGGCGCCAGCCACCGACGCCGGAGGATCCGACCGCACCGCGGCCGTTCGCCTGGCTCCGGGAGGGCGACCCGACCGTCGCGCCGGAGCGGAGCCGGCCAAGGCGGGCCGTCGCGGTCCGGGATGTGGGAGGGCGCCCGAGTCGCCACCGTCGATCCGGCCGGGCGGCCGGACCGATGACGAGGGTGGGCCAGGCGACACGCCGGCCAGCGTCGCCTGGCTGCGGGCGGGTCGCGGCACCGGCTACAAGGCGGACGCGGACCGGCTGGTCGCGCCGCCGCTCATCGACGGCCGGCGGGTCGATCCGGAGAGCGGGCAGCTCGAACCGCCGCCGCGGGCGGCCGAGGGCCGCGCGACCGATCGGCTCGGACGGCCCAGCCGCTGGGATCCGCCGGCGCCACGCCGGGCGGATGCAGGCGCCGCCGCGGCCCACTCGTCGGTCGCCCGGGTCGAGCCGGAGCCGCCGCCCCAGGCCCGCGGCGGCACGACGGTCGGCCTCTCGGACTGGGAGCGCTGGCTCGAGTTCTGTGCCCGGATCGATGGCTTCCCGCGTCATCTCTCGATCCATTCGGGCGGGATGCTGGTGACCGCGGCGCCGCTCATCGACATCGCCCCGATCGAGCGGGCGACGATGGTCGACCGGGTCGTCGTCCAGTTCGACAAGCGCGACGTCGAGACGTTGAAGCTCATCAAGCTGGACCTGCTCGGGCTCGGGATGCTGGCCGCGATGGACGAGACGCTCCAGCTCATCGAGCACGACTGCGCGGTCTGCCTCGACCTCGATCGCCTGCCCGAGGACGTCCCGGAGGTGTTCGAGATGCTCCAGGCGGCCGACACGGTCGGGGTCTTCCAGGTCGAGAGCCGGGCCCAGATGCAGACGCTCCCCAAGTCGCGCCCGAAGAGCCTCGACGACCTCGTGGTGGAGGTCGCGATCATCCGGCCGGGCCCGATCCAGGGCAACGCCGTCCATCCGTTCCTGCGCCGCAAGCAGGGCCTGGAGCCGGTGACCTACCTCCATCCGAGCCTCGAGCCGATCCTCAAGGATTCGATGGGCGTGATCCTCTACCAGGAGCAGGTCATGCGGATCGCCATCGAGGTCGGCGGCTTCACCGCCGCCGAGTCGGACGGGTTCCGGCGGGCGATGGGGACGTGGCGCTCGAACAGCGAGATGGAGAAGCTCCACCGGCAGTTCTTCGAGGGCTGCCTCCGCCAGCCCGGCATGACCGAGGAGATGGCCGAGGAGCTGTTCCGCCAGGTCGCCGCGTTCGCGAGCTTCGGGTTCGCCAAGAGCCACGCCGCGGCGTTCGCCCGGACCGCCTACGAATCGGCGTTCCTGAAGCTGTTCTACCCGGCCCAGTTCCTGGTCGGGCTCATCAACGCCCAGCCGATGGGCTTCTACCCGGTCGAGGTCCTCGTCAACGACACCAAGCGCCACGGCGCGGCCGTCCTGCCGGTCGACATCAACGCCTCGACCTACAAGACCACGACCGAATGGGTGGGCCGGCCGGGCGAGCCGCTGCCGGCCGGGGCCGGGATCACCGCCCGGCCGGAGCCCGTCCGGTCGCCGGCCTGCGTCGTCCCGTCGGCCGAGTCGCGCGACCGCTGGACGCCGGAGGTGACCGCGGGCTGGGGCGTCCGGCTGGGCCTCCACCTCGTCAAGGGCATCGGCGAGCAGCACGCGGCGCTGCTGGACGCGGAGCTGTCGCGCGGCCCGTACGCGAGCCTGGTCGACGTGGTGGAGCGGACCGGGCTGCCCGAGGAGGTCCTCGAGCGGCTCATCCGGACCGGTGCCCTGGATTCGCTCGGGCGGCCGCGCCGCGAGCTCCTGTGGCAGCTGCGCGAGGTCGCCGGCGCGTCACGCGGCCGGGTGGACGGCCGGGCATTGCGCGGTCTGGGCCGGGCGGCCGGCAAGCGGGGAGCGGCGGCCGGCCGGCCGATGGACCTGCGCCTGCCCGCGACCGATGCCCCGACCCTGCCCGCGATCACCGAGTCGGAGCGGATCGGCGACGCCTACGCGGTCATCGGCCTCGATGCGCGCCGGCAGGTCGTGACGCTCTTCCGGCCGGCGCTCGAGCGGATCGGGGCGGTGACCAACGCGTCGCTCTCGGAGCGGCCGTCCGGGCATGTCCGGATCGGCGGTCTGGTGGTCACCCGCCAGCACCCGATGACGGCCAAGGGCACGGTCTTCCTGGCCCTCGAGGACGAGACCGGGATGGTCAACGTCACGCTCTGGCCGGATACCTGGGCGCGGCTGCGGAGCGTGGTCCGGCGGCACGCCCTGCTGCTGGTCGACGGCGACCTCCAGCGCGAGGGCGAGGTGGTCAACGTCATCGCCCGGGCGATCCGGCCACTCCCCGAGGTGGCCGCCGAGGCCGGTGGCCCGGATCGGCCGGCCGGCGTCCGCCAGCTCGGTCATGCCGGGATGCGGCGCCTCGGCTGACGGTCGGTCGGTCCTCAGACGCCGACGGTCGGAGATCGCCCCGGATGGCGCTAGCGACGGAGCCGCAGCTCGAGCGGCCCGCCGCCCGAGCGCACGCGCCGATGGCCGCGCCGTCGGGATCGGCGGCAGGACCCGCGTCTCGCGCGGACTCGCGACCGCGTCGACGAGCGGTGCGCAGGCGCGCCACCGCCAGCTGCGCGGCGACGCTCGGTCGGCCGGCGTGCTCGCGGTCACAGCGGCAGCCCGACTGCCACGAGCCCGACGGCCAGGCCGATCGCGGCGCGGCGCGACCGATCTGGTTCGCGCGTGAACGGTCGCGACGCCGGGCCTCGGCCTCTTCCACCTGCACGGTCGTGCCGAGCTCGCCGAAGTTGAGATGCCCTTCGAACCGAAGCGGCGCAGAACTCGAAACGAGCCTGCGCGGCGCGCACGGATGCCGGCGAGGCGGCGCCCGAGCGCCGGACTGAGGCACCCGGAGGTGCGTGACCGGGACGAGGTTGCCCTGCGCCCTCGTCGCGAGCGGCACCGATCGCGGTGACCGCGCCGAGCACCGCCTGGCGGTCGACCGACGGGTCCGCGTGCGGCCGTCGCCCGGCTTCTGCTTCGGGGTCTGGCTCGCCTTGCGCTGCCGGTTCGGGCTCGACATCGCCAGGAAGCGCCGGTACCAGGCGGCACCCGCGGCGAAGAACGCGCCGATGATCGGCGACAGGATCAGGGCGGAGATGACCACGTCGCGCGCCTGCGAGTCCGTCGGCAGTGCGGCCGCGCCGTGGATCATCGTCGGGAACGCCACGATCAGGATCGAGTAGCAGATCGCCGACACGAACCCGATGATCGACGCCGAGCAGCCAGCTCGACGCGCGGGGCCAGGAACCCGGCGATGAAGACGCTGCCGATCGCCGGGCGTCTGGATGAAGTACGCGAACATGAACTCGGAGATCGTGTCGTTGCCGCCCGTCGCGACGATGTAGACGGTGCTGCCGAAGGTGATCAGCGAGCGGGATCCAGAGCGCCTTGGTGTGGATCGCGATCCACGGCAGCGAGGCGAGGTCCTCGCGGACGTTCAGCGGGCGGAACGACTGACGGAACGCCTGGCTGAAGCCCGTCCGCGACCGCCCGGCGCCGCGGCGGCCGACTTCGCCGATGAGCCGGCGGCAGGTCGAGCGCCGCCGGCCGCGGCGGACCCGTCCTCCGGCCGTCTCGTTCTCGGGATCGGCGGCTGCCGCGGCTCGGTAGCGGCGGCGCGCCTCGGCGCGTTCGGTCCTCTTGGCGCGGGCCACGGTCTCTCCTGTCGGTGGGGGTCGGGATGGTGGTGCGCATCGTAGTCGAACGTCGTCCGGCGTGGGATAAGCGCTGATGCAGCGGCGACTGCTACAACGACGCGATCCGCCGCCACCTGTCCTTCCCGCTGCCCCGCCGGGAGGTCACCGATGGATCGTGCCCGGCGCGCGGGATCGACCGCGCTCATCGTCGTCGTCGATGGTCGGCATCGCGGCGGCTGGGGCGGTGCCGGCGCGCGCGCCGGCGGCCGTCGCGTGGCCGCCGTCGACGCTCGTCGTCTCGGAGGTCCAGACCGGCGGCGCGTCGGCGTCGGACGAGTTCGTCGAGATCGCCAACCAGGGCGCCGCGCCGGTCGACCTGCTCGGGCTCGAGGTCGTCTACGCGACGTCGTCGGGCTCGACCGTGACGCGCAAGGCGACGTGGAGCGACGTCGACCGCTGCTCGACCCGGGCCGGCGGATCCTGATCGGCCAACGCGGCGGGCGTCTTCGCGGCCGGTCGCCGACGTGACGTACTCGGGCGGGTTCGCGGCGACCGGCGGCGCGATCGCGCTGCGGGTCGTCGGCGGGGCGGTCGATCGACGCGGTCGGGTGGGGCGACGCGACGAACGGGTTCGTCGAGGGAGCGGCCGCGGCGGCGCCGCCCGCCGGATCGAGCCTCGAACGGTCGCCGGGCGGCGCGCTCGGGAACGGGATCGACACGAACGACGAACGCGGCCGACTGGTTCGTCCAGGCGGCGCCCGTCGCCGCAGGGTCTCGCGGCGCCCGCCGGTGCCGGCGCCCGGACCGCAGTCGCCGACTGCCGACTCCGACGCCCGACGCCGACGGCGACACCGACGCCCGACGCCGACGCCGACGCCGACCCCGACGCCGACGCCGACGCCGAGTCCGACGCCGACGCCCGACGCCGACCGCACGCCGACGCCGACTCCGACCCCGACGCCCACCGCCGACGCCGACGCCCAACACCGACCCCGACTCCGACGCCCACGCCGACCCCGACGCTCGCCGACCCCGACGCCCACGCCGACGCCGGCCCCTGCGGCGACGTCGATCGCCGACGGCTCGCGGCGCTCGCCGACGGCGACGGACGGCGACGATCGAGGGCGTGCTCACGACGCGCCTCGGCGCGCTCGAGTCGGGCCGGGCCGGGTTCGTCCAGGACGCGACCGGCGGGATCGCGCTCTACCTCGACGCGACGGTCGTCGGGCGACCACGCCGCGGGCACGACCGTCACCGCGACGGG
The DNA here is from genome assembly GCA_963720495.1 of uncultured Chloroflexia bacterium. GTDB lineage: Bacteria > Chloroflexota > Limnocylindria > Limnocylindrales > CSP1-4 > SPCO01. The sequence continues at coordinate 206,283 of CAVRFU010000006.1, forward strand.
CACGCTCGACAGCCGGTTCTCGCAGCGGACGCTGCGGGTCGCCGAAGCGGCCATCGTCGACGGGCTCGAACGCGCCCTGCCCGACCGCCGTCGACGTCGCAGACCGGTCGCCGCCGGCGAGACTGCTCGAAGGCGTTCGGGTCCGCGTCCAGGGGGTCATCGCCGACTCGCCCGACAGCTGTCGGACGGGGCCGGCATCACGGTCGACGATGGATCCGGGCCAGTCCGCGCGGTCATCGGGCCGGACGCGCTGGCCGGCCTGACGCTCGCCATCGGGCATGACCGTCGTCGGTCACCGGGCCGCTCGGCCAGCGCGACAGCTCCGGGACGGGGACCGCCGGCTATCGGGTCCACGCGACGCTGCCCGGCGAGCTCGAGGTGGTCGTCGCGACGCCGACGCCGACCCCGACACCCGCGCCGACCGCGACACCCGGCCCGACGCCGACGCCGACGCCGACTGCCGACCGCCGGTCCGACGCCGACGCCGACGCCGATCGCGACGCGGCGACCCCGCGCCCGACCGCGACGCCACGCCCGACCGCGACGCCGGTCCCGACGTCCACGCCGGCGGCCGTCACCCTCGCGACGGTCCGGACGCTGCCGATCGGGGCGACGGTCCGGACGACCGGCGTCGTCGTCGCCGAAGCCGGCCGCCTCGGCACCCCGGCATTGCTCGGCGATCGCCTCCGGCGACGCCGGCCTCGTCGTCCACCTGCCCGGCGGACGCGCCCGACGTTCGCGCGCGGGACGCTCCTCGAGGTCACCGGCAAGCTCGCCGCGCCGTACGGCCAGCTCGAGATCCGGCCGTCGAAGGGCGCCGTCCGCGTCCTCGGCACGGGCGTCGCTCCCGACGCCGTCGACGATCCCGGCGGCCGGTCTCGCCGAAGCGAGTCGAAGGCCGGCTGGTGACCACGACCGGTCGGCTGACGACGAAGCCGACGAAGACGCTCGAGCGGCGACATCGACGCTCGTCCTCGAACGCGCCGGCGCCGGACCGGTCAAGGTCATGGCCGACGCCTCGAGCCGGATCGACCCCGCCTCGCTCAAGGTCGGCGCGACGTACCGGATCATCGGGTTCGTCGGTCAGCGCGCGACGCGCGCGCGGCGCGCTCGACGGCTACCGGATCTGGCTGCGCGATCCCGCGGACGTCGTGCGTGGTGGCCGCGCCGCCGCCGTCCGGGCCTCCGTCGCCCGCGCCGCAGGGTTCGTCCGGGACCGCCGCGACCGCGATGTCGATCGCCCAGGCCCTGACGTCACGGACCGCGACGGTCGCGATCGAGGCGATCGTGACGGCGCCGGCCACCCTGCTCGACGCGACCGGTCGGCGGATCGTCGTGCAGGACTGCGTCGGCGGCCGTCGAGGTCCTCCTGCCGACCGGGACGCCGGCGCCCGCGGTCGGGACGAGGGTCCGCGCCGAGGGTCGGATCGGCGTCGCCTACGGCGCACCGCGTCTCCGGGCCGACACAGCTCGTCGCACGGGCAACGGGTCCGCTGCCCGGCCCCCGCGTCCTCCACGGCTCGCCGGCCGCCGCCCACGAGTGGCGGCTCGTGACGGTCACCGGCCGGGTCGTCGAGCGCCGCACAAGCTCGGCGATCGCTGGCGGGCGGAGGTCGAGGTCGGCACGACCAAGGTCGCGGTCGTCGGGCAGCCAGGCGCCGGGATCCCGAGCACGACGCTCGTCGGCGGCCGGACCGCCACCGTCATCGGCATCGCGCGGCGACCGTACCCGAGCGCCACCGACAAGCGCTTCGCGGTCACGCCCCGGTTCCCCGGCCGACGTCCGGGTCGCGGGCCGCGCCGATGCACGACGCCGACGGCCAGCGACCGGCTCGCGCGGCGGCGCACGGCAAGCCCGGGCGCCACCGGCGCGCCCGACGCTCGCCGACCGGCGCACCCGACGCCGACCTCGTCGACCTCGATGCACGCGTCGGCCGGCTCGTGCGGGTCGGCGGTCTCGTCGTCGACCTCGAGCCCGACGGCTTCACGCTCGACGACGGCACCGCGATCGGCCGGGTCGTCCTGCGCGGCGACGGCGCTCGAGCGGCTCGCCCTCATCGAGCCCGACGACGCGCTCAACGCGATCGGCCGGGTCGAAGCGGCGGACGGCCGGCGCGATCGTCGTCGTCGACGACCCGGCGGGCATCGTCCAGGCCGGCGACCCGATCGCCGCGGCGACGTCAGCGGCGTCACCGGAGGCGATCGCCGGGACCGTCCACGGCGCCCGTCCGGCACACCCGGGACGCTCGGTGCCGCGGCCGGTCGGCTCGCCGGCCTGGGCGGCACGCTGCCGTTCGACGCCGGGACCGCCGGCCTCGGGACGCTGGTCGCGATCTCGGCCGCATCGGTGGCCGTGACGCTCCTCCGACGGGCAGCAGCCGCCGGCGTCTGGCCGCCCGGATCGCCGGTCGACTGGCCACGTTCGCGGCCCCGTCCGGAGACCCGCCCGGAGGGCCGTCGGCCGGCGAGCGTCGGCTGAGCGTGGGCCAAGCACGATCCACTCGGCTTGACGCTCGTGAGAACGCGGGACTATCCTCGGCCGAGTTTCGCGCCAGCGAAGCAGCCACGTGAGCGAGGAAGCGGTCTTGCCGAACGCGGACCACCGCGTCGAAAACCCCTCGGATCGCCGGATCGCGATCCCAGCCGGAGAACGGCAGTACCACATCGGACTCGGTCCAGGGGAACTGGCCGAGTACATCCTCCTCCCCGGTGACCCCGATCGGACCTCCCGGATCGCCTCGCGCTTCGAATCCATCGAGCTCGAGCACCGACATCGGGAGTTCGCCTCGGTCACCGGACGATTTCGAGGCCAGCGGGTGTCGGTCGTCTCGACCGGCATCGGCACGGACAACGTCGAGATCGTGGTGGCCGAGATCCTGGCGATCACGGAGCGGCCGACCTTCATCCGGGTCGGGTCGTGCGGGGCGCTCCAGCCCGAGATGGAGCTTGGCGATCTGGCCATCTCCACCGGGGCCGTCCGTCTCGAGTCGACCACGAGCTTCTTCGTCCACGATGGGTACCCCGCGGTCGCCGATTACGAGGCGGTCGCGGCGCTCATCGAGGCCGCCGAGCGGCTCGGACACCGGTATCACGTCGGGATCACCGCGACGGCACCGGGGTTCTTCGGCGCGCAGGGGCGCCCGATCCCCCAGTTGCCCATCCGGTACCCTGACCTCGCGGAGGAGATGGCGCGCCAGCGCGTCATGAACTTCGAGATGGAGGCGTCAGCTCTCCTCGTCCTCGCGACCCTCGCCCGCTGTCGAGCCGGCGTCGTCTGTGCGGTGTATGCCAATCGGACGACTGGCGAGTTCGTCAGCGGCGACGTCAAGGACGCGGCCGAGGCGGCCTGTGTCGAGACAGGACTCGAGAGCCTGCTCGTCCTGGCCGACATGGATCGACAGAAGCGCGAGGCCGGGACGGACCGCTGGCGGCCGTCACTCTGGCAACACACCGTGTGACCACGCAGCGTTGAGTGGATGCGGGACAAGGGATCCCGCGACGCAGCACGAGGATGAGGAGGAGCCCACGTGGCCGAGGCCTATTGCGTCAAGGACAAGAAGAAGGTCGAAGTCCAGAACGCCCAGAAGATCACGATGAAGAACGGCAAGCCGGCGATCCAGGGCACGTGCCCGATCTGCGGCGGGAAGGTCTTCCGCATCGGCGGCGGCTGATCCTTCGATCCTGACGGAGTCAGGCACACGACCCCCGCCACGGCGGGGGTCGTGCCATGTCCGGGCCGAACGGCCCGGTCCTGAGGGCGACCTGACAGGGGGCCGGTGACCGGCCCTTTGGTACGATGGCCGCGACGCTCGATCCGGGTGGACCCGCGGACCCTTCGCGGCAGCCCGTTCGATCCGGCATACGCTCTGATCACCCGATGGTCCGTCCGGCGCTCGGCGCCCGAACGGCATCTCGCCCAGGAGGTCCGCACCATGGCCACCCGCGTCGGCATCAACGGCTTCGGCCGGATCGGTCGGCAGTCGCTCAAGGCCCTCATCGAGCGCGCGCCGGACATCGAGGTCGTCGCGGTCAACGACCTCGTCGACGCCGAGATGAACGCGCTCCTGTTCAAGCGCGACTCGACCTACGGCACCTACCCGGGCGACGTCCGGGCCGGTGACTCGTCGATCATCATCGACGGCCACGAGATCAAGATCCTCGCCGAGCGCGACCCGGCGAACCTGCCGTGGGGCGACCTGGGCGTCGACATCGTCCTCGAGAGCACGGGCATCTTCACCGACGCGGCCAAGGCCCGTGCGCACATCGACGCGGGTGCGAAGAAGGTCATCATCAGCGCCCCGGCCAAGAACGAGGACATCACGATCGTCCTCGGCGTCAACGAGGAGCGCTACGACCCGGCGATCCACCACATCATCAGCAACGCGAGCTGCACGACGAACTGCCTCGCGCCCGCCGCCAAGGTCGTCCACGACCTGCTCACCATCGAGCGCGGCCTGATGAACACGATCCACAGCTACACGAACGACCAGAACATCCTCGACGTCGCCCACAAGGACCCGCGCCGGGCACGCAGCGCCGGCCAGAACATCATCCCGACGACGACCGGCGCGGCCAAGGCCCTCGCCCTCGTCATCCCGGATCTGAAGGGCAAGTTCGACGGGTTCAGCCTGCGGGTGCCGACCCCGACGGTCAGCGTCGTCGACTTCACCGCGGACGTCTCCCGGCCGACCTCCGTCGAGGAGCTCAACGACGCCTTCCGGGCCGCCGAGGCAGGCCCGCTCAAGGGCATCCTCGGCGTGTCGGACGAGCCGCTCGTCTCGATGGACTTCAAGGGCGACAGCCGGAGCTCGATCATCGACGCCGCCGTCGACGATGGTCCTCGACGGGACGATGGTCAAGGTCATCGCCTGGTACGACAACGAGTGGGGCTACAGCTGCCGCGTCGCGGACCTGATGGCCTTCGTCGCCGCCCGCCTGCCCGTCGCCGCCTGACCGATCGATGAACAAGCTCACGATCCGCGACGCGGACGTCGCCGGCAAACGCGTCTTCGTCCGGGTGGACTTCAACGTCCCGCTGGCCGACGGCCGGGTGACCGACGACTCCCGGATCCGGGCGACGATCCCGACCATCAACGCCCTGCTCCAGGCCGGCGCGTCGGTCATCCTGGCCAGCCACCTCGGGCGGCCCGACGGCAAGGTCCAGGACGGCCTTCGCCTGCGCCCGGTCGGTGAGCGGCTGACCCAGCTGATGCGGCGCAACGTCCCGGTCACCGGCGACGCGCTCGGCCTCGGGACCGAGGACGCCGTCAAGCGGATGCGGCCGGGCGAGGTGCTGATGCTCGAGAACCTGCGCTTCCACGCGGAGGAGGAGGCGAACGATCCGGCGTTCGCGGCGGCCCTCGCCGCGTACGCCGACATCTACGTCAACGACGCGTTCGGGACGGCGCACCGCGCGCACGCCTCGACGGTCGGCGTGCCCAAGCTCCTGCCGGCCTACGCCGGGCTGCTGATGGAGCGCGAGCTCGAGATGCTCTCGAAGCTGCTCGAAGCGCCCGAGCGCCCGTTCGCGGCCATCCTCGGTGGCGCCAAGGTGTCGGACAAGATCAGGGTCATCGACCACCTCCTGACCAAGGTCGACATGCTCGTCCTGGGTGGCGGCATGGCCAACACCTTCCTGCTCGCCCAGGGCAAGGCCATCGGCAAGAGCCTGGCCGAGCCGGACCGGGTGGAGGACGCCCGGCGGATCCTGTCGTCCGCGGCCAACAACGGCGTGCGGGTCATCCTGCCGGTCGACGTGATCGTGGCCAAGGAGGTCACCCGCGGCACCGAGTACAAGACGCTGCCCGGCCGAGAAGATCCCCGCGTCCTGGCACATCGTCGACCTCGGCAAGGCCAGCCAGGACCTGATGGTCGAGGCGCTGGCCGACGTCCAGACCGTGTTCTGGAACGGGCCGCTCGGCGTCTTCGAGATCCCGTCCTTCGCGCACGGCACGAAGGCCGTCGCGCGGCTGCTCGCCGAGCGGGCGGATGCCGGCGCGACCGTCGTGGTCGGTGGCGGCGACTCGGTCGCGGCGGTGACCCAGCAGGGCCTGGCCGACCGGATGACCCATATCTCGACCGGCGGCGGCGCGTCGCTCGAGTTCCTCGAGGGTCGCGAGCTGCCGGGCGTGACCGTCCTCCAGGATCGCCGAAGCCCGCCAAGGCGCCGGTCAAGGCCCGCAAGTGAGCACCATGATCGAGGTCGTCGACGCGCGCGAGATCCTCGATTCGCGCGGCAACCCGACCGTCGAGGTCGACATCGTCCTGTCCGACGGCTCGGTCGGCCGGGCCGCGGTCCCGTCCGGGGCGTCCACCGGCGTCCACGAGGCGGTCGAGCTGCGCGACGGCGACAAGGCGCGCTACGGCGGCAAGGGCGTTCGGCGCGCGGTCGCCAACGTCACCGACACGATCGGCCCGGCCATCTACGGGCTCGACGCCGCCGACCAGCCGGGCATCGACGCGCTGCTGTGCGAGCTCGACGGCACGCCCAACAAGTCGGTCCTCGGCGCCAACGCGATCCTGGGCGTCTCCCTGGCCTGTGCCCACGCCGCGGCCGCCTCGTACGACCTGCCGCTGTATCGCTACCTGGGCGGCGTCGGGGCACGGATCCTGCCGGTCCCGATGTTCAACATCCTCAACGGCGGCAAGCACGCCCAGGACTCGACCGACTTCCAGGAGTTCATGGTCATGCCGGTCGGCGCCGACACCTTCGAGGAGGCGCTGCGGGCCGGCTCCGAGGTCTTCTGGGCGCTCCGGTCGATCCTCCACGAGGAGGGCCATGCGACCGGTCAGGGTGACGAGGGCGGCTTCGCCCCGTCGCTGCCGTCCAACGAGGCCGCGGTCGAGGTCATCCTGCGAGCCATCGAACGCGCCGGCTACCGGCCGGGCGAGGACGTCGCGATCGCGCTCGACCCGGCCACGTCGGAGCTCGTCGAGCCCGGCACCGGCGCCGACGGCGCGCCGACCCGCTACGTGCTCGCGCGCGAGGGCCGGACGCTCGAGTCCGGCGAGCTCGTCGACCTGTGGGCCGACTGGGCCGCCCGCTACCCGATCGTGTCGATCGAGGACGGCCTGGCCGAGGACGACTGGTCCGGCTGGCAGCACCTGACCGAGCGGCTCGGGAGGACCGTCCAGCTCGTCGGCGACGACCTGCTCGTGACGAACACGGAGCGGATCGCGCGCGCGATCGAGGCGTCGGCCGCCAACTCCGTCCTCATCAAGCTCAACCAGATCGGGACGCTGACCGAGACGATCGACGCGATCGCCCTGGCCCGCGGCGCCGGCTGGTCGGCCGTCGTCTCGCACCGGTCGGGCGAGACCGAGGACACGACCATCGCGGACCTGGTCGTGGCGATGGGCACGGGGCAGATCAAGACCGGCGCACCGTCGCGCTCCGAGCGGGTCGCCAAGTACAACCGCCTCCTCCGGATCGAGGGCGAGCTCGGCGACAGCGCGCGGTATCCCGGTCGAAGCGCGCTCGCGGGGGTCCCGGCCGCGTCGTGAGCCGGTTCGTCGATCGCGGCGCCATCACGGCCGCCTATGTCGGCATCGGCATGGGCGTCACGATCGTGGCCAGCTTCACGCTGATCATCCCGATCGAGTGGATCATCTGGCTCCTCGCCCTGCCGTCCGGGCTGCTCATCGGCTACTACGCCAACCAGCGCTCCAACCGGGTGGCCGGACCGTGGAGCCGCATCCTGGTCAACGGCGCCTTCGCCGGTCTGGCGACCGGGCTGACCGTCGCGATCCTGCTCCTCCTCATCAAGGCGATCTTCTTCTACGCCGATTCGGGCTACCCCGACTTCAACCGGGCCGACGCGAACGGAAACCCGATCCCGCCCTACTGCCAGTCGGGTCCGGACTGCACGTACCAGCGCTACCTCGCCGCGGGACGCGGCCCGGACCTCGTCGCGGCCGGTGTCACGGATGCCGCGTCGTTCACGAGCTTCTACTGGGCCGAGCAGGTCGGGACAGCCAGCACACTCGTGCTGGTGACGACGATCGGTGGCCTCGGCGGCGCGGCGCTGTACGGCGTCTTCCGCCCGAAGCCCTCGGTGGCGGGCGCCGAGACGAAGACCGAGGCCGGCGCCGGCTCGTCCGCCTCGTAAGAGGCACCAGGCTCGAGCGCCCGGGAATCGAAAACGCCCCGGTCGAACCGGGGCGTCGTCGGTGCGGCGAGATGCCGCGCTATTCCTTGGTCGTGGCCTTCTTGGCCTTGGGCGCCGCCTTGGCGGTCGCCTTCGGTGCAGCCTTGGGGGCCGCTGTCGCGGCCTTCTTCGGAGCGGCCTTCGTCGCGGTCGCCTTGGTGGCGCTCGCCTTCGCGGCGCTGGCCTTCGTGCCGGTCGCCTTGGTCGTGGAGGCCTTGGCGGCCGGAGCCACCGCGGCGGTCGTGGCCGACGCCTCCGCCGCAGCCTTGGCCGCAGCGGCCTCGGCCCGGGCGGTCTTGCTCAGGGCGGCGCGGGCCTTGCCGGCGGCCGTCTGGGCGCCCTTGGCCTTGCCGGCCTTGCCGGCCGCGATGCGGGCCTTGGCGGCCTTGGCCGCAGCAGCCTTGCCGGTCGTCTTCACGACGCGGCCACCGGACTGCACGTGCTCGCCACCGAGGGCGGCGTTGATCTTGCGGGTCAGGCGCGACTTGCGGCGCGCGGCGGCGTTCGGGTGGATGGCACCGACCTTGGCGGCGCGATCGAGGGCGCTCAGCGCCTCGGCCAGGGCGGCCTCGGGATCGATCGTGGATTCGGTCGGCTGCGCGGCCGCCAACAGGGCCTTCGCGACGAAGGTCTTCGCGGCAGTCCGGCGCGGCTGGAGGATGTCGTGGCGGCTCTGGGCCTGACGGACCCTCTTGAGTCCTGACGGCGTACGAGCGCCCGTCCAGGTGCGGGGCGTCTTGGCCAAGGGGCGAACCTCGAGTGTGGTTGGGGTCGACGGGGCACGACGCGGATCGAGCGCCGGGCGCGAAGGCGGATGGTACCACAGGTCCCCCGCGCATCCGCCGAGCGCGGACAGCAGGAACGGAGAAGCGCCGATCGCGCGGTCACACCTACCATGACGGTCATGGAGAGCTTCGACCGATGACCACCGACACGAAGAGGGCGGCGCCGTCGTCCGCGCCGCACGTCGCCGACCGGCACGATCTGATCCGCGTCCAGGGCGCGCGCGTCAACAACCTCAAGGACGTCAGCATCGAGATCCCGAAGCGCCGGCTGACGGTGTTCACCGGCGTCTCCGGCTCCGGCAAGAGCTCGCTCGTGTTCGGCACGATCGCCGCCGAATCGCAGCGGATGATCAACGAGACGTACAGCACCTTCGTGCAGGCCTTCATGCCGACGCTGTCGCGGCCCGAGGTCGACGTGCTCGACGGCCTGACCACCGCGATCATCGTCGACCAGGAGCGGATGGGCGCCAACGTCCGCTCGACGGTCGGGACCGCGACCGACGCCAACGCGATGCTGCGGGTCCTGTTCAGCCGGCTCGGGCAGCCGCACATCGGCTCGTCGAATGCGTTCTCGTTCAATGTCCCCTCGGTCCGAGGGGGCGGTGCGATCACGATCGAACGCGGTGCCGGCAAGGCCAAGACCGAGAGTCGGACCTTCACCGTCACCGGCGGGATGTGCCCGCGCTGCGAGGGGACGGGCACGGTCTCCGATATCGACCTCACGCAGCTCTACGACGACACGAAGTCGATCGCGGAGGGCGCCATCACCATCCCCGGCTACAAGGTCGACAGCTGGTGGACCGTGGGGATCTTCACCGCGTCGGGTTTCGTCGACCCGAACAAGCCGATCCGTGAGTACACGAAGCAGGAGCTCGACGACTTCCTCTACAAGGAGCCGACCAAGGTCAAGGTCAACGGCGTCAACCTGACATACGAGGGCCTGGTCCCCAAGGTGCAGAAGTCGTTCCTGTCCAAGGATCCGGACGGGCTGCAGCCACACATCCGGGCCTTCGTGGATCGGGCGGCGACCTTCACCGCGTGCCCCGAGTGCGGCGGCACGCGTCTGAGCGAAGGGGCGCGCTCCTCGCGGATCGGCGGGATCAACATCGCCGACGCATGCGCGATGCAGATCAGCGACCTGGCCGAGTGGGTCCGCGGCCTGGATGAGCCGTCCGTGGCGCCCCTGCTGACGACGCTCGAGGGGACGCTCGACTCATTCGTGGATATCGGGCTCGGCTACCTCTCGCTCGACCGGCCGTCGGGCACGTTGTCGGGCGGCGAGTCGCAGCGCACGAAGATGATCCGTCACCTGGGTTCCTCGCTGACCGACATCACGTACGTCTTCGATGAACCCACGATCGGCCTGCACCCGCACGACATCCAGCGGATGAACGACCTGCTCGTGCGGCTGCGCGACAAGGGCAACACCGTGCTCGTCGTCGAGCACAAGCCGGAGACGATCGCCATCGCCGACCACGTCGTCGATCTCGGCCCGGGCGCCGGGACGGCCGGTGGCGAGGTGATGTTCGAGGGAACCGTCGACGGGCTGCGGGCCAGCGGCACGATCACCGGCCGCCATCTCGACGACCGGGCCTCGCTGAAGCCGTCGGTGCGGACACCGGCGGGCGTGCTGGAGGTGCGCGGGGCCGGCACCCACAACCTGCAGGACGTCGACGTCGACATCCCGCTCGGCGTGCTGGTCGTCGTGACCGGCGTGGCCGGGTCGGGCAAGAGCTCGCTGATCCACGGCTCCGTGTCGGGCCGGGACGGCGTCGTGTCGGTGGACCAGACCCCGATCCGCGGCTCGCGACGGAGCAACCCGGCGACCTACACCGGACTGCTCGACCCGATCCGCACGGCGTTCGCAAAGGCCAACGGCGTGAAGCCGGCGCTGTTCAGCGCCAACTCCGAGGGCGCCTGTCCCACCTGCAACGGTGCCGGCGTCATCTACACCGAGCTGGGGTTCATGGACACCGTCGCGACCACCTGCGAGGAGTGCGAGGGAAAGCGCTTCCAGGCATCGGTGCTGGAATACCACCTGGGCGGCCGCGACATCAGCGAGGTGCTCGCGATGTCGGTGACCGAGGCCAGGGAGTTCTTCGGCGCCGGCGAGGCGCGCACGCCGGCCGCGCACGCCATCCTCGACCGGCTCGCCGACGTCGGGCTCGGCTACCTCAGGCTCGGCCAGCCGCTCACGACGCTGTCGGGTGGCGAGCGGCAGCGGCTCAAGCTGGCCATCCACATGGCCGAGAAGGGCGACGTCTACGTCCTCGACGAGCCGACCACCGGCCTCCATCTCGCCGACGTCGAGCATCTGCTCGGCCTGCTCGACCGACTCGTCGACTCAGGCAGGTCGGTCATCGTCATCGCGCACCACCAGGCGGTCATGGCACGCGCCGACTGGATCATCGACCTCGGCCCGGGCGCCGGCCACGACGGCGGCCGGATCGTCTTCGAGGGCACGCCGGCCGACCTCGTCGCCGGTCGCTCGACGCTGACCGGGGAGCACCTCGCGGCGTACGTCGGCGCCTGATCTCCGCCGGCGACGGCTCACGCGATCCGCGTCGCGGTCGATCGGAGGCGCGTCCGTCCCGTCCACCCGGACGCCCGGCTACACTGCCGCCTCGTGACCATCCCCCAGGACCGCCTCCGGAACTTCTCGATCATCGCGCACATCGATCACGGCAAGTCCACGCTCGCGGACCGGCTGCTCGAGATGACGCACACGATCGACGCCCGGCAGATGACGAGCCAGGTGCTCGACTCGATGGACCTCGAGCGCGAGAAGGGGATCACGATCAAGGCGCGGGCGGTCCGCCTCGAGTACGTCGCGAAGGACGGCCTGACCTACGGCCTCAACCTCATCGACACGCCCGGCCATGTCGACTTCGCGTACGAGGTCAGCCACAGCCTGCAGGCCTGCGAGGGGGCGATCCTCGTCGTCGACGCGACCCAGGGCATCGAGGCCCAGACGCTGGCCAACGTCCATCTCGCCCTGCGCGAGAACCTCACGCTCATCCCGGTCCTCAACAAGATCGACCTGCCGTCCGCCGACCCCGAGACGATCATGGACGAGCTCGAGAACATCCTGGCGATCCCGCGCGAGGAGGTGATCCTCGCGTCGGCCAAGGACGGGACCGGGGTCCCGGACATCCTCGAGGCGATCGTGGCCCGGATCCCGGCGCCCAAGGGCGATCCGGCCAAGCCGCTGAAGGGCCTCATCTTCGACAGCCACTACGACGCCTACAAGGGCGTCGTGGTCTACGTCCGGCTGGCCGCCGGCACGCTCCGGATGGGCGAGCCCGTCCGCCTGATGGCCAGCGGAGCCGAGGCCGAGCCGCTCGAGCTCGGCGTCTTCCGGCCGCAGCTCGTGCCGGTCAAGCAGCTCGTCGCCGGCGAGGTCGGCTACGTCGCGACCGGGCTCAAGAGCGTCCGGGACGCCCAGGTCGGCGACACCGTCACGACCGTCGCGCGTCCGGCCGACGAGCCGCTGCCCGGCTACCAGGAGGCCAAGAGCCTCGTGTTCGCCGGGATCTACCCGGTCAGCGGCGAGGACTACCCGCTCCTGCGCGACGCTCTCGAGAAGCTCCACCTCAACGACGCCAGCTTCACGTACACGCCGGAGAGCTCGGTCGCGCTCGGGTTCGGCTTCCGCTGCGGGTTCCTCGGCCTGCTCCACATGGAGATCGTCCAGGAGCGCCTCGAGCGCGAGTTCAGCCTCGACCTCATCGCCTCGGCGCCGTCGGTCGAGTACCACGTGCAGCTGACCATGGGCCGCGGCACGGTCGTCGTCGACAACCCGGCGCTGCTGCCCAACCCGACCGACATCGAGGTCCTCGAGGAGCCCTGGGTCAAGCTCAGCCTCGTCACGCCGAGCCAGTACATCGGCTCCCTGATGGAGCTGTCGACCAACCGGCGCGGCGAGTTCATGACGATGGAGTACCTCGACCCGACCCGGGTCGTGCTCCATTTCGAGATGCCGCTGGCCGAGCTGATCGTCGACTACTTCGACCAGATGAAGAGCCGCAGCCAGGGCTACGCCTCGATGGACTACGAGGAGCTCGGCTACCGGCCGGCCAACCTCGTCAAGGTCGACATCCTGGTCAACGGCGAGCCGGTCGACGCCCTGTCGCTCATCGTCCACCGTGACCGGGCGCAGTCGACCGGGCGTGCCCTGACCGAGCGCCTCAAGCAGCTGATCCCCCGGCAGATGTTCGAGATCCCGATCCAGGCCGCCATCGGCTCCAACGTCATCGCCCGCGAATCCGTGCGGGCCATGCGCAAGAACGTGCTTGCCAAGTGCTACGGTGGCGACATCACCCGCAAGCGCAAGCTGCTCGAGAAGCAGAAGGAAGGCAAGCAGCGCATGAAGCGGGTCGGTTCGGTCGAGATCCCGCAGGAGGCATTCCTGGCGATGCTCCGGATGGACGAGGGCTAGACAGGCCCGTGGAAGAGTTCGAGATCCTGGCCCGATCGCTCATCACGATCGGGCTGGCCGCGCTCCTGATCATGCTCCGGCTCGACGCCGAGCGGTTCGGGACGGCCGAGTACTACGAAGCCACCCGGTACGGCGAGCAGCCCCGGATCCGGCGCCGGCTGGCCTGGTACGGCCTGGGCTTCGCCATCGCCATCGCGATCCTGTTCATCCATCCGTCGCCCCAGCGCGACCTGTTCCTCGGCTCGGGCGACCGTCTCGGTGCGGTCCTCGGCGGGATCGCCTACGGCCTGATCGGCATCCTCGTCGCGGTCAGCTTCGCGACGTTCCGCTACCACCGGATCCGGTTCCCCGATGCGTGGTCGTACCCGGGTGCCCTGCTCAACACCGTCGCCACCGCGTTCATCGACGAGACGGCGTTCCGTGGCGTGCTCCTCGGCCTGCTGTTGCTCGCCGGGATCAACCCGACCCTCGCCAACCTGACCCAGGCGATCCTGTACACGCTGACGACGCGGCTGGGGGCGCCCGGGCGCGATCGCTACCTGCTCCTCCTGACCCTCGGGATCGGCCTTCTCGGCGGCTGGCTGACGGTCGCGACCGGGGGCATCGCGGCGGCGTTCCTCGGGCACGTCATCACCCGCTTCGCGTTCTTCCTGTGCACCGGCCATACCGGCCAGACGAAGCCCCGGGCGCGCGAGCCCGAGGAGATCGAGAAGCGCCGGCGACCGCCCGAAGGCTGGCGCATCATCGGCTCGCGGGAGTCCGCTTCCAGGGATCGCTGATCGTGGGTCGGGTGGCGGCGCCGGTCGCGCTCTACCTCCACATCCCGTTCTGCGTCTCGCTCTGTCCGTACTGCGATTTCGTCGTCCTCGCCGGCGCCGCCGCGCGCGGCCCGAAGGCACGGATCGACGCGTTCCTCGCGGCGCTGCACGTCGAGCTCGATCTCCGCGCCGACGCGCTCGACGCTGCGTTCCCGGGCGATCGCCCGGCGCTCGAGTCGGTCTACCTCGGGGGTGGCACGCCGTCGCTCCTGCCGGCGGCGGCGATCGGCGCGTTGCTCGACCGGGTCCGCGCCCGGTTCGGCATCGCCGACGGCGCCGAGATCACCGTGGAGGCGAACCCGGGCCCCGATGAGCGCGGTGACGCGGCCGAGCTTCGCGCCGCCGGCGTCACGCGTCTGTCGATCGGCGCCCAGGCCATGTCCGCCGCCGGTCTCCGGAGGCTTGGCAGGCGGCATCGGGTCGTCGACGTCGTCCGGGCCGTCGCCGAGGCGCGCGCGGCCGGCATCGGCTCGGTCAGCCTCGACCTGCTGTACGACGCGCCGGACGCGACGCTGGCCGACTGGATCGAGACGCTCGATGCGGCGCTCGCCCTCGAGCCCGACCACCTGTCGCTCTACGCCCTGACCCTGGACGACCCGGACGCCGAAGGGCTGACCGGCCCGGGCGGCGACCATCTGCCGACGACGCCCGGAGCGCGCCGCTGGCGGGCGACCGCCCGGCCGCGCCAGGACGAGGACCGGGCCGCCGCGGAGTACCACCACGCCGTCCACCGCCTGGCCGGCGCGGGCTGGCGCGGCTACGAGATCAGCAATTGGGCGCGACCGGGCCACGAGAGTCGCCACAACGCCATGTACTGGGGGCGCCGGCCGTTCGAGGCGGTGGGGCCGGGCGCGCACGCGTTCGACGGTGCGACCCGGCGCTGGAACGCCGCCCGGCTCGACGGCTACCTCGCCGCGCTGACACCGCCGGACCACGGCTGCGCCGCGGTTGCCGCCGGGCGGTTCGGAGACGCTCGACGAGCCGACCGAGGCGGCCGAGGCCGTGATCCTCGGCCTTCGGACGGATCGCGGGGTGCCGATCGCCGCCGCCCATCGACCGCCCCTGGCCGATCAGTTCGGCTGGGCGCTGGCGGCCGAGCTGGTCGATGTCACGCCGGATGACCGGGTCGTCCTGACGACGCGCGGCCGGCTGCTCTCGAACGAGCTGTTCGCCCGGCTCGTCTGACGGCCCGGACCGCCCCGATCTCGCGTTGACACTGCCCTGCGCCGACTGCTACGATGCCGACAACGTTGTTAGCACTCTCCACCATAGAGTGCTAACCAATCGGGAGACAGGCCCTTGGCGCGACGGAATCGCCGCCCACTCGGCCCCCTGGACCTTCGCACGCAGGCGATCCTTCGGGCCGTCATCGAGGAATACGTCACCACCGCCACGCCGGTCGGCAGCCAGGCGCTCGTCGACCGCTACAGCCTTGGCGTGTCCAGCGCGACGGTCCGGAGCATCCTCGCCGAGCTCGAGGCGAACGGCCTGCTGACCCACCCACACACCTCGGCCGGCCGGATCCCGACGGACGCCGGCTATCGCTTCTTCGTCGAGTCGATCGCCGAGTCCGTCCCGCTGCCCGCGGTCGAGCAGCTGATGATCCGCCACCAGTTCGGGCAGGTCGAGTTCGCCAGCGAGCACTGGTTTCGCCTCGCCGCCACGACGCTCGCCTCGGTGACCCGGTCGGCCGGGCTGGCCACGCCGGCCAAGCCGCGCGACGCGCACATCCGGCGGATCGACCTGGTCGGCATCAACGAGCGGATGGCGAGCCTCATCCTCGTCCTGCGCGAGGGCGCGATCAAGCAGGCCCTGGTGACCATCGACAGCGACGATTCGATCGACCAGCCGACGCTCAACGCCGTCGCCGCGCTGCTCAACGAGCGCCTCGTCGACATGACCGCGACGCGCGCCCAGAACCGGCTGGCCGCCCTGAGCGACGAGGACCGCGTGCAGGCCCTCGCGAAGCGCGTCGGCGAGCGGGTCGTCAAGGTCCTGCGCGAGTACGACGCGGCCGCCATCGAGGAGGTCTTCAGCGACGGCCTGCTCAACGTCATGGAGGCGCCCGAGTTCGCCCAGAGCGACAAGCTCCGGCGCGTGTTCAGCGCCCTCGAGAACCGGGCCTATCTCGGCCAGCTGGTCGGCAGCGTCGCCGGCGCGGGCCGGGTCCAGGTCTTCATCGGTCACGAGAACCAGCCGCTCGACATGCGCGACGTCTCGCTCGTCCTGGCGCCGTACGGCCGCCCGGGCCGGGCGATCGGCGTGGTCGGCGTCCTCGGGCCGACACGGATGTCGTATTCCCAGGCGATCGGCACCGTGCGCTTCGTCTCCGGCCTGATGAATGAATTGGTGGATCACCTCTATGCCTGAGCGGCGCCGCACCCGTGCGCAGGAGCGCACCGACGACATCGACATCTCGCCGACCGCGCTGGTCGGCCAGATCGAGACCCTGACGACCGAGCGCGACGAGGCCACCCGCGTGGCCGAGGAGTACCTCGTGGCGCTCCAGCGCGAGCGCGCGGAGTTCCAGAACTTCAAGCGCCGGACGACCGAGGAGCGGATGCGCGATCTCGGCCTGGCCGGCGAGGACCTCATCCGCAAGGTGCTGTCCGTCGCCGACGACTTCGATCGGGCCATCGAGGCCCGGCCGCGCGTCGATCGCCGACGACGCCTGGTTCGAGGGCATCGCCGCCATCGACCGCAAGCTCCGGGCGCTGCTCGAGAGCGAGGGCGTGACCACCATCGACGCATCGCCCGGTCGCCCGTTCGACCCGCGCGAGCACGAGGCCATCGCCAACGTCCCGGGCACCGACCGGCCCGACGGCGAGATCGTCGACGAGGTCCGGCGCGGGTACCGCCTGCGCGATCGCGTCATCCGCCCGGCCCTCGTGGCCGTGGCGACCACCACCAACGACACCCCTTCCCGACACTCGCAGAACTAAGGAGCACCTGGACCCATGGGCAAGATCATCGGCATCGACCTCGGCACGACGAACTCGGTCGTCGCAGTCATGGAGGGCGGCGAGCCGACCGTCATCGCATCGGCCGAGGGCGGACGGACCGTCCCCTCGGTCGTCGCCTTCACCAAGACCGGCGAGCGCCTCGTCGGCCAGCTGGCCAAGCGCCAGGCGGTCACCAACCCGGCCAACACCGTCTATTCCATCAAGCGCTTCATGGGCCGTCGCTGGGACGACCCGGAGGTCAAGCGCAGCGGCAAGCTCGTGCCGTACGGCGTCGAGAAGGATCCCAAGAGCGACGGCGTGGCCGTCAAGATCGCCGACGGCAAGGTCTACACGCCGCCGGAGATCAGCGCGATGATCCTCCAGAAGCTCAAGACGGACGCGGAGGCCTATCTCGGCGAGAAGATCACCGAGGCGGTCATCACGGTCCCGGCCTACTTCGACGACACGCAGCGCCAGGCGACCAAGGACGCCGGGCGGATCGCCGGTCTCGACGTCAAGCGGATCATCAACGAGCCGACCGCGTCGGCCCTGGCCTACGGGCTCGACAAGAAGGGCGACGAGAAGATCGCCGTCTACGACCTCGGCGGCGGCACGTTCGACATCTCCATCCTCGAGCTCGGTGAGGGCGTCTTCGAGGTCAAGGCGACCAACGGCGACACGCACCTGGGCGGCGACGACTTCGACCAGCGCGTCATCGACTGGCTGCTGGCCGAGTTCAAGAAGGACCAGGGCATCGACCTGGCCAAGGACCAGCAGGCCCTGCAGCGCCTCAAGGAGGCCGCGGAGAAGGCCAAGATCGAGCTGTCGACGACCGCGTCGACCGAGATCAACCTGCCGTACATCACCGCCGACGCGACCGGGCCCAAGCACCTCGTCGTGACGCTGACCCGGGCCAAGCTCGAGGACCTCGTCAACGACCTGGTCGAGAAGACCAAGGGACCGGTCCTGGCCGCGATGAAGGACGCCGGGCTCAAGCCGGCCGACATCGACGAGGTCATCCTCGTCGGCGGCATGACCCGCATGCCGGCCGTCGTCGAGGCGGTCAAGGCGATGTTCGGCGGCAAGGAGCCGCACAAGGGCGTCAACCCGGACGAGGTCGTCGCGATCGGCGCCGCGATCCAGGCCGGCGTCCTGGCCGGTGACGTCAAGGACGTCCTGCTCCTCGACGTGACGCCGCTGTCGCTCGGCATCGAGACGCTCGGCGGGGTCATGACCAAGCTGATCGAGCGGAACACGACCATCCCGACCTCGAAGTCGCAGGTCTTCTCGACCGCGAGCGACTCGCAGTCGCAGGTCGAGATCCACGTCCTCCAGGGCGAGCGCGACTTCGCGACCGACAACAAGACGCTCGGGCGGTTCATCCTCGACGGGATCCCGCCGGCCCCGCGCGGCATCCCGCAGATCGAGGTCACCTTCGACATCGACGCCAACGGGATCCTCGACGTCAAGGCCAAGGACCGGGCGACCGGCAAGGAGCAGCAGGTCCGGATCACCGCGTCGTCGATGCTCGACAAGAGCGCCGTGGACCAGATGGTCCGCGACGCCCAGGAGCACGCCGAAGAGGACAAGCAGCGGCGCGAGGAGGTCGAGACCCGGAACCAGGCCGAGGCCCTCACGTTCCAGGCCGAGCGGGCCATCAAGGACCTGGGCGACAAGGTCTCGTCCGAGGACAAGGCCGAGGTCGAGAACAAGGTCGAGTCCCTGCGCGAGTCGCTCAAGGGCTCCGACATGGATCTCGTCAAGACCGGCATGACCTCGCTCGCCGAGGTGCTCCAGCGGGTCTCGACGGCCGCCTACCAGGCAGCCGCGTCATCGGCCGGCGAGTCCGACAACGGCTCGTCGAACGGGACGGGGGCCGACGGCGGTGCCTCGGAGGACGGCACGGACGGTGCCGCCGCCGAGGAGGAGACGGTCGAGGGCGAGTTCAAGGAGGTCTAGGCCTCCGGCCTCGGCACACACGGAACGGCCCGCAGGGAAACTGCGGGCCGTTTTGATTCTGAGCACATCCGGGCGATCGCCGCGCTAGACTTCAACATACCGACCGGTCGGTCGGTTAGTCCCGTGTGGGGGTGCGGCCGTTGAGCCGGAACGAGGGGAAGCCTGCCACGCAGGCGGAGCGGAGCCGGGCGCGGCGCGAGCAGATCCTCGATGCCGCCTTCCACACGTTCAGCCGGCGCGGCTACCGGGACACCGCCGTCGACGAGATCGCCGCGGCGGCCGAGACGAGCAAGGGCGGCGTCTACTTCCACTTCCCGACCAAGGAGGCGATCTTCCGCGAGCTCGTCAAGACGACCGCGGATCGCCTGGCCATCAAGGTCGAGCGCGCCGTCGCCGAGCAGACCGATCCGATCGCCCGAGCCGACGCCGCCCTCCGCACGGTCCTGCTGACGTTCGCCGGTCACCGCACGATGGCGCGCCTGCTGTTCGTCGACGCGATGGGTGCCGGACGCGTGTTCAACGCCGAGACGAACGCCCTCCACGACCGGTTCGCGGGGATGATCGCCGGCTACCTCGACGATGCCGTCGCCACGGGGGCGATCCCGCCGATCGACACCGCCCTCACCGGCGTCGCCTGGTTCGGGGCGCTCAACGAGGTGGTCGCCCGGTGGCTGCTGGTCGACGATCCGGCGCCGCTCGAGACGGTCTACCCGACGCTGCGTGCCCTCCTCCTGCGGAGCGTCGGGGTCGACGAGGCGCGGATCGCGGCACCGCCCGAGCTCGGCGCATGACCGTCACCGACCGAACGACGCGGCCCCGAACGGCGCCGGCGTCCGGACCGGCCGCGCCCGTCGCCCGGGAGGTCCGGGCGCTTCTCGCGGCGGCCGACCGACGCGGCGGACCGCGACCGCTGCTCACGACCACGCTCCCGATCGACGCGCTCGATCCGATCGAGCTGTTCGCGGCCGCCCGGGCACAGGGCCTGGAGGCCGCGCTCTGGCTCCAGCCGCGAAGTGACCGGTCGATCGTCGGGATCGGGCGGGCATGGGCCGTCGAACCCGAGGGGCCCGACCGGTTCACGATCGCGACCGACGCCTGGCGGGCTGTCCTCGGGAGCGCCATCGTGTCCGGCCGTCCGTCCGACCACGGCGAAGCCGGTCCGACGCTCCTCGGCGGTCTCGGCTTCAGCGGCCGGGCACCGGGACCGGACGATCCCTGGGCGCCGTTCGGAGCGGCCTCGCTGGTCCTGCCCACGTTCGGTGTCGCGAGCAGAGGCGGGACGACCAGCCTGACCGTGGCCATCGCCCCGGATCCCGCGAGCGACGTCGATCCGGCCGATGTCGAGGGCTGGTGGGACGCCCTCGCCCGCGAAGCGACGGCCGGCGAGCAGGGCCCGGCCGCCTCGGCGCCCACGGGCGGTCCCGCGTCCACGACCGGCGCCCTCGAGATCGTCGCCGAACGGCCGGATCGTGCCGGCTGGGAGCGGACGGTCGGCCTCTTCGCCGGGGCGGTCGGGCGTGGCCGGATCGACAAGGTCGTGCTGGCGCGCCGGGTCGCGACCCGGGCGGCGACCGAGCTCGACATCGCCGCCGCCCTCCGCCACCTGGCGTCGAGCGCGCCCGAGAGCACGACGTTCGCGTTCACCCGCGACGGCACGACGTTCCTCGGGGCGACCCCGGAACGGCTCGTGCGGACGGTCGGGCGCTCGTTCGAGACGGTCGCGATCGCCGGGTCGGCGGCGCGCGGCGCCGATGCCGACGAGGACGCCCGGCTGGCCGCGGGCCTGCTCGCGAGCGAGAAGGATCGCGAGGAGCATGCGGTCGTGGTCGAGACGCTCCGCTCCGGCCTCGCGCCGATCGTCGAGTCGCTCCACGTCGCCGAGAGTCCCGCGATCCTTCCGCTCCGGCACGTCCAGCACCTCGTGACGCCGATCACCGGGACCCTTCGCGACGAGGCCGGCCTGCTGTCGCTCGGCGGCCAGCTCCACCCGACGCCGGCCGTCGGCGGCGCGCCGCGCGAGGACGCCCTCGACCTCATCGCCGAGCACGAAGGGTTCGATCGCGGCTGGTACGCCGGGCCGATCGGCTGGCTCGGGGCCGACGGCGACGGCGAGCTGATGGTCGCGCTGCGCTGCGGCCTGGTCGCCGGTCGCGACGCGACGCTGTTCGCCGGCTGCGGGATCGTCGCGGACTCCGATCCGGGCCGGGAGTGGGACGAGTCGCGGCTCAAGCTGCGGACGATGACGACGGCGCTCGGCGGGCTCGCGGGGGACGATCGATGACGGACGTGCTCGCGCTTCGCGGCATCGCCCAGGAGCTCGTGGCGGCCGGCGTCACCGAGGTCATCGTGTGCCCGGGGTCGCGCTCGACACCGCTCGCCCTCGCCGCACGAGCGCATCCGGGCCTGACAGTCCGGGTCATGATCGACGAGCGGGCAGCCGGGTTCTTCGCGCTCGGCCTGGCCCGGGCGTCGCGCCGCGCGGTCGCGATCGTCGTGACCTCCGGGACGGCCGTCGCCAACCTGCTGCCGGCCGTCGTCGAGGCGTCGATGGCGCGGGTCCCGCTGGTGGTGCTGACCGCCGATCGGCCGCCCGAGCTGCGCGAGCGGGGCGCGCCGCAGACGATCGACCAGGTCGGGATCTTCGGCGCGCAGGTGCGCTGGTCGGTCGACCTGCCGCTGCTCGATGGCGAGGCGGAGACGCGCCGCCACGTCCGGTCCGTGGTCGGTCGCGCGGTCGCCGTCGCCTCGGGCTCGCCGGCCGGCCCGGTCCACCTCAACATCCCGTTCCGTGAGCCGCTCATCCCGACTGCCGGGCTGGGTGCCCTCCCTGCCGACGGATCGGACGAAGTCACCGCGGGGCGCCCGTACGCCGAGGCGATCGGCGGGCGACCCGCGCTCGCGCCCGACGCCATCGCGGAGCTGGCCGCCCGTCTGGCCTCGGCCTCGCGGGGGCTCATCGTCGCCGGCCCGCAGGACGACCCGGCCCTGCCCGCGGCGCTCGCCCGACTCGCCGCCGCGACCGGCTTCCCGATCGCCGCGGATCCACTCTCCGGCGTCCGCTCGGGCTCCCACGATCGCAGCCACGTCCTGGCGCACGCGGACCACCTGGTCCGGACCGGACCCTGGCGCGACGCGCACGTGCCCGACCTCGTCGTCCGTTTCGGGGCGACCACGACCTCGAAGCCGATGCTGACCCTGCTGACCGACG
This sequence comes from uncultured Chloroflexia bacterium, assembly GCA_963720495.1. Classification (GTDB taxonomy): domain Bacteria; phylum Chloroflexota; class Limnocylindria; order Limnocylindrales; family CSP1-4; genus SPCO01. The sequence goes on from CAVRFU010000006.1 coordinate 228,580, forward strand.
CGCGACCCGCCCAGGTCGTCGTCGACGGCGATCGCGGCTGGAGCGATCCGGCGATCCTGCCGACGACCTTCGTGCACGCCGATGCGACCACCACCGCGACGGCGCTGGCGGATGCTCTCGAGGCGAGCGGCCGTGCGGCGGCGATGGACTGGGCGCGCGACTGGTGCGAGGCGGACCGGGCCGCTGACCGCGCCCTCCTGGAGTGGCTGGCGACCGTGGAGGCGCGTGACGAGCCGTTCGAGGGGCTGCCCTTCGTCGCCCTGGCCGACATCCTGCCCGACGGGGCGCTTCTGTGGGCCGGCAACAGCATGCCGGTCCGCGATCTCGACGACTGGCTCCCGAGCACGGACCGCGCCATCCGGCCGCTGTCGAACCGGGGCGCCAACGGCATCGATGGGGTCGTCTCGACCGCGCTCGGCGCGGCGGCGGCCGGCGTCGGACCGGTCGCGCTCGTCGTCGGCGACGTGTCGTTCCTGCACGACCTCAACGCGCTCGTGGCCGCGCGGCTCCACGGCCTGTCCGCGACGATCGTGCTGGTCGACAACGACGGCGGCGGGATCTTCTCGTTCCTCCCGCAGGCGACGACCGATGCACCCGAGGTGGGCCTGCCCGACCACTACGAGGAGCTGTTCGGGACGCCCCACGGGATCGACGTCGGGCCGATCGTCACGGCCCTTGGCGGCGAGTACCGGACGGTCGGTCCGGGCACGATCCGGGCTGCCCTGGCCGACTCGGTGGCGCGATCAGGGGTCCAGGTCCTTGCGTTCCGCACGGACCGCGCGCGCAACGTCGAGCTCCATCGCGAGGCGGCCGCCGCAGTCGCCGCCGCCGTCTCGCCGCGATGAGCGTCGATGTCGACGGCCTTCGCTGGGAGGTCCGGGCACGCGGGACCGGCGTGCCGCTGCTCCTGCTCCACGGGTTCACCGGGCGCGGATCGAGCTGGGGCCGGCACGCGACGGCCTTCGCCAGGTCGTTCCGGACGGTCGTGGTCGACCTCCCGGGGCACGGCCGAACGGGGACGCCGTCGGACCCGCGCACGGGCCTCCGTCGAGCGCACGGCGGACGATCTGGCCGCGATCCTGACCCGGGCGGGCCTCGCGCCGTCGCACGTGCTGGGCTACTCGCTCGGCGCGCGGATCGCCCTGCGTCTGGCCGTCGCGCATCCGACCGTCGTGCGACGGCTCGTCCTCGAGAGCCCGTCCGCGGGCCTCGCGACGTCGTCCGAGCGGGAGGCGCGCCGGGCCGCGGACGACGCGCGCGCCGAACGGCTCGAGCGCGACGGGATCGATGCCTTCGTCGACGAGTGGCAGCGCGAACCGGTCTTCGCCAGCCATGCCGCGCTGCCACCCGCCCGCGCCGCCCGTCTGCGCGCCGAGCGCCTCCGCAACCGGCCGGCCGGACTCGCGACGAGCCTGCGGGGGGCGGGGCAGGGGACCATGGAGCCCCTCCACGACCGCCTGGCGGAGGTCCGCGCCCCGACGCTGGTCATCGCCGGCGCGCTGGATCCGACCGGCTGCGATCGCGCCGCGTCGGTCGCCGCGGGCATCCGGGGGGCGCGGCTCGCCGTCGTCGCGGATGCCGGCCACACGCCGCACCTCGAGACCCCATCGCATTTTCGTTCGCTCGCCATCGAGTTCCTGAAGGAGGACCCTGCCAGATGACCGCCGTGACCTGGACCGATGCCGCCGAATACGAGGACATCCGCTACGAGCGATCCGGGACGGGGATCGCACGGGTGATGATCGACCGGCCCGAGGTCCACAACGCCTTCCGGCCCGAGACGATCAAGGAGCTCATCGACGCGTTCGCGCGGATCCGCGACGACCCGTCCGTCGGCTGCGTGCTCCTGACCGGGGCCGGCGACAAGGCGTTCTGCTCCGGCGGCGACCAGCGCTACAAGGACCGCGGCGGCTATGTCGGCGGCGACGGCCTCGCCCGGCTCAACGTGCTCGACCTCCAGCGCCAGATCCGGTCCCTGCCGGTCCCCGTCATCGCGCTCGTCAACGGCTACGCGATCGGTGGCGGCCAGGTCCTCCAGGTCGTGTGCGACCTCGCCATCGCGGGCGACAACGCGATCTTCGGTCAGGTCGGCCCGCAGGTCGGCAGCTTCGACGCCGGCTTCGGGGTCGGGCTCCTGGCTCGGCTGGTCGGCGACCGGAAGGCCAAGGAGATCTGGTTCCTGTGCCGGCGGTACGACGCGGCGCAGGCGCTCGAGATGGGCCTCGTCAACCACGTCGTGCCGCTGGCCGATCTCGAGTCCGAGGGCGTCCAGTGGGCGAACGAGATCCTGGCCATGAGCCCGACCGCGATCCGCTTCCTGAAGTCGGCGTTCCTCGTCGCGACGGACGGCCTGGCCGGGATGCAGGAGTTCGCCGGCAACGCGACCGGCCTGTACTACACGACGGACGAGGCGCACGAGGGCTCGCGCGCCTTCCTCGAGAAGCGCCGGCCGGACTTCTCGTCGTACCCGCGACGCCCGTGACCGAGCCGGCCGCAACGGTCGCCCCCGCCCGACCCTCGACGTTCCGGATCTGGCTCCTGGCCATCCGGCCGGCGACCCTGCCGGCGGCGCTGAGCGGTGTCGTCGTCGGGCTCGGTGCGGCGCTCGCGATCGGGACGCCCTTCCGGGTCGATGCCGCGCTGGGCTGCCTCGCCGTCGCGTTGCTGCTCCAGATCACGGCCAACCTGTCCAACGACCTGTCCGATTTCCGGAAGGGCGCCGATACCCCCGCCCGGACCGGTCCGATCCGCGTCGCCGCGGCGGGTCTGGTGACGGAACGCCAGCTCGAGATCGCGATCGCGCTGACCATCGTCCTGGCCGGGATCGTCGGGCTCGGCCTGACGGTGATCGGCGGGCCGATCCTGCTCGTCATCGGGGTGCTCGCGGTCGTCGCCGCCCTGGCGTACACGGGTGGACCCTGGCCGTACGGCTATCGCGGTCTCGGCGAGGTCTTCGTGTTCGTGTTCTTCGGGCTGGTCGCCGTCGCCGGCACCGCCTACCTGCAGGCCGGCCGGCTCGATCCGCTGTTCGTCGTCGCGGCCATCCCGGTCGGGGCCCTGACGACCGCGATCCTCGTGGTCAACAACCTGCGCGACATCCCGACCGATACGCTGGCCGGCAAGCGGACGCTGGCGGTCGTGCTCGGTGTCCAGGCGACGCGGACCGAATACGCCGGGCTCCTGTTCGTCGCGTTCCTCGTCCCGGTCCTTCTCGCCGTGACCGGCCGCGGGTTGCCGGTGCTCCTGCCGATCCTCGCTCTGCCGCTGGCGGCGCCCCTCCTGCGCACGGTCCGGACGTTCAGCGAGCCGCGCCAGCTCAACCTGGTCCTCAAGGGCACCGCCCGGCTGGCGCTCGTGTTCGGGCTGCTCTTCGCGATCGGGCTGGCCGTCGGCGGCATCCGGCTGTGACGGTCATCCGCGGTCTCGTCGCCGACCGGGTGAGGATCCCGTTCCGACGGCCGTTCCCGACCGCGACCGGGATGTGGGTCGAGCGCGACGCCTGGATCCTGCGGCTGGTCGACGCCGACGGCCGGGTCGGGCTCGGGGAAGCGGTGGTGGAGCCGGCCGACGGCGAGGTGGCCGAGACGATCCTCGCCGCGCTCGTGCGCGAGGCCGTCGAGGGTTCAGCCGATGGGCGTCTGCCGACGTTCGACGGACCTCGAGATCGCATGGGGCGCCCGGCCGGGCGCTCAACGCTGCCCTCGAGAACGCCCGGCTCGACCTGGAGTCGCCCGGGGGCGACGCCGAGCCCGATGACGACGGTGTGGGCGTCAACGCGACGATCCCGTCGCTCGGGAGCGCGGCGGCGGCCGAGGCCGCGCTCCAGTCGGTCGAATCGGGGTTCCTGACGCTCAAGGCCAAGGCCGGAGCGGAGCGTGAGACGGAGGTGCTGGTCGACCGGGTCCGGGCCATCCGCGCCGCGGTCGGGCCGGAGATCCGCCTGCGGCTCGACGTCAACGGCGCCTGGGACCTCGCGACCGCCGATCGAGCGGCTGGAGGCGATCGCCCGGTTCGACATCGAGTTCGTCGAGCAGCCCCTGCCACCGCACGACGTCGACGGCATGGCCGAGCTCCGCCGCAGCGTCCGCGTCCCGATCGCCGCCGACGAGGCGGCCGCGTCCGTCCGCGACGTCCGCGGCCTGCTGGCGGCCGACGCGGTGGACGCGCTCGTGATCAAGCCGGTGCGCGTCGGCGGCCCGAGCGCCGTGGCGGCCATCGCCGAGCTCGCCGCGGAACGGGATGTCGCGGTCGTCATCAGCACGCTGTTCGAGACCGGGATCGGGATCGCGGCCGGGGTGGCCGCGGCCGCCGCGTTGCCCGACGTGGCCTCGTCGCGCTGGCCCATCCCGCCCGACCATGGTCTGGCCACGGCCGGGCTCCTCGAGCACGACCTCCTCGCCGGCTCGCTGGTCATCGAGGACGGCCGGATCCGCCCGCCGTGGCTGCCCGGGTCGGGCGGGCTCGGCATCGTCCTGGACGAGCGGGCGCTCGAGCGGTTCCGCGTCGAATCGATCGGGCGGATGCCGTGACTGCGCCCGTGACGCTCTTCCCGTCGCTGGCCGACTCCGCGCGACTGGCCGCGGCGCGCGAGGCGGAGCCGGCGGTGGCGGGCGCCACGACGGCGCCCGCGATCATCGACGGACCCATCCGTGTGGAGCTGGCGCGATCTCGACGCACGCGCCGACGCCGCGGCGGGCGTGCTCCTCGACGCGGGCGTCCGCCCGGGCGACCGGGTCGCTCTGCTGGCCCCGCCCTCCGCGGCCGCGGTGGCGGTCCTCCATGCGTGCGCCCGGCTCGGGGTCGTGGCGGCGCCGCTGCCGACGGGCTTGACGCGGCGTGAGCTCGCCGTCGCGGTCGAGGTCGTCTCGCCGAGGCTGATCGTGGCCGCGCCTGGCCTCGAGACAGCGCCTGCGGATCTCCGCCTGCCGGAGCTCGGGCTCGACGCCGTGCTCGCCCCCGAGACACGCGACGAGGGACGCACGACCACCGACACCCAGCCGACGCACGCGATCCGGCGATCGTCGTCCTGACCTCCGGGACCACCGACCGGCCGAAAGGCGTCGTCCTGTCGACCGCCGCGATGGCCGCCAGCGCGGCGGCGTGGCTCGCCGCGCTCCCACCGGCCACCGGCTGGCTTCTCGCCCTCGGTCTCGGTCACGTCGCCGGCCTCGGCGTCGTGTGGCGGGCCGCGCTGACCGGCGTCCCGCTGGTCGTCCTCGCGCGGCCCGACGCCGGCGGCCATCGCTGAGACGCTCTCGCCCAGGAGGCGATCAGCCACGTCTCGCTCGTGCCGACGATCCTGGCGCGAGTCCTGGATCGCACCGCGGGGACGCCACCACCCACGACCCTGCGCGCCGTCCTCCTGGGTGGCGGCCACATCCCGCCGGCCCTCGTCGACCGGGCGCTCGAGGCCGGGTGGCCGGTCGTCCCCACATACGGCCTGTCCGAGGCCGGGTCCGGGGTGACGGCGCTGCCGACGGCCGAGGCGGCACGCCATCCGGCGAGTGCCGGACGTGCGCTCCCCGGGGTCGAGATCCGCATCGCTCAGGCCGACGACGCAGCCGTCGGCGAGATCCAGGTCCGGAGCGCCGCCACGTTCGATGGCTACCTCGACGAGCCCGCCGTGACGGCCACCGCCTGGACCGAGGACGGCTGGCTCAGGACCGGTGACCTCGGCCGTCTCGACGCGGATGGCCGGCTGACCGTGCTGGACCGGCGGACCGACCTCATCGTCCGCGGTGGCGAGAACGTCTCACCGGCGGAAGTCGAATCGGTGCTGCGCGATCATCCCGCGATCGACGGCGCGGCCGTCGTTGCTCGCCCCGACCCGTCCTTCGGTCACGTCCCGGTCGCCTACATCGTCCTCCGGCGCGAGGTGCCGGACCCGGGTGACGACGCCCTGACCGCGTTCTGCGTCGAACGGCTCGCGCGGTCCAAGGTGCCCGTGACGTTCACCAGGGTCGACGACCTGTGGCTGACGCCGAACGGCAAGATCCGGCGCGCGGCCTATCGGGCCAAGCTCGAGCACGAAGCGGACGGACCAGGCGAGCACCGCCTCGACCGACCCGGTGGCGTCAGCCTCGCGTACCGCACCGTCGGCACCGGCCGGACCCATGTCCTGCTGCTCCACGGAACGCTGTCCACCGCCGGCCAGCTGACCGGCCTGGCGCGGCTCCTGGCGGCGCCAGGCGACCTCACGGTGCACGCCGTCGACCGCCGTGGAAGCGGCATGAGCCGCCTCGCGAACCCGACGCCCACCGGCATCCGGACCCATGTCGATGACCTCGTCGCGATCCTCGAAGCCGTCGGCATGCACCCGGCGGCCCTCGTCGGGGTCAGCTACGGCGGGATCGTCGCACTGGAGTTCGCAGCGCGACGACGGGACCTCGCGCTTGCCGCGGTCGCCTACGAGCCGCCCTACGGACCGCTCGCCGACGAACGCACGCAGGCGACCTTCGCGACGCGTCGCCTCGGCCACGGAGCGGGCGTTCGAGACCGGCGGCGGTCCGGCCGCCGCAGAGGCGTTCATGCGCGGCGTGGCCGGCCGGGACAGCTGGGATCGCCTCCCGGACCGCGCGCGCGCCTTCCTCGCGTCGGAGGGCGGCAGCGCCTACGTCGATGCCGGGCTGCGCGGGCTCGACCCCGACGGCCTGGACCGGCATCACGCGCGCCGGTGACGATCATCACCGGCGACGCGAGCGAGCCTTTCTACCGGCCGATCGCCGACGCCCTGGCCGGCCGCATCCCGGGCGCGCGACGCGTCCACCTGCCCGGGATGGCGCATGCTTCGCCGATCACCGAGCCCGGCCCCATCGCGGCGGCCATCCGTTCCGGCCTGGCAGTCGCCGGGCTCATCCCGCCCGACCCGGATCCCAGCGCCGCCGAGGAGCCAACCCCATGACCCCAGCCGACGACGACGCCCCATCCGGCCTCGCGACCGATCGCGGCAACGCCGCCTCGACCGCCGAGGTCCGGGCGATGTTCGACAAGATCGCCCGCGTCTACGACCCGATGAACCTGGTCATCTCGGCGTTCCAGGAACCTCGCTGGCGGAAGCGCGCGGTCAAGCTGTCGGGCGTGAAGCCGGGCGATCGGGTCCTCGATGTCGCGACCGGGACCGGCAAGGTGGCGGCCGACCTCCACGCGCGCGCCCAGCCGGGCGGAAGCGTCCTCGGCATCGACATCTCGCCGGCGATGATCGGCGTCGCGAAGCGGCGGTTCGCCGACCGGCCGGGCCTGACCTTCGAGGTCGGCGACGCCCTCGCCCTGCCGACGGAGGACGGCTCGTTCGACGCGGCCACGATCGCCTTCGGCATGCGCAACCTGCCCGACTACACGAAGGGCTTCAGCGAGCTCGCCCGGTCGGTCCGGCCGGGCGGCCGCGTGGTCTGTCTCGAGATCGCCCGGCCGAGCAGCCGCCTCGCGCGGATCCTGCAGTTCTGGTTCGACAAGATCGTGCCGATCGTCGGCCGGGTGGCCGGCCAGGGCGGCGCCTACGGCTACCTCGTCCGCAGCGTCAAGGGCTATCCCGGCCCGGACCGGATCGCCGAGATCATGCGCGAGGCCGGCCTCGAGAACGTCAGCTGGCAGCCGATGTCGGGCGGGATCGTGACCCTGCACGTCGGGACCGTGCCGCCGCGCTAGTCCGCGCCGCCCGGTACGGTCCGCACCGCCCGGTACGGTAGGATTCCGGGTTCATGTCGGAGATGCCCACGCCCTCGCTCATCCATGCCCGCGGCCTGACCAAACGCTTCGGCGAGTTCGTCGCGGTCGACGCCATCGACTTCGACGTGGCGCCCGGCGAATCGTTCGGGTTCCTCGGGCCGAACGGCGCCGGCAAGACCTCGACCATGCGGATGATCGGGTGCGTCTCGCCGACGAGCGGCGGCGTCCTCGAGGTCATGGGCCTGGACCCGGCGACGCACGGTCCGCAGATCCGGGCGCGGCTCGGGGTGGTGCCCCAGCAGGACACGCTGGACCTCGAGCTGACGGTCCGCGAGAACCTGTCGATCTACGGCCGCTACTTCGGCCTGTCCCGGGCGGAGGTCGCGAAACGGGCCGACGAGCTCCTCGAGTTCGCGCAGCTGACGGAGCGGGCGGACGACCAGGTCGAGCCGCTGTCGGGCGGGATGAAGCGCCGCCTGACGATCGCTCGCTCGCTGATCAACGAGCCGACGGTTCTGCTGCTCGACGAGCCGACGACCGGCCTGGACCCCCAGGCACGCCACCTGCTGTGGGACCGGCTGTATCGGCTCAAGCAGCGTGGCGTGACCCTGGTCCTGACCACGCACTACATGGACGAGGCCGAGCAGCTGTGCGACCGGCTCGTCGTGATGGACAAGGCGAAGATCGTCGCCGAAGGCAGCCCCCGCGCGCTGATCGAGCAGTACTCGACGCGCGAGGTGACCGAGCTCCGCTTCGCGCCCGGCGTGGCCGAGACGCTCGACGGCAAGCTCGACGGGATCGCCGAACGCATCGAGCATCTGCCCGACCGGGTGTTGCTGTACGCGGATGATGGCGAGGCGGCGGCGGTCGCCGTCCACGATCGCGGTCTGCGACCGGAGACGGTGCTGGTCCGCCGATCCTCCCTGGAGGACGTCTTCCTGCGGCTGACCGGCCGGTCCCTGATCGACTAGGCCGATGACCTCGCTGGCGCATCCCAAGTCGACCGCCGGTCGCGTCTTCGAGCACCGGTTCCTCCAGTACCGGCGGACGTTCCGGGCGTCGATCTTCACCGGGTTCCTGTCGCCCGTGCTGTTCCTGACCGCGATGGGCATCGGGCTCGGCGGCTACGTCTCTGACAGCGCGGCCCTCGGCGGCGTGCCGTACCTCGTCTTCCTGGCACCCGGGCTGCTCGCGGCGACGGCGATGCAGTCGGCCTCGTTCGAGGCGACGTTCCCGATCATGGGCGGCCTGGTCTGGATGAAGACCTACCACGCGATGTACGCGACGCCGATCACGCCGCGGGACATCGCCCTCGGCAACATGGCCTGGTTCGCCGCCCGCCTGACGATGATCTGCACGATCTTCACGATCGTCATCGTCGCGTTCGGTGCCGCCGAGTCGCCGCTGATCGTGCTGGCCATCCCGGCCGCCGTCCTGACCGGGATGGCCTTCGCGACCCCGATCGCAGCGTTCTCGGCGACGCAGAAGACCCCGAGCAAGTTCGCCGCGATCTTCCGCTTCGGGATCACCCCGCTGTTCCTGTTCTCCGGCACGTTCTTCCCGATCACCACGTTGCCCGCCGCCCTCCAGGCGCTGGCCTGGCTGACGCCCTTGTTCCACGGCGTGGCCCTGACCCGTGGTCTGTCGCTCGGCACGATCGCCGACGATCCAGTCGCGGCCGTCATCCACGTCACGTACCTGACGACGCTGGCCCTCGTCGGTGGCTGGCTGATGATCCGCAACATCCGGCGCCGCCTGGTGGCGGGGAGTTGACCGCCCTGCTGCGGGTCCTGCCCGCGTTCGACTTCGGCAGCCGTCGCTCCCTGCGGCTGATCGAACGCAACCTGTACGTCTACAAGCACGGCTGGATGGTCCTGCTGTCCGGCTTCTTCGAGCCGCTCTTCTACCTGCTCGGGATCGGGTTCGGCCTGGGCGCACTCATCGGGACGATCCCGGGCCCGGATGGCCAGCCGATCAGCTACCAGCTGTTCGTCGCCCCGGCGCTCCTCGCGAGCGCGGCGATGAACGGCGCGATCAACGAGAGCACGTTCAACTTCTTCTTCAAGCTCAACTACAACAAGACCTTCACGTCGATCCTGTCGACGCCGCTGTCGCCCAGCGATATCGCCCTGGGCGAGCTCGGCTGGGCCCTGATCCGCGGCGGGCTCTACGCGGTCGGGTTCATGGGCGTCATGGTCGTGTTCGGGCTGTTCGTGTCGCCGTGGGTCATCCTCGCGGTGCCGGCGGCACTCCTGGTCGGGTTCGCCTTCGGGGCGGTCGGCATGGCTGCGACGTCGTTCATGAAGACGTGGCAGGACTTCGACCTCATCCAGCTCGTCGTCCTGCCGATGTTCCTGTTCTCGGGCACGTTCTACCCGATCGACGGGTACCCGCCCCTGCTCCAGGCGTTCGTCCGGATCACGCCGCTGTACCAGGGCGTGGACCTGATCCGCTCCCTCACGGTCGGGGCGATCTCGCCGGTCCTGCTGGTCCACGTCGCGTACCTGTCGATCATGGGCATCGTCGGCCTGGCGATCACGTCGAGCCGGATCGACAAGCTCCTGCTCAAGTAGGCCGGTGGGTCGGAGGGTGGCGTGACCGATCGAGCGGCCCTCGCCGCGCTGACCGCGGAGATCGTGGCCTGCCGCCGCTGCCCGCGGCTCGTCGCGTGGCGCGAGCGGGTCGCACGCGAGAAGGTCGCCCGGTTCCGCGACGAGACCTACTGGGGCAGGCCCCTGCCGGGCTTCGGCGATCCCGACGCCCGGATCCTCCTGCTCGGGCTCGCGCCGGCCGCCCATGGCGGGAACCGGACGGGGCGGGTCTTCACCGGCGACGCCTCGGGCGACTTCCTGTGGGCCGCGCTCCACGAGGTCGGCCTCGCCGACCGGCCGGCCTCGCGCCGCGCCGATGACGGCCTGACCCTGACCGACGCGTACATCGCGGCCGCGGTCCGCTGCGCGCCACCGGCCAACAAGCCGACCCCGACGGAGCGCGACACGTGCGCGCCCTTCCTCGTCCGCGAGCTCGGCCTCCTGACGGAGGTGCGGGTCGTCGTGGCGCTCGGGGCGTTCGGCTGGGACGCGGCGCTGCGAGCCTTCGGGACGATGGGTCACGAGGCCCGGCCACGGCCCCGGTTCGGCCATGGAGCCGAGGTCCCTGTCGGGCCGTACACCCTCCTGGGCAGCTACCACCCGAGCCAGCAGAACACCTTCACCGGCCGGCTCACGCCGGGCATGTTCGACGCGGTCCTGCGACGGGCGATCGTCGTGGCCGCCGCATAGGTCGGTCACTACTCGGTGTTCCGCGTCATCGAGCCCTGAGGCGACGTCGAGCGGTCAGTCGGCGACCCGCCGGACGTCGACGAGTGCCAGGCGACCGATGCCCTGGAGCGTGACCTCGGCCATCCCGCGGAGCTCGAACCGGTCCGGCTCGAGGACGGCGGCGACCGTCTCCGGGACGAACAGATGGCCGTCCGGGGTCGCATCCGCGACGCGGGCGGCCAGGTTCACAGTCCGGCCGAAGACGTCGCCGTCGCGGGCGATGAGCGGTCCACTCGCGATGCCGGCGTGACCGGTCGGCAGGCCGGCCGCCGGCAGCGCGTGGAGCAGGTCGAGGGTGGCGCTGGCGGCGCTCGTCGCATCCTCGAACCGGACGAGGACGCCGTCGCCAAGCAGCTTGACGACCCGCCCGCGGTGCGGCACCACGGTGGTGACGGTCAGCTCGCCGAGGCGCATCGCGACCGCGGCGGCGACCTCGTCGCCGCGTTCCTCCGTCAGCCGTGTGAAGCCGGTCAGATCGACGAACGCGACCGCGGGCGGCACCTCCAGCCGAGCGGGCACGTACCCGGCGTCCTCCAGGATCCGCTCCGTCTCGGTCACGGAATACTCGTCGATCGCCCGGCTCAGGTGACGCGTAGCCAGCCACCCGGCGATCCTCCCGGACTGCCGGGCGAACCTCGCCCACGGCCGGAGGAGGCGCTCGTACAGCTCGTCGACGGGGAGCCCGCGTAGGTCGATGTCCGCCCGGTCGACGGCCTCGCCGTAGGCGGCCATCGCCCCATCCGCCGACCGACGTGCGCCGTCGCCGAACACCCGGAGCGCCCGAAGGGCGAGATCCGGGTGGCCGGTCTCGACGACCACGCCAAGCATGTCGGTCAGGAACGCCTCGTCTTCCTGGGTCAGGTGGCCGTCGGTGTCCGGTTCGGCGAGGCCGAGCGCTGCGAACAGCTGCGGCAGATGGATGGACGCCGGCATGGCCGAGCGCATGAACTCCGCGTAGGTCCTGCCGGACAGCGGTCCGGGCGCCGGATGGAGCTGGTCGTAGTAGCGGAGGCTGATCGCGCCCACCCGGCTCGCGTCGAGGAGCGCTTCGAGCGGGACGCCCGCGGCCTCGAACGCGAGGAGCAGCCGGACCCGATGGACGTCGCCCGCGTCGAACGAGCCATCGGCGCCCCGAACGATCGCCGCGCTGGCGGCCAGCTGGTCCACCCGGTGGCGGTCGATCCCGAGACGGAGCGCGAGCTCGTCGCCTGACACGCGGGTCGCCGATCCGGGCTCCGCGCCGGGTCGAATCCTCGCCCGCCATGCCTCAGGCCTCCATCCGCAGCTCCTCGAGGTCCAGCTCGCGCTCGATCTCGCGGAGGGTGTCGTCGTTGATCTCGCCCTCGTCGCGCAGCTCGATGACGGCCGTGCGCTGGGCGCCGATGACGCCGCGCTGGATCTCCTCGTGCTCGATCCGCTCCTGGCGGCGCTCCGCCGTCTCGTCGGGGTCTCCGGTGGCGAGATGCCGCGTCCGGTCCTCGAGGCCCGATTCCAGCCGGTCGAACAGCGGCTGGTGGGTCGGCCAGAGCGGACGCGCGCGTTCGATCTCGTCCATCCCGGCCTGATACGCGGCGGCCCGGGCCACGGTCGACTCGTCACCGTCCGGCTCCGTGCCATCCCAGGCGGCCCAGCGCAGGACCGCCGGCAGGGTCAGGCCCTGCCCGACCAGCGTGACCAGGATCACGGCGAACGTGACCAGGAGGATCAGGTCGCGTTCCGGGAAGTCCGTGGGCAGCGCCAGGGCCGCGGCCAGGGACACGGCGCCGCGCAGACCGGCCCAGCTCACCACGAAGGTCAGCCGGGTGGCCAGCCGGGGGTCCCGCCGCGCGATCACGCGGCGCGGCGAGTTCGGGAGGAGGCTCGCGGCGAAGACCCACAGCAGCCGCGTGCCGACCACGACCGCGGCGATCAGGATCACGACCCCCAGGAGCGTGCCCGGCGTCCGGCCCGCGAGGCCCGCGAGGATGTCCGGGAGCTCGAGGCCGATGAGCACGAAGACGAAGCCGTTGAGGATGAAGCCGATCATCTTCCAGGTGCTCAGCCACAGGACCCGGCTGCTCGGCGTGAGGATCGTCCCCAGCCGGCCACCGACCACCAGGCCGGCGGTGACCGCCGCCAGGACGCCCGACAGCCCCCACGCGTCGGCCGGCAGGAAGGCGGCGAACGGGATGACGAGGGAGATCGCGACCTCGACCGGCGGGTCGTCCAGACGCGCGAGCAGCCACACCGCCCCCCGGCCGACGATGATCCCGAGCGCGATGCCGCCGACGGCCGCGACGAAGAACCCGACCAGGGCATCCGAGAGGACGAAGCTGCCGGTCACGACCGCGAGCACCGCTGCCCGGTACGCGACGAGGGCCGACGCATCGTTGAAGAGGGACTCGCCCTCGATGAGGGTCACGACGACGCGCGGAGCCCCGAGTCGCCGGAAGACGCTCGTGGCGGCGAGCGCGTCGGTCGGCGCGACGATCGCGCCGAGCGCGAACGCACCGCCCCAGCCGAGGTCCGGCACGATCGCATGCGCGACGACGGCGACGCACACCATCGTGAAGACCACGAGGCCGATCGAGAGACGCGCGATCGGCACGAGGTTCGCGCGCAGGTCGCGTCTCGGCGTCGCGACAGCGGCGCTGAAGAGCAACGGCGGCAGGAAGACCAGCAGCACCAGCTCCGGCTCGAGCGCGATCGTCGGCAGGCCCGGCACGAATGCGAGGCCGAGGCCGCCGAGCACCATCAGGGTCGGGAACGGGACACCCAGCCGGCGTGCGAGCTCGTACAGGATCGCGATCGCGACGAGGATGGCCAGGACCGCGACGAGGACCTCCATCCGGCAATGATGCCGTTCCGCGACGGCGTGATGCCGTCGGGGCCCGCCGAAACGCTCGGGAGCGGTCAGCGTCCCGTCGCGACGAAGACCCTGGCGGCGGAGATCAGCGACGGTCGGGGCACGTCATCGCGGATAGGAGGATCGGTTCTGACAGGGCTCACGTGCTGGCGGCCCAGCGATCGACGACCGTGTCGAGCCGCTCGAAGGCGACGCCGTCGAGCGCCGACGCGGCATCAAGGAAACGCTCGAGCATGGCCATCCGGTGGCCGCGACCGATGCATTCCGGGTGGACCGTCACGATGAGGAGTCCTCCGGGCGCGTGCTGATGTGCGTAGCGCAGCTCCTCGGTCCAGATCTCCAGGACCGCCGATGGGGACGACAGCCGCGGACGACGATCCCCGGCCTCGAAATGGGGCCAGTCGTCCATCGCCCAGTAGACGGGCGCTTCGACGAGCGACGTCTCGGCGCCCCAGGTCGTCCCGTCGGTCGCCGAATGGCGATCACCAACGCGAGGCCGGTACAGGGAGTAGTCGTCGGCCATGAGCGAGCTGTCGTAGACGAACCCGGCGGCCTCGACCAGACCGAGCGTCTCCTCGCCGAACGACCAGTAGGGCGCCCGGAACCCGGCCGGCGTGACACCCGCGACGGCTCGGATCGCCTCGATCGAGCGGCCGAGGATGTCGCGTTGCTCTCCGGCCGTCAGCTCCGCGAAATCCTCGTGCATCCAGCCGTGACAAGCCAGCTCGTGGCCGCCGGCCAGGATGACGTCGGTATCGTCGGTGAATGTCGTCAACGAGTGACCCGGGACGAAGAAGGTGGCAGGCATCGCGCGCCGCTCGAGCAGCGCGACGAGCCGCTTGATGCCGACCCGGTGACCGAACTCCCCGTGGCTGAGCTTGACCGGCGGATCGCCCAGCCGGATCGAGTCGGAGATGGCGTCGTGGTCGACGGTCAGCGCGACCGACAGGCGGGGAGCATCCATCCGTCGATGGTAGCCCGGCCCCCTGCGTGGCCGCCTCCCGTATCCTTCATGACTCATGGCCACCACCGAGCGCGACTTCTACGTGATCCTCGGCGTCGAGCGGACCGCGACCGACGCCGAGATCAAGCGCGCGTTCCGCAAGCTCGCCCAGCAATGGCACCCGGACGTCAACACGGACCCGGCCGCCCAGGAGCGGTTCAAGGAGATCAACGAGGCGTATCAGGTCCTGTCCGACCCGGAACGCCGGTCGCGCTACGACACCTTCGGCCGGGCCGGCGTCGACGGCGGGCCGGGCGGCGCGGGCGGGCCGGGGTTCGAGGGGTTCGGTGGCTTCTCGGACATCTTCGACGCCTTCTTCGGCGGGGGAGCGGGCGCCGGATCCGCGCGGCGCGGCCGGCCACAGCCCGGCGCGGACCTTCGCTACGACCTGCGGATCACCTTCGAGGAGGCGGTCCACGGGACCGAGAAGGAGATCGAGTTCACCGTCCTCCAAGCCGTGCGAGACGTGCGGCGGCGACGGCGCCAAGCCCGGCACCGAGCCGATCACCTGCCCGCAATGCAACGGGCGCGGCGAGGTCCGCTCCGTGCGGCAGACCATGCTCGGCCAGATGGTCAACGTCAGCGCCTGCCCCCGCTGCCATGGCGAGGGCAAGATCGTCGAGACGCCGTGCGACACGTGCCACGGTGACGGCCGGACGGAGCGCAAGCGCACGCTCCGGGTGACGATCCCGCCGGGCATCGACGAGGGTCACCAGATCCGCCTGTCGAACGAGGGCGAGGTCGGGCCGCGTGGCGGCTCGCCGGGCAGCCTGTACGTGGCGGTCCACGTGCAGCCACACCCGAGCCTGACCCGTGAAGGGACGGAGCTCTACTACGACGCCGAGATCACGATCGCCCAGGCCGCCCTCGGCACCAGGATCACGGTCCCGACGGTCGAAGGCGACGAGGAGGTCGAGATCAAGGCCGGCACCCAGCCGAACACCGAGATCAAGCTGCGGGGCAAGGGCGTGCCGCACCTGCGGCGGTCCGGCCAGCGGGGCGATCTCCACGTGATGGTCGACGTCGTGGTGCCGACCAAGCTGTCGAAGAAGGCCCGCGAGCTGCTCGCCGCGTACGCCGAGGAGGCGGGCGACTCGGTCGGCCACGGCGGCGGCGGACTGCTCGAGAAGCTCGGGCTGGGGTGAGCCCGACCGACGCCGCACCGTCGGGCGAGGGCGGCCCCGGCGCCTGGCTGGAGCTGTCGGTCGAGGTGGACGTCGAGGCGGTCGAGGCCGTCAGCGAGATCCTCGGCCGGGTGGCTCCGGGCGGGACGTCCGTCGAGCCGGCGTTCGAGCTCACCGATGAGGGCCTTGGCGCGCGGATCGACCCGACCCGGCCGGTGACCGTCCGGGCCTACCTGCCGGCGCGCGACCGCGCCGCGGCCGACCGCGCCGTCACCGAGGTCGCGGCCGCCCTCGGTCATCTCCAGGCATTCGGGCTGCGGCCGATCGGCGAGCTCACGACGCGGATCGTCCAGGAGGCCGACTGGGCCGATGCCTGGAAGGCGTACTTCCCGGTCATGCGCATCGGCCGGCGCCTGGTCATCCGGCCGACGTGGCGCCGCCATCGGCGCCGGCCCGACGACGTCGTGCTGGCCCTCGACCCGGGGATGGCGTTCGGGACCGGGCCTCCACCCGACGACGCGGCTGTGCCTGGCCGCGGTGGAGGATCTCGCCGACCGTGGCGTGGTGACCGGGGCGCGCGTGCTCGACGTCGGCTGCGGGTCCGGGATCCTGGCGATCGCCGCCTGCAAGCTCGGGGCGGCGTCGGCGCTCGGCGTCGACACGGACCCGATCGCCATCGAGGCGACGGCCGCGAATGCCCGGCGGAATGCCCTGGCCCGGCGGATCCGCGCCCGCGAGGGCAGCCTGCCGACGGGCGAGGGTGACTTCGACGTCGTGCTCGCCAACCTGATCGCCGGCGTCCTCGTGCCGCTGGCCGGCGCGCTCCGGGACGAGCTGCGACCCGGCGGCACGCTGCTCGCGTCGGGGATCTTCGTCGACCGCGAGGCGGAGGTCCGCGACGCGTTCGAGGCGGCCGGGCTCGCGGTGGTCGGCCGGTCGGCGGAGGGCGACTGGGTCGCGCTCGAGGCGGTGCGCGGGGGCTGAGTGCCCCGCGTCATTGAAATCTGGTCAGGTCGATCGGGGTGAGAATGGGTCGATGAGGACCCGCCATGTCGCGAGGCGTCACTGGGTGGCCGTGCTTGCCGTCGCGATCCTGTCCGGCGCGGCGCTCCTTGCCTTCGCCCAGGGACCGAGACGGCTCGATGGCGCGGGCGTCATGTACGGGCATCTCTGGTGCATGGGCATCAGGTTCGATTCGGGAGAGGCCTACCCGGTCAGTGCCTGGCCGCCGGGCTACCTGGCGCGACGACTTCCGGGCAACAACACAGACGGCGTGGTCATGGACGGATCCGGTGCTGTCGTCCTTCGCGAGGGCCAACGGGTGACGGTCGACGCGACCCTGACGGACGGCGACGGTGACACGCCCTGCTCGTCTACGAAGATCGTCACGGTGCTTTCCTTCGAGCCGTTGCCGTCCGGGGGGTCGTAGCCTGCCCCGGCCCTACAATCGCGACGATGCCCGCGTACTTCCCGTTCCTGCTCGTCGCGCACGTCATCCTGGCGATCAGCCTCGTGCTGCCCTCGATCCTGCTGCCGTTCGCGCTGCGCACCCGTCGGGCCACCGTCGAGTCGGAGAACGGCGTCGTCCAGAGCCTGCTCTGGGCGCAGACGCACGGCACCCTCGCCATCGGGGTCGGGCTCGCGCTGACGGGGATCGGGTTGATCGCATCCCTCGGCTCGTCGATGCTCGAGCAGCCGTGGCTGCTGCTGGCCCTCTCGATCTACTTCGTGAACCTCGGCATCGCGTTCTTCATCCAGCGCCCGAACCTGCGCCGGCTCGTCGGCGTCCGCGCCGCCCCCGACGACAAGACGTGGCTCGAGCGAGCGAAGCGCCAGCGCTACGTCTCGTACCTGATGGCCGGGCTGGTCGGCACGATCGGCTTCCTGATGAGCTCCAAGCCGGTGCTGTGGTGAGCGACGCAGCGCAGGCGGACGACTCGTTCGTCGAGAGCTGCCTCTTCTGCCGGATCGCCGCCGGGACGATCCCGTCCGATCGGGTGCACGAGGACGACCTCGTCGTCGCGTTCCGCGACATCGCGCCGCGCGCGCCGACGCACATCCTGCTGATCCCGCGACGGCACATCGCGTCGGCGGCCGACCTGACCGAGGCGGATGCGCCGCTCCTCGGCCGCCTGTTCGCCGTCGCCGCCGAGATCGCGCGGTCGGAGGGCATCGCCGACGGCGGCTACCGGCTGGTCTCGAACGTCGGTCGCTGGGGCGGCCAGACCGTGGACCACCTCCACGTCCACCTGATGGGCGGGCGCGCCTTCGACTGGCCGCCCGGATGACCGCCCGAGCCCGGGCGCGCGGGCTGCGACGCGCAGGGACACGGGTCATCGCGGGCGTGACCCTCGCTCTGTCGATCGCCGCGTGTGCGACCACCGACGTGCCCGGCCAGACCTTCCCCGCGCCGTCGATCGGACCCGGCATGACGGTCACGGCGGCGGTCAACCTGACCCGCGGCGACCTCGTCCGGGTGCTCGGCGACGAGCAGCTCGTCCTGACCGACAGCCAGTCCCCGGTCCGGCCGTCCGAGGCGCCCCTGCTGGCCGCCGCGCCGCGCGCCGTCTACCAGGTCATCCTCCCGAAGGACCCGACCAAGGGCTTCATCGTCGTCTACGAGTTCCCCGATCCGGACCGCGCCGCGGCCGCCGCGAAGGAGCAGCAGGCCTGGCTGGCGTCCGGTCCCGGTCGCGTCCAGCGGCCGCAGGGCACGGTCACGACGATCCGCCAGGACGGGTCGACGGTCATCTACTACGACTGGCTGCCCGGCGCGGCGCAGGATCCCTCGGCGGCCGGCATCCAGACCGCGCTGGAGACGCTCGGCACGGGCTTCCCCGTCGCGAACTGACGGTCCGGGTCAGGCCACCGGCAGCGGCGAGTCGACGGCCAGCCACGCGCGGACCTGCCCGCGCTTGATCTTGAGCGTGTGCGTCCGCGGGAAGTCCTCGTCCGGCCAGAGGCGCCAGCCGGCGATCCGCTGGTTCGGTCCGAGCGTCGCGTTGGCGGCCTTCACGGCCGCGTCGATCCGTTCCCGGACCGCCGCCGGATCGGGCGCGTCGGCCGCCGCACCCGGGCAACGCGGACCCCGCGGCCGAGCCGAGGACGACCGCCTCGATCCGCCCGGGCTGCGTCTCGAGCACCACCGAGTCGCGGATCCCGGCGATGCGCAGCGCGTTCTCGATGTCCTCGGGATAGACGTTGAAGCCGTTGGGCAGGACGATGATGTCCTTGATCCGGCCGGACAGGATCAGCCGGCCCGCGTCGTCGAGGTGGCCGATGTCGCCGGTCTTGTACCAGCCGTCGGCGGTGAACGCGGCCGACGTCGCGGTCGGGTCGTTCCAGTAGCCGCGGAAGACCGTCGGCCCCTTGAACTGGATCTCGCCGTCGTCGGCGATGCGCATCTCGACGCCGGCCGGCGGCCGCCCCACCGTGCCGAGGCCGTGGTCGTCCAGCCGGGTGCTGCTGCCGGTCCCGGTCTCGGTCGCGCCGTAGCCCTGGATGACCGTCACGCCGAGGTCCTCCCAGGCCTGCTGGAGAGCCGGCGGCAGGAACGCACCGGCCGACAGGAACAGCCGGAACTGCCCGCCGAGCTGCTTGTGGACGCTCCCGAACAGGCGCGGTCGCAGGCCCATCGGGAGATGCCGGGCGAACCCGCGCAGGCGCTCGAACGCGGTCTCGCGCCCGCGCTTGGCCACCTCGCGCTCGATGGCGCTCCAGAACAGGTCGAGGACCTGCGGGACGACCACCATCGAGGTCACCCGGTGGTCGCGCAGGGCGTCGAAGATGACCCGCGGGTTGCGGCTGCGCACGTACAGGATGTCCGCGCCGACCGACAGCGCGTAGTACAGGCCGACCGATTGCTCGAGGAGATGCGACAGCGGCAGGAGCGAGACGATCCGGTGGGTCATCGGCGGGATGATCCGGTGGAACGACTCGATCGCGGCGACCACGTTGTCGTGGGCGAGCATCACGCCCTTGGGCCGGCCGGTCGTGCCCGAGGTGTACACGAGCTCGAAGACGTCGCTCGGCTGCGGAGCCGCCCAGCCCGCCTGCCGGGCCTGCCAGTCCGGCGGGAAGGTCGCGTCGGACTCCGCCGCGATGGCGTCGACCGTCGTCGTCGGGAAGCGCTCGAGCCGGGCCTCGCGCGGGTCCGGTGCGTCGCGACCGGTGCCGAGGATCAGGTGGCGGGCGCCGGACGCCTCGACGACGCCCTCGATCGCGTCGGGCGACATGCGCAGGTCCAGGGGCACCAGGATCAGGCCCGCCCGCATCGCCCCGAAGTACGTGGCCGGCAGCTCCGGCGTGGACGGCGACCAGGTCAGCAGGCGGTCGCCCGGGCTCAGACCGAGAGCGCGCAGTCGCCAGGCGACGATCCGCGCGCGGCGATCCAGCTCGCGATAGCTCCAGGTCGTCGTCGAGCCGTCATCGAGTCGGAGGCTCAGGGCCGTCCGGTCGCCGTAGGCCGCCACGGCTTCGTCGAGCAGGTCGAGCAGCGTGTCCAGGTCGTGCTCCCGTGCGAACGCGACCTATCGTAGACGGGCCCGTCGGTCCCCCGTCCGTCAGTCCGTCGCGCGGTCCTGCGAGCGGAGGCGCTCGCGCGCCGCGTCGGTGATCCCGCGGATCGCGATGAGGTGGTCGCGCATCGCCGCGAGCTCAGCCGTGTCGAACCGGGCGAGGAGCGGCATGCCTGCCTCGACCAGCGGGCCGTACAGGGCCCACGTCCGTGCCTGACCGGCATCGGTCATCTCGACGAGCACCTGCCGGCGGTCCGTCTCGTGCTTGCGGCGCCGGACGAAGCCCTTCTTCTCGAGGCGGTCGATCATCGCCGTCGTCGCGGCCGCGGACAGGCCGGTCGCCTCGGCCAGGCGCGAGGCCGACAGCGGGCCTTCGGTGAGCCAGTCGAGGCAGCGCAGGTCCACGGGGTTGAGATCGAGCACCCGACCGACCTCGTCGTCGAATGCCTGGGTGCTGCGCTGATACGCCTGCAGCGCGCGTCCGAGCTCCCCGATCAGCGCTTGACGACTCGTCGGCATCCCGTCTATCCTTCGGATACAGAATCTTCCGATAACTGAAATATACGGAAGTGGTACAGAAAGGATAGCACGATGCGTGCACTCGTCGTCGGTGCCGGGGTGGCCGGGCCGGTCACCGCCATGGCCCTCCAGAAGGCCGGGTTCGAGGTGCTGATCGTCGAGGCGCACCCGCGCGATGACGGCGCCGTGGGCTCGTACTTCACGGTCTCCCCGAACGGGCTCGACGCCCTGGCCGCGATCGATGCCCTGGCCGTCGCGACCGCCGAGGGCTTCCCGACCCGCCGGAACGTGATGCGGAACAGCGCCGGGGCCGTGCTCGGCGACCTGCCGCTCGGGACGCCCCTCGCGGACGGCACGCCGGCCCTGACCATGAAGCGCTCGCGGTTTGCCGTGGGACTGGCCGACGAGGCGCGCCGGCGCGGGATCCGGATCGATCACGGCCGGCAGCTCGTCGGCGCGGAGCGTCAGGGCGACACGGTCGTGGCGCGCTTCGCGGACGGCACGACCGAGGTGGCGGATCTCCTCGTCGGGGCGGA
This sequence comes from uncultured Chloroflexia bacterium, assembly GCA_963720495.1. GTDB lineage: Bacteria > Chloroflexota > Limnocylindria > Limnocylindrales > CSP1-4 > SPCO01. The sequence goes on from CAVRFU010000006.1 coordinate 250,109, forward strand.
CGGCGTCCATTCCGTGGTCCGTCGGATCATCGACCCGGCGGCGCCGGACGGCCGGTACGTGGGACTGACCAACTTCGGTGGGGTCACCTCGGCCGGGGATGTGCCCGACGTGACGATCCAGCCGGAGTCGTGGCAGTTCACGTTCGGGCGCACGGCGTTCTTCGGGGCGCACCAGGCGCCGAACGGGGACATCGTGTGGTTCGTCAACGCCCCGCGCGACGAGATCAGCCGGTCAGAGCGCGCATCGACGTCCCTCGAGACGTGGCAGACGTGGCTGGCGAGTCTGTTCGACGGCGACGCCGGACCGGCGGCCGCGCTCATCCGCGCCGGCCGGCTCGAGCTCGCGGGCGACAACACGTTCGACCTCGGTCACGTGCCGGTCTGGCACCGGGACCGGATGATCGTCATCGGCGACGCCGCGCATGCCCCGGCACCGAGCTCGGGCCAGGGCGCCTCGATGGCGATGGAGGACGGCGTCCTCCTCGCGATGGCGTTGCGGGACGCGCCATCGATCGATGCGGGGTTCACGGCGTTCGAGGCCGCCCGCCGCGACCGGGTCGAGCGCATCGTCGCGTACGGCGCGCGGAGCAGCAGCTCGAAGACCCCGGGCCGCCTCGGGAGCCTCTTCCGCGACGCGTTCATGCGGGTGGCGTTCCGCTACCTGATCACGGACCGCTCGCTCGCCTGGATGTACGACCACCGGATCCGCTGGGGGGAGCCGGTCGCCGCGCGGTAAGCCGCGGACTCCCGCGCCAGGTCAGCGCGCCTCGTGTCACGCCAGGCGAACGGCGAGACGGCAGCGTTGCCCGCGTGCGTACCATGCCACCGGGGAAACGTCGAACGATCGGAGGACGGATCGTCGCCTCCGACGTCGCGGCAGCAGGGTGGTGTCGATGCACCCGATCCTGTTCGCGTGGGGACCTCTCACGGTGCTCACCCACGACGCGTTCACGGTCGTGGCGCTGGCGCTCGGACTCGCCATCTACTACCGCGAGCTGTCCGTCCGCGGCATGCTCGGCGGACCGATCGTCTGGATCTCGCTGGCAGCCGTCCTGGGCGGGGCGATCGGCGCTCGTCTCATCACGTCGTGGGAGCACGTCGAGGCCTACGACGGGCTCGACGTCCGTCCGTTCACGGAAGTCATCGAGCACAGCGGCAAGAGCATCCTGGGGGCCATCGCCGGCGGCTGGATCGCCATCGCGCTGACCAAACGGGCGTTCGGCTACACGCGGTCGACCGGCGACTGCTATCTCCTGGCGATCCCGATCGCGACCGTCGTCGGCAGGATCGGATGCTTCTTCTCGGAGCTGCCGCTCGGGACCCCGACGACCCTGCCGTGGGGGATCGCGGTCAGTCCCGATGCCGCCGCCGCCTTTGCCTCCTGCCCCGGCTGCGACCTCCCGATGCATCCCTCGATGCTGTACGAGATCGCCTTCAACCTCATCGCGATCGTCGTCATCCTCAGGTACCGCGAGAGGGTCCCCGTGCCTGGCGACGCGGTCAAGCTCTACCTGCTGGCGGCCGGGATCTTCCGCTTCCTCGTCGAGTTCGTGCGGGGCAATGAGCCGCAGGCGCTCGGGTTGACCGGGCCCCAATGGGTCCTCATCCCGATGGCCGGCCTGCTCGTCCTTCATTTCGTCCGGCAAGTGCGGCGTGACGCGTATCGCATCCCGCCCCCGCCGTCGCCCTCGACCATCCGCATGGAGGGAGCCTCATGACCGAGTCAGATCCGACGCGGAAGACCCCGCCGCCACGACCCCCTCTTGGCACGTGGGACGACCGTATCCGGCTGAGCTTCCTCACCGACTGGGTCGCGAGGCAGCGAGGGTCATTCACGGACGCCGCGCTCGAGCGGACGGCCCTTGCGACCGGCTACACGCACGAGGAGTTCGTCGCCGCGCTCGGGTTCGCGGACGCACGGGTCGCCGAGAACGCCGCGATCAGACCGATCCGATCGCGCGCGCGGATGTACGTTCTCGCCGCCTACGCGATCGTCTGGGGCCTCTTCGCGATCCCGTACCTGCTCAGATCGAGCACGTACGGCCCCGGCCTCCAGACCATCCTGACGATCTCCCTCCTGATCGGCCTTGGACTCTCGCTCCTGGCCATCCATCTGGCTCATCCCGATCCCGAGCGCAGCTCACGGGCCATGGCATTGTTCCTGGCGGTCCCGGTCGTCCTGCTCCTTGGGGTGGCCGGCACATGCCTGCCGTTCGTGACCGTCCGATGACACTCGCGCTGCGGCCATACCTGCCGCTTCGGATGGTGCTGACCGTCTGCGGCCAGTGCTTCAGCGACGATCCCGACCGCGAGATCGACTACGAGACGGACATCCTCCAGGGCAACCTCGTCGCGATGGACGGCGCCGTCTACCTGCGCCGCCACTGCCAGCGCGGCCACGGCGAGGTCGTGAGCCTGTATGAAGAGGACCGCGACCTGTGGGAGGGCCTGCAGAGCTGGCGGATCCCGACCCGCGAGATCACGCCCGACATCCCCGACAACGTCAGGCCGATCCCGATGGGCTACCTGGACGGTCTCGGCGACCTCCAGACGCAGCACAGCTGCATCCTGCTGCTCGACGTCACCCAGAACTGCAACCTGCACTGCCCGACCTGCTTCGCGGACAGCGGGCCAGGGCTCAATCGGCATGCACGGCTGCCGCACATCCTGCGCTCGCTCGATACGGCGATCGAGCGCGAGGGTGGCAAGGTCGACGCGCTGATGCTGTCGGGCGGCGAGCCGACGGTCCACCCGGAGATCGTCGAGATCATCGCCGCGGCGGCCGAACGCAAGGTGACCCGTGTCGTCCTGAACACGAACGGGATCCGGATCGCTCGCGACGACCGGTTCCTGGCCGAGCTGGCGCGCCTTCGCGACCGGGTCGAGGTCTACCTCCAGTTCGATGGGTTCCGCAAGGAGACCCACCTCTTCCATCGGGGTGAAGACCTGCGCGAGATGAAGGCGGAGGTGATCCGGCGGCTCACCGGGGAGCGCATCTTCACGACCCTGGCCATGGCCGTGGCCAAGGGTGTCAACGATGACGAGGTGGGTGCCGTCGTCGAGTACGCCTTCGCCACCGACTACGTCGCAGGCGTTGCCATCCAGCCGATGTTCACCGCCGGCCGCGCCAATCCCATCGATCCGATGGTGCGCGCGACGACGACCGGAACGATCCGCCGTCTCGGCGAGCAGACGGATGGCCGGGTCGGGCCGGACGACTTCATCGCCCTTCCCTGCAGCCACCCGGACTGCTCGTCATTGACCTACTTCATCAAGGGTGACGACGGAGCTCATCGCTCGATCGTCGGGCTCATCGGTCGAGACCGGCTCAAGGAGCGGATGGCCACCTTCGGGAACCGCCTCGCCCCGGACGATGCGCTGTGGGAATCGCTGACCGGGCTCCTCTCCGAAACGGCGATGGTCAGCCGGCGCGAGGTCATCGACTACGTGCTCGACATCTGCGAGGTCTGCGATCTCGGGGTGAGCGGCTTCATCAAGGGCCTCGGGCGCTGGCTGACGAACCGGGGCAGCGCCCCTCTCGATGAGATCGCCCTGCGCGTCAAGCGCGTGTCGATCAAGACGTTCATGGACCCGTGGACCCTGAACGTGGAGCGACTCCAGCAGTGCTGCGTCCACGTCGGGTCGACCGATGGCGAGGTCAACCCGGTCCGCATCCCGTTCTGTGCGAGACAGGTGTTCGGGGAGCTGCGCCGGCGAACGTCCGCCGGCATGGTCCCGGCCGCACAGCTCGTCTCCCTCGACGCCGCCGTCGCGCCGATCACGCGTCGCGAGGACCGCGCGATGACGAGCATCCACGGCGATCCGCTGTCCGCCGGCATCGTCGGGTCCCGGCTCGTCCGTCCGACCGCCGCTCAGCCGGCCCGAGAAGTACGAGCGGCTCGCGTTCACCTTCTGCCGCCTGGGCACGACCGGGCTCATCGCCTGGGTCGTGGGTCCGGCGATCTTCGTGCTCGTCGTCGCGATCATCGCGATCGGGCTGTACGCGCGATCGATCACGCTCGGCGTGCACTGGTCCAAGTGCCTGCTTCGTCGCCCATCGCTGATCATCGGCTTCTGGGCGGTCATCGCCGCCGTCGATGCGTACTGGATCTTCGTGCTCGGCCAGCAGCCACCGAACGTTTGACCGCTTCGGGACCCTCGGCTACACTCCGCCAGCCTCGGACGGGTTTGCCGTCCGGGCAGCGTCACGGGCCGGCTGGCCGCGCGCCCGACGCTCGACATGAGAGTCCAGGCCTGGGGAGGTGAACCGGGATTGGCAGAAGTCCGAGTGGGTGAGAACGAGACGTTCGAAAGCGCCCTGCGTCGCTTCAACAAGAAGATCCAGCAGAGCGGCATCCTCGCCGAGGCTCGCCGACGCGAGCATTACGAGAAGCCCTCTGTGAAGCGAAAGCGCAAGGAAGCGAAGCGCAAGAAGAACGCCCGAACGCAGGTCGGCTGAGCCGGGCCCCCGCCCGACGACCAGCGCCTGTTCCCCGCGGGCCTATCGGTGGCTCGCCGCGTCAGCGGTGACCGCCCGCCCGAGGTGCCAGACCGGTGTCCCTTCAAGATCGCATCCAGACCGATATCGCCGTCGCCATGCGCGGCGGTGACGGACTGCGTCGCGATGTCCTCCGCATGGTGGTGAGTGCCGCCTACAACGTCGAGAAGAAGCAGGGCCGGCCCCTGACCGACGACGAATACCTGGCCGTCCTCAGCCGGGAGGCCAAGACGCGCCGTGAGTCGGTCGATGCCTTCCGGGCGGGCGGTCGCGACGACCTCGTCGCCAAGGAAGAGGCCGAGCTCGCGATCATCGGCGAGTACCTGCCGGCCGCCCTGTCCGACGACGAGCTGACCGCGCTCGTGCGCGAGGGGATCGAGGCGACCGGCGCGACCTCCGCTCGCGACATGGGCAAGGTCATGGGCTGGCTGTCCCCGAAGACCCGCGGCCGGGCCGACGGCAAGCGCGTGAGCGAGCTGGTCGTCCAGTCCCTCGCGGCCGCCGACCTCGCGGCCCACGACACCGGGACCCACTGAGCCCGTCTCGATGACCCGGCCATGCTGACCCAGCGCGCCCCTGTCGCCAACCGCTTCACGCGGCGGGACGTCCCCCGTCTCGCGATCGCGGCGGGCATCCTCATCCTGGCCCTGACCGCGATCCTCGGCATCGACATCCTGCCCGAGCCACCCCTCGACGTGGCCGAGGGCCAGCTGGCCACCCGCGACATCGTCGCGCCGCGCGCGCTCGACTACGAGAGCCAGGTCCAGACCGACGCCGCCCGCGCCGCGGCCAAGGCTGCCGTCCCGCCGCAGTACACGTTCACCAGCGAGAACGCGATCGCCATCGCGGCCGCTCAGCAGCTGGCGTTGGAGGACCGCGTCTCCCGGGTCGACACCACCTTCTCCGCCGAGCTCACCCCGGCCGGCCGCAAGACCCTGCTCCAGACGGCGGTCCCGGACCTGAGCGAGACCGCCAACGCGACCCTGGCCGGCCTGGACGCTGCGCGCTGGGCGGCCGTCCGGACCGAATCCGCGCGGATCCTGGATGCCACGCTGCGGACCGAGCTGCGCGACTCGGCGGTCGCCGACACGCGCGGCCGCCTTGCCGGCCTGATGGCGGGCGGGCTCGACGAGGCCGAGCGGATGCTGGCCGCGGAGCTCATCTCCCCGCTGATCGTGCCCAACTCCTCGTTCAGCCAGCCGCTCTGGGACACCGCCAAGGACAAGGCCGCCGAGGCCGTCGTGCCGGTCCGGGAAACGATCCGCCAGGGCGAGGTCATCGTCCGCAACGGCACCCCGTTGAGCGCCACGGACATCGAGAAGATCGACGCCCTCGGGCTGCGGGAGACCGCCCCCGACGTCGCCAGCTTCGCAGGCTGGCTGCTGCTCGCGGTCCTCGTCGTCGGCATCCTGCTGGCCTGGATCTGGCGGTTCCGGCCGGGCCTGTGGCACCGCGACAACGTGCTCGTGCTGATCGGCCTGCTGGTCGTCGGTGCGACCCTGGCGCTCAAGATCACGGCCGGCCGGCCGACCCTGCCGTACTTCCTCCCGACGGCCGCGATCGCGATCCTCCTGACGATCCTGCTGGATGCGTCGACCGCCACCATCGTCATCGCGATCGTGGCCATCATCGGCGGCGCCGTGAACGGCGGCTCGCTCGAGTTCGCGGCCTACATCTTCCTGGGCGGCATGGCCGGCATCGTGGCCGTCCGCAAGGGCGACCGGCTGCAGGCCTTCGTCCAGGCGTCGCTGGCCGTGCTGGTGGTGAACGCCCTCGTCGTCACGGTCTTCTCGTTACTCGGCGCGCGCGACCTGCGCGGCGTCCTCGAGCTGTGGTTCGCGTCCGCCGCCTCCGCGGCCGGCTCCGGCGTGGCCGCGGTCGGGACGTTCGCGGTCCTCGGCTCGGTGTTCGGGATCCTGACCGTGTTCCAGCTGCTGGAGCTGGCCAACCCGTCGCAGCCCCTGTTGCGGCGTCTCCTGGTCGAGACGCCCGGCACGTACCACCACTCCCTGATGGTCGGCAACCTCGCGGAACGGGCGGCCGAGGCCATCGGGGCGGACCCGTTGATGACCCGCGTCGCCGCGTACTACCACGACGTCGGCAAGCTCGCGAACCCGCTCGCCTTCATCGAGAACCAGGCCGGCGGCGACAACATCCACGACCAGCTCGATCCGGCCGTCAGCGCCGGGATCCTCAAGCAGCACGTGGCCGACGGCATCGACCTCGCCTACAAGTCGCGACTGCCCAAGGCGCTCATCGCGTTCATCCCGCAGCACCACGGGACCGCGATCATGAGCTACTTCTACGCGCGGGCGAAGGAGCTGGCCGGTCCCGGCGTCATCGTCGACGAGCGGACCTTCCGGCACGTCGGGCCCAAGCCACAGTCGCGCGAGGCGGCCCTGATCATGCTCGCCGACAGCGTCGAGGCGTCCGTCCGGTCGCTGTCCTCCCGCGACGAACCGGCCATCCGGGCGATGGTGTCCCGGATCATCGAGGAGCGCGTCGTCGACGGCCAGTTCGACGAGTGCGACCTCACCCTGCGCGACCTCGAGCTCATCCGGGAGGCCTTCGTCGGCCAGCTGCTCGGGATGTACCACACCCGGATCGCCTACCCGCAGAACACGGTGGTCGAGCTCGAATCGCGCCGCGCGGCGAGCGGCGGGCGGCGGGGCGGCGCGGCCCGAGCGTGGGGAGCGGCCCGGCGTCGTGACCCGGGCGATCTACCTCGCCCCGTGGCGGATCGACCTCGACGTCCGGGACGGCGTCTCGCCGCCGATCGCCGGTGCGGCGCTCGCGCGGGCGATCGCCGCGGCGCTGACGGCCGCCGGGGCACCCTCGCCGGCCTCGATCGGCCTGATCCTGACGGACGACGCGGAGCTGGCCGGCCTCAACGCCGCGCATCTCGGCAAGACCGGCCCGACCGACGTGTTGTCGTTCCCGCTGCTGCCGCCCGAGGCGTTTCCCGGTCACCCGGGCGGCGCCGCGGAACGGTCGCCCGGCACGACCGACGGCCGCTCCGGCTTTCCCGCTGCCGCCGGGCCGCCGTCCCCATCTCGGTGACATCGTGGTCTCGGTGGAGCGCGCGATCGAGCAGGCCGAGGGGGGCCGTGGCGGCCAGACCGGGGACGTCCGCTGGTCGCCGGCCGACGAGCTCCGCCTCCTGGTGACGCACGGCGCGCTCCACATCTGCGGCTGGGACCACGCCGAGCCGGCCGAGGAGGCCGCGATGCGCGCCCTCGAGGGGCGCCTGCTCGCCTAGACGGGGCCCGGGCTGCAGCGCCCGGCGGACGCCGCCGACCCTCGCCGGGCGAGCCCCTGCTACCATCTTTGCGGGCCCTCCCGGAGCGGGATCGGGCCCTGTCGTGCTGTCTGCGGAGGGTCGGTTGAAGGTCGTCGTGGGTCTCGGGAACCCGGGATCGCAATACGCCGGGACCCGGCACAACATCGGCTGGCTGGTCATGGACAAGCTCGCCGAACGTGCCGGCTGGACCGGGAAGGGCCGGCAGCGCGATGCCTCCAACGTGGCGATGGGCCGCTTTCGCGGGCTCGACCTGACGCTGGTCAAGCCGCTGACCTACATGAACGATTCGGGCCTGGCCGTGCGCAAGGTGCTGGCGCGGGAGCACGCCCCGCTGGTCGACCTGCTCGTCGTCGCCGACGATTTCGCGCTGCCGTTCGGCAAGCTGCGCTTCCGCGAGGGTGGCGGCCCGGGCGGGCACAACGGCCTGCGCTCCATCATCGACGAGCTCGGCACGGAGAAGTTCAGCCGGCTGCGGGTCGGCATCGGCGAGCCGGATCGGAGCGCGGTGGACCACGTGCTGACCCGTTTCGCGCCCGACGAGCAGCAGCGCCTCGACGAGCTGCTGGACGCCGCCGCGGACGCGGTCGAGGAATGGGCACGCGAGGGGACCAACAAGGCGGCCAACCGCTTCAACATGTTCGAGCTCCGGCCGGCCGACACGACCCGCCTGGCCGCCGTCGGCGAGGTCGACGGACCGCCCGACGCCGACGGGATCCGCCGGACCCGGACCGGCTGGCGGAAGGTCCGCCCGGCCAAGCCGGACGCCGGCTCGTGATGCCCCGTGCCTGACACGCCCCTCCGTGGCCGCCGCGGCCGCGATCGCCGGATCGCGGAGCGCGTGGCGACCGACTTCGCGGCCCGCCACGCCGCCCCGACCGCCGACGAGGTCGTCGACTTCGACGTGGCCGAGGTCGACGCCGAGGTCGCCGACGCGCGACGCACGACCGCACCCCCGGGCGGCGGCTCGACCGCGACGGCGACACGGCGGCGCCCGGCCCGGACCCCGGCCGCGACCGGCGCGTCGGCCCGCAAGGGCGGTGGCCATCGTCTGCCGGACCTGTCCGCGCTGCCGCCGCTGCTGGCCGCCACCGGCACCTTCGCCGCGCTGCGCGAGCGACTCGGCGGCACGGACGACGATCCGCGCCGGACCGGCCGGCACGTCGGGCTGGTGGCCGTGCCGCACGGTGCCAAGAGCTACCTGGCGGCGGCCATCGCGCTGGCGGCCGGTGGCGAGCGCCTGGTCTGGATCGCGCGTGACGCGGAGATCGGCGACCGCGTGGCCGAGGAGCTCGGGGCATGGCTGGGCGACCCGGAGGCGGTCACCGTCCTCGAGCCGCGGACCGCGCTCGCCTACGAGCGCAGCGAGCTCATCGCCGACGAGACGGCCGCCCGCGTCGCGGCCCTCGCCGCGTGGCACGCCGGCCGAGCACGGGTGATGGTGGCCAGCGTCCAGGCGCTCCTCCAGCACACGATCGCCCCGGCCGACCTGCCGGTCGCCCCGCGCGAGCTGCGGCTCGGCGCCCGGATCCACCAGGACGCGCTCCTGCGCGAGCTGTTCGACCTCGGCTACGTCCCGGTCACCGAGGTCGCCGGCCGTGGCGAGTCGGCGCGGCGGGGCGGCATCGTCGACGTCTTCCCCCCGTCCCTGCCGCTGCCGATCCGGATCGAGTTCTTCGGCGACGAGATCGATTCGCTCCGCTCCTTCGACCCGACCGACCAGCGCACGGTCGGCACCATCGAGCGCGCGCTGCTCCTGCCCGCCTCCGAGTTCCTGCTGCCGGCCGGCGGCGCGACGGCCATCCGCGACCGGCTCGGTCGCGCCGCGGCCAGGCTCCCGGAGCGGCTGGCGGCCGACCTCGCCCGGTTTGACACGGAGGCCCTGGCGCAAAGCGACGGGCGCGACCGTGAGACGGCCGGCGCCGGCCGGGCGATGGTCGTCGGCGACGCCGCCGAGGTCTGGGCGGCGCACCTGGCCCCGGCGACCGGCCTCGACCACATCGGACCGGGCACCCTCCTGGTCCTCGACGAGCCGGGCGACATCGCCGAGGCCGCCGCGTTCCTGTGGCGCCAGGCCGACGAGCGTCGCGCCGAGCTCGTCGAGTCCGGCGAGCTGCCGAAGGAGTGGCCGCCCACCTACCTGCCACCGCGCGACTGGAAGAACCGGCTGGTCGGCTCGCGGACCCTCGAGCTGACCTGGGAATCCGAGCCGGCCGAGGACGCCGCGATGGCCCGCGGCGCCCTGTCGTCCGGCGATCCGTTCGGCTGGCGGGAGCCCGTCCTGCCGCCCGGCCGTGCCGGGCGCCTGCTGGATGCCGTGGCCGCCTGGCGGGCGGACGACGCCCGGATCGTGCTGGCGTCGGACCAGGCGCCGCGCCTCGCGGACCTCCTGGGCGAGGGCGGGATGCCGGTCGCGGTCGTCGACCGGCTCGACGGCGCCCCGCCGCCCGGCGCGGTCGCCCTGATCGAGCGCAGCCTCAACGGCGGGTTCGTCGGCGGACCCGACGGCCTGGCGTTCGTGACCGATCGCGAGCTGTTCGGGACGGTCCGGATCCGGCGCCCGCGGGCGCTCCGCAGGGTCGTGCCGCGCGACATCCTCGAGCGGCTGACGCCCGGCGACCTGGTCGTCCACATCGATCACGGCGTGGCCCGCTACGAGCAGATGCTCCGGCGCGGCGGGGCGGGCGAGGATCGCGACTACCTCGAGCTGTCCTTCGCGGGCGGCGACCGGATCTTCGTGCCGGTCGAGCAGATCGGCCGGGTGACGCGCTACTCGGGCGGTGAGCGGCCGGCGCTGTCCAAGCTCGGCGGGACGGAATGGCTGCGAGCCAAGCAGCGCGTCCGCAAGGCCGTCGACGACCTGGCCGAGGAGCTGCTCGCCCTGTACGCCTCGCGGGCCGGGGCGCAGGGCCACGCGTTCGCGCCGGACACGCCCTGGCAGTCGGAGATGGAGGCGTCGTTCCCGTACGAGGAGACGATCGACCAGCTGCGCGCCGCCGCCGAGGTCAAGGCGGACATGGAGCTGGTCCGGCCGATGGACCGGCTGGTCGTCGGTGACGTGGGCTACGGCAAGACCGAGGTCGCGTTGCGGGCGGCCTTCAAGGCCACCCAGGACGGCCGCCAGGTCGCGATCCTCGTGCCGACCACCGTCCTCGCGGCCCAGCACGACGCGACGTTCTCGCAGCGCTTCGCCGCGTTCCCGCTCGAGGTCCGGCTGCTGTCGCGGTTCGTGCCCGCGGCGACCCAGGCGGCCACCATCGCCGGCCTGGCCGACGGGACCGTCGACATCGTCATCGGCACCCACCGGCTCCTGAGCAAGGACATCCGGTTCAAGGACCTCGGCCTGGTCGTGGTGGACGAGGAGCAGCGGTTCGGGGTGGCCGCCAAGGAACGGCTCAAGCAGCTCCGCCGCGAGGTCGACGTCCTGACGCTGTCCGCCACGCCCATCCCCCGGACCCTCAACCTGGCCCTGGCCGGGATCCGCGACCTGTCCGTCATCGAGACGCCGCCCGAGGACCGGCTGCCGATCCAGACGCGGGTCGCCGAGGCGTCCGCGGGTCTCGTCCGCGACGCGATCCTCCGGGAGCTCGATCGGGGCGGCCAGGTCTTCTACGTCCACAACCGGGTCGAGACGATCGAGGCGCAGGCCGAGCAGCTCCGCTCGATGCTGCCCGGCGTCCGCTTCGTCGTCGGCCACGGCCAGATGGCCGAGGGCGCGCTCGAGAAGGTGATGATCGCCTTCGCCGACGGAGCCGCCGACGTCCTCGTCTGCACGACCATCATCGAATCCGGGCTGGACATCCCCAACGCCAACACCATCGTCATCGACCGGGCGGACACCCTCGGGCTGGCGCAGCTCTACCAGCTCCGGGGCCGGGTCGGCCGCTCGTCCCGGCGGGCCTACGCGTACCTCCTGTACCGGCGGCGGGAGCGGCTGTCGGACGAGGCGCGCAAGCGGCTCCAGGCGATCTTCAACGCCTCGGAGCTCGGGGCGGGCTTCCAGATCGCGTTGTCCGACCTCGAGATCCGCGGTGCCGGCAACATCCTGGGCGGCGAGCAGTCCGGGCACATGGCGGCCGTCGGGTTCGATCTCTATTCCCGGCTCCTGGCAGAGGCGGTCGAGACCCGCAAGGCGTCGCTGGAAGGCCGGGCGCCGATCGTCGAGGCGCCCCAGGCCGTGGTGGACCTGCCCGTCGAGGCGCACCTGCCCGACGACTACGTTCCGGACGAGGCCCAGAAGCTGGAGCTCTACCGGCGGCTCGCGCGGGCGCGATCGGCCGGCGACCTGGCGGCCTTCCGGCAGGAGGTCCTCGACCGCTACGGACCGATGCCCGACCCGGTCGTCCGGCTCATCGAGGTGGCCGAGCTGCGGATGACGGCCGAGGCGGCCGGTGTCTCGTCGATCTCGCGCGAGGAGGGCTGGCTGGTCGTGCGCTTCGGGGCCAACCTCAGCCGGGCGACGGCGATGCGGCTGCTGGCCGGGCCGTCATTGCCCGGTCTGCGTCCGAGCGACGTGACGTTCGCCAGCAACCAGGTCCGCCTGCGGCTGCCGAAGGACGTGGCGCGTGGCTGGACGCTCACCCAGGCCGTTGTCGCCCGGCTCTCTGCGCCGATGCCGGGCTGAGCCGACCGGCGACGTCTCGAACGTGACCTGTCGATCACGGAGCTCGAGCGCCGACCCGGATCGCCCACGACCTGAGCGGCGGCGCGGTCAGTCCGACGGGACGACGAGGCCGGCCAGCTCACCCGACCCGTGCAGCTCCACGAGGGTCTCGCGACGCCCACCGGCGCCGACCTGTCGGTCGGCGACGACCGCGTGACCGGACAGCGAGCGGCCGTCGGCCGTCCGCCCGGTCAGCTCGCCCTCGTCGAGAGCCGGTCCGACCCGGGTCACGATCCGGGCGCTCCAGCGCGAATGCCCCTCGCTGTCATCCCAGCAGTCGACGGTGGCGCCGGGAAGACTGACCCCGCCGAACGTCACGTCGTGGAGGGCAAAGCGCACATGTCGGGTGGTCACGTCCCCACGGTAACAGCCCCGACCGATCCGGCCGTCAGGCCGCACCGGCCCCGGCGTACCATCGCAGCCGCCATGAGCGAACCGACTCGACCCTTCCGTTTCCTGGCCGCGTTCCAGGCCGTCGTCGACGCCCCCGCGCTGATCGAGACCGCGCGGCGCGCCGAGGCGACCGGCTACACGGCGGTGGTCATCCCGGATCACCTGATCGAGCAGCTGTCGCCGGTCGTCGCGATGACCGCGATCGCGGCAGCGACGACGACCCTGCGCGTCGGGACGTTCGTGCTCAACAACGACCTGCGCCATCCTGCCGTGCTCGCCCAGGACCTCGCGAGCATCGACGTCCTCAGCGGTGGCCGGCTCGACATCGGCATCGGCGCCGGCTGGAACCAGCCCGAGTACGAAGCCATCGGGCTCCCCTTCGAGCCCGTCGGCCGGCGCGTCGCCCGCCTCGCCGAGGCGGTGGCCGTCCTCAAGGGCTGCTTCGCCGACGGCCCGTTCACGTTCCGCGGCGAGCACTACCGGGTCACCGACTACGACGGGCAGCCCAAGCCGCGCCAGCGACCCCACCCGCCGCTCCTCATCGGTGGCGGCGGTCGCCGGACGCTGACCCTCGCCGCGCGGGAGGCGAACGTCGTCGGCCTGGCCCCGCGGATCCTGCCGGGGCCGAAGAGCGATCCGCACAGCCTGACCGTGGCCGCGACCGAGGAGAAGATCGGCTGGGTGCGCGAGGCGGCCGGCGCCCGCTTCGCCGAGCTCGAGCTCAACATCTACCCGTCGACCTGGCCGGTGACGATCACCGATCACGCCCGGGCCGAGGCCGACCGCGTCATCGATCACCTGCGCGGGCGCACCGGCGTCGAGCTGACCTCCGACGAGGTCCTCGAATCGCCGCACCTGTTCATCGGCTCGATCGACGGCCTCGTCGACGAAGCTGGTCGGGCTGCGCGAGCGACTCGGGATCAGCTCGGTCATGCTCGGCGAGGTCGACGAGCTCGCCCCGATCGTGGAGCGCCTCGCCGGGCGGTGATCGAAGGCCGCCGCCACGAGAGCGGCCGAACGTCCACCGAGGACCCGAGACGAACGGCCGTGGCGGGCCTCGGCGATCCCCGCCATCCTTTGGGCGTGAACCGCCCTGCCCGCGACCCGGAGGACAGCCTCTGGCGCGCCGATCGTCGCGCCCTGACCCTCGGCCTCGTCCTGACCATCACCCTGGTCGGCTTCGAGGCCCTGGCGATCTCGACGGTCATGCCGATCGTCGCGGAGGAGCTGGGCGGGCTCGAGCTCTACGGCTGGGTCTTCTCGGCGTTCTTCCTCGGCTCGCTCATCGGCATCGTGGTGGTCGGCGGCGCGATCGACCGGGGCGGCCTGGCGGTCCCGTTCGCCGCCGGTCTCGGGCTGTTCGCCATCGGCCTCCTGGCGGGCGGCCTCGCACCGACCATGCCCTTCCTGGTGGCCGCCCGCTTCGTCCAGGGCCTCGGCGCCGGCACGATCCAGCCGATCGCATACGTCGCCATCGGCCGGACTCTCCCCGAGCACCTGCGGCCGCGCATGTTCGCGGTGCTCTCGACGGCCTGGGTCCTGCCCGGCGTGATCGGGCCGGCGATCGCCGGCACGGTCGGCGAGGTGGCCGGCTGGCGGTACGTGTTCCTCGGCCTGCTGCCGCTCATCGCGCTCGCCGCCGCGCTGACGCTGGGGGCGCTCCGGAACGTGGCCGACGCTCCGCCCGTCGCCGACGAGGCCGCGCGCGCCCGTCGCGGCCGCCTGCCGCTGGCCATCACGGTCGCCCTCGGGGCCGGCCTGCTGACCGTCGGTCTGACCAGCGGCGAGCCGATCCCGACCGTCGTGCTGAGCGTCGCGGGCATCCTGATCGGCCTCTTCGCGCTCCGGAAGCTGACCCCGCCCGGCACGCTCGTCGCCCGGCCGGTCCTGCCGGCGGCGGTCCTCCTCCGCGGGATCCTCACCTGCATGTTCTTCGGGGTCGACGCCTTCGTCGCGCTGACGCTCGTCGGCTGGCGCGGCGTGTCGGCGACGGAGGCCGGCATCGCGCTGACCTCGGCCACCATCGCCTGGACCGCCGGGGCGTGGATCCAGGCCCGCGGCGCCACGCGCTGGCCGACCTGGCGGTTCGTCCAGGCCGGCTTCCTGGTCACCCTGGTCGGTCTGGCCGGGATGATCGTCGTCCTCGATCCGGACGTGACCTGGCTGTTCGCGATCTTCGCGTTCGGCGTGGCCGGCCTCGGCATGGGCCTGGCCTATTCACCGCTCGCGCTGATCGTCCTGCGCGAGGCGACCGCGGACGCGCAGGGTGCCGCGACGAGCGCCCTGTCGCTGACCGATTCGCTCGGGACGGCGCTCGGGACCGGGATCACCGGGGCGATCGTGGCCGCGAGCCTGCGCGCGACGGGAAACCCGGCCGCCGGGCTGGCCGCCGGGTTCACGGTCGCGCTCGCGATCGGTCTCGGCGGGCTGGTCCTGACCGGCCGGCTCCGACCGCGCGCCGCGACCGCCGGGGCCATGGCCCTGTCGCCCGCGTCGCCACCGTCGTGACGGCCGGGAGCCTGCGGTAGACTTCGGACGCTCAGTCGGCTGCCCTCCGGCGCCGCGGCCAACCGACCCAGGGAGGTCCCGTCATCGTGTCTGCCGAGGAGCTGCGCGCGAAGATCCGCGAGGTTCCCGACTTCCCGAAGCCGGGCATCCTGTTCTACGACATCACGACCCTGCTCAAGGACGCCGCCGCCTACAAGGAGGCGATCGACCTGATGCTGGCGCCGTATGCCAACGAGCAGGTCGACGTCGTCGTCGGCATGGAGTCGCGCGGCTTCATCTTCAGCGCCCCGATGGCCTACCTGCTCGGCGCCGGGCTCGTCCCGGTCCGCAAGCTGGGCAAGCTGCCGGCCGAGACCATCACCGTCGAGTACGCCCTCGAGTACGGCTCGAACACGCTCGAGATCCATCGCGACGCGATCGCGCCGGGCCAGAAGGTCCTGATCGTCGACGACCTGCTCGCGACCGGCGGCACGGTCCATGGCACGATCGAGCTGGTCGAGCGCCTCAAGGGCGAGGTCGTCGGCCTCGGGTTCCTGGTCGAGCTCGAGTTCCTCAAGGGCCGCGACCGGCTCGACGGACGGCGCGTCACGAGCGTCGTCAAGTACTGACGGGCCACCGGATCGAGGCAGGCACATTGGCCGACTCCCCCAGCGATCCCAGCGACGTGTCGCAGCCGCCCCAGGCGGCGGCGGGGGATGCGGTCGGGCCCGCCGGCGATCCGAAGCTGCCGGCCGCGACCACGCCGGCCGCGACGCCACCCGCCGCGGTCCCGCCGCCGGTCGACCTCGGGCGGCGCCGCTTCTTCCGCAGCTTCGCCGGTGAGCTGCTCAACACCGCGGCCTCGGTGGCGGGCGCGGCGCAGGCCCTCCAGCAGGTCTCGGCCGAGGCCGCCGGCGCGATCCTCAACCCGGCCGGCTTCGCGGCCGCCCCGCCGCCGACTGGACGATCCGGGCGCCCACCTCGGCGACGGCCGCCCGAGCGGCTTCCGGACGCCGTTCCGCGAGGACGGCGGCGTCCTCTACCTCATCGACCAGCGACGCCTGCCCGACGCCCTCGTCGAGTACCCGTGCAAGTCGGCCGGCGAGGTCGCCTTCGCGATCCGGGAGATGGTCGTCCGCGGCGCGCCGGCCATCGGCCAGGTCGCGGCGATCGGCATGGCGCTCAGCGCCGAGCACCAGCGCGACGGCATGCCGTACGCGCGCCGGGCCACCCTGCGGGGCTCGGCCAACGCCCTGATCAACGCGCGACCGACCGCGGTCAACCTCCGCTGGGCGGTCGAGCGGATCATGGCCCGCTACGTCGAGGTCGGCGACCTGTCCGACGACGGCAACGCGATCGCCGACGCGATCCGGGCCGAGGCGGACGCGATCGTGTTCGAGGCGACGACCGACCACGGACGGCTGGCGACGTTCGGGCTCGACGTCCTGCCCCGACCCGACGACCGGCCCGTCCGCATCCTCACCCACTGCAACACGGGACCGCTGGCCTGCGGCCAGTACGGCACGGCACTCGGCATCGTCCAGGCCGCCCACCACGCCGGGCGCGACCTGCACGTCTGGGTCGACGAGACCCGGCCGTACCTCCAGGGCGCCCGCCTGACGACCTGGGAGCTGGCCCAGGCCGGCGTGCCGCACACGCTGCTCCCCGACGTGGCCGCCGGGCACCTGATGGCCCGCGGCGAGGTGGACGTCATCCTCGTCGGCGCGGACCGGGTCGCGGCCAACGGCGACACCGCCAACAAGGTCGGCACCTACCCGCTGGCCGTCCTGGCGGCGCGCCACGGCATCCCGTTCTACGTCTGCGCGCCGACGAGCTCGATCGACCTCGCGACGACCGATGGGGGCGGCATCGAGATCGAGGAGCGCAAGGCCGAGGAGGTCCTCGAGTTCCGGGGCGTGCGGATCGCGCCGCCGGACACGGAGGTCCGCAACCCGGCCTTCGACGTCACGCCCGCCGAGCTGATCACGGGCATCGTGACCGAGGAGGGCGTCATGGCCGCGCCGTTCGAGACGAGCCTGTCCGGCGCGGTCACCGCGGCCGCGGCGCGCTGGGCCGCGATGCCGGGCTTCCGGGCGATCCGGACGCCCGTCGCGGCGGCCGACTGATGGCATCCGTCGTCGTCGGGCGCCGTGGCTCGCTCGTCGCGCGGACGACCACCGACAAGGCCGTCCTGCGCGCCTACCTCGAGAGCGACCGGCTGTATGCCGCCTACGCGCTGTGCGATCTCGAGGAACGGGAGTTCGCGCGCACCCGCTGGGGGATGGCCTGGGACGGCGACACGCCGGTCGCCCTCGTGCTCGAGTACAACGGCCCGACCCCGCAGCCGCTCTTCGCCATGGGCCGGGACGACGGCATCGCGGTCATCCTGCGCGACCTGATCCGGCCGCGAGTCGCGTACGTCGCGGCGCCGCCCGCGGTCCTGCCGGCGATCGAGACCGCCTACCGGGTCGACCCGGGTCCGACGATGGTCCGGATGTGGGTCGACCGGACGCAGTTCCGGCCGTACCCGGCCAGCGTCCAGCGGCTCCTGCCGGTCGACATCGGCGACCTCAACCGCCTCTACCAGCTCGGCTTCGGGTCGTGGCTGCCGTCGACGGCGATCGGCGACGGCGTGTACTACGGCCTCCGCGTCAACGGCCAGCTGGTGTCCGCCGCGGGCACGCACGTGGTCAGCCCCGGCGCCCGCCTGGCGGTCGTCGGAAACGTCCTGACCCATGTCGACTATCGTGGACGCGGCTTCGCGACCGCCGTCACCGGTGCCGTGACCGCCGAGCTGCTGCGGATGTGCGACCAGGTCGTGCTCAACGTCCGCTCCGACAACCCGCCCGCCCTCAATGCCTACCGCCGCCTCGGGTACGCGGAACACGTCCGCTTCGAGGAGCGCCTCGTCCATCGCCTCGGTTCGCCCTGGCCGGATCTCGCGGCGCCGTTGCGGCGCCTGTTCAACCGCAAGGAGACCGATCCTCGATGACGACCGCAGACACATCCCCGGCCCATGACGTGACCGACCTCGGCCTGGCCGCCGAGGGCGTCCGACGGATCGAGTGGGCCGAGCGCGAGATGCCGGTCCTGCGCCTCATCCGCGAGCGCTTCGAGCGCGACCGGCCGCTCGACGGCCTGCGCATCGGCGCGTGCCTCCACGTCACGACCGAGACGGCCAACCTGATGCGGACGCTGAAGGCCGGCGGCGCGCAGGTCGTCCTCGCCGCGAGCAACCCGCTGTCGACCAAGGACGACGTGGCGGCCGCTCTCGTCGCCGAGTACGGCATCGCGGTCCATGCCCGGCGCGGCGAGGACAACGACACCTACTACACGCACCTGCGCTCGGTCGCCGACACGCACCCGCAGCTGACGATGGACGACGGCTGCGACCTGGTGAACCTGCTCCACACGGAGCGCCCCGACCAGGTGGCCGAGGTCCAGGCGGGGACCGAGGAGACGACGACGGGCGTCATCCGGCTCCGCGCGATGGCCGCCGACGGGATGCTCCGGTTCCCGGTCATCGCCGTCAACGAGGCGCAGACCAAGCACCTCTTCGACAACCGCTACGGCACCGGCCAGAGCACCCTCGACGGGATCCTGCGGGCGACCAACATCCTGATCGCCGGCCGCCAGGTCGTCGTCGCGGGATACGGCTGGGTGGGCAAGGGCATCGCCGCCCGGATGGCCGGCCACGGCGCCCACGTCGCGGTCGTCGAGGTCGACCCGGTCCGGGCGCTCGAGGCCCTGATGGACGGCTTCCAGGTGAAGACCGCCGGGGAGGCGGCCGCCTGGGGCGAGCTGTTCATCACGGCCACCGGCAACGTCAACGTCTTCCGGCGCGAGCACTTCGAGGCGATGCGGGACGGCGCGATCATGGCCAACTCCGGGCACTTCGACGCCGAGCTGGACCTGACCGCCCTCCGGGCGCTGGCCGAGGGCCACGTCCGCGAGGTCCGCGACAACGTCCAGGAGTTCGACCTGGGCGGCAAGAAGCTGCACCTCATCGCCGAGGGCCGGCTGGTCAACCTCGGCGCGGCCGAGGGCCATCCGGCGGCGGTCATGGACATGAGCTTCGCCAACCAGGCGCTGTCGGCCGAGTACGTCGCGCGCCACCACGCCGAGCTCGAGCCCCGCGTCTACAACGTCCCGGAGGCGATCGACGCCGAGGTCGCCCGTCTCAAGCTGGCCGCGCTGGGCATCGTGCTCGAGCCGATGACCGCGGAGCAGACCGCATACGTCTCGTCCTGGCAGCACGGCACCTGACCGGGTGATCGAGCGCACCATCGCCCCCTTCGGGGCCTGGCATTCGACGATCCGGATCGACGACGTCGTGGGCGACGTCATCCTGCTCGGGGAGCCGTGGGTCGACGGCGACGACGTCTTCTGGCTGGAGGGCCGGCCCGACCGAGCGCGGTCGTCGCGTCCTCGTCCGGGCCTCCGCGGACGGCTCGACGACCGACCTGACGCCGGCGCCCTTCAACGTCCGGACCGGCGTCCACGAGTACGGCGGCGGCTCGTATGTCGTGACCGGCGGGACGGTCGTCTTCTCGAACCTCCCGGACGGGCGGCTGTACCGGCTCGACCCCGGCGCGGACGCACCCGTCCCGCTCACCCCGGAGGGGCCGTTCCGGTACGCCGACCTGCGGCCCGACCTCGCTCGGCGCCGCTTCTACGCCGTCCGCGAGGACCACACCGGCGGCGGCGAGGCGATGAGCACCATCGTCACGATCCCGCTCGACGGCGGCGATCCACGGGTGCTCGTCGCGGGCTCGGACTTCGTCGCCGCGCCGCGCCTGTCGCCGGACGGCGCCCGCCTCGCCTGGCTCGAGTGGGATCACCCGGACATGCCGTGGGACGCGACCCGTCTGCGGGTGGCCGCGTTCGAGCCGGACGGGACGCTCGGCGAATCGGCCCTCGCCGCGGGCGGGCCGGACGAGTCGATCGTCCAGCCGGAGTGGTCGCCGGACGGGACGCTCCACCTGGTCAGCGACCGGACCGGCTGGTGGAACCTCTACCGGCTGGTCGAGGGCCCGCGGCTGGAGCCGATCGCGCCGATGGAGGCGGAGTTCGCCGACCCGGCCTGGATCTTCGATCGATCGTCGTACGGGTTCCTGGCCGACGGCGCGATCGTGGCCGTCGCCCGGAGCGGCGGCCGGGACCATCTCTACCGGATCGAGCCGGGCCTGCTGGTCGGCGAGATCGAGATGCCGTTCACGGAGCTCGACGCGCTGCGCGTGGGCGAGCACACGGTCGTCGCGATCGCCGGGCGCCCGGGCGATCCCGCGGTCGTGGCCCGGTTCGACCCCGTGACCCTGGCGCCGGCCGGCGTCCTCCGGCGGGCCAGCACGGTCACGATCGACCCGGCGGCCATCGCCGAGCCCGAGTCGATCGAGTTCCCGACGACCGGCGGCCGGACCGCCCGCGCGCTGTACTACGCGCCCACCAACCCGGCCTTCGCCGCACCGGACGGGGAGCGCCCGCCGCTCCTGGTCCTGTCGCACGGCGGCCCGACCTCGAACGCCTCGACCTCGCTGGACCTCGGCAAGCAGCTCCTGACCAGCCGCGGGATCGCGGTCGTGGACGTCGACTACGGCGGCAGCACCGGCTACGGCCGCGAGTACCGCCGGCGTCTCGATGGGCAATGGGGCGTCGTCGACGTCGACGATTGCGTCGCGGCGGCCCGGTTCCTGGTCGAGCGCGGCGACGTCGATCCGTGGCGGCTGGCGATCGAGGGCGGCAGCGCGGGCGGCTACACGACGCTCGCCGCGCTCGCCTTCCGCGACGTCTTCGCGGCCGGCATCAGCCTGTTCGGGATCGGCGACCTCGAGCTGCTCGAGACGCCAGCCGCACAAGTTCGAATCGCGCTACAACCACCGGCTGGTCGGTCCGTATCCGGAGGCGGCCGCGCTCTACCGCGAGCGCTCGCCGAACTTCTTCATGGACCGGTTCTCGTGCCCCGTGCTCATCCTCCAGGGCCTCGACGACAAGGTCGTCCCGCCGGCCCAGGCGGAGGCGATCGTGGCGGCCCTCGCCGCCAACGGGATCCCCCACGCGTACATCGCCTTCGAGGGCGAGGGCCACGGCTTCCGCGGCGCCTACGCCATCCGGCGCACGATCGAGGCCCGGCTGTCGTTCCTCGGCCAGGTCTTCGGGTTCGTCCCGGACGACCAGCTCGAGCCGCTCGAGGTGCCCGGCCTCGACACCTGGCCCGCCCGCCGCCCCCGCCCCGCGTTCGGCGTCACCGAGGCATCGACCGCGACCTGATGGAGCTCAGCCCCATCGAGCTGGTCCTCGGCCTGTTCGTCGTCGCCGTCGCCCTGGCGTACGTCGCCCGCTGGATCGGCGTCGCGTACCCGATCCTGCTCGTGCTCGGCGGCCTCGCCCTCGGGCTGGTCCCCGGCGTGCCCACGATCGTGCTCGATCCGAGCGTGGTCTTCCTGCTCCTGCTGCCGCCGATCCTGTTCGGCGCCGGCTACTCGACGCCGATCCGCGACTTCAAGGCCAACATCCGGCCGATCGTGCTCCTCGCCGTCGGTCTGGTGCTGTTCACGACCGTCGTGGTCGGCGTCACCGCCCAGCTCCTCATCCCCGAGCTGGCGGTCAACGCCGGCGCCGCCTTCGCGCTGGGGGCGATCGTCGCGCCGCCGGATGCGGTCGCGGCGACGGCCATCTTCCGGCGCCTCGGCGCGCCCCGCCGGGTCGTCACGATCCTCGAGGGCGAGAGCCTGATCAACGACGCGACGGCGCTGATCGCCTACCGCTTCGCGGTCGCCGTGGCGATCGGGGGCGATCTTCTCGATCGCGCTGGCCGGGACCTCGTTCGTGTTCGTCGGCCTCGGCGGGATCGTCGTCGGCGTCGTCGTCGGCTTCATCCTGACCGAGGGCTGGCGGCGGACGAACGACCCGACGCTGGAGATCATGATCTCGCTGCTCGCCCCGTTCGCGGCCTACCTGCCGGCCGAGGCCCTCGGCGCTGAGCGGGGTCCTGGCCGCGGTCGTGGCCGGGCTGATCGCCGGCCGGCGCGCCGCGCGGGTCCTGTCGCCGGACGCGCGGCTGATGGGCCGGGCGGTCTGGGACATCGTCATCGTTCATCATCAACAGCCTCGCCTTCATGCTCATCGGCCTGCAGCTGCCGTCGATCCTCGCGCACCTCGACCTGCCCGGCCCGACCCTGATCGCCTACGGCCTCGCGATCAGCCTGATCGTGATCGTGACCCGGATCGTGTGGGTCTTCCCGGCGACCTACCTGCCGCGCCGCCTGAGCAAGCCATCCGGGAGCGCGACCCGAGCCCGTCGCCGAAGGCCGTCTTCGTCATCTCGTGGGCGGGCATGCGCGGCGCCGTCTCGCTGGCCGCCGCCCTGGCCCTGCCGATCGACGTCCGGTTCCCGCAGCGCGACCTGGTCATCTTCCTGACCTTCTGCGTGATCCTGGCCACGCTCGTCGGCCAGGGGCTGACGCTGCCCGCGCTCATCCGGCGGCTGGGGCTCGTCGGCCGCCACCGGGCCGGACACGGAGGAGTCCCACGCCCGGCAGGCCGCGGTCGACGCGGCGCTCGCCCGGCTGACCGATCTCGAGGACGAGTACCCGGGCCATCGCGAGCTGGTCGACCAGCTCGCGGTCCCGGTACGAGCACGAGGCGAGCCACGTCTGGCCGCACGGCGACGGGCCGCGCGACGAGGACGAGCAGGAGCGGCTCGACCACCTCGAGATCCGGACCGCCGTCCTCGACGCCGAGCGCGAGGCGGTCATCCGGCTGCGCGACGACGGGATCATCAGCGACGAGGTGCTGCACAGCATCGAGCGCGACCTCGACCTCGAGGCGTTGCGGAGCGGCGTCTGACGGCGGCCGCGAAGGCCGTCCGTGGCTGGCGCGGCGTCTGTCGTGCTAGCCTTCCCGACCATGAGCATCGTCGACGCCGCGCACTACCTCTTCACCTCCGAATCGGTGACCGAGGGCCATCCCGACAAGATGTGCGACCAGGTCTCCGACGCCATCCTGGACGCGATCATCCGCGAGGACCCGAACGCCCGGGTCGCGTGCGAGACGGCGACCACGACCGGCCTGGTCATGGTCCTCGGCGAGATCACGACGACGACCTACATCGACATCCAGGCGGTCGTCCGCGACACCGTCCGCGACATCGGCTACACCCGGGCGGACTACGGCTTCGACTACCTGACCTGCGGCACGCTCATCTCGGTCAAGGAGCAGTCGCCCGACATCGCCCAGGGCGTCGACGCCGCGCTCGAGGTCCGCGACGACGCGGCCTCGGCGTTCGAGCTCGGCGCCGGCGACCAGGGGATGATGTTCGGGTTCGCCTGCCGCGAGACCCCCGAGCTGATGCCGCTGCCGATCGCCCTGGCCCACCGGATGGCCCGCCGTCTGGCCGAGGTCCGCAAGTCCGGCCAGCTGCCGTACCTGCGCCCGGACGGCAAGACCCAGGTCACCGTCGAGTACGAGCACGGCGTCCCGAAGCGCGTCCGGACGGTCGTCGTGTCCGCCCAGCACGACCCGGACGTCCGCGACCGAGCGGCTCCGCAGCGACATCGTCGAGACGGTCATCCTGCCGACCATCCCGGCCGACCTGCGCGAGACCGACCCGATCATGCACGTCAACCCGACCGGGCGGTTCGTGACCGGCGGCCCGATGGGCGACGCCGGGCTGACCGGGCGCAAGATCATCGTCGACTCGTACGGCGGGATGGCCCGCCACGGCGGCGGCGCCTTCTGCGGCAAGGATCCGACGAAGGTCGACCGGTCGGCGGCGTATGCGGCCCGCTGGGTCGCCAAGAACGTCGTCGCCGCCGGCCTGGCCGACCGGTTCGAGGTCGAGGTCGCCTACGGCATCGGGATCGCCCGGCCGATCAGCCTGAGCGTCGACTCGTTCGGGACGGGCAAGCTCGACGACACGGCCATCCAGGCCCTGATCGAGCGCCATTTCGACCTCCGCCCGGCATCGATCATCGCCGCGCTCGACCTGCGCCGGCCGCTCTATCGCCAGACGGCGTGCGTACGGCCACTTCGGCCGGCCCGACCTCGACCTGCCCTGGGAGCGGACCGACAAGGCGGCCGTCCTGGCCGCCGACGCCGGCCTGCCGGTCCCGGTCGCCGCCGCCTGACCGCGGCGCTCATTCGCGAGGGGCGGCCGGCCCTAGACTAGCGGCGCATGTACGCCGTCATCCTGGCCGGCGGCGGCGGGACCCGCCTGCACCCGCTGAGCCGCCCCGAGCGCCCGAAGCCGTTCCTGCCGCTGCTCGGCGAGCGCACGCTGCTGCAGGGGACGGTCGACCGCCTGGCCGGCCTGACCGACGACATCACGGTCGTCACCGACCGGCGCTACGAGCGACATCGTCCGCGAGCAGGCACCGGGCGTCGCGCGTCGTGGTCGAGCCGCTGGGCCGGAACACCGCGGCGGCGATCGCCCTCGCCGACACTCGACGATCGAGCAGCATCGCAGGACGAGGTCATGATCGTCCTGCCCGGCCGACCAGACCGTCCAGGACGTCGACGTCTTCCAGCGACGTGCTCCAGGCGGCCGCCGACCGTCTCGCGACGGGGGCCTTCGGGGTCGAGGATCCGCTCGTCACCCTCGGGATCCAGGTCGACCGCCCGGCCACCGAGTACGGCTACCTCATCCCGGATCGTCGCACGCGGCGAGGTCGTCGGCGGCCTGCAGGCCTACCCGCTGACCCGCTTCGAGGAGAAGCCCAAGCCGGCCCGGGCCGAGGAGCTGTTCAAGGACGGCAAGGGCGTCGCCTGGAACGCCGGGATCTTCCTGTGGCGGCGCCGGGCGATCACTGGCGGCGCTCGACGCGCTACACGGGGCTCCTCCAGTCGCTCGGGCCGATGGCGGGCACGCCGTCCAGCCTCGAACGCGCCTACGAGGCGATCCAGAAGCCCGGTCTCGATCGACTACGCGGTGATGGAGGGCGCCGCCCAGAACGGCCAGGTCGTGATGGCCTCGATGGACGTCGGCTGGTCCGATCTCGGGTCGTGGTCGGCGCTGCTGAAGGCGCTCGACGCGCGCGGCACGGGCGCCGTCGTCCAGGCCGGCGAGACGCATCGAGGTCGAGCACGACGACCTCATCGTCCGGCGGATCGGCGACCGGCTCGGGGTCGTCGCGCCCGCTCCGAGCGGGGTAGGATGACCGCCGCCCAGCCCATCGCGATCCTGCGCGGCACCGGTCCCGACCGCGTGACCGTCGAACTGCTGCTCGAGCGCTGCACCGAGCCGGAGGACCTGACGTGACGCTGACCGGCAAGGCGCCCGCGCCGACGACGATCGTGTTCGGCACGGACGGCTGGCGCGCCCGGATCGCCGACGAGTTCACCTACGACAACGTCCGGCGCTGCGCCGACGGCGTGGCCGCCTACGTCGATCGAGCGGGGCGAGACGGCCAAGGGCGTCGTCATCGCCTACGACCGGCGCTTCTCGTCCGAGTTCTTCGCGATGGCCGCCGCCGAGATCCTCCTCGCCCACGACATCCCGGTCGCCTTCGCGGTCCACGCGGTGCCGACCCAGATGAGCTCGTACGAGGTCGTCGAGCGCGGCGCGTCGGCGGGCATCGTCATCACCGCCAGCCACAACCCGTGGGTCGACAACGGGTTCAAGGTCAAGGCCCCGACCGGCGCGGCGGCCGGCGCCGACATCCTCGGCGTCATCGAGCGCCGCCTCGCGGCGAACGGCGGGGTCGGCCTCGACCGTCGGCCGTTCGCGGACGCCGAGGCGGCCGGGCTCGTCGAGCGGTTCGACCCGTACGAGGGCTACGAGCGGTTCGTCCGGCGGACGGTCGACCTCGACGCGCTGCAAGGCCGCCGACACGACGATCCTGGTCGACCCGATGTGGGGCGCCGGGAGCGGCTGGCTGTCGCGGCTGCTGGCCGGCGGGCGGATCTCGGGTCGACGAGATCCACCAGGAGCGCAACCCGTTCTTCGGCGGCGTCAACCCGGAGCCGATCCGCCCGAACATCGACGAGGCGCTCCGGATCCTGGCCGCGGGCGGCTACGACCTCGGCCTGCTTTCTCGACGGCGACGCCGACCGGGCCGGCGCCGCCGACGAGCGCGGCACGTTCCTCCACCAGCTCGAGGTGACCGGCCTCCTGATGTACTACCTCGCCGAGCATCGCGGCTGGCGCGATCCGGTCGTGGTCAGCGTCAACAACACGTCGATGGCGGCGCGGCTCGGCGAGCACTACGGGATCACGACCCACGAGACGCCGGTCGGGTTCAAGTTCATCGGCCCGAAGATGATCGAGACCGGGGCGATGATGGGTGCCGAGGAATCGGGCGGCTTCGGGTTCGGGATGCACCTGCCCGAGCGCGACGGCGTCTACGCGGACCTGCTGCTGCTCGACCTGTTCCTGCGCGAACGGGCAGCCGGGCGCTGGCCGGTGTCGCGGGCGGTCGAGCACTTCCACGCGCTGGCCGGGCCGTCGTTCTACCTCCGGATCGACGTCCACGTGGAGCGGGCGGCCTACCCCGAGACGAAGCGGCGCCTGCTGGTCGACCTGGCGGCCGAGCCAGCCGGCCGAGCTCGCGGGCGAGGCCGATCGCCCGGACCGTGCCGCTCGACACCGGCGACGGCTTCAAGTTCTTCCTGGCCGACGGCTCGTGGCTGCTCATCCGGACATCCGGGACCGAGCCGCTGGTCCGCATCTACACGGAGGCCACCTCGGCCGAGCTGCGCGACGCGCTGCTGGTCGCCGGCGAGCGGCTGGTGCGCGGCTCATGAGCGACCGGTCGGACCGCGCCGGCGCGGCGGGTCGACAAGCCGTGGGGCCACGAGCTCATCTGGGCGCACACGGACACGTACGTCGGGAAGGTGCTGGTCATCGAGGCCGGCAAGCGGCTGTCGCTCCAGCGCCACGAGGTCAAGGACGAGTCGATCCTGGTCACCGCGGGCCGCTGCGCCTGTCCCTCGAGGACGACGACGGGACGGTCCAGGTCGAGGAGCTCTTCCCGGGCGATCACCGGCACGTCCGGACCGGCCGGATCCACCGCTACGAGGCGATCGAGCGGACCGAGCTCATCGAGGTGTCGACGCCCGAGCTCGACGATGTCGTCCGGCTGGAGGACGACTTCGGGCGGGAGGGCACGGCCGCGCCCATAGGACCCCGATGGGATGATTTCATGGGTGTCCGGAGCGGACTGCGGGTGTACCCTTTCCCCACGCGACCGCCATCACCGGTCGAGGTGCAGACCGGACGGCGGCCCCGCGAGCGCCCATGTGGGCGACGGAGGTAGCGCTGCGATGCACAGCTCCCTGATCGGCAAGGTCGAGAAGGCGAATCGCTACGCCCGAGAGCTCGATCGGATCACGATCGACCGTCTCTCGCTCACATTCCGTGGCGATAACGACACCCATCACATCGGGCTCGACAGCGGTCAGTGGCGTTGCACCTGCCACTACTTCGAGAGTTGGGGATCGTGCGTCCATCTCCTGGCGCTCCAGAAGGTCTTCGGCGTGATGCTGCCCGAAGAAGCGCAGGTCTCGATCTTCGCCGCGGCTGAGGCCATCACGGCCTGACCGCGGGCGCCCCCGTCCTGGGGCGCCACATCCTTCAGCGAAGCCAGGCGACCACCGCGCCGCGCGCCGCGTCGAGGGCCGGCTGCGCCACGCGTCGCCAGTCCGAGCCCCCGTCGTGGACGGCCAGGCTGACCGAGCCGTCCTCGGCGGCCCAGGCGACGACGAGCCGCTGACCGGTCCCATCGAGGGCGAAGCCGATCGCCGTCGCGGAGCTCGTCGGCGGGGCGATCGAGGCGAGTCGCGAGCCGTCGCCGGCGAGCCAGCCGGCCGTGTCCCGCACGACGACCGGGTCGCCCTGGGCCGCCATCGTCGCGATGCGCTTGCCATCGCCGGAGGCCGCAAGTAGACGGTCGCCGCTCGGGCCGTCGGTCACCTCACTGGTCGTCGTGTCGACGATCGCCGCCAGCGGCGCTGCGGCGTCGCCCGTGACCACCACCAGGCGATCGGGATCGATCCAGACGGGCGGGGCCGCCACGACGGCACGATCGATCGCGATCTCGAACGCCGATCGCCGCGCTCGGGTCGATGAGCACGACGTTGACCGCCCCGCCGCCGGGCAGGTCGCCGGCGAGCGTCGCGAACCGGCCGCCCTCGGGATCCCAGGTCGCGAAGAAGTCGGGTCCCACCGGGGTCTTGCCGGTGAGGTCGGTCGCCTTGACCGGGCGCCACACGAGCGGATCGCCGAGATGGACGGGATCGCTCGTCGCGGTCGTGCCCTTGGGCAGGACGGCGGCCAGCACGTCGGCTCGGCCGGTCGCGATCCAGGTCGCGTCGCTCTTGGGCAGCGTGATCGGGACACCCTCGCGCGACGATCCGTCCCATCCGAGCAGGGCGGTCCCGTCGGCGGTCGCCGCCAGCACGATGAGGCCCTCCGTCGCGGTGGCCTGGCCGGCCGATGGCTTCGAGTCGGCACAGGCGGCAGTGCCGACAAGGACGCAGGCCAGCAGGATCCCGATGCCGACGGCGGACCGCGGACGGAGCGCTGATCGAGCGGGCCGGGTCGAGGTAGGCATCGGCGCGGCAAGTGTGCCACGCCGATGCGAACCGTCACGGCCTCGCGGGCCATCACCGGACGCTGACCTGCCAGTAGTAGACGGCCGTGCCGAGGTCGTCGGCGAAGGTGACGTCGACCTGGACGGACCATGAGCCCGGCGCGGGTGCGGGGAACGTCGCCGGCGCCGGCCCACCGCCCAGCCCGACGGCGCCGGCACCGTCGGTCGTCCCGGCCCGGGCGCCGCCGCGCCGTCCAGCCGGCGATCGCGACGCCATCGGCGAGCGTCGACGGTGAGCGGCTCGCCGGTGCCGACCGTGATCGGCGTCCCGGGCAGCCACGGGCTGTCGGAACCGCCGTCGGCCCAGGTGAATGACCCGAGCTGGCCGATGACCGGATCGCCGCCCTCGGCCGCGAGCGAGGCCCGCGGCGGTCCGGCTGCCGGCGACGATGCCGGTGCGGTCGCGGTCGGAGCGTCGTCGGCCGATGCCGATGCGATCGCCACAGGCGTGGACGGGGATGCCGAGCCGATCGCGGGCGTCTGACCGGAGCAGCCGATCAGGACGCCGGCCAAGGCCAGGGTCACGGTCACGCCGACCGCCCGCGACCGGACGGAACCCTGCCAGCGCGAGCCGGACCGGGCTCCTGTCGTGCTCATGCGCACGGGATCGCGATGACAGCGTCGGCGCCGGCGATGGCGGTGCAGGTGACAACGACATCGACCCGGACGGTCGGCGACGTGTCGCCGTTGATGCCCTCGTTCGTCGGCGTGGTGAAGACCGCTCGATAGTCGGTGTCCGCGCCCAGGCGCTGGGCGAGCACGTACGTCCCTGCGCTGGCGCCGGCCGGCATCGCGCCGACGGTGACCCAGGTCGTCGCGCCCGGAGCCCGGCGTTGGAGCGTGACCGTCCGGCCGCCGATGGGGTTTCCGACCAGACGACCGTAGCTGCTGGAGGAGCCGACCTTCAGCGTCGCGGTCAACGTGGCCGTGCCGCCCGTCGGGATCGACCCAGGGGAGCTCGTCAACGTCACGACGGTCGCCAGGTCGAGGCAGGTCGAGTACTTGGCGGTCCACGAGGTGACGTCGTACTTGACCTGCAGGGTCGCCACGTCGCAGCGGCCGAACGTATGGCGGTTCCAGCCGGCGGTCGGCTTCGTCCGCGAGAACGTCTGGACCACGGCGTCGTCGTAGTCCGAATCGCTGCTGTAGTTCACGTGATGGTTGAGCCCCTCCACGTGACCGAACTCGTCGAGCGCGATCGTCTCGGCGTCGTAGCAGCCGTTGGGGGCCGTGGTGTACGCCTGGCACCACTTGAGCGTGCCCCAGTCGAAGACGTGGCCCTGCTCGCGCAGCCACATGGTGAAACCGTCCGGTGCGTCACGGGTGAAGCAGGCCAGGCCGTTGACCCCGCAGGTCGCGCCGGCGCCGTAGCCGATCGGGTTGGAGCCGCCGGCGTCGTACGCGAACGTCGCGGCGCGCGAGGCTCGGCTCGCGCTGACGTCCGCGGCAGCCTCCTTGATGGCCGTCTTGATCGCCGCGCTGGGTTCCGCGCCGGCGCGCCAGCGGAAGCGCAGGACCTGGTCCTGGCCGAACGAACCGCCGCTGAGCGCCGGGTCCGGTCCGTGCGCGGCGGCGCCGGTCGGGGTCAGCGCGGCGCCGAGCACGAGGATCGCCGCGAGTGCCAGCCATCGCACGGCGGGCGGCGTGGTCGCGCCTTGGCGCGTCGTCGCGCCCGCGTGTCGGGATCGGATCAGGGTGGTCATCGCGCGGCCTCGTCCAACGGGACGGCCTGGCCGTCCGGGAGATGGCGGAGGATCGGCCGGGGAGCGGTCGGATCGGACGGGAACCGGCCGTCCGGGGCGAGGAGCACCCAACCCGGCGGCAGCGTGGTCGCCGTGCCAGGCGCGGCGGCCGCCGACTCGAGGCCGAGGTCGTTCGGGACCGGGCCGAGGTCGACCGGCGGCTCCTCGTCATCGAGCGGTCGCGCCTGCAGCCGGCGGCCCGTCGCCGTGCGCCCCTCGTGGACGAGCCGCGCGCCGTCCGGCGTGCCGACCAGGGCTGCTGCGCCCCCTTCGGTCACGAGCGTGCGCCGGCCACCGCTTCGCACGTCCGTGACGACGATCGGGCAAGGGAGACCGCGACACGCGGCGTAGGTCACGACGTCGTCGCCGTCCACGCCGACGAGGAGTCCGAGGTCCGGCGCGTCGAGCAGCGTCGCGGTCGCAGCGACGGCCGCCCCATCCACAGGCACGATGCGCGTCCGGCAGGCGACCTCCCCGCATGACTGGATGGCGAGCCGGTCGCCCGCGAGCGACCACGTGAACTCGGTCGACCAGGTGCGGCCGAAGCGACCGTCGGTCGGCGATGGGATCGAGGATCCGGCGAGCTCCGGCTCGGCCGTCGATCGGCCGGAGCCAGATCCCACGGTCCGCACGGCTGACCCGATCCACGCGCATCTCGATGATCGATGTCCCGGTCGGGTCGACGGTCGCCCGCCGGATGACGTCGCGCTCCTCCGCGATCGGCCATGAGCAGCCGCCGGCGACGTCCACCGCCACGAGCCGGGAGGCCGTCCCGTCATCGGATCCGACCAGGACGATCCGGCCGAACGGCCCGGCGGCGAACGATTCGGCGGGCAGGTCCATGGACCGGACCAGCCGGTCCCCGTCGAGGCCGATCGCGACGCGCTGGCCGCTCAGCGTCGCCGGCGCCGTCGACCACCGGATCCTGGCGGAACCACGGCACGCTCGCGAGATCCCCGAGATCGGCCGGACGCGCGTCGCCGGCCGCCGCCGCGATGGCGCCCGGTGGCCCGGCGCAGGCACGGGGCGCCCACGGCCGCACGGCCGCGCCCGCGGTCGCCGACGCGACCAGCCCCACCGCGCCGATGGCGACCACACCCGGTCCGATCCAACGCAGCCATCGTGACTCCACCATCAGGGTTGCCTCCTCCGGCGGATGGGACAGCTGGCGGGAGGAGGGCGAGGCACCGATCCTCGCAGGCGACCCTTATCGCGGACTTACCTGCTCGGGCTCCGAGGCGCCGCTCCCGCTCGGTCGCGTGGAGTCGGGCGGCGCCGCTGCTGTCACGATGAGCGGGCGATGGAGCGAGCGCTGAGCTTTGGGTCGGTGGCGTCGGCGTATGAGCGCTACCGACTCGGCTACCCACCCGAGCTCGTCGACGAGGTGCTGGCATACGCCGGTCGACCGGTCCGCAGCGCGCTGGAGATCGGGGCGGGCACCGGCAAGGCCACTCGCGCCTTCGCCGCGCGAGGCGTCGCCGTGACCGCCACGGAGCCGGACGCTGCCATGCTGGCGGAGCTGCGCAAACACGTGCCGTCGACGGTGTCCGCGCTGCAGCTGTCCCTCGAGGAGGTCCCGGTCACATCGACGTACGACCTGGTGTTCGCCGCCGCCTCGCTGCACTGGACCGATCCGGTCGGCCGATGGCCGCGGATCGCCGCACTGCTCATCCCTGGTGGCGTCTTCGCGTCGTTCGGCGGACCGGCGCGCCTGGCTGATCCGGCGGTCGAGGACGCCGTATCGCATGGCGCGCTTGCCATTCCTGGCCGACGACGAGATCCCATCGCCCGACGGCACGCCGCCGGACAGCCCGATGCAGTGGCCCGGGACGGAGCTGAGCCGCAGCGATGAGTTCACCGACGTGCGTCAGCTCATCATCGAGCGTCGGGCGACGGTCTCGGCGGCCGACTACCTCGGCCATCTGTCGACGATCTCGTCCTACAACGAGCTCTCCGGCCCGGTCCGCGACCAGGCATTCCGGGCCATCGGTGAGGTGCTCCCAGCCCAGGTGACGCTCGTCGCCGATCTGACCGTTCACCTCGCTCGGAGACGCTGACCCCGCGCCCGACTCGATGGGTGCCGTGATACCGTGCCACTCACCAAACGCTGTGTGGTCGCGAAGCCGGTGAGATCCCGGCACAGTCCCGCTACGGTGAGCGCCCCTCCGAGGGCGCGAGTCCGGTCGCCGACCACACGGTGCATGCTCGAACCTTCGAGAGAAAGGTAGGCAGGACCCGTGCGCTCTTTCGGTTAGACCCCTCGTTCGACCCGTTCGAATCGAGGGGTTTCGTGATTCGTCGCGACCCCTCCGACCCCCATTCGGAGGCTTCAGCCTGATGCCAGCCCGTTCAGCCCGCCCGGTCGCGTCCGGCGGCACGCTCCTCGCCCTGTTCGTCGTCCTCGCCCTGTTCCTGGCCGCATGCGCCGGAGCGGCGACCACGTCGCCATCGCCCAGCGCCGCCGCGGTCGTCGCCGACCGCTGCCCCGACCGCCACCGTCGCCCCGACCCCGACCGCCAGTCCGATCACCGGCCCCGGCCTTCCCCGTCACCGTCACCGACGACGAAGGGACGGCCATCACGCTGGCGTCCGCGCCCCAGAAGATCGTCTCACTGACGCCGGCCGTCACCGAGACGCTGTTCGCCGTCGGGGCCGGCGACCGGGTCGTCGCCACGGATGACGCCAGCGACTACCCGGCCGAGGCCAAGCCGCTGCCGGATGTCGTGACCTTCGGCACGGTCGACGTCGAGAAGATCGTCAGCCTCGCCCCGGACCTCGTCATCGCCGGTGGCGCCGGGTTCACGTCGGCCGAGTCGATCGCCCAGCTGCGCGCGCTCAAGATCCCCGTCCTCGTCGTCTCGAGCGCGACGCTCGACCAGATCGGCACGGACATCGAGCTGGTCGGGACCGCCGTCGGCGAGACCGCGGCCGCGACCGCGCTGGTCGACACGATGCAGGCGGACATGACCGCCGTCGGCACGGCCGCCCAGTCCGCGCCGACGGCCGCCGGCCCGAAGCCGCGCGTCTTCTACGACGTCGGCTACATCGACACGACCGGCCAGATCTACGGCGCGGCCAAGGGCTCGTTCCTGGCCGAGATGCTGGACATGCTCGGGGTCGACACGATCACCGGCGACGCGACGACCTACGAGGTCCCGCTCGAGACCCTCATCGAACGCGACCCGCAGGTGATCATCCTGGGAACGAACGCGTTCTACGCGCCGACGGCCGCGACCATCGCCAAGCGGACCGGCTGGTCCAAGCTGACGGCGGTCAAGACCGGCGACGTCCGGTCCGTCACCGACACCGAGATCACCCGGCCGGGGCCGCGCCTCGCCACCGGCTTCCGCAACCTCGCACTGGCGATGTACCCGGACCTCGTCCTGCCATCGCCGGCCGCGTCAGCGACGCCGTAGCGAGTGCGCGTGGCGACCCGAAGCCTTCCCACCGAGCTTCGTCCGGTCGGCATCGCCGGCCGGATCCGCGGCCGCCCGGCGGCGATCGCGGTGATCGGCCTGGTCGTGCTCGCGATCTCGCTCGTGGCCGGGGTGACGGTCGGGTCGATCCAGATCGGCGTGCCGGACACGCTCGGGGTCATCCTGCAGCGCACGTTCGGGCTCGACCTCGGCGGCCACTGGACGGCCGCGACGGAGACGATCGTCTGGGAGCTGCGGATGCCGCGGGTCCTGACGGCCGCCCTCGTCGGGAGCCGGCCTCGCCGTCGCCGGTGCGACATTCCAGGGGATCGTCCGCAATCCGCTGGCGGATCCGTACGTGCTCGGGACGTCGTCCGGCGCAGCGCTGGGCGCCGCGCTGGCGATCATCCTGCCGATCGGTCTCACCGTCTTCCAGTTCGGCCTCGTCAACATCTGGGCATTCGTCGGCGCCCTTTCGGCGTCCCTGCTCGTCTTCCGGCTTGGGGGAGCCGGAGGACCGGGCGGGATGACCCGGCTGCTGCTGACGGGCTATGCGGTCGGTTCGATCCTGGCGGCGTTGCTGACGATGGCGATGTACGTCTCGGGAGCGAACCTGCGGGCGATCTTCTCGTTCCTGCTGGGCGGCCTCGCGGCGGCCTCGTGGGAACGGCTCCTCATCGCGGCCCCGATCATCCTCACGACGTGCCTGCTCGTCGGGCTTCGGGCGCGCTCGCTCGACGGGCTGCTGCTCGGTGATTCGGCGGCGAGCCACCTCGGCGTCGACGTCAAGCGCGAGCGCGGGATCCTCCTGGTCCTCGCCACGATGACCACGGCCGCGGCGGTCGCCATCACCGGCCTGATCGGGTTCGTCGGGCTCGTCGTCCCGCACGTCGTCCGGCTGCTGGTCGGCGCCCCGGCTCGGCGGGTCGTGCCGCTGTCGGCCATCTTCGGGGCGATCCTGCTGGTCCTCGCCGATCTCGTGGCGCGACTGCTGGGCGACCTCCCGGTGGGCGTCGTGATGGCGATCCTCGGCGCCCCGTTCTTCCTGGTCCTGCTCCACCAGACCCGCTCGGGGTACGAGCTGTGACCCCGATCCTCGCGGCGGACAACGGTGACCGTCGCGTACGGCGATCGGACGATCGTCGCCGACGTCAGCCTGTCCTGCGCGCCGGCGAACGGATGGCCCTCGTCGGGCCGAACGGCGCGGGCAAGTCGACGCTGCTGCGGGTCCTGACCGGTGTCCTCGAACCACGCGCCGGCGACGTGACGCTCCGGGGCGAGGCGATCGGGACCCTCGATCGCAAGGCCGTGGCGCGCGAGATCGCGGTCGTCCCCGAGCTCGTCCAGGTGCCGTTCGCGATGACCGTCCGCGAGATCGTCGGGCTCGGGCGGCTGCCGCACGATCCGCCCCTGAGCGGCCCGCGGCCGGTCGACGACGACGCCGTGGAGGCCGCGCTCGAGCGGGTCGGCGTCCGGCACCTCGCCGAGCGCGACGCGCGGCGCCTGTCGACGGGCGAGCGCCAGCTCGTGTTCGTCGCGATCGCGCTCGCCCAGGCGGCCCCGATCCTCGTCCTCGACGAGCCGACCGCCCATCTCGACATCCGCCACCAGGTCGAGGTCATGCAGCTGCTCGTCGACCTGAACGAGCGGGACGGCGCGACGATCGTCGCGGTCCTCCACGACCTGGCCCTGGCCGCCAACTTCTTCCCGCGCGTGGCGCTCATGCGCGACGGCCGCATCGTCGCCGACGGTCCGCCCGCGACGACGCTCGACAGCGGCCACATCCGGGGCGTGTTCGGCGTCGATCCGGCCCTCGTCCGCCTGCCGATCGGGGCGAGCTGAGCGTGGCCGTCGACGTCCCGCCGACCGCACCGGCCGCGCCGGCGGCTGCCGCGCGACGTGCCGGTGCCGGGGCGTCGCTCCGGGCCGCGATCGCCCTGCTGACCCGGCTCCCGGTCCGTCCGGACGAGACAGCCGCGAGCGGTGCGGCGGCGTTCCCGCTCGTCGGCGCGATCGTCGGGCTCGTCGGTGCCGTGCCGCTCGCCCTGGCGTCGGCCGGCGAGCCGGTCCTCGCGAGGCTCCTCGCGGTCGGGGCGATGACCGTGCTGACCGGGGCGCTCCACCTCGACGGGCTGGCGGACACGGCCGACGCGCTCCTGGCACCCGATCGGGCGACCGCCGAGCGCGCGCGGAAGGATCCGGCGGTCGGGCCCGGCGGCGCGGTCGCGCTCATCGTCGTGCTCGGGATCGAGGTCGCCGCGCTGGCCAGCCTCGCGTCGTCGGCCGGGGCTCTGGCCGCGGGCGCGGCCCTCATCGTCGCGGCGGTCGTCGGGCGCACCCTGCCGGTCGTCACGGTCGTCCTCGCTCCGTCGCGGGTCGAGGCGGGCGGGTTCGGCGGCTGGTTCGCGGCGCGTGTCGGGCGGGGCGACGCGATCGTCGCGGTCGGGATCGCCCTCGTCCTGACGGGGGTCTGGCCATCGCCACGGGCTCGCCCGCACTCGCACTCGAGGGGCTGGCGGGGGCCGCGATCGGGCTCGTCGTCGCCGCCGCGATCGTGCGCGGTCGCGGGCAGCTCGATGGCGACGGGATGGGCGCGATCATCGAGACGACCGTGGCGGCCTGCCTCGTCGTCGCGGCCGTCGCCGCGATGAGCCGGCGCCGACGTGGCTGACCCGCTGATCCTGGCGCTCGGTGGCACGCGCAGCGGCAAGAGCCGGTTCGGGCTGGCCGCTGCGACCCGGCTGGCCGGCGAGGGCGGCCGCGTCTGGTTCCTCGCGACCGCCTGGCCGGGCGACCCGGAGCTCGACGACCGGATCGCCCGCCACCGCGCAGCCCGGCCGGCCGCGTGGCCGACGATCGAGGTCGGGACCGATCTCGTGGCCGCCCTGGCGGCGACAGACACCGACGAGCCGGTCCTGATCGACGGCTTGACGCTCTGGCTCAGCACGCTCCTCGGCGACGACGTCCCCGCCATCGACCCGATCCTCGACGGTCCCGTGGCGGCGGCACTCGGCGGCGATCGCCGAGCGGCCGGGTCCCGTGATCGTGGTCAGCGACGAGGTCGGCTCCGGGATCGTCCCGATGCACGCCGGCGCGCGGGCTTACCGAGACCTCGTCGGCATCACCCACCAGCGGCTGGCCGCGCTGGCCGACGAGGCGTATCTCCTCGTCGCCGGGCTGCCGGTGACCCTCAAGGGCGGGCGCGGATCGTGACCGGACCGAGGGACGACGAGGCGAGACTCCGGTCCGACCTGGCAGCCGTCGGGCCGCTCGACGCGGACGCGATGGCCGCCGCGGCCGCCCGTCTGGACCGGCTGACGAAGCCGCCCGGGAGCCTCGGCCGGCTCGAGCGGCTGGCGATCCAGCTGGCGGGCATCACCGGGCGTGCCGACGCGTCCGTCGCCGCCCGGGCGATCGTCGTGGCCGCGGCCGATCACGGCGTCGCGCGCCGCGGCGTCTCGGCCTACCCGGCCGAGGTGACCGCCCAGATGGTCGCCAACTTCGTCGGCGGGGGAGCGGCCATCAACGTCCTCGCGGCGCAGGTCGGCGCCCGGGTCGTGGTCGTCGACGCCGGCGTCGCGCGGCCCGATCCCCGACGTCGCTCCCGATCCCGTTCGCGGCGGCACGCTGGTCAGCGCCCGCGTCCGGGCCGGGACGGCCGACATGACCGAGGAGCCGGCGATGGCCCGCGACGAGGCGCTCGAGGCGATCGCGACGGGCCGCAGGGTCGTCGCCGGACTCCGGGCCGATGCGACGGGACTCGACCTGCTCGGGATCGGCGAGATGGGGATCGGCAACACGACCGCCGCGAGCGCGCTGTCGGCGGTCTTCACCGGCGCATCCGGTGGACGCGGTGACCGGCCACGGCACGGGCATCGACGAGGCGGGCCGCCAGCGCAAGGTCGGCGTCATCGAGACGGCGCTGGCGCGCCATCGGCCGGACCCGGCCGATCCGATCGGGGTGCTCGCCGCGATCGGCGGGCTCGAGATCGCGGTCCTCGTCGGGGTCATCGCGGAGGCCGCCGTGGCACGGATCCCGGTCGTCCTCGATGGCTTCATCAGCGGGTCGGCGGCGCTCGTCGCTGTCGCGCTCGAGCCGGGCCTCGGCCCGCGCCTCATCGCCGGTCATCGCTCCAGCGAGCCGGGCCACCGGATCGTGCTGGACCACCTGGGCCTCGATCCGATCCTCGACCTGGATCTCCGTCTCGGCGAGGCGTCCGGCGCGGCGCTGGCGATGGGCGTGATCGTCGCCGCCGCGGCGATCCGCGACGAGATGGCCACGTTCGATTCGGCGGGGATCGCCGGGCCGTCGTGACGACGATCGTCTTCGTCCGCCACGCCGCCACGTCGTGGACGGGCGTGCGCTACTGCGGCCGGAGCGATCCGTCCCTGTCCGAGGATGGCCTCCATGCGGCCGAGGAGCTCGCGATCCGTCTTGCCCCCTCCCTGCCGGGCGGGGTCCGGATCGTCACCAGCCCCAGCCGTCGAGCGCGCGAGACGGCCACGATCCTGGCCATGCGGGCGGCACCGGCCGTCCTCGAGGCGGACCCGCGATGGCTGGAGGCGGACGTCGGCGACTGCGAAGGACTGACCTTCGACGAGGTCGAGGCCGCGTCGCCGGGCTTCGCGGCACGACTGGCGGCCGGTGAGGCCGACATCGACTGGCCGGGCGGCGAGACTGCCAGCGCGCTCCTGGCGCGGGTGACGGCGGCCTGGGAGGCGATCCTCGACACGGGTCAGCCGACGGTCGTCGTCTCGCATTCGGGTCCCATCCGCCTCGCGATCGCGCTCGCGACCGGCCGGTCGATCGCCGAGGTCGCGTTCCCCGGTCCGGCGGAGTCGCTGACGGTCGAGGTCCCGATCGACCCGCGGGCGACGGGCGGCGCCCGCGCAGGCTCATGATGTCGCCATGCGCATCGCGGACTTCGCTCTCGAACGGTATTTCGCTCGCTGGGAGTTCGCCGTCCGGCACGTCCTGGGCGCCTCGGATGTCGAGGCCTGGCCGATGGCCGACCTCCTCGCCGTCGCCGACGACGAGTCGCGCGCGCTCTGGGCGGATCTCCGTCTCGGCTACACGGAATCGACCGGCCATCCGCTCCTCCGCCGCGAGATCGCCGCACTCTACGAGACGGTCGAGCCCGACGACGTCCTGACCTTCGCGGGCGCCGAGGAGGCCATCTACTGCCTGGTCAACGTCCTCGTCGGACCGGGCGATCACGTCATCGTCACCTGGCCGGGCTACCAGAGCCTCCACGAGGTGGCCCGCGCGGCCGGCGCCGACGTCACGTTGCACGAGCTCCACGAGGCGGACGGCTGGGCGCTCGACGTCGAGCGGCTCGGCCGCGAGATCACGCCCGCGACGCGGCTGATCGTCGTCAACGCGCCCCATAACCCGACCGGCATGCTGCCCGATCGCGCGACGTTCGACGCCCTCGTGGCGCTCGCCGCCGAGTCCGGCGCTCGGCTCCTGCTCGACGAGGTCTACCGCGGCCTCGAGCTCGATGCCGCCGATCGTCTGCCGGCCGGCGCGGATGCGCTCGACGGCGGGATCTCGCTCGGCGTCATGTCCAAGGCGTACGCGATGGCCGGCCTCCGGATCGGCTGGCTGGCGAGCCGCGACCGCGAGCTGCTCGGCCGGGTCGCGGCGTTCAAGGACTACACGACGATCTGCTCGTCGGCGCCCTCGGAGGTGCTCGCGATCATGGGCCTGCGCGCGGGCGATCGCGTGCTGGCCCGCTCGCGCGGGATCATCGCCGCCAACCTCGAGGTCGTCGACGCGTTCCTCGAGGACTGGGCGGATCGGTTCAGCTGGGTCCGGCCGCGGGCCGGCTCGATCGGCTACCCGCGCCTGACGGTCCCGGGCATCCGGATCGACGACTGGGCGGCGGAGCTGGTCGAGACCGAAGGCGTGCTGCTCATCCCCGGCTCGCAGTTCGGCCACCCCGGCAACCATTTCCGGATCGGGCTCGGCCGCACGGACCTGCCAGAGGCGATGGACCGCCTCGAGGCATACGCAAGGAGGACCCTCCGATGACCATCCCGGCACGCCTCGGCATCGTGACCCTCGGGGTCGCCGACGTCGCTCGCTCCGTGGCGTTCTACGAGGCGCTCGGCTGGGAGCGCTGCAGCGCCTCGATGGAGGGGATCGCCTGGTTCCGGACCGCCGACACGCACATCGGCCTGTTCTCGTGGCACGAGCTGGCGGCCGACGCGGCCCTGCCGGCCGAGCCGCGCGCCCGCTTCGGCGGGATCACGCTGGCCATCAACGTCGACACGGCCGACGAGGTCGCACCGGCCCTGGCGGCGGCCGTCGAGGCGGGCGGCAGCCTGCTCAAGGCCGCGATCACGACGGACTGGGGCGGGACGTCGGGCTACTTCGCCGACCCCGACGGACATCCCTGGGAGATCGCCCACAACCCGGGCTTCCCGATCGATCCGGACGGGCGGGTGCGCATCCCCTGAGGAGGCCTACCAGCTGACGGTCACCTTCAGGGCACCCGCGTTGAGGGGGGCCAGGCGGCGGAAGGCGTCGCTGTACAGGTCGATCACGTGCGACCCGCCGCAGGCGCACCAGTCGATGAGCTTGACCACGACGCATCTGCCGCCGCCACAGACCCGGACGATCCGGCCGCGCCAGGCGCCGACACGCAGCTCCGGGCCGGCCGCCGCGTACATGCCGCCCGGGTAGCCGGACGCACACACGCTCGAGCCGGTCTTGCAATACCAGGTGGCGCTCCCGCCGGCGCGATGACCGGTGCCGCGGAACGACCAGCCGACCCTCTTGGTGACCGCCTTCGGTGGGTTGGCCTGGACGGGTGCGGGCCGGGGTGCGAACGACCGGGCATCGACCACGAA
This sequence comes from uncultured Chloroflexia bacterium, assembly GCA_963720495.1. Classification (GTDB taxonomy): domain Bacteria; phylum Chloroflexota; class Limnocylindria; order Limnocylindrales; family CSP1-4; genus SPCO01. The sequence continues at coordinate 291,047 of CAVRFU010000006.1, forward strand.
GTCGCTGATCTGCTCGGGGACGGGCGGCGGGGCGATGACGATCGCATCGGGCACGCCGGCGGCCGCGTCTGCGGCGCCATGCGACGGCCCCGGCCGTGGTGTCGCTGAGCGTGATCGGCCGGAACTCAGCGGGGCTGGGGACCGTGGGTTCCGGGGCGGGTCGAGCGGTCGCGGCGGTCGCCATCCACACGGTGGTCAGCGTCCAGAGCAGGGCGAAGGCGATCGCTCGACGGCGGGTCAGGCTGCACCCGCGACGGACGTGCCGTGCGGGTGACGTGCAGTGGAGAGAGGCATAGTCCGGTGATGTTGGCGGCCCAATGGTCGCGCGCGGTCACCACGGGGCGTCCCTCGCCTTGCGGGGACGTGTCAGTCAGGCGCGCTTGCGCTCCAGATCGAGGAACGGCAGCTCGACGACGGTCGCGTCGACCCGGCTCCGGCGGCCCTCGACGGTCCACTCGACTCCGAGCCTGGTGCCGAGCGCCTCGTGCGCGGCACCGACCGAGGCGAGCGCGATGGCCTGCTTGAGGATCGGGCTCCAGCCGAGGCTCGTCGCCCGGCCGACCTGGCGCCCCGCGGCGAAGACAGGGACCGGCGACCGGTCGACGGTCGGGCTGATGGCGGGCGGCAGACCCTGCGCGTCGTACAGGCCTTCGATGTCGTACCAGTCGAGCTGGAGGCCCACCAGCCGTCGCGCCGGGCCGCCCGCCTTGGCCTCGCGCTCGAGCGCGAGCCGGCCGACGAAGTCGCCCTTGTCGAAGCTGACCAGCCGTCCGAGCCCGATCTCGCCGGGCGAGTAGTTCTGCTGCGGGTTCATCGCATGGCGCGCGGACGTGTAGTCGACCTCGATGAGGACGAGGCCCGCCTCCAGCCGGACGACGTCGAGCGCCAGCATCCCGGCCGGCCGGATGCCGTAGTCGCGCCCGGCAGCGATGAGCGCGTCCCAGACCTTGACCGCGTTCCGTGCCGGGATCCACAGCTCGTACCCGAGATCGCCCGTGTAGCCGGTCCGCGACACGTCGATGGCGACCTTGCCGATCTTCGAGGCGCGCCGCCGGAAGTAGCGCAGGTCCGCGAACGACTCGCCGGTCGCCGCCTCCAGGACGTCCCGTGACAGGGGACCCTGGAGGGCCAGAGCGGCCGTGCTCTCGGACTCCTCCGTGATGGTCACGTCGAGTCCGGCGCTGTTCTGGCGCAGCCAGCGGATCTGCGGGTCGGCCGCCGTCCAGCGGTAGAGCCGTTCGTCGAGGCGGTGGACGGTGCCGTCGTCGACGACCTTGCCGTGCTCGTCGCACCAGGGCGTGTAGATGACGCCGCCGACCCCGAGCTTCGTCGCGTCGCGGGTCACCACCCGGTCGACCAGCCGGAGGGCATCCGGCCCGCTGACGAGGTACTTGTAGAGGGGCGAGACGTCGATCAGGGCGGCCGCCTCGCGGATCGCGTTGTACTCGATGTCATGGGCGTCGGCATAGACGCTCGAGGCGAAGTAGCCCGACCACTCCCGCCACTGCATCTTGCGGTTGAGCGGCGAGGTGCGCGGATGGAAGGCGGTCCCGACGCTCACGTGCCCAGCGGTCCTCCTGCGATGGCGGCCAGTATGCGGGATTCCCGCGGCCGGATCGGCCAGCCGCTCGTCCGGACAGACTGGGCGTGGCGTCGACGCGCGGGCGCCTCGTGTGGCACGATCGGGCCATGCGCACGATCGTCGGCCGCCGCTCGCACGAGACGGACGTCGGCTAAGTCCTCGACCTCGCCCGCCGGCATCGGCGGGTCATCATCGACATCGGGACCGGTGACGGCCGGGCGGCGCTCGCCCAGGCCGCCGCGGACCCGGACGCCTTCGTCCTCGCCATCGACGCCGACGCGCGGTCGATGGCCGAGGCCTCCCGGCGCGCCGCGGCTCGCCCGTCGCGTGGCGGCCACCCCAACGTCGTGTTCGTCGCCACCGGCGTCGAGCACGTGCCGCCGGCTCTCGACGGCCTCGCCGACCGCGTCACGGTCCGGTTCCCGTGGGGCTCGCTCCTCCGCGGCGCGCTCGGCCTGGACGCACCGGTCGCGGCGGCCATCGCGCGTCTCGTCGCGCCGGACGGGCGCCTCGAGATCGTGCTCTCGATCGTCGAGCGCGACGGCGCCGCCGTCGGCCACGGCGCGTTCGGCGCGCAGGACGTGGAGCGGATGGCGGCCGTGTACGGGGACCTCGGCCTCGACCTGACGGAGGCCCGCCGCCTCACGCCGGACGAGGTCCGGGCGACCGGCTCGACGTGGGCCCGCCGTCTCCGGACGGCCGACCGGCCGGTCTGGCAGGTCGGCCTGCACCGGGCGGCGCCGGTGGCCGGAGCAGCCGCGGGTCCGCCCACCTCGACCCCCGTCGGCTATCCTCGCATCGAACGAATGCAGGGTGGATAGCCCCCGTCGGAGGTCGGATCCCTTGGCCCAGTCCTACGACGCCGTCGTCATCGGCGGCGGTCACAACGGCCTCGTCAGCGCCGCGTACCTGGCCCGCGCCGGGCTCAAGACCCTCGTCCTGGAGCGGCGGCACGTCCTCGGCGGCGCCGCGGTCACCGAGGAGATCTTCCCGGGCTTCCGGTTCTCGGTCTTCTGCTACGTCGTGTCGCTGCTTCGGCCCGAGATCATCCGCGACCTCCAGCTGCCGAAGCACGGCCTCGACATCCTGCCCCTCGACGGGACGATCACGCCGCTGCACGAGGGCGAGGGCCCGGCGGCCGGCGGCGGCGACTACCTGTGGCGGGTGAACGACCACGGCCGGACCGTCCGCGAGCTGCGCCGCTGGTCGGCGAGCGACGCCGAGGCGTACGAGGAATACGGCCAGCTGATGGTCGAGATGGCCCGGTTCATCAAGCCGATCCTGGCCATCACCCCGCCCGACCTGACCAGCCTCGACCCGCGCCCGTTGATGCCGCTGGCCGGCCTCGCCCGGCGCTTCCAGGGGCTCCCGCAGCGCCAGCAGGCGGTCTTCGTCCAGCTCATGACCATGAGCGCGTCGGAGTTCCTCGACCAGTGGTTCGAGACGGACCCGCTCAAGGCGACGATGAGCGCGTCCGGGATCATCGGCACGTACCAGGGCGTCAAGAGCCCGGGCACGGCCTACGTCCTGCTCCACCACTACATGGGCGAGATCGACGGCGCCTTCCGGGCCTGGGGCATCCCCAAGGGCGGGACCGGCAGCGTGAGCAACGCGATCGGCAGCGCGGCGCAGGCGCTCGGCGCCGAGATCCGGCTCAACGCCCCGGTCGCCAACGTCATCGTCAAGGGCGGGCGCGCGGTCGGCGTCGCCCTCGAATCGGGCGAGGAGATCCACGCCGACTCGATCCTGTCGTCGCTCGACTCGAGCCGGACGTTCCTCGGGCTGCTGGAGTCCGGCACGCTCGAGCCGTCGTTCGAGGAGGAGGTCCGGCGGTTCAAGTTCCGCGGCTCCTCGGGCAAGGTCAACCTCGCGGTGGACCGGCTGCCGGACTTCACGTGCCTGCCGGGCGAGGGCGAGCACCTGCGCGGGGCGATCAGCTTCAGCCCGTCGATCGACGACATGGAGATGGCCTACGACGACGCGAAGTACGGGCACTTCAGCCGCAAGCCCTACATCGACATGATCATCCCGACCCTGGTCGACCCGTCGATGGCGCCGCCCGGCAAGCACGTCATCAGCTGCTTCGTCCAGTACGCGCCGTACAAGCTGGCGCCCGAGCTCGGCACCTGGGACGACCAGCGCGACGCCTTCGGCGACGCGGTCATCGACCGGATCGCCGAGTTCGCGCCGAACATCCGCGACATCATCCTCCACCGCAACGTCCAGACCCCGCTCGACATCGAGCGCACGACCGGGCTGACCGAGGGCAACATCTTCCAGGGCGAGCTGTCGCTCGAGCAGCTCTTCTTCAACCGGCCGGTGCCGGGCTACGCGCGCTTCAAGACGCCCGTGCGCGACCTGTGGCTGTGCGGGTCGTCGACCCACCCGGGCGGCGGGATCATGGGCGCCAACGGCCGGATCGCGGCCCTCGAGGTGCTCCGGGCGCGCGGCCGGAAGGCGGCCTAGGCGTGGCCGTCGCAGCGCTCACCGGCGGGGCCAACCAGTACGACGCGATCGTGGTCGGTGGCGGCCACAACGGCCTCGTCGCCGCGGCCTACCTGGGCAAGGCCGGCCTGCGGACGGTCGTCCTCGAGCGCCGCGGGACGGTGGGCGGTGCCGCGGGCACGTCCGAGCTCGCGCCCGGGGCGCGGGTGCCGACCCTGGCCCACACGGTCGGCCGGCTGCGGCCGTCGGTCGTGCGCGACCTCGACCTGCGCCGCCACGGTCTGTCGCTCGTCGGCCCCGACGTCCGGGTCTTCGCGCCCGGCCCGGACGGCAACGCGATCGTGCTGTGGGGCGACGCGGCGCGGACCGCCGAGGGCCTCCGGACCCGGTCCGCGGCCGACGCCGGGCACTACGCCGCCTTCGACCGCCTCGTCCGGACGCTGGCCGGGTTCCTCGGCGACCTCGCCGCCGAGGCGCCGCCCGACATCGAATCGCCCGGTCTCGGCGACGCCCTGGCCGGTCTCCGTCTCGGCCGGACCTTCCGCGGGCTCGGCCGGCAGGACGGCCGGACGATCACCCGGGTCCTGCCGATGGCGATCGCGGACTTCGTGGCGGAGTCGTTCGAGACGGACGCGCTCCAGGCCGCCATCGCCTGGCGCGCCATCCAGTACACGTCGATGGGACCGTGGTCGGCCGGGACGACGGCCGTGCTGCTGGCCGATTCGGCCGGCAACGACGGCGGCGCGCCGGGCCAGACGGTCTTCGCCCGGGGCGGGCCCGGGGCGCTCGCGAGCGCGCTGGCGGCGGCCGCCACGGCGGCCGGGGTCGAGATCCGGACCGTCCGCCGACGTGACGAGCATCACCTCCCGTGACGGTCGCGCGACCGGGGTCGTCCTGGCCGATGGCGAGGAGCTGAGCGCCCGCGCCGTCGTCGCCGGGATCGATCCGAAGCGAGCGCTGACCCGCCTCGCGGACCCGGTCGCGATCGGGCCGAGCCTGCTCTGGCGGGCGGGCAACATCCGGACGCCCGGCACGGTCGCCAAGGTCAACCTCGTGCTGTCCGGGCTGCCGCACTTCACGGCCGCCGGCGACGACGCGCGGCTGATCCGCGGCCGGATCGTCATCGCGCCCGGCATCGACGCCATGGAGCGGGCCCACGACGACGCGAAGTACGGCCGGCCGTCCGAGCGCGCCGATCATGGAGGCCACGATCCCGTCGCTGGCGGACCCCTCGCTGGTCGACGGCGCGGCGCCCGGGACGCACGTCATGAGCGTCATCGTCCAGGCCGCGCCGCACACGCTCCGGGAGGGGACGTGGGACGACGCGCGCGAGGCGTTCGGCGACCTCGTCGTCGCGACGCTGGACGACCACGCGCCCGGCCTGGCGGGGCTCGTGACGGCGCGGGAGGTCATCACGCCGCCGGACCTCGAGCGCGACTACGGCCTGACCGGCGGCCACCCGATGCACGGCGAGCACGGCCTCGACCAGTTCTTCCTGTGGCGGCCGCTGCTCGGTCACGCCCGCTACCGGCTGGCGCTGGACGGGCTGTACCTGGCCGGCGCCGGGGCTCACCCGGGCGGCGGCGTGACCGGCCAGAACGGCCAGAACGCGGCGCGCGAGATCGTCGGCGACCTGCGCCGCCGGCGCCGCTAGGCGGTCAGCGCGGGGGCCGCGCCGAACCCGGGCAGCGATGGCGCGCGGAACCGGTCCCGCAGCGACACCCGGCGACGTGCCGGCTCGACGATGCGCGGCTGGAGCGTGACGCGGCGGCGGGTGACCGGCTCTCCGTCCGGGACGCGGCGCGGCTCGTCGATCGAGATCGCGGGCGCCCCGGCCACGCGCACGCTCTGCGGCGTCGACCGTCCGTGCCACCCGAGGTAGTCATCCGGCACGATCCGGATGACCTGCGAATAGGTCGCGGCGAACTCGGCCGCATCGACGCCCATCGCGGTCAGCCGCGCCGCGTACTTGGCGAACAGGCCGGCCGGCAGGGCCTCGCGTGACGGTCGATCGAGGAGCTCCGCCCGGCCCTTGACGAGCCCGACGTCGAAGTCGTCCTCGGCGTCACCCAGCGCGAGCATGACCGAGGGGTTCGCCCGCAGGTTGCGGACCTTCTGCGCGCCGGGCTTCGAGGCGACGACCAGCGCGCCGCCATCCCACCAGAACCAGATCGGGACGATGTGCGGGGCGCCGTCCGGCCGGACCGTGGACAGCCACACGACCGGCTCCTCCTCGAGGAACCGGCGGATCCGGGCGCTGGCGACGGTCGGGCTGCTCATGTCCGGAGCGTGCGCCCCGGCGAGCGCCGCGTGACCCGACCGGGGTCGCATCGTCGGCATGGACATCCGACGATGCGCCGGCCGGTCGTCGGTTACTGCTTGGAGCCTCCGAGCATCCCGCCCAGGCCGCCGAGGAGGTCGTCCAGCCCGGCTCCGCCGGCGCCGCCGGCCCCGCCGGCACCACCCGTCAGCCCGCCCAGCAGGCCGCCGATGTCGGGCATGCCGCCCTGGTTCAAGCCGCCGCTCGGCACGTTGCCCTTGGGCGTCAGCATGTTGATGATCTGGGGCAGGAAGGCGGCCAGCAGCGGCAGCAGCTGGCCGACGTTCAGGCCGGAGCCGGCCGACAGGCGCTGCACCGTGTCCGGCCCGAGCGCCTGCTCGAGCTGGGCCGGCTGGACCGGCGCGTTGGATCCGGTCGACACCCACGAGTCGACCTGCTCGCCCAGGCCGCCCGCCCGGAGCTTGCTCATCAGGCCGTCGATCCCGCCTTCCTGCTGGACGGCGCTCTGCAGCCCGCTGAGGGCCGCGGCCGGATCGGCGGCCCCGTCGGCGGTGATCTCGCCGCCCATGTCGGAGACCAGCTTCGTCAGATCGTCCATGTCGGATCCCCCATGCCCGGTGCGTCGTGGACCGGAATCGTACGCCCGGCAGGACACCCCTGGACGAGGCCTAGGCGGGCGGCTCCAGCGGTTCTCCCGGCTCGACCTCATCGTCCGTCACGGGAGCCTCGGGCAATGCCCAGTCCCACGTCCGCAGCCGCTTGAGGAGCCGCCGGCCGGTCAGGTCGAGGTGGATCGGCGTCACCGAGATGCGCCGGTTGACGACGGCGTGGAAGTCGGTCCCCTCCACGGCCAGCCCCGACGGCGGCGGCCCGCCGATCCAGAAGTAGGGGATGCCGCGCGGGTCCTGGCGCTCGATGAGCTGGTCCTGGTAGACGCGCTTGCCGAGCCGGGTGACCTCGACCCCGTCGAACTCGTCGAGCGGAACGGCCGGGACGTTGACGTTGACCAGCTCGCCCGGGGACAGGCCGTGCTCGAGGATGTTGCGAGCGACCGTCGTCGCCGCGCGGCCGGCCAGGCCGAAATCGGGATGCGCGTAGTACTCCTGCGAGATCGCGAAGGCCGGGCAGTTGTTGATGACCGCCTCCATCGCCGCGCTGACCGTGCCCGAGTAGGTGATGTCGTCGCCGAGGTTCGCGCCGTAGTTGATGCCGGCCGCCACGAGGTCGAAGCCGTGCCCGAAGAACCCGAGGAAGGCGAGGCTGACCGCGTCGGTCGGCGAGCCGTCCACCGAGTAGGCCAGCGAGCCGTCGCCGAGCGTCCGCTCGCGCACCCGCAGCGGGCGCATGAGCGTCTTCTGGTGGCCGACGGCGCTCTGGTTGGTGTCGGGCGCGACGACGGTGACCTCGCCCATCCCGTCGAGCGCCTGCTTGAGCGCGAGCAGGCCGCGCGACTCGACGCCGTCGTCGTTGGTGACGAGGATCTTGGGCAGGCTGGTCCATTCGCCGAGCGGCCGGGCGTGGACACGGAGCGCGCGTGGCCCGCCGCGGGCGGCGCCGCCGGCGAGCGGCTCGCCCCGCTCCTTGTCGAGATCCCGTCGCTCCGTCCGCGCCCGCTCGCGGGTCATGTCCGGGATGTCGTCGGCGGCCTCGCGCCGGGCCCGACGCTGGTCGTCGCTCATGTCGGGACGGCGGCGAGACCGTCGGGCGGGTCGTCGTCGGAGCCCGGGGCCGGGGATGGGCCGCCCTGGCCGCTCGCCGGATCCGCCCCGCTCGGAGGCCCCCGCCGCCCCGCCGGACGCCGCCCCGGCGGACGGATCGACGACCCCGGCGGGTGCCGGCTCTGTGCCGGGCTCGTCGATGTCGACGGCGCTGCCGGGCGTGGGCTCGCGCGGGATCCGGACCGGCTTGCCGTCACGTTCCTCGAGCCGGCGGGCCGCCCGCCCCGCGACCGTCCGGTCGCCCGACGTGCGATGCAGGAACTCGAGCACGAAGGCCGACACGACGGCGGCGATCGGGATCCCGAAGATCGCGCCCGGGATGCCCGCGATCCGGCCGCCGATGAGGACCGAGCCGAGGACCACGATCGGGTGGATCCCGACTGCGCCCTGCATGATCCGCGGCTGGAGGACGTTCATGACGACCAGCCAGCCGGCACCCATCAGGATGATCGTCGGCACGAGGGCGTCCGGCTTCAGGACGAGGGCGACGATGACCGGCGGCGCCCACGACACGAACGGCCCGAAGAACGGGATCATCTGGAGCAGACCGGCGGCGACCGAGGTCAGGGCCGCCAGCGGCAGGCCGAGCAGCAGGTTCGTGCCGAGCGCGACCAGGAAGTAGACGACGCCCATCAGCGCCTGGCCGCGCAGGAAGCCGCCGAACGACCGCGAGACCGACGTCTCCAGCAGGCGCGCCTCCTCCGAGTACGACGGCGGCACGATCCGGAACAGGAACGCCAGCACGGCGTCGCGGTCGAGGACCATGTAGATCGACAGGAAGAACACGATCAGCAGCGTCCCCACGACGCCGAGGCTGGCCACCGCGATCTGCTGGAGCGGCGCGACGAGGGCGGCCGCGATCGTGTCGAGGTTGCCCAGGGCGGCCTCGGCCTGGGCGACCAGGTCGATCTGGTTGAGCCCGATCGAGTTCAGCCACTGCTGCCACGGCCCGAGGATCGTCGGCAGGTTGGACTTGATGTCCGGGATCGATTCGGCGAACTGGGCGATGGAGGTCGCCAGCGCGCCGGCGGCGACGACGACCAGGAGGACGAGGACCAGGACGACCGCCGAGTAGACCAGCACGGTCGCGGCGGCGCGGGGCAGGCGCGGGATGGCGTCGACGATCCGGGTGACGATCGGGCTGATGATGAACGCGAGGAGCCAGGCCAGGAAGAACGTCAGGAGGATGTCGCCGAAGTAGAAGAAGAGCTGGCTGAGCCTTCTCGACGATGAAGAAGAAGACCGCGACCACGCCCAGGATGAGCAGCGTGCTCAGCAGTCGACGATCACGCGGTCCCGGCTGGCTGGTCAGCATGGCATCAGCGCAGGCCCATCTTCTCCCGGACTTCGGCCATGGTCGCCTCGGCGATCGGGCGGATGCGCTCGGCCCCGGCGGCGAGGATCTCGTCGACCGTCGTCGGGTCGGCCATCAGCTCGAGGTAGCGCTCGCGGGCACCCTCGTAGCGCGCGATGATCCGGTCGGACAGCACCTTCTTCATGTCGACGCAGCCGGTCCGGGCGGTGCGCTCGCCCTCCCACAGCGACTCGTAGTCGTCGCCGAAGGCCCGCTGGAGCTGGCACACGTTGCAGACCTCGGGCCGACCCGGGTCGGTGCGCAGGATCCGCTGCGTGTCGGTGACCATCGACATGACCTGCTTGCGGATGACCTCCGGCGGGGCCAGGACGTCGATGGTGTTGCCGACCGACTTGGACATCTTGCGGACGCCGTCCGTGCCGAGGACCGTGGGCGCCTCGGTGAAGACGGCCTGCGGCTCGGGGAACGTGTCGCCGTAGCGCGCGTTGAAGGCGCGCACGATCTCGCGCGACAGCTCCAGGTGCGCCGCCTGGTCCTTGCCGACGGGGACGAGCGTCGCCTTGTAGATGACGATGTCGGCGGCCTGCAGGACGGGGTAGGTCAGGAGGCCGTGGTTGACGTCGTCCGACTGGAGCTCCCGCTTCTCCTTGTAGGTCGGCGTCCGTTCCAGCCAGCTGACCGGCGTGACCGTGGCCAGCAGCCAGGCGAGCTCGGTCACCTCGGGCCGGTGGCTCTGCACGAACAGCGTGCACTGATCGGGATCGAGGCCGAGCGCCAGCAGCGACGCCGCCATCTCGCGCGTTCGCGACCGGAGCACGTCGCCCTCGTGGGTGCTCGTCAGGGCGTGGTAGTCGACGATGCAGTAGATCGCCTCGTACTCGGACTGGAGCCGGACGTAGTTGCGGATCGCGCCGAGGTCGTTGCCCAGGTGGACGATGCCGGACGGCTGGATGCCCGAGAAGATGCGCGGACGGACGCCGGGCGCGTCCTGTGTCGCGGCGAGCGGCGCAGCGATGGGTGCCGACACGGTCGTCATGGCTCGCGAGTGTAGCGGGTCGTGCTGGGCGGACGGTCACCGGACGCCCGAGCCGTTCGGGCCCGACGCGTCGGCTACCATTCGGACCGATGTCGCCACCCGCCCGTCACCAGTCATGAGCGGCGCCCTGCTGCGGGTCGGCGTGCTCGGCGCGGGGACCGTCGGCTCTGAGGTCATCCGGGCGTTGCTCGACCGCCGTGACGAGCTCCAGCCGGCCGATGGCGCGGCCTTCGGGCTGGTCGCGGTCGGCGTCCGCGACACGAGCCGGGGTGCGCGCCGCGGGCCTGCCGCCGGAGCTCGTGTCCGACGCGCCCGGCCCACGTCGTCGCCGATGACCGGATCGACGTCATCGTCGAGCTGATGGGCGGCGACGAGCCCGCCCACACGCTGATCGCGGCGGCGCTGTCGATGGGCAAGAGCGTCGTGACCGCCAACAAGCACGTCATCGCCCATCACGGCCCGGAGCTGGAGGCGATCGCGCGCCGGACCGGCGCGGCGTTGCGGTTCGAGGCCGCGGTCGGCGGCGGGATCCCGATCCTCGGGCCGCTCGCCGGCGATCTCGCCGCGGACCGTGTCGAGCGCGTCCGGGGGATCGTCAACGGCACGACCAACTTCATGCTGTCCGCGATGACCGACGCGACGGCGCCGCTCGACTACGACGCGGCCCTGGCCGAGGCCCAGCGGCTGGGCTACGCGGAGGCGGACCCGTCGGGCGACGTCGAGGGCCACGACGCGGCGAACAAGCTGGTCATCCTGGCCCGGCTCGCGTTCGACCGCTGGCTGGACCCGGGGGCGATCCCGACCCGGCCCGACGGGATCGACGGGCCGGCGGGACCCGGCATCACGACCGTCAGCCTGGCCGACCAGGGGGAGGCCCGGGAGGCCGGCCGGATCATCCGCCTGGTCGCCCACGCCGCCCGGGACGAGGACGACCGGCTGACCGCGGCGGTGCTGCCGACCGCGCTGCCCCGTGACTCCGCCCTCGGCCGGACCGCGGGTGTGCGCAACCGGATCGAGGTCGACGCGACGCCGGCCGGCCACCTCGGCTTCGACGGACCGGGCGCCGGTGGCGCGGCCACCTCGTCCGCGGTGCTCGGCGACCTCATCGCGGTCGCGCGTGAGATGGGGTCGACGTGGGGTCCGCGGCGGGCTGCCGTCCGCGTCGCGGCTGGCGAGGTGGGGCGCCCGACCGGGGACGTCCTCGAGACCGCGAGCGGCGTCCGCTACCCGATCGATGACTGAGCCGATGGCCGGTCCGCGCGCAGACCCCGGGACCGCCCGACCCCGCCTGGTCGAGCGCTATCGGGCGTTCCTGCCGGTCACCGACGCCACGCCCGACCTGACCCTCGGCGAAGGGTTCACGCCGCTCGTCCGTGCCGGGCGGCTGGGCGATGCGCTCGGCCTCGCGAACCTGTACCTCAAGGTGGAAGGCCAGAACCCGACCGGCTCGTTCAAGGACCGGGGCATGGTCCTGGCCGTCGCCAAGGCCGCCGAGGCGGGCGCACGAGCGATCGTGTGCGCCTCGACCGGCAACACCTCCGCCTCCGCGGCGGCGTACGGGGCGGCCGCCGGGCTCGAGGTCATCGTCGTGCTGCCGAAGGGCCAGATCGCCACCGGCAAGCTGCTCCAGGCCCTGATCGCGGGCGCGCGCGTCGTGGCCATCGACGGCAACTTCGACCAGGCGCTCGGGATCGTTCGGGCTCTGGCCGAGCAGGACGACCACCCGGTCACGCTGGTCAACTCGGTCAACCCGTTCCGCCTCGAGGGCCAGAAGACCGCCGCGTTCGAGATCTGCGACGACCTCGGCCGGGCACCGGACGTGCTGGCCATCCCGGTCGGCAACGCGGGCAACATCACCGCCTACTGGGCCGGCTTCCGCGAGTACGCCGCCGCCGGCATCGTGGCCGCCCGGCCGCGGATGTGGGGCTTCCAGGCCGCCGGTGCGGCCCCGATCGTCGTCGGCCACCGGATCGAGCAGCCCGAGACGGTCGCGACGGCCATCCGCATCGGCGATCCCGCGTCGTGGGCGGGGGCGGTCGACGCCCGGGACACGTCGGGCGGCCGGATCACCGCCGTGACCGACGACGAGATCCTGTCGGCCTACCGGGCCCTCGCGCGCTACGAGGGCATCTTCTGCGAGCCGGCGTCGGCGGCCAGCGTGGCCGGCGTGACCAAGGCCGCGGCGGCCGGTGAGCTCGACCCGGTCGCGACCGTCGTGTGCGTGCTGACCGGGCACGGCCTCAAGGATCCTGGCACTGCCGAGCGCCAGGTCCTGCCCTTCCTGGAGGCTGCGCCGACGATCGGCTCGGTCGCCGTGGCGCTCGGCTGGTAGGGGAGCGGACGATGGACGCACGTTGGCTCGCCGAGCTCGACGGCAGCCGGATCACCGTCGAGGTGCCGGCCACGTCGGCCAACCTCGGCGCCGGCTACGACTGTCTGGGACTGGCCCTCGCCATGACCAACACGATCGAGCTCGAGATCCGGGTCTGGAGCCGGGGCGAGATCGACCTGACCGTCGACGGCGAGGGCGAGGGCGAGCTGACGGCCGACCACGACAACCACTTCGTGCGCGGCCTCGAGACGACCCTCCGCGCCGCCCGCGGCGACCTGAACGAGGGCGTCGGCTGGCGGATCGTCATGCACAACCGGATCCCGCTGGCGCGCGGCCTGGGCTCGTCCGCGTCCGCGACCGTGGGCGGCGTGCTGGCGGGCAACGCCCTCGCCGGCGAGGTCCTGACCACGCCCGAGCTGCTCCGCATCGCGACCGACATCGAGGGGCACCCGGACAACGCCGCGGCCGCCCTGCTCGGCGGGTTCGTCGTGTCCGCGGCCGGACCAGAGGGCGTCGAGGCCATCCGGTTCGATGCCCCGCGCGACCTCCGCGCGATGCTGTTCATCCCGGACCGCCGCCTCTCCACCGAGGAGATGCGGGCGGCCCTGCCCGAGCACGTCCCGCTCGCGGACGCGGTCGCCAACCTGGGCGCGGTCGCGGTCGGGGTGGCCGGTCTCGCGACGGGCCGCTACGACCTCCTCGGCCGGCTCACCGCGGACCGCATCCACGAGCCGTATCGCGCCAAGGTCTTCCCGGAGCTGCCACGGATGGTCGAGGCGGCGCGCGAGGCGGGGGCGCTCGGCGCCTGCCTGTCCGGAGCCGGTTCGACGATCATGGCGTTCACGGACTCGATGGCGGGCATCACCCGGATCGAGAGCGCCTACTTCGCCGCCGCCGCCGACCTCGACCTGCCCGGCCGCGTGCTCGTCGTCGAGCCGCGCAACACGGGCGCCCGGGTCGTCAAGCGGGGCTGACGGTCCCCTTCGATGCCGCGGCCTTGGCCGCGATGAAGGCGAGGACCTCGCCCCAGGCCGCGTCGCTGGCGTCGGCGAACTCGGCGGCCTTGCGGTCGAAGAAGCTGTGCGGCGCGCCGTCATACGCGATGAGCCGGTGGTCGACGCCGGCGGCGGTGAGGGCGTCCCCGAACTGCGCGACCGCCTCGGGCGGGATCCCGCCGTCCGCGCCGCCGAACAGGCCGAGGACCGCGCCCTCCATCTCGCCCGCGACCTCGACCGGGATCGGCGTGCCGTTGCCGCGATCGCGGACCGGCGAGCCGTAGAAGCCGATCGCGCCGGTCAGCCCGAGCCCCAGGGTCGGCGTATCGAACGCCACCTGGCCGCCGAAGCAGAAGCCGATCGTGAACAGCGTGCTGACCCGCGCCTCGTCCGCGCCGACCTCGGCGGCGGCTGCGCGGATGTCCGCGGCGATCCCGTCCCAGGTGGTCTGCGCGACGTGCGGCGCGTACTCGAAGGCGTCGTCGCGGGGCGTGTCGAGACCCGCCGTCCGCCCGAACCAGTCGAACGCCACCGCGTCGATGCCCGCCTCGGCGAACCGCAGCGCGAGCTCCTCGTAGTAGGGGTGGAGCCCGCGGACGTCGGGCAGGATCACGACGCCGGCCCCGCTGGGTCGCGTGGCGCGAGCCCGGAAGGCCAGGAAGCGGTTGCCGTCGTCTGCCGTGAGCGTGATCGACTCGTGGTCCTGCGAGCCACCGGCGATCGGCGCGATCGGCGGGCGGCTGTCGAGGTCGAAGCACATCGCCTGGGTCCTCCTCGGGGTCGTGGCCCCAAGTGTGCATCGGGCGCGCCGACGATGCCGCGCCGAGCGCGACGGCGGACCTGCGGGACCCACCGGGTAGAATGCCCCGGCCGATGCCTACCCAGCCCGTCCCCCTCGTCGTCCAGAAGTTCGGCGGCTCGTCCGTCGCCGACGCCGACCGGATCAAGCGCGTCGCCCGCCGGATCGCGCGGGAACGCGCGGCCGGCAACGACCTCGTGGTCGTCGTGTCGGCGATGGGCGACACCACGGACCACCTCCTCGGCCTGGCCGCCGCGATCACCGACGACCCGGACCTCCGCGAGCTCGACGTCCTCCTCGCGACCGGCGAGCACCAGAGCGCGACCCTCCTGTCGATGGCGCTCCACGGCCTCGGCGTGCCGGCCATCAGCCTGACCGGGCCGCAGGCCGGGATCACCACGGACGGACGCTACGGGCGCGCCCGCATCGCCGGGATCGAGCCGCGCCGGCTGCACGCCGAGCTGGCCGCCGGCAAGGTCGTCATCGTCGCCGGCTTCCAGGGCCAGAGCGCGCGGGCCGCCGACGACGACGAGATCACGACGCTCGGTCGGGGCGGCAGCGACACGACCGCGGTCGCCCTTGCCGCCAGCCTCGGCGCGTCGCGCTGCCAGGTCTTCACCGACGTTCGGGGCATCTACACGGCCGATCCGCGACTCGTCGCACGGGCCCGGCAGCTGCCGGTCATCGGCTACGAGGAGATGCTCGAGCTGGCCCACCAGGGCGCCCAGGTGATGCAGGTCCGCGCGGTCGAGCTCGGCTGGGTCAACGGCGTCGTCATCGAGGTCCTGAGCTCGTTCGAGGATGCGCCGGGCACGCTCATCAAGGAGGATCCGTTCGTGGAGCAGCGCAACAAGGTCCGCGGGCTCGCCCACGACCGGAACGTGGCCAAGGTCACGATCGTGGCCGTGCCGGACCGGCCCGGGGTCGCCCGTGTCGATCTTCGATCCGCTGGCCGAGGCCGGCATCAACGTCGACATGATCGTCCAGAACGTCGGCCACGGCGGCGCGACAGACATGTCGTTCACCGTGCCGCGGGTCGAGCTGGCGGCCGCCAAGAAGACGCTCGAGCCGCTCGTGCGCGACCTGGGCGCCCGCGAGCTGACCACCGACGCCTCGGTCGCCAAGGTGTCGATCGTCGGCGCCGGCCTGCACAACGCTCCGGGCTACGCCGCCCGGATGTTCGGCACGCTGGCGGACGCCAAGGTCAACATCGAGATGATCTCGACCTCCGAGGTGCGGATCACCTGCATGATCGCCGAGGCCGACCTCGAGACGGCCCTGCGCGCGCTGCATGACGCCTTCGAGCTCGAACGCCCGGAGGCGGTCGACAGCGACGCCGCGACCGGCTCTGCGGCGGCCGGATGACGGTCCGCCGGCGATGAGCGGGCTCATCTCGCGACGCGAGTCGTTCGACCGGGTCGCCTCGACGAACGACGTCGTCCGTGAGTGGCTCGCCGCGGGCACGCCCGAGGTGTGCCTCGCCGTCGCCGCCGAGCAGACCGCCGGTCGCGGGCGGGAGGGCCGGCGCTGGGTGGCGCCGCGCGATGCCGCGCTGCTGCTGTCGCTCGGGTTCCGGCCGACCTGGCTCGCCCCGGACGCGGCCTGGCGCCTGGCGGCCATCATCTCGCTGGCCATGGCCGACGCGGCCGAGGCGACGGCCGGCCTCGCCCCCGGCACGATCCGGCTCAAATGGCCCAACGACCTTGTCGTCGAGGGGCCGGGCGGCGTTGGCGTCCGCAAGCTGGCCGGCGTCCTCGGCGAGACCGATGGGCTCGGCGGCCCGGACCCGCGCGTGGTCGTCGGGATCGGGATCAACACCGACTGGTCCGCCGCCGACTTCCCGCCCGAGCTGGCCGCCTCGATGACGTCGCTCCGCGAGATCGCCGGCCGGCGGCCGATCGCCAACGCCGTGCTGCTCGCGCGGTTCACGTACCAGCTGACCCCCGCCGTGGAGGCGCTGCGCGACGCGGGCACGTTCGATGCGGCGGCATGGGCGGACCGCCAGCTCACGACCGGTCGCACGGTCCGGATCGAGCGGCCCGACGGCGCCGAGACCGTCCGCGCGCTGGGCGTCGACCCGGCGACCGGGGCGCTCGTGGTGGCGGACGCGGGCGTGCCCGGTGGTGAGCGCCGCGTCGTCGTCGGCGAGATCACCCATGTCCGCGTCGCGGACGCCTCGATCGCGGCGGCGGTGTAACGCGATGGCCCGTCCGGCATTCAGGAAGGTGGACCGTCCGGAGGAGGGAGGTCCGCGCCTCGTCCATCTCGACCGCGATCGTCGGCTCGTCGAGGCGGCCCAGGCGGACCCGGCCCGGTTCGAGGCCCTGTATCGGAAGTACCTGGCCCAGGTGTACAGCTACGCGTTCTACGAGCTGCGCGACCATCACGAGGCGGAGGACGCCACCGAGCGGACGTTCCTGTCCGCCCTGACCAACCTCGGCCGGTTCGAGGAGCGCGCCCGGCCGGTCGACGGCGAGGGTGCCTCGACCTTCCGGGTCTGGCTGTTCCAGATCGCCCGGAACGCCGTCGCCGAGCGCCGTCGCCGCCAGCGCCGCCAGCCCGGAGGCGCCGCTCGAGGCTGCCGCGACGATCGCCGCGCCGATCGACCTCGAGGCCGACGCCGGGCTGCGCGACGAGGCGGCCGCCGCCCTGCGCGCGGTGGAGCGGCTGCCCGGCGACCGCCGGCGT
Organism: uncultured Chloroflexia bacterium; assembly: GCA_963720495.1. Lineage (GTDB taxonomy): Bacteria > Chloroflexota > Limnocylindria > Limnocylindrales > CSP1-4 > SPCO01. The sequence continues at coordinate 308,238 of CAVRFU010000006.1, forward strand.
GCCCTGATCCTGCGCTTCGTCGACGAGATGACCACGGCCGAGATCGCCGGCATCCTCGGCCGGTCCGAGGGCGCGGTCCGGGTCCTGATCCATCGCGGCCTGCGCAGCGTCGCGCGCGACCTCGACGACCCGGGTCGGTGACCGGCGCGTTCGCCGGTCGTGACGGCCACGAGGTCGACGCCCTCGTCACCGACCGGTATCTCGAGACGCTCCTCGCCGCCCACGCCCGCGGCGCCGACCACGCGCCGGCCGCGGAGGCGCCACCCGATGCGATCCGCCGGGCCGCGGACCGGCTCGCCGCGGACCTGCCGCGCTGCACCCGTCGTTCCGCTTCGAGGAGGCCCTCGCCTCCCGGCTGGCCGAGGCGGCCTCCCGGATGCGTCTCGCGAGCGCGGCCGGGGCCGAGGGCCTCGTCGTGCCCCTGCGCGGCCCGGATCTCGGGCTCGACGACCTCGACCCGGACGATGACGGCGACGAGCGCGCGCGGTACGGCCGGCCATTGCTCATCGGCGGCGCCCTGACCTCGGCCGCGCTGTCGCTGGCCGGCGCGGCGTACGTCGCCTGGCGCCTCAACCGGCCGACGGACAACCCGATGGCGCGGGCCGCGCGCGCCGTCGCCCGGTCGAGGCTCGTCTGATGCCGATCAAGCTGCCGTCGTTCCGCGCCCGCCGCGACGTCTACCCGGCCGACCTGTGGACCAAGTGCCCGTCGTGCGAGACGATGCTGTTCAACAAGCAGCTCGACAAGGCGCTCCGGGTCTGCCCGACCTGCGGCCACCATTTCCGGCTCTCCGCCGCGGCCCGTCTCGAGCAGCTCCTCGACCACGGGACGTGGGCGGAGCGCGACGCCGGCCTCCAGTCGGTCGATCGGCTCGGCTTCGTCGACCAGAAGCCCTATCCGGACCGGCTTCTCGCCGCCCAGACCGCGACCGGGATGCGCGACGCGGCGGTGTGGGGCACGGCGACGATGGGCGGCATCCCCGTCGCGGTGACCGTCATGGACTTCGGGTTCATGGGTGGCTCGATGGGGGCCGTCGTCGGCGAGAAGGTCACCCGGGCCGCCGAGCACGCCCTCGCCGCCCGTGTCCCGCTCATCGTCGTCAGCGCCTCCGGCGGGGCCCGGATGCAGGAGGGGACGCTGGCGCTCATGCAGCTGGCCAAGACGCTCGGCGCCCTCGAGCGGCTGCGCGTCGCGGGCGTGCCGTTCATCAGCGTCCTGTCCGACCCGACGACGGGCGGCGTGTTCGCCTCGTTCGCGGCGGTCGGCGACGTCAACGTCGCGGAGCCCGACGCGCTCATCGGCTTCGCCGGGTCGCGCGTCTCCGCGGGCACCATCGCCCAGGAGCTGCCGCCCGGCTTCCAGCGCTCGGAGTTCCTGTTCAGCCACGGGTTCATCGACCGGGTCGTCGCGCGGCCCGACCTGCGCGACGAGCTGATCGGCCTGCTCCGCCTCCTGCCGGTCCGGGTCGACGATCCGGCGGCGGTCCGCGCGGCGATCGACACCGACGCCGCCGGGTTCCGGCCGCTGTCGTTCCTGAGCTCGCTCGCCGAGCGCGTCGCGGAACGGACCGCCGGCGACGGCGCCCCGACCGAGGCAACCCCCGACGAGCCGTTGACCGACGATCCGCGCGACGCCGTCTGGGCGCGCGTCCAGCTGGCGCGCAACCTGCGCCGGCCGCGGACGCTCGAGTTCGTCGCGGAGATGACCGACGAGTTCGTCGAGCTCCACGGCGACCGCCTGTTCGGCGACGACGAGGCGATGGTCGCCGGGCTCGCCCGGATCGACGGCCGGCGCATGGCCGTCATCGGCCAGCAGAAGGGCGCCGACACCGACGAGAACATCCGGCGCAACTTCGGGATGCCCCATCCGGAGGGCTATCGCAAGGCGATGCGGATCATGGAGCTGGCCGAGGCGTTCGGGCTGCCGGTCGATCACCTTCGTCGACGTCCCGGGCGCCCACCCGGGCCCGGAATCGGAGGAGCGCGGCATCGCCGAGGCGATCGCCCGCTCGATCGGCCTGATGAGCCGGCTGCGGACGCCGATCGTGACGGTCATCACCGGTGAGGGCGGGTCCGGCGGGGCGCTCGCGATCGCGGTCGGGGACGTCGTCATCGCCCTCGAGAACGCGGTCTACTCGGTCATCTCGCCCGAGGGTTGTGCGGCGATCCTGTGGCGGACCGCCGACGAGGCACCGGCCGCCGCGCTCGCGATGAAGATGACCGCCGCCGACCAGCAGACCCTCGGCGTCGTCGACATCGTCGTGCCCGAGCCGGGCGAGGGCGCCCACGTCGATCCGGCCGAGACCGCGCGCCGGCTCAGGCCGATCATCCTGGACCGGCTGGCCGCCCTCGAGGGCCTCACGATCGACGAGCTGCTCGACACGCGCTACCGCCGCTACCGTGCCCTCGGGTCCTACACTGAGACCGAGATGCCGGAACTCGCACCGCCCGTCGTGCGGGGCCTCGGGGATCGCCTCCGTGACCTGCTCGACCCGGGACGGCGCGCCGTGGGGTCGGCGGTGCCATCCTGGTCGCGCGATGAGCCGCCGGCTCGCGAGGAGGTCTAGACGTGCCCGAGTCGACGGAGCCCCTCGGTCGTCGCCCGGAACGGTCCGCGGAGGAGCGGTCGGCCGATCACGCCGCCATCGAACGCCTGACCGTCGAGCTGCTGCCCGCCCTCATCGCCAAGCTCGGGGCGACCGGTCTGGGTGAGCTCGAGGTCCGCGAGGGCGCCTGGCGCGTCCGCCTCCGCCGGCCCGGGACGACGGCCGTCGCGAACGCCGGGGCGCGGAGCCGGCCGGGCGACCGCGAGCGAGCCGCCCGCTCGGCGCGGGGATCGGCTCCGGGCACGCCGCCACCGTGGGCATGACCCCGGTCGGTCCCGGTCGCGAGACGCGAGACGGGGTCAACGGCGGCAGCCACCGCGAGAGCCGGACGGACGACCGGCTGGTCGCGACCTCGCCGGCGGTGGGCATCTTCCAGCCGCGGGCGGACGCCCGTGCCGGGACGCGGGTCCGGGCGGGCGATCGGCTCGGGGCGGTGGACATGCTGGGCGTCCCGCAGGAGGTCGTCGCGCCGGCTGACGGCGTGGTCGGCGCGAGCCTCGTCGAGGCCGGCGACGCGGTCGAGTACGGCCAGGACCTGATCCTCATCGAGTTCGCGTCCGCCGGCCCGTCGGAGGCCTGAGGTGTTCCGCAAGGTCCTCATCGCCAATCGCGGCGAGATCGCGCTGCGGATCCTGCGGGGCTGCCGCGAGCTGGGCATCGAGGCGGTCGTCGCCTACAGCGAGGCCGACCGCGACTCGCTGCCGGTCCAGCTCGCCGACGAGGCGATCTGCATCGGCCCGGCCGACGCCCGCCGGTCGTACCTCTCGGCGCCGGCCGTCATCTCGGCCGCCCTCGTCGCCGGCTGCGACGCCATCCACCCGGGCTACGGGTTCCTGTCCGAGGACGACGGCTTCGCCGAGGTCGTCGCGGCCCACGGGCTGACGTTCATCGGCCCGCCGGCGGCCGTCCTCGAGCGCTTCGCCAGCAAGTCCTCGACCCGCCAGCTGCTGGGCGCCCACGGCCTGCCGACGATCCCCGGCTCGGAAGGGATGCTCCGCGACGAGATGCACGCGCTCGACGAGGCGGAGCGGATCGGCTACCCGGTCCTGATCAAGCCGTCGGCCGGGGGTGGCGGCAAGGGCATGCGGATGGTCCGGACCGGCCGCGAGCTCGAATCGGCCCTGCGGGTCTGCCGGTCCGAGGCGAAGGCCGCCTTCGGCGACGACTCGCTCTATCTCGAGAAGTGGCTCGACGAGAACCGCCACGTCGAGATCCAGGTCGCCGTCGACCGCTACGGCCACGGCGTCCACCTGGGCGAGCGCGACTGCTCGGTCCAGCGCCGGCACCAGAAGATCATCGAGGAGGCGCCGACGCCGGCGCTGTCGGACGCGGCTCGCGCGGATCTCGCCGAGCGCGCCATCCGGGCCGCCGTCGCGGCCGGCTACGAGAACGTCGGCACGCTCGAGTTCCTGGTCGATGCCGCCGGCGACTTCTACTTCATCGAGATCAACTGCCGGATCCAGGTGGAGCACCCGGTGACCGAGCTGCTGACCGGCGTCGACATGGTCACGACCCAGATCCGGATCGCGGCCGGCGAGCCGCTCGGCTTCTCGCAGGCCGACGTGACGATGCGCGGCCACGCCATCGAGTTCCGGATCAACGCCGAGGACCCGGCCCACGAGTTCCGGCCCGGGGGCCGGTCTCGTCGAGCGCTACCACGCGCCGGGCGGGCCGGGGATCCGGATGGATTCGCACCTGTACAGCGGCTACGAGGTCCCGCCCTACTACGACTCGCTGCTCGGCAAGCTCATCGTGTGGGGTCCGGACCGGGCGACCGCCATCGCGCGCTCGCGGGTCGCCCTCGACGAGCTGGTCGTCGACGGCCTGGTGACCAACGTCGCGATCCACAAGGCGCTGCTCGCCAACGAGGCGTTCCTCGCCGGGCGGATGACGACGAACCTGCTCGACCGCGTCGGCAGCGAGGCGTTCCTGGCCGCGGCGGCGCGATCGTGATCCGCGGGCCGCGGTGCAGACCTGCACAGACCGCGCCGCACATCTCCCGACCGACCCGGCAGACTGACGATCACCCGACCAGGAGTCGCCCATGACCGAGACCGTCCACACGACCCGCGAGATCGAGGCGCTGATCCCGCACCGCTGGCCCATCCTGCTCGTCGACCGGATCGTCGAGTACGACGCGGAGGCCAAGCGGATCGTCGGGATCAAGGGCGTGACCGCGAGCGAGTGGTATTTCCAGGGCCACTTCCCGGGACTGCCGGTCATGCCCGGCGTCATCCAGGTCGAGGCGCTGGCGCAGACGATGGCCGTCTACGTCGCCAAGCAGCCCGGCTACGGTGACCGGATCGGCCTGTTCGCCGGGATCGACGACTGCCGCTTCAAGCGCGTCGTCAGCCCCGGCGACACGCTCCGCCTCGAGGTCACGATGGAGAAGCTCGGCGGCCGGTTCGGACGCGGCCACGGCGTCGCCAGCGTGGACGGCGAGATCGGCCTGCGACGTGATGCTCTCGTTCATCATCCCGAACGAAGGCGTGCTGCGATGACCCGGGTCATCGTCCTGTCCGACGTGCACGGCAACGCCGTCGCCCTCGCGGCGGTCCGGAAGGCGATCCGGACCGAGAAGCCCGACCTCGTCGCGGTCGCCGGCGACCTCGTCCTCAACGGGCCCGATCCGGCCGGCACCATCGACCTCCTGCGCGAGATGGAGGCCGACGGCGCGGCGATCATCAGCGGCAACACGGACGTCGCGGTGGCCGACTTCGACTACAGCGCCGCGGTCGGCGTCTCACCGGGCATGGGCGACACGGTCCCGGAGATCCTCCGGGCGGCCGCCGAATGGGCGCACGACGAGCTCGGCGACGAGCGGCTCGCCTGGCTCCGCCGGCTGCCGTCGGAGCGCCGGCTCCATCGCCGAGGACGGGACGATGATCCTCGTCTGCCACGCCTCGCCGGGCTCGCAGACCGCCGGCTTCGCCCAGCAGCTCGACCCGAACGTCGTCATCGAGCGGGCCGGACGGACGGACGCCCGGGTCATCGCCTGCGGCCACACCCACATCCCGGAGGTGCGCGACCTCGGCTGGAAGATGATCGTCAACGACGGCTCGGCCGGCTACGTGTTCGACGGCGAGCCGACCGCGTCCTGGGCGCGCATCGACATCGCCGACGGCGAGGTCACCGCGGAGATCCATCGCACCGAGTACGACGTCCTCGCCGTGGCCAACGCGATCTCCGCCCGCGGCCTGCCGGGTGACGTCTATCGGGCGGCGACGGTCCGCACCGGGAAGCTGGTCCGATGAGCGCCGAGCGGCGGCGCGTCGTCGTGACCGGGATGGGCCTGGTCACCGTCGCTCGGCAACGACGTGGCCACGTCGTGGGCCGGGCTGATGGCGGGCCGGAGCGGCGTCCGGACGATCGAGTCGTTCGACCCGTCCCGGCTGACGTCGCGGATCGCCGGTGAGGTCCACGGTCTCGACGCGAGCGGGATCCTCGACCGCAAGGAGCTCCGCCGGACCGATCGCTACATCCAGTTCGGGCTTGGTGGCCGCGCGCGAGGCGCTCGACCAGGCCGGGCTCCCCGAGCGGTTCGAGGGTGAGCTTGCCGAGCGGACGGGAGTGATCCTGGGGACCGGGCTCGGCGGCGTCGGGACGCTCATCGACGGCTTCTCGATCAACGTCACGCGCGGCCCCGACCGGATCAGCCCGTTCCTCATCCCGATGGGCATCCCCAACATCGGCGCCGGCCAGATCGCCATCCAGTTCGGCATGACCGGCCCGAACTTCACGACCGTGTCGGCCTGCGCGACGGGCGGCCACGCCCTCGGCGAGGCGAGCGAGATCATCCGGCGCGACGACGCCGACGTCATGGTCGCCGGCGGCGCGGAGGCCGGCATCTACGAGGCGATGGTCGGCGGGTTCGCGGCGATGCGGGCGCTGTCGACGCGCAACGACGATCCGGAGGCGGCCTCGCGGCCGTTCGACACGGCGCGCGACGGGTTCGTCATGGGCGAGGGCGCCGGCGTCGTCGTCCTCGAGGCGCTGGACCACGCCGAGGCGCGCGGCGCCACGATCCTGGGCGAGCTGGTCGGCTACGGGGCGACGGCGGACGCCTCCCACATCACGCTGCCCGCGCCGGGCGGGATCGGCGCCGTCCGGGCGGCCCGCCGCGCGCTCGACAAGGCGGGCCTGACGCCGGACGACATCGACCACGTCAACGCGCACGCCACCTCGACCCCCGAAGGCGACAAGGCCGAGCTCCAGGCGATCCGGACGATCTTCGGCGACGACGCCGGCCGGATCTCGGTCACGGCCAACAAGTCGATGATCGGCCACACGCTCGGGGCCGCCGGCGCGATCGAGGCGATCGTCTCGATCCTGACCATCCGTGACGGCTGCGTCCCGCCCACGATCAACCTGGCCGAGGCCGACCCGGAGGCGGCCGGCATGGACCTGACGCCCAACGTGGCGGCCGCGCGCCCGGTCCGGGCCGTCCTGAGCAACTCGTTCGGGTTCGGCGGCCAGAACACGGCGCTCATCTTCACCGGCCCCGGCCGATGACCGACGACCTCGGCGGCGACCGCCCCCGAGCCGCGCGATGGCGGCGACATCGAGCTGCTCGGCCTGATCGATCGGCTGGCCGTGCTGCTGGAGCGGTCCGACCTCAACGAGCTCGAGGTCGAATCGGGCGGGACCGCGCTGGTCCTGCGCAAGCCGGTCGCCGTCGCCGCGGCGGCCGCCCCGGCGCCCGCGACGGCCGCTCCGACCGCCGTCGCCGACGGCACGGGCGTGACCGGCGAACCGTCCGCGGCCGGGCGGGATCCGGCGGCCACGGCGCGGCCGTCGATCAAGGCGCCGCTGACCGGCATCTTCTACGCGTCGCCGGCGCCCGGGACCGCGCCCTACGTGCAGGTCGGTGGCGAGGTGGCGGTCGGGCAGGTGATCGGCCTGATCGAGGCCATGAAGCTGTTCAACGAGATCAAGTCGGACCTGGCCGGGCGCGTCGTGCGGGTGGTCCCCGAGAGCGGCGCCCTGGTCAAGGCGAAGCAGCCGCTGATCGAGGTGGATCCGCTGTGAGCACGCCCGTGCGTCATGCCCATGTGACCGGCTGGGGCCGCTACGCGCCGTCGCAGGTCCTCACCAACCACGACCTCGAGAAGATGGTCGACACGTCCGACGAGTGGATCGTGTCGCGGACGGGGATCCGCGAGCGCCGCGTCGCGGCCGCCAACGAGACGACCGCGTCGATGGCGGCGGTCGCCTCGCTGCGGGCGATCCGGACGGCCGGCATCGACCCCGACGAGATCGACCTCATCCTCCTCGCCACCCTCACGCCCGACTACTGGATGCCGTCGACCGCGGCGCTGGTCAAGGAGGCGATCGGCAACACACGGGCGGCGGCGATGGACGTCGCGGCGGCCTGCTCCGGGTTCGTCTACGCCTACGCCACGGCGCAGGCGTACATCACGAGCGGCATGGCCAGGCACGTCCTGGTCATCGGCGCCGAGCTGCTGACCCGGTTCCTCGACTACACCGACCGGAACACCTGCATCCTGTTCGGCGACGGCGCCGGTGCCGTCGTGCTGTCGGCGTCGGACGAGCCCGGCGGCGGCCTCGGCATCGAGATGACGACCGAGCCGCAGGGCGCCTACATGATCTGGCTGCCGGCCGGCGGGGCCAAGAGCCCGCCGTCGGCCGAGACGGTGGCCCGCGGCGAGCACTTCGTCCGGATGGAGGGCAAGGAGACCTACCGGTTCGCGACCCGGACGCTGGCCACGACCGCGCTGACGGCCATCCAGCGGGCCGGCCTCGAGCCGTCCGACATCGACCTGTTCATCCCGCACCAGGCCAACATCCGGATCATCGAGGCGGTCGCCAAGGGCCTCGACCTGCCGATGGACCGCATGTTCGTCAACCTCGACAAGTACGGCAACACGTCCGCGGCGTCCGTGCCGATCGCCCTGGCCGAGGCGGTCAACGAGCGGCCGGGTCAAGGTCGGCGACCACATCGTCATCGTCGCGTTCGGGGCCGGGTTCACCTCCGGGGCGGTCGCCATCGAGTGGACCGCCGACCCAGCCCGCGGGATCGCCGGCGACGCCGCGGTCCAGCCGGAGGACGTGTCGGTCCGCCTGCCGGTCGACTGGGACTCGGTCGACCCGATCCCGGAGGCGCTCGCCGAGCTCATGCGGCGGCCGGGGACGGTCGACGTCCCGCTCGACGACGTCGTGCCGGACGAGCCGGCGGCCACCCAGCAGGAGGTCCGCGCATGATCGACCTGAGCGGCAAGACGGCCCTCGTCACGGGCGGCTCGCGCGGCATCGGGCGGGCCATCGTCCAGCGGCTGGCGACCCAGGGCGCGGACGTCGCCTTCACCTACAAGGGCAACACCGCGGCCGCCGCCGAACCTGCAGCGGCGCGGTCGAGGGGCTCGGGCGCCGCGCGCTCGCGATCCAGGGCGACGCCTCGCAGGCCGGAGGTCCCCGACGCGGTCGTCAAGGAGGTCCTCGAGGCGTTCGGCAAGATCGACATCCTGGTCAACAACGCCGGCGTGACCCGCGACGACCTGATCATGCGGATGTCCGTCGAGAGCTGGCGCGAGGTGCTCGAGACGAACCTGTTCGGGGCGTTCTACATGACCAAGGCCGTGACCCGCCCGATGCTCAAGGCCAAGGGCGGCCGGATCGTGAACATCACCTCGGTGTCCGGGCAGGCCGGCCAGATGGGCCAGGCCAACTACTCGTCGGCCAAGGCCGGGCTCATCGGCCTGACCAAGGCGACGGCGCGCGAGCTGGCCAGCCGGTCGATCACGTGCAACGCCGTCGCGCCCGGGTTCGTCGACACCGAGCTCACCCGCGACCTGCCCGAGGCACTCAAGGAGCAGCTCCGGGCGGCGACGCCCCTCGGGCGGTTCGGCGAGACCGAGGAGATCGCGGCGGCCGTCGCGTTCCTCGTCAGCGACGAGGCCGCGTTCATCACCGGCCAGGTGCTCGCCGTCGACGGCGGCCTGGTGATGATGTAGGTCCGGCCGATGGGGCGGCCGCGGGTCGCGACGGCTGAGCGACGGCGACGGCTCGGCGGCGGCTCAGCGGCCCTTGAACATGGCCGGGATGGTCCGCACGAGGATCTCGAGGTCGAGCCGCATCGACCGGCGCTCGATGTATTCGAGGTCCAGCTCGACGCGCTGATCGAAGTCCTCGCCCTGGCGCGCCTGGACCTGCCACAGCCCGGTGATGCCGGGCTTGACCGCCAGCCGCCGGTGGTGCCACGGATCGTAGGCGTCGACCTCGCGGGGCAGCGGCGGCCGCGGTCCGACGAGGCTCATCTCGTCGCGCAGCACGTTCCAGATCTGGGGCAGCTCGTCGATGCTCGTCGCCCGCAGCAGGCGGCCGGTCCGGGTCAGGCGTGGGTCGTCGGTGACCTTGAAGGCTGGGCCGCGGATCTCGTTGCGACCCAGGAGCTCGTCGAGCCGGTCCTCCGCGCCGGGTTCCATCGTCCGGAACTTGATCAGCCGGAACGGCCGGCCGTGGAGGCCGACGCGGGTCTGACGGAACAGGACCGGTCCGCCGTCGACGACCCGGATGAGGCAGGCCACGGTCGCCAGCAACGGGGTCAGGAGGACGAGGGCCATGCCCCCGACGGCGACATCGAACCGCCGTTTGCGCCGCGCCGCGATCGTGTCCCGGCGACGGTCGACGGGGGTCTGCGGGCCCGGTCGTGGCGGTCCGGGCGACGACGGCCGTGGGGCGCGGAACGCCGGCGATCCCGATCGGTGCGGGCGACGCGCCGAGGAGCGGTTCGCCCTCGACTACGAGTCGCTCCCGGCGCAGCGCCGGCAGGCCGGCTGGTTCGACGTCCGGCTCGGGGCGGCCGTCGCCCAGCTGGATGACCCGGTAGCCGGCCGCCCGAAGCTCCGGCGCGTCGAGCAGCCGCCGGCCGTCGATGATCAGGTGCGGCGCCCCGGCGTGCGCCCAGGCGGCCCACGGCAGGTCCCGGAACTCGCGCCACTCGGTGGCGATGACCACGACATCCGCCCCGATGACGGCGCGCGCCGGATCGTCGACGACGTCCAGGTCCGGCACGCGTGCCGCGGCCTGGGGCCCGGCCGCCGGGTCGTAGGCACGCACGGTCGCGCCCTGGGCGAGCAGCCACTCCGCCAGCCGGAGGGCCGGTGAGTCGCGGGTATCGTCCGTGCCGGCCTTGAAGGCCAGGCCGAGGAGCGCGACGGTCCGACCCGCGGCGCCGCCGATGGTCGCCGCGACGCGCTCCGCGAAGCGGTCCTGGGCGGCCCGGTTGGCGGCGGACGCGGCGGTCGTGACGTGCATCGGCAGGCCGAAGGTCTGCCCGCCACGGCCAGCGTCATGAGCTCCTTCGGCAGGCAGCTGCCACCGAACCCGAAGCTCGGGCGACATGTAGGTGCGGCCGATCCGCGGATCCGCCCCGATGCCGGCGAGCACCTCGTCGACGTCGGCCCCGGCTTCCTCGCACAGCGAGGCGATCTCGTTCGTGAACGACAGCTTGAGGGCGAGGAACGCGTTGGCGCCGTTCTTGATGATCTCGGCCGCCTCGACGTCCACCACCAGGCGCGGGGCCTCGATCGTGTCGTACAGGTCCATGACCGCCTGGAGCGCGATCGGGTCGGCGTCGTCGAACCGGCCGATGACGATCCGGGTCGGCCGGCCGAAGTCGTCGACGGCCGTCCCCTGGCGCAGGAACTCCGGGTTGGTGAAGACCCGCGCCGTGGGCAGGCCGGTCGCCTCGACCGCCCGGCGCGTGCCGCCGACCGGGAGCGTGCTGCGGATGACCAGGATGTCGTCCGGCCCGAACCGCTCGCGTGATCGCGGCGAGCGCGCTGTCCAGCTGGCTGAGGTCGCTCGGCCGTCGTCGCCGATCGGGGTCCCGACGCACATCAGGATGATCCCCGGGTCGGACGGCACGGTATCGCGTGACGTCGAGACGGCCGGTGGCGACGGCGGCCTCGAACCCCTCCTGGAGGCCGTCCTCGTGGATCGGGATGTGACCGGCCCGGAGCGCGGCGAGCCGGGTGGCGCCGGTCTCGACGACGTGGACGCGGTGGCCGAGCCGGGCGAGCCCGACGGCGCTGACGAGACCGACATAGCCGGCGCCGATGACGGTGAGCGAACGTTCCGAGGTGGACATCGGGGCAGAGCGTACCAGTCGAGCGCCGATGCGGGCCGCTGACGGGGGCCTCGATGTCTGCGGTCGGGAGGACCGGCTTGGCGGGCAGGCCGGCGCGACCGTGTAGGCTGCGCTGGTGCGCGTCACGCAGTACCGGATCGAGGGGCTCGGACACCTGTCCACGCTCGTCGCCGACGAGGCGGCCGGCGTCGCGGCGGTCGTCGATCCGCGTCGCGACGTCGACGTCTACATCGACGCGGCGCGGGCCGCCGACCTTCGGATCACCCACGTCGTCGAGACCCACCTCCACAACGACTACGTGTCCGGGGGTCGTGAGCTCGCGACGCTCATCGGGGCGACGCACGTCATCGGCGCCGGCGCCGGCCTCGCCCACGAGCACCGGCCGGCCCGCGACGGCGACGCGTTCGACGTCGGGACGGTGCGGTTCGCGACCCTGCGACACGCCCGGGCCACACGCCGGAGCACGTCAGCTACGCGGTCGCCGACACGTCGCGGGGCGACGAGCCGTTCCTGCTCCTGACCGGCGGCTCGCTGCTGGTCGGCTCGGTCGGGCGGACCGACCTGCTCGGCGCGGACAACGCCCGGCCGTTCGCGGAGGCGATGTACCACTCGCTCCACGACGTCCTGCTGCCGCACGAGGACTCGGTCATGGTCTACCCGACCCACGGCGCCGGGTCGCTGTGCTCGACCGGGATCGCCGTCGACGTCGTGGTCGACCATCGGCTACGAACGCCGCCACGACCCGCTCCTGGCGCCGATGGAGGTGGAGGCCTTCGCGCGGGCGTTGCTGTCCGGGCAGCCGACGATCCCGCGCTACTTCGCGCGGATGCGCCCGATCAACCAGGCCGGACCGCGACTCCTGGGCGCGAGCGTCCCGGCCATCGAGCCGCTGTTCGGTGCGCGGGCTGGAGCGAGGCCCTGGGTCGTGGCGCGGTCGTGGTCGACACCCGGTCGCCCGCCAAGCACGCCCGCCGGCACGTCCCGGGCTCGCTGTCGATCCCGGCCGGGCCGTCGTTCGGGACCTGGCTCGGCTGGGTGGTCGAGGCCGATGCGCCGATCGTCCTGATCGTGGACGACCCGGCCGATCTCGACGACCTGTCCCGCCAGGCGATCCGGATCGGCTGCGAGACGATCGAGGGCTACGTGGACGGCGGGTTCGAGGGCTGGGCGCCGGTCCGGTCGTCCGGTCGAGGACGGCGCGGCGATCGATGTCGACGACCTGGCGCGCGGCGCTGTCGGCGGGCGGTCCGCTGGCGCCGTTCGTCATCGACGTCCGACAGCCGTACGAGTTCGAGGCCGGCCACCTGCCCGGCGCCGTCCACATCGGGGCGGGCGAGCTGCCCGACGGTCCTGGACCGGCTGCCGCACGACCGCGAGGTCGCCCTGGTCTGCGCCAGCGGCTACCGCTCGAGCGTCGCCGCGTCGCTGTTGCGCGCCGGCGGGTTCAGCCGGGTCGCGGCGGTCGCCGGCGGCACCCCGGACTGGGAAGCGCACGGCTACCCGCTCGACTACGGCGCCGGCACCGACGGCCTCGACTGGCCGCGCCACGCCCGTCGACGGCCACGCGCACTAGGCCGACGACGCCTAGCCGAGCCGCGTGACCCCGAAGATGCCCAGCGCGGCGACCCCGAGCAGGACCGCGTCCAGGACGACCACGATCCCGACCGCCCACCAGGCCAGGACGTTGCCCGACCCGGCCGTTGGCGTGGTCGCCCATCAGCCGCCGGTCGTTGGCCAGCAGGACCATGAACACGAGCACGATCGGCAGCAGCAGGCCCTGCAGGTTCTGCGAGGCGATGATGACCGGCAGCAGGTCGAGCCCCGGGATCAGCACGCACGAGGGCCCCGAACGCCAGCACGAACGTGTAGATCGAGAAGAACGAGCGGGCGTCGGCGAACCGCTTGTCGACCCCGGACTCCCAGCCGAACGCCTCGCAGATCACGAACGCGGTCGACAGCGGCATGATCGTCGCCGCGAGGACGCTCGCCCCGAACAGCCCGACCGCGAAGAGCGCCTCGGCCAGCCGGCCGGCGACCGGCTCGAGGGCCTTGGCCGCATCCGCCGCCGACGTGATCGTCCCGCCCGCGACCCCGATCGTGCTGGCGGCGGCGACGACGATGAAGATCGCGATGACGTTGGTCCAGATCGAGCCGCCGACCGCGTCCGCCTGCTCGAGCGCGCAGCTCGTCCTCGCCGATGCCCTTCTCGGCGACCGCGCTCGTCAGGTAGAACTGCATGTACGGGGTGATGGTCGTGCCGACCACGGCGACCATCAGCAGGAGCTCGTCGCGGGCGGAGGTCCAGGGTCGGCGTCACGAGCGCGCGCCCGACCTTGCCCCAGTCCGGGTCGGCCAGGACCGCCGACACGATGTAGGCGAGGAACACGACGATGACGGACAGGAAGACGCGCTCGACGGTCCGGTAGCTGGCCTTGATGACCAGCGCCCAGATGGCGACCGCGACGATCGGCACGACGAGGTAGCGCGAGATCCCGAAGATCTCGAGCGCGGCGGCCGCCCCGGAGAACTCCGCGACGGTGTTGGCCAGGTTGGCGACCAGCAGCACGACCATCGCGAACGCCGTCGGGCGGACCCCGAACCGGTCGCGGATGAGGTCGGACAGGCCCTGGCCGGTCACGACCCCGAGCCGCGCGGCCATCTCCTGGACGATGGCCAGGATGGCGATCGTGATCGGGAAGATCCAGAGCAGGGTCAGCCCGGTCGTGGCGCCCATGACGCTGTACGTCGTGATGCCGCCGGCGTCGTTGCCGGCGATCCCGGCGATCAGGCCCGGGCCCATGACCGCGAGGAACGCGACGAGGCCGCGCCGGCCGCGGAACCGCCCGCGCAGGCGCAGCACCTGGCGCGCGGCGATCCGCTCGCGGAGGCGTCGCAGGCGGCCGGCCCAGAGCCCCATCGGACTCGCTAGCTCCGCGTCCCGGCCTGCGTCCCGCGACGCCGCCAGCTGGCCGGCAGGATGGTGTCGATGGCGTCGTCGACGGTGACGATCCCGACGAGGTGCCGCGCGTCGTCGACGACCGGGACCGCGAGCAGGTTGTAGCGGGCGACGACGCCGGCCACGTCGTCGCGGTCGGCCAGGACGTCGACCGTGACCGGCTCGTCGATCATCACCTCGCCGATGGGCGTGGACGGCCGGGCCACGATCAGGTCGCGCAGCGACAGCACGCCGACGAGCCGGCCCGTCGCCATCGACGACGTAGACGTAGTAGATGGTCTCGGCGTCGGGCTCGAGCTCGCGCAGGCGCTCGATCGTGGCGCCCGCGGTCAGGTCGGCCGGGACGGCGACGAACTCGGTCGTCATCATCCCGCCCGCCGTGTTCTCCGGGTAGGCGAGCAGCCCGCCGAGCTCGTCGGCCTCGTCCTGCTCCATCAGCGCCAGCAGCTCCTGGCGCGTCGTATCCGACAGGTCCGCGACGAGGTCGGCGGCGTCGTCGGGCGACATCTCCTCGAGGATGTCGGCGGCACGCTCCGGGGCCAGCCCCTCGAGGACCTCGACCTGGGTCTCGGGCTCCATCTCCTCGATCGCGTCGGCGACGGCCTCGTCGTCGAGCGCGGCCAGGACGCCCGCCCGGTCGCGCGGCGCGAGCTGGTCGATGATCGTGGCGAGGTCGGCCGGATGGAGCTCGGTCAGGCCGGCGTGCGGCACGCGCAGCCGGATCGAGGCGATGCTGGTCTCGACCGGGTCGACGTCCTCCCAGTCGATGTAGCGCTCGGGCGTCGGCAGGCGCAGGTTCCGGGCGATCGTCCGGTACGCGCCCTCGACGCCGAGCCGGCGCAGCAGCCCGGCCGCCCCGACGTCGACGGCCACGAGGTGGAGCTTGCCGTCGACGTCGTCGAGACGCAGGTCGTTGACGCGGACGACCCGCCGGCCGTCGATGTCGACGATCTGCTTGTCGAGCAGGTCGGCCCGCAGCAGGATCTCGTCCGAGCGCTGCTGGAAGCGGGTGATGTCGATCGTGTCACCCGACAGCAGCGCGCCCGACGCGTCGAACCGGGCGACCTGCGACCAGGGCAGGAAGATCCTGCGGCGGTCGGTCGCCACGACCAGCCCGGTGACGGGCGGATAGCGGTCGCCGACGGCGACGATGAGGTCGTCGACCTTGCCGAGCGGCTCGCCGTTGGCGTCGAGCACGGGCCGGCCGATGGCCTGGCTCAGGTAGAGCATGGTGGCCACCTCGCGAGCGGATCGTCCCGCCGCAGGTGGCGCGACCCTCGAGGGTCGCGGTCAGCCGTCAGGAGGCGGGACGGACCGGTTTCACGGTCAGGGCGACGCGCTCGCCGCCGATGGGACTGGGACCGTCGTCCACGGGGATGTGCAGGCCTCGGATGCGGGGTCGGACGGCCGTGGACACAGGGCCCGCGACGCTCGCGGAGTGTAGTCCGCCGCTCAGGAGCGGTCAACGACACGACGCCGTCCGGGACCAAGGTCCTGCCCGGCACCGGGACCGATGGCGGCCTCCCGAGACCCCCGTCGCGATGCGACCATCGGGACGTGCGCGCGCGCCTCGAGGGACCCGACGAAACGCCCGTCCTGGACGGGCCGTCGCTGGCCGTCCCGACGACCTCGGCGACGGGTGCCAGCGGCGGCGGCTCGATCTTCCGGCGGTTCGTCGGCGGCGACCGGCCGACCCGCACGGACGCTCAGCCCGAGATCGTCGAGCGGCGGTCGATCGGGCCCGGACGCGACGCCGACCCCCGCCCCGAGGCGGAGCTCGCCGAGCGCCTCGACACGGTCCTCGGGATCGCCGGCCGCCTGGCCGCCTCGCACGACCGCGAGACGCTCATCCGGATGATCGTCGACGAGACGAGGCGCGGGCTGCGGGCCGACGCGTCGACCATCCGGATGCTCCGCGACGACCGCCTCGAGGTCACCGCCTGGGCCGGTCTCGCCGACGACGTCGCGGGCCGCCTGCCGGTCCTCCGTCGCGACGAGGGCTGGGTCGGCGAGGTCCTGCGCACCGGACACGTCCTGGCCTTCGCCGGACATCCGGTCCATCGGTCAGTACGGCCACGCCCGGTACGACGGCGTCCTCGAGATCGCCGGCCACCTGGCGGCCCCGCTCGTCCACGACGGCCGGGTCATCGGCGCGCTGTCCGCGCTGAGCGAGGATCCGCGTCCCTGGACGAGCGGCGACGTGGCCTTCATCTCGACCCTCGCGACCCACGCCGCGATCGCCCTGACCAACGCCGAGCTGTTCGAGCAGACCACTCGCCCGGGCGGCCCAGCTCGAGGTCCTCCAGACCGCGTCCGCCCGGATGAGCCGGGCCGTCACGGTCGAGGAGGTCGGCCGGACCGTCGTCGAGGAGACCCACGGGATCATCGATTACCACAATGCCCGGGTCTACCTCGTCGAGCTCCCGGACGCCGTCGTCCCGATCGCCTTCGAGGGTCGCCTCGGCGCCTACGAGCACGTCGACATGGCACTGCTGGAGTGCCGGCTCGGGGAGGGCTTCACCGGCTGGGTCGCCCAGCACGGCGAGCCGATCCTGCTCAACGACACGAACCACGACCCGCGCGGCGCGACGATCGCCGGGACCGAGGACATCGACGAGTCGATGCTGGTCGTGCCGATGCGCTACGACGGGGCGACCATCGGCGTCATCACGCTGTCGAAGCTCGGTCTCGACGGCTTCGGCTCGGACGACCTGCGCCTCCTGACGATCCTCGCCGACCGGGCGGCGACGGCCATCGGCTCGGCCCGGCTGCTGACACGCACCCAGGACCTCGCCCTCGAGCTGCGCCGGCTGCTGGACATGAGCGGCGAGCTGTCCGGCAGCCTCGATCCGCACCAGGTCGCCGAGGTGATGGCCGGCCACCTCGCCCGGGCGATGGGCGTGGGCGAATGCATCATCAGCTACTGGGACCGGGACGCCGGCCGGGTCGAGTCGCTCGGCTACTACCCGGCGCACCGGATCCGCGACATCGAGCCCTCGTACGAGGTCGGCGGCTTCCCCGAGACGCTGCGCGTGCTCGAGCGCCAGGTCGAGGTCATCGTGGACGTCGACGACCCCATCGCCGACCCGGCCGAGGTCGAGCTCATGCGCCGCGACGGCAACCGGGTGCTGGCGATGCTGCCGCTCGTGGTCAAGGGCCAGTCGATCGGCCTCGTCGAGCTCGTGTCCGACGTCCCGGTCACGTTCGACGACGAGCGCCTCGGCGCTCGCCCGGACGATGGCCAACGAGGCGGCCATGGCGCTCGAGAACGCGCGGCTGTACGAGGACGCCCGGAAGCTGGCCGACCGCGACCCGCTGACCGGCTTCTACAACCACCGGTTCCTCCACGAGCGCCTCGGCGAGGAGGTCGTCCGGGCCCAGCGCGGCCGCCGGCCGCTGAGCGTGCTCATGCTCGACCTCGACGACTTCAAGCTCGTCAACGACACGTTCGGCCACCTGTTCGGCGACCGCGTCCTGACCTGGACGGCGGAGCTCATCCGGTCCACCCTGCGCGGCTCGGACATCCCGGCCCGCTACGGCGGCGACGAGTTCGCGATCATCCTGCCCGAGACCGACGGGGACGACGCCCGCCGCGCCGCCGAGCGGATCCTCGAGGCCTTCCGGGATCACGCCTACGTCGGCGAGCAGCGCGGACCGGTCCCGATCGGGGCGTCCATCGGCGTGGCCACGTTCCCGGCCGATGGCCGCAACGCGACCGACCTCATCGCCGCCGCCGACAGCGCCCTGTACCGGGTCAAGCGCGACGGCGGCCACGACGCCGCGGCAGCCGGGGACATCGCAGCGGCCTGACGATCGGGCGGATAGGACGAAGGTACCGGTCGCCCGCCGCCATCCGTACCAGGGCCGGGGATGGACGCCGCGGGTCGCGTCCGCCATCCTTGATCCCTGACGTGAGCGACACCCCCAGCCGGCCTACTCGAGCCACGGACACGCCGGAAGCGCGAACGAGACGCGCCTGGTGGATCTTCGCCACCTCCTTCTTCATCCTCGGCCTGATCGCGGTCCTCCGGATCGGCACGGAACGGTCGCGTCCGGCCGACTGGGCCGTCGTGGGGCTCGTCCTCGTCGTCGGCTTCGCGGCCATCCGGCATCGCCAGACGGTCACCGCGCTCGAGGTCGGCCGCCGCGAGGAGGCCGAATCCTTCGCGCGCATCCTGTCCAGCCTGTCGCGGTCCGTCTCGCCCGACGCGATCCTCGGCGCGATCGTCGACGAGCTGGCGACGGCCACCGGGGCCGACCACATCGTCGTGGCGCGCCGCCGGCCCGACGCACGCGTCCTCGAGGCGACGCTGGTGAGCGCCCGGCCGGGCGTGCCCGATTCGACGACCCGCCTGCCGATCGCCGACCTGGAGGACCCGGTCGACGGCCGTCGGCCGGGCGACCGCGATCCCGTGGCGATCCCGATCACCGCGTCCACGCCCGCGCCGGTCGCGGCCGGCTCGCTGCGCGGCCGGTTCGACGACGTCGACCGCGCGACTGGCGGCCGCCGCGCCGGTCAGCGGCTCGTCGGCCGCGACCGATCCCGACGCGCGGATCCCGGCCTCGCACCAGGCGATCGCCGACCGGATCGCGATGCGGACCCACCAGGTCTACGGTCTGAGCAACACGCTGGCCGCGCCGCTGACCGCGGACGACGCCGTCATCGGGGCGATCATCCTGTCCTCCCGCACGGCCGGCGACTGGCCGGCGACGACCCGCCGCCTGCTGTCCGGCGCGGCCGCCGAGGCGTCGTCGGCCCTGTCGCGGGCCTACTCGCTCCGCGCGGCCGAGACGAACGCCTCCACGGACGCGCTGACCGGCCTGCCGAACCGCCGCTACTTCGACGAGTTCTGCGGCCTGCTCGCCCGCCGCCGCCGCTCGGGCGACGCGGTCGGCGTCCTGATGATCGACATCGACAAGTTCAAGGCGCTCAACGACACGCACGGCCACGGGACCGGCGACGAGGTCCTGCGGGCGGTCGGGGGCGCGATCGTGGCGGCCGTCCGCGAGGACGACGTCCCGGCCCGCTACGGCGGCGAGGAGTTCGTCGTGCTGCTGCGGAACCCGACCTCGGCCGTCGCCCTCGAGGTCGGGGAGCGCGTCCGGACCTCGGTCGGAGCGCTCGACCTGCAGCGGTTCGGCGTGCCCGGCGTCAGCGTCTCGGTCGGGGTGGCGGTCGCCGTCCAGGCGGACCAGCCGATCGGCGACCTCATCGCGCAGGCCGATCGCGCCCTGTATCGAGCCAAGCGCGCCGGGCGCGATCGGGTCGTCGCCGCCTGACGGGCTACCATCGGGCCGATGACTGACGATGCACCGGACGACGCGCCCGACCTGACCAACGGCGACCTGGCCCGGATCTTCCACGAGATCGGCGACATCCTCGAGCTCAAGGGCGAGCTCGTGTTCAAGACGGTCGCCTATCACCGCGCCGCCGACGCGATCGGACGCAGCCCGGTCGACGTCGTGGCGGCCTACCGATCCGGGACCGCGCCGGCGATCCCGGGCGTCGGCAAGGCCATCAGCGACAAGCTCCAGGAGCTGGCCACGACCGGTCACCTCGCCTACTACGAGCGGCTCCGGGCGGAGGTCCCGCCGACGCTCGTCGACCTCCTCGAGATCGGCGGGCTCGGCCCCAAGACCGTCCGCCAGCTCAACCAGGAGCTCGGCATCGAGACCGTCGACGACCTGCGCAAGGCCGCCGAGTCCGGCCAGCTGCGGACCCTCCGCGGCATGTCGGCCCGGACCGAGGCGCTCGTGCTCGAGGGGATCGCCAAGCTCGACGACCGGTTCGACCGGATGCGCCTGGATCGCGCCGAGGAGCTCCTGACCTCGCTCATCGACGGGCTGTCGGGCACGCCCGGGGTCGCCTCGATCGAGCCCGCCGGCTCGTTCCGCCGGCGCAAGGAATCGATCGGCGACCTCGACCTCCTCGCGGAGACCGACCAGCCGGTGGCGCTCGTCGACGCGTTCACCCGCTTCGGCCTGGTCGATTCGGTCATCAACAGGGGCGGCTACAAGGCGGCCGTCCGGCTGCAGCGCGGCCCGCAGGCGGACCTGATGATCATGCCGCCGGGCGAGGCCGGCACGTACCGGATCCACTTCACCGGCTCCAAGGAGCACAACGTCAAGCTGCGCGCGATGGCCCGCGACCAGGGCTGGAGCCTGTCCGAGAAGGGCTTCCTGCGGATCGGCGAGGACGGCGAGCCGCTCACCGGCGACGCGGCCGAGCTGCGGACCTTCGCCACCGAGGCGGAGGCGTACGCGTTCCTCGGCCTGCCCTACATCGAGCCCGAGCTGCGCGAGGACACCGGCGAGATCGAGGCGGCGCTGGCGGGCCGGCTGCCGGCCCTCGTCGATCTGGCCGACCTGCGCGGCGACCTCCACAGCCATTCCGACTGGTCGGACGGCCATCACCCGATCGAGGTCATGGCCGAGGCCGCCCGCGCGCGCGGCTACGCCTACCAGGTCCTGACCGACCACTCGCAGTCGCTCGCGATCGCGCGCGGCCTGACCCCGGACCGGGTCGCGGAGCAGGTCGAGGTGATCGCCGCGCTCAACGCCCGGTTCGCGGCGGAGGAAGCGGCCGGCACGGCCCCGCCGGCGACACCGGCCGGTGGCTTCCGGCTCCTCCACGGCTGCGAGCTCGAGGTGCGTGCCGACGCGACGCTCGACTTCGAGGACGACCTGCTGGCGCGCTTCGACCTGGTCGTCGCATCGGTCCACGTCGCCCGGCGCCAGACCCGGGCCGAGCTGACCCAGCGCACGCTCAACGCGATCCGGAGCCCGCACGTCGACGTCATCGCCCATCCGTCCGGCCGCAAGATCGGCCAGCGCGACGACCTCGACCTCGACTGGGACGCGGTCTACACGGAGGCGGCCCGAACGGGGACCGCCCTCGAGATGAACGGCTCGCCGCCGCGGCTGGACCTCGCCGTCGAGCGGGCCCGCCGCGCGGTCGGGCTCGGCTGCCTGGTCTCGATCGACTCCGACGCCCACGACATCCGCGAGCTCGACTACGTGCGCTGGGGGATCAGCCAGGCGCGGCGGGCATGGATCACCCCGGCGTCCGTGCTCAACACCCGATCCCGCGAGGATCTTCTCGCCTGGATCGCGGGCAAGCCGGATCGCGTGGCGTCTGCGGGTGCGACCGGCGGCCACGGGCGCGACCGCCGGTGCCGCGGGAGGCCGCCGCCGATGACCGGCACGAGCACCACGACCAGCTCCGCGATGGACGAGGGCTTCGCCCGCCGCGACCTTGCGCTGGTCGCGGTCACCGTCGTCGGGCTGTCCCGGCTCCTCGAACCGCCGCTCATCTGGATCGCGGCCGGCGCCCTGCTCGGCGCGATGCTCCTCGGCACGCTCCAGGTCCTCCACGACGAGGCGGCCCCGATCCAGGCCTGGTTCGGCGTGCCGATCGAGTCGGTCATCCTGCCGTCCGTCGCGGCGGTCGCCTGCCTCGGTGCCATCCGGCTCGTCCCGTTCGGGCTGTGGCTCGTCCCGGCCCTCGGCGTGACCTACTTCATCGTCGATCCGGACGCTCGCCCTCGAGACCCGGATCAACCACGGGCGGGCTGGGCTCTCGCCCGACGACCGGACGTCGCTGCTGGTCACGTTGCTGCTCGTGGCCTTCCTGGCGTTCACCGGCGTGGCCGCGATGGTGCCCGGCGGTCTCGCCCAGTCCGGTGGGGCACTGTCCGAGACGAACCTGATCCTGCTGGCGGCCGGCGACGCGCTGGTCGCCGGTCTCCTCGGCTACCGGTCCGCGTCGCTCCGGGTCACGGGGGTCCGCGACGCGCTCTGGTCGGCGCTGACGTACGCGGCGGCCATCGCCATCGGCGCCGCCGCGCTGCGGGCCATGGAGATCGAGCGCCTGATCGGGCCGGCCCTGCTGACGCTCGTGTTCTACCTGTGGGACGCGTACATCGGCACGACGCCGCGGCGCCGACGCAACCGGCGCTGGGTCGGACAGTTCGCGCTGCTCGCCGGGTTCGGCATCGTCGTGGTCGCCTGGAACCTCCTGCTCCGGTCCTGACGGGCCCGCGCGTTTGACGTGCCGACCGGACGGTGCTAGAAAGCATGTCCGCCCGCGGCACCGCGTGACCGCGCGCCCACCAGTCCCGACACTGCTCCGAACCCCGCCGCGCCCCGAAAGGACGACCGCCACGTGACGTTCCCCGACATCGAGACCACGACTGCCCAGAGCCCGGTCAACCTCAATCGCCAGAAGCGGCAGCTGGCCGACCAGGCGATCGCGCAGGCGACCGCCGCCGAGTGGGCCGAGTCCGCCGCGACGAACCGGCGCCTGCTCGAGCTGGGGCCCGATGCCGAGGCGGAGAACCGCCTGGCCAAGTCGCTCTGGGAGCTCGGTGAGCTCGGGTCCGCACGGGAGCACTATCAGACCGCGCTCGCGCTCGATCCCACCAACCGGATCGCGGAGCGCAACATCGACCGGCTCAAGATGCTCATGGTGGCCGCCGGCGAGAAGACGGTCCCGGCGCAGGCCGGCAGCAAGGCCCCGGTCAGCATCTTCGTCGAGGAGACCGGCAAGACCGGCTTCGCGTTCCTGACCGACCTCGCCTCCCCGCGCGAGCTGGCCCAGGTCAACCCGGGCGACGCGGTCGAGCTGACGCCGGAGGGCAACCGGCTCATCGCGCATTCGAACGGCATGCGCATCGGCGTCGTCGAGCCGCGGGTCGCCGCCCGGCTGCTGAAGCTGATGGCGGACGGCAACAAGTACGCGGCCGGCGTCACCTCGCTCGGCGACAAGGACGTCCGGATCATCGTCCGCGAGATCTTCCAGGACCCGGCCAACTACGGGAAGGTCAGCTTCCCGACGGCCGCCAAGTCGACCGACCTGCGCCCGTACACGAAGGGCACCCTCGTCCGCGAGGAGATGGACCTCGAGGAGGACCTCGAGGACGACGAGGAGGACGACGAGATCGAGGACCTCGATCGCGTCCTGCCGCCCGAGTCGACGACCGACGAGGCATTCGAGGACGAGCCGGACGAGCTCGACGAGCCGTAGTCGTCGAGGGGGCACGGATCCGCGGGTCGGCACCGAGCCGACCGCGTCCCCGCCTCCGCCGTGATGGACGCGTCCGTCGGCTAGCATCTGCCGCGTGACCGGCCGAGGATCCATCGACGCCCAACCGGGCTACTCGCTGCCCGTCTTCGACCGTCTGGCGCCGGCTCCGTCGCCCGCGGTGGTGGCCGCCCGGATCGATCAGCACACCGGGCCCGGTGACGTCGTGGCCGACCTGTTCGGCCGTGGCGGCTGGGTGGGCCGGGCGGCGGTGGACCGCCAGCGGCGGACGGTCTCGCTCGAATCGAGCCCGCTGACGCGGATGCTGGCCGAGGTCGTGCTGCGGCCGCCGGACGTCCGGCACCTGGACGCGGCGTTCCAGGGCCTGGCCGCCTCGCCGCGGCGCGAATCGAGCCTCAAGGTCTCGATCGGCGACCTGTTCGCGACCCGCTGCGCGACGTGCAGCCGCTCGCTCGTCATCGACGAGATCATCTGGGCGGTGGACGACGAGGCGGCCATCGCCGGGCGGATCCGGCCGGTCACCCGCCTCTACCGGTGCGCCGTGTGTCGCGATCAGCGCGGCGGCACCGAGCAGCGCCAGGCGCCGCTCGACGCGGACGACCTCCGCCGGGCGTCGGCCGAGGTCGGTGCCGCCGCCATGCGGTCCTCGCTGCTGGCGCGGTTCCCCGAGATCCCCGGCGCCGAGACGTTGCCCGACGAGCTCCTCGACCTCCACACCGACCGCCAGCTGGTCGGGCTCGGGGCGATCCTCGAGCGGATCGAGATGGACCTGCGCGCGGCGCCCGTCATGGCCGCCCTGCGCCTCGCGCTCCTCCACGCGATCCTGCCGGCCAGCCGGCTCGGGACCGGACCCGGCCGCCGGACGACCCTCCGCGTCGCGTCCGGCCACGTCCGGCCTTCCTCCGGCACGCAGTTCCGCGAGCGCAACCCATGGCTCGCCTTCGAGGATGCGTTCCGGACGGTCCGCGGGTTCATCCAGCGCCTGGACGCCGGCGCGCACGGTCCCGTCCAGGCACGCCTCGGCGAGGACCTGCGGAGTCTCGGCGAAGGCGCGGCGACGGCCTTCGTCGGCCTGACCGGCCCGACCGGGTTCGTCGGCCTGCGCGACGACCCCAACGCCTACGGCCGGACCGCGCCGACGCCCCGGATCCGGCTGATCCTCGGTCAGCCGCCGATGCGCCCGAACCTCGAGCGCCTGGCGGCCGCCTATCACGCGACGTCGTGGGTCCTCGGCCGGGAGGCGGCCGCGCTGCTGCCCCTCGACGGTCTCGCCGGCGCGTCGCTGCGCGGGCCGTGGGCGGTCCAGGCGACCTCGATGGCGGGGGCCCTCGAGGCGGTCGAACCCGCGTTCGCCCGCGACGGCCGGGTCGTCTGGCTGGTCGACGGCGGTCCGGAGGCGACCGTGGCGACGGCCCTCGGCGGGGCCTCGGCGGGCTACCGGCTGCTCGGCGCACGCCTGGCCGACCCGGACGACGATGCGCCGGCCGTCGTCGAGCAGATCTCGCCCGCGGGCCGGCTGCCGCCGGGGTCGCGGACGCGGGCCAACGTCGGGCTCGAGCCGCTGCCGGGCGGAGCCGGCGACCCGGGCGTGGTCCCGTCGCGCAACCTGTTCGCGCCGCCGGAGGGGTTCGACGACAAGCCGTTCTCGGCGGCCGAGACGGCCCGGGTGGTGACCGAGGCGGCGGTCGAGACGCTCCGCGCCCGGGGCGAGCCGGCCCGCTTCGAGCGGCTGCTCGGCGAGATCCTGGTCGGGCTCGACCGGTCCGGGCAGCTCCGGCGGTTCGCGACGGCGACGCTGCGGCCGGGGAGCGGGGGAGCGGCGGCGAGTGGCGACACGAGCCAGACGACCGCGCGGAACGGCACGGGGGCCGCCGCACCAGAGCTCGCGATGCCGGCCTCCGATCCCACGGCGACGCACGGGGACGGCACACCGGAGACCGGAGACGACGGCGCCGCGCCGCCTGCGCCCCGCACACGCCGTGGCGCCGCGGATCGCGACGCCCCGACGGACGCCGTCGAGCGCCTGCTCGCGCTGATCCGCGACGAGTTCGGCCGCCCGACCCAGCGGCGCCTGACCGAGGTCGAGCCGGGCCGCTGGTGGCTGGCCGACGCGGACGACCTGGCCGCCGCGGAGACGCCCCTCGCCGATCGGGTCGAGTGGGCCGTCTACAGCCTGCTGTCCACCGCCGGCCCGATCTCCGAGACCGCGTTCTTCGACCGGATGGCCACGATGTTCAACGGGCCGGATCTCGCCGACGCCGGGCTCATCCGGGCGGCCCTCGAGAGCTATCGCAGCCTGGCCAGCACGCCCGACCGGATGGTCACGAGCGATGACCTGTTGCGCCGGAGCCAGGAGCACACGGACCTGCTCGCGACGATCGCCGACGGCGGCCGGCGCCTCGGTATGCGCCGCTGGATCGGCCGGCGGGAGCAGACCCGGCGCCTGGCGACCGGCGGGCTCCTCGGCGACCTCCTCGAACCCGGCGAGGAGCGGCTCTCCCTCGGCGGGATCGCGCCGGCCGTGGACGACGTGGCCGAGGTCGATGCGATCTGGTACGTCCGCGGCAAGGTCGCGTTCCTGTTCGAGGTCGAGTGGACCGCGATGCTGGGCGAGACGCTCCTGCGACGGCACGCCCGGATCCCGCCGAGCGAGGACCTGATCCGGTTCCTGGTCATCGCGCCGGAACGGGCCGAGCTCGTCCAGTACAAGCTCGATCGATCGCCGCTGCTCCGGGCGGCCCTCGAGTCGGGCACCTGGCACATCGTCCGGTCCGACCAGCTGCGCGCGTTCCTGGCCCGGGACCCGCTGGACCTCGCCGACCTGGAGCCCTACCTCGGCCTCCAGCCGACGGCAGCGCGACGAGCGGAGCAGATGCCCCTGTTTTGAAAGGTCGCGATGAGGGCGACCGGCGGCGCGGCGCGGTAGGCTACGCCGTCAGCGGCACACGCAGCGCGACGACGTCCCGCGCGATCCAAGGAGACGAGACCGTGACCCTGCCCGACATCGAGCCGACGCCCGTCGACGCCCTCGCGGATCGATTCTGGGAGTCGATCCTGGAGCTGTCGCCGACGACCGCCACGTTCTACGGCGACGAACGCTACGCCGACCGGCTGGAGGACCCGGGCCCCGAGGGCCGAGCCAGGACGCGAGCGCTCATGGAACGGACGGCCGCCGACGCGGGCGCGATCGACACCTCGGGCCTGCCGACCGAGGACCGGATCACGCGCGACATGCTCAAGGTCATCGCAGAGCTCCAGATCGAGGAGGACGACCAGCACCTGTACGAGCTGAAGGTCGTCGACCAGATGAGCGGACCGCAGCAGCTGCTGCCGCAGCTCACCCAGTTCCAGCCGGCCGACACGCCCGAGCGGCTCGACGCGTTCATCGCCCGCCTGCACGCCTATCCCGCGTTCATGGCGGCCAACGCCCAGCTCCTGCGCGACGGCATGGCCTCCGGGTTGACGGCGCCCCGGATCGTGGCCGAGCGGACCATCGCCCAGGTCGAGCGGATGCTCCAGGTCCCGATCGGGTCGGCGATCGTGCCGTCGATGGTCAAGGTCGCCACGGAGGCCGACCGCGAACGCGTCCGCGACGTGATCCGCGACGTCGTCTATCCCGCGGACCAGGGCTTCCTCGACGCGCTCCGCGGCGATTACCTCGCGGCGACCCGCGAGGAGCCCGGCATCTGGTCGGCACCGAACGGCGAGGCGCTGTACCGGACCGCGATCCGCAGCTGGACGACCCTCGACCTCGACCCGGAGGAGGTCCACCGGACGGGCCTGGAGGAGCTCGAGACGATCGAGGCGGAGCGCCGCGTCATCGCCCGGGCGGCCGGTCACGGCGACGACACCGCCGGCTATCGCGCGGCGCTCGACGACGACGCGGGCAATACCCCGCACACGAAGGACGAGCTGGTCGAGCGCGCGACCGAGGACATCGAGCGCGCGCTGGCCGTCGCGCCGCGCTTCTTCGGCGTCCTGCCGCGCGCCGAGTGCGAGGTCCGCCCGGTCGAGGAGTACAAGGAGAAGGACGCGCCCTTCGCCTACTACTACCCGCCGGCCCCGGACGGGTCGCGTCCCGGCATCTATTACGCCAACGGCTACGACCTGCCGAGCCGCAAGTACACCAAGCTCGCGACCACGACCTACCACGAGGCGGCGCCGGGCCACCATTTCCAGATCACGCTCGAGATGGAGAACCCGCACCTCAACACGTTCCGGCGCCTGGGTGCCCGGATGGTCGGCGGGGCCTACGTCGAGGGCTGGGGGCTGTACAGCGAGCGCCTCGCCGACGAGATGGGCCTGTTCCGCGACGAGGCCGAGCGGTTCGGGATGCTCGACGCGCAGGCCTGGCGCGCCGCGCGGCTGGTGGTCGACACCGGTCTGCACGCCCTGCGCTGGCCGCGCCAGCGCTCGATCGACTTCCTCCGCTCGGCCGGCCTGTCCGAGACGGACGCGGTCATCGAGACCGACCGCTACATCGCGTGGCCCGGCCAGGCGCTGACCTACAAGGTCGGCCAGCGCGAGATCGAGCGGCTGCGCGGCGAGCTGGCGGCGCGCGACGGGTCGTCGTTCGACCTCCGCGCCTTCCACGACGCCGTGCTGGGCCACGGCTCGCTGCCGCTGGCGACGCTGAGCCGCGAGCTCCCGAACTGGCTCGCCACGCCGGTCTGACCGCCGGCCGGGCACCGCTCGTGCGCTACATGGTCATCGAGACGTACCGGTCCGGGCCGGGGCCCGTCTACGCCCGGGCGGCGGAACGCGGGCGGATGCTCCCGCCCGGTCTGCGCTTCGTCGACTCGTGGGTGGACGCGGACCGGCTCGATCGCTGCTTCCAGCTCATGGAGACCGACGACCCGGACACGTTCCAGGCGTGGATCGCGGCCTGGGCGGACCTGGTCGCGTTCGAGGTCGTGCCGGTCGTCGACAGCGCCGCGGCCGCGTCCAGGTCCGGCGCCGCGTCCGGGCCGGGGGAGCGAGCGCCGGGTTGATCGCCGGCGCGGCCACGCGACCGCGACAGCGTTTCCCGCGCGGACCGTTGCCATCAAGCACGTGATTCGTGGCCCGTCCGCGCCATTCTCGCGCGAATCGCGTTGACTCCCGCTCGAACCCTATGGCACGATGGCCGGGCTCGCGTTCCGCCATGCGCAACGACCGTCTCGCAGACCGAGCCGCCAAACCCCCCAGACGAGGACCTTCATGGCCACCGAGCCCGCCGCGACCCCGACCCCAGCGCTTCGGCGCGAGACACAGACCGCTCTCTACGCGCGTGCCCTGCGGACGCTCCCCGGTGGGACGAACTCCAACTTCCGGGCATGGGGCGACGACACGGTCTACGTCGATCGGGGCAAGGGCGGCCGGGTCTGGGACATGGACGGCAACGAGTTCATCGACCTGCGGATGGGCTACGGCCCCGTCATCCTCGGTCACGGCGACGACCGCGTCGACGATCACGTCAACGAACGGATGCGCCGCGGCATCAGCTTCTCGCTCACCTCGGAGGATGAGGTCCAGGCGATGGAGCTCCTCAAGGAGCTGACCGGCTGGGTGGACAAGGCCCGGATGACGGTCTCCGGCACGGAGGCCACGATGCACGCGATGCGCATCGCGCGGGCCTTCACCGGACGCGACAAGATCGTGAAGTTCGAGGGCCAGTACCACGGGGTCCACGACTACGCGCTGATCAGCGTCTCGCCGGACGACATGTCCGAGCTGGGCGACCCCGACGCCCCGGTCCGGCTGGCCTGGGGCCGCGGCATCCCGGACGCCGTCGCGGACACGATCATCCCGGCCCGCTACAACAACATCGAGGCCCTGCGCCGCCTGTTCGAGGCCCGCGGTGAGGAGATCGCCGCGATCATCGTCGAGCCGGTCCTCGGCAACGCCCAGGGGATCATGCCCAGGCCCGGGTTCCACCAGGCGATGCGCGCCCTGACCGAGGAGTTCGGGATCCTGCTGATCTTCGACGAGGTCAAGACCGGGTTCCGCTTCGCCAAGGGCGGCGCCGCCGAGTTCTTCGGGATCACCCCGGACCTCGCGACCTACGCCAAGGCGATGGGCAACGGCTATCCCGCGGCGGCGTTCGGTGGCCGCGCGGAGGTCATGGACGTCCTGCCGGACAAGGTCAGCCACGGCGGGACCTACGCGGGCAACCGGGTCGCCGCCGCGGCCGCGGTCAAGACGCTGACGATCCTGCGCGACACGGACGCGCTCGAGGTCATCCACGCCACCGGCCGGCGCGTCCAGGACGGCCTGCGCGAGGTCCTCAACCCGACCGGCCTGCCGTACCACTTCACCGGTCATCCGAGCATGTTCGGGATCATGTTCTCCGACGTCGAGGCGTCCGAATACCGCGACTGGGCCACCACGGACCACGAGCTGTACGACGCGATCGCCAAGGGGATGCACGCCCGCGGGGCGATGCCCGAGCCCGACTCCCGCGAGCCGTGGTTCTTCTGCGAGGCGCACGCCCAGGACGACATCGTGGACCGGGTGGTCACGATCTTCTCCGACTCGCTCGACGCGGCCCTCGAGGCGCGCGCCCACGGCGAGATCGCCCCCGAACCGACCGGTGCGATGGCGCACCCGGGCGCCGGATGAACGGACCCGGCGGGATGGTCCTCGACGGCAACGCCGTTCGGTCGGTCGACCGCGCGGCGGCCCTGCTGCTCGCCCTCGGCGAGTGCCAGGGCGAGGCCGGCGTGACCGAGCTGGCGCGCCGGCTCGGGTTGCACAAGTCGACCGCGTCGCGGCTCCTCGCGACCCTCCAGAAGCGCGGGCTGGTCGAGCAGGACCACGAGACCGGCAAGTACCGCCTCGGCCTGGTCGTCATCCGGCTCGCCGAACGGGCCGAGCGGACGCTCGACCTGCGCGGCATCGCGCTGCCCGAGCTCGAGCGCCTGGCCCGCCTGACCCACGAGACGACCGGGCTCGGCATCCTCGATGGCGACACGTTGCTCGCGGTCGCCCAGGTGGACGGCCCGAACCTCGTCGCTGTCGGTGACTGGACGGGCCGGGCGACGCCGCTCCATTGCGTCGCCTCCGGCAAGGTGCTGCTCTCGTCGCTCGCCGAACGCGAGGTCCTGCGCGTCGTCCGGCGCGGTCTCGTCACGTACACGGAACGGACGATCGTCGAGCTCGAGCCGCTTCTCGAGGAGCTGGCCCGCATCCGGCGGCGCGGCTTCGCCACCGCGATCGGCGAATACGAGCTCGGGCTCAACGCGGTCGCCGCGCCGGTCCACGACGCGCGCGGCAATGTCATCGCCGCGGTCGACATCTGGGGCCCGGCCTTCCGACTCACCCCGCGCCGGATCCCGGAGCTGGCGGCACAGGCGCGCGAGGCGGCCGCGGCCATCTCGGTCCGGCTGGGTGGCGCCGCCGCCTGACGCCGACCCGGCACGCTAGGCTGTGCCGCGATGCCGGACTTCGACAGGCCACCCTGGAACGGTCTCCTGCCATTCCTCCGCGAGGAGGTCGTGCCGGTCCTGGCCATCCTCATCGCCGCGGTCATCGCGCTGCGCCTCGCCCGGATCTTCGTCCACGGCGTGGTCAAGACGCTGCTCGACCGCGAGGCGACCGAGGGCACGGCGCAGGAGCTGAGCGCCGTCGAGCTCAAGAAGCGGATGGACACGCTCGACGGGCTCGGTGCCAACATCCTGCAGTTCTTCATCGTGGCCATCGCCGGCCTGATGATCCTCGGCCAGCTGGGGCTCGACATCGCGCCGGCGATCGCGGGGCTCGGCGTCGTCGGGATCGCGGTCGGGTTCGGCGCCCAGAGCCTCGTCCGCGACTACCTCAATGGCTCGCTCATCCTCATCGAGAACCAGTTCGCCAAGGGTGACGTGATCCGGGTCGCGGGCGTGTCCGGCACGGTCGAGGACTTCACCCTGCGGCGCACGACCCTGCGCGATCTCGACGGGGTCGTGCACACGGTGCCCAACGGCGAGATCCGGGTGGCCTCGAACCTGACCCGCGTCTGGTCGCGCATCAACGTCGACGTCACGGTCGCCTACGGAACGGACATCGACGCGGCGATCGCGGTCGTCGATGCCGTCGGGCGCGAGATGGCCGCCGACCCGGTCTGGAAGCGGCGGGTTCTGGAGGCGCCTCGCGTGGAGCGGGTCACCGCGCTGGCCGAGCACGGCGTCACGCTCAAGATCCTCGGCACCGTCCGGGCCGCCGACCAGTGGTCCGCGGCCGGCGACCTGCGCCGGCGGCTGCTGGCGGCGTTCACCGAGCACAACATCGAGCTCCCGAGGCCGGCGGGTGGCGTCGTCATGACCCGCGATGCCAACGGCGAGTTCCAGCCGGACCTGGCACCCGACGAGGCGGACCTCGCCGCCGATACGGACTAGCCGGTCACCGGACGGGCGTCCGGGGCGGCTTCTGCGATGGCGTTGCGCTCCGGCGCCCAGCGCAGGGCGAGGCGCCGATCCGCCCTGTCGAGCTCGATGTCCGCCGCCACGACGCCGACCTCGCCGTAGGCCAGGCTCGCGACCAGCGACCCATCCGGGTCGATGATGCCGGTGATCGAGCCCTGGTCCGGGCCGGCCGCGTTGGCCGCCGCGACGAACACGCCGTTCTCCAGCGCCCGGCACATGACGGCCTTCTCGTTGTACGGGTTGGCCGCGTCGCACCAGCGGACGGGGAGTGAGCCATCGTCGGTCGTCACGAAGTGCGGCACGAAGACGACCTGGGCGCCGGCCAGCGCAAGCGACCGCGCGATCTCCGGGTAGCGGAACGCCTCGTGGCAGATGGCGATGCCGAAAGTCAGGTCGCCGATCGTGAACACCCGGCGGCCTCGATCGGGCACGTACCAGCGCTCCTCGCCCGGATCGATCTGGGTCTTCGCCTGCTCGCCGATCGGGCGCCCCTCCGCGTCGAACACGGCGGACACGATCGCCCGTCCCGCAGGGGTCGGCCGTTCCGCCCCGACGATCGTCGCGACCCCGGCGTCACGGGCGGCCGCCGCGACCGTCGCCAGCGCGTCGTCGAGCGCGGCCCGGGTCACGTCCGGCACCGGCCGTGCCTGGTCGCGGTGGCCGGGCAGCCCGGTCTCGGGCAGGCACACGATCGCCGCGCCCAGCCGGCCCGCGGCCTCGATCGCCGCGACCGCGGTCGGCACGGCCTCGTCGAGCGTGGCTGTGAGCGGGGTCGAGGCGACCGCGATCCGGATGGCCGACATCGTCCGAGTCTACCGGGAGGCGATGCGGGTCGCGTCGATGGCGCCCCGTCGCGGTCGCGCGAGGTGCGTGGGGCGCGGTACGATGGCCCGGCCAGACAAGCTTCGAAACGAGGGACCCGTGAGCGTCGAGCACCCGCTTCCGCCGCCTGAGATCGAAAACCTCCTCGCGGAGTCGCGGCTCTTCCCGCCCGACCCGGCCTTCGCCGCCCAGGCCAACGCGACCGAGGACCTGTACGCCGAGGCGGAGGCCGACTTCGAGGCGTTCTGGGCCAAGCGCGCCCGGGAGCGGATCAGCTGGACCAAGCCCTTCGACAAGACGCTCGAGTGGGAGCTGCCGTTCGCGAAGTGGTTCACCGGCGGCGAGCTCAACGTCGCCTACAACTGCGTCGACCGGCACGTCGAGAACGGACTCGGCGACAAGGTCGCCTACCACTGGATCGGCGAGCCGGGCGACACCCGGACGCTGACCTTCCGCGACCTGCTGCGGGAGGTGAGCAAGACGGCCAACGCGCTGAAGGAGCTGGGCGTCCAGACCGGCGACCGCGTCGCCATCTACATGCCGATGATCCCGGAGCTGCCGATCGCGATGCTGGCCTGCGCACGGATCGGGGCGCCCCACACGGTCATCTTCGGCGGTTTCTCGGCCGAATCCCTGTCCGGCCGGATCAACGACTGCGGGGCGAAGGTCCTGATCACCGCCGACGGCGGCTATCGGCGCGGCAAGGAGGTCGGGCTCAAGCATCACGCCGACGAGGCGATCTCGATCACGCCGACCATCGAGGCCACGATCGTCGTCAAGCGGCTGGGCCACGACGTCCACATGGTTGCCGGCCGCGACCACTGGTGGCACGACCTGGTCGATCGCCAGTCCGAGGACTGCCCGCCCGTCGCGGTCGACTCGGAGCACATGCTCTACCTGCTCTACACGTCGGGCACGACCGCCAAGCCCAAGGGCATCCTGCACACGACCGCAGGCTACCTGCTCGGGACCTCGTTCAGCCACGAGGCGATCTTCGACATCAAGCCGGACGACGTGTACTGGTGCGCGGCCGACATCGGCTGGGTGACCGGCCACAGCTACATCGTCTACGGCCCGCTCGCGAACGCCACGACCGGGGTCATGTACGAGGGTGCGCCGGACACGCCGGCATGGGATCGCTGGTGGCAGATCGTCGAGGACTACAAGGTCACGATCCTGTACTGCGCACCGACCGCCATCCGGGCGTTCATGAAGCAGGGCGTGGAGCTCCCGGCCGCCCATGACCTGTCGACACTCCGCGTCCTCGGGTCGGTCGGCGAACCGATCAACCCGGAAGCCTGGATGTGGTATCGCGAGCACATCGGCGGCGACAAGGCGCCGGTCGTCGACACGTGGTGGCAGACCGAGACCGGGCAGATCATGATCACCGCGCTGCCGGGTGTCACGACGACCAAGCCGGGTTCGGCGACCTTCGCGTTCCCGGGCATCGGCGTCGACGTCGTCGACGCCGACGGGGTCTCGGTTCCGCCGGGCGGCGGCGGCTACCTCGTCCTCACTCGCCCGTGGCCGGCCATGCTCCGCGGCATCTACGGCGACCCGGACCGCTATGTCGAGACCTATTGGAAACGCTTCCCCGGCATGTATTTCGCCGGCGATGGGGCCAAGCGCGACCTGGACGGCTACCTGTGGCTGCTCGGCCGGGTCGATGACGTCATGAACGTGGCCGGCCATCGCATCTCCACCACGGAGGTCGAATCCGCGCTGGTCGACCACAAGGCCGTCGCCGAGGCCGCCGTGGTCGGCAAGAAGGACGATGTCAGCGGCCAGGCGATCTTCGCCTACGTCATCCTCAAGGCGGACCAGCAGCCATCCGACGCCCTGGCCGTCCAGCTCCGCGAGCACGTCGCCTATGTCATCGGGCCGATCGCCCGGCCGAAGTTCCTGATGTTCGTGCCGGACCTGCCAAAGACCCGGTCGGGCAAGATCATGCGCCGCCTGCTGCGCGACATCGCGGAGGGTCGGGCGCTCGGTGACACGACCACCCTTGCCGACGCGTCCATCGCCGAGACCATCCGCGAGAACTCCGGCGCCGCGGAGGAATGACGTGCCGTTCGACTTCCTGAAACGGAAGAAGCCACCGGCCGAGCAGGCGCCTGGCCCGACGGCGGCTGAGCCGGCGCCCGGCATCCCGTTCGACGCCCTGACCGAGGAATGGCACCTGGTCGGGCGGATGCAGGTGAGCGGCCGGCTGTCGGACGCGCTCAACAAGCGCGAGCCGATCGCGATCGACGACGTCTCCTGGGCGCCGGTCGACGGATCGGCCGGGCTGGCCCCGGCGCCGGGCCTGAAGTCGGTCGATCCCTACGACCTGGTCATCGTCGTCGCCGGCGACGATTCGCTGCCGGAGATGTCGACCGACGAGCGGACCGCCCACCGGGTCCACAAGGTCTCGTACGAGGTCGCCCTCGAGGTCCCGCCGTACCGCGTGGTCGGGACCGTCTATCTGTACCCGGGCTCCGAGCCGGACAGCCTGCTGAACCGCTCGTCCGAGATGTTCGTGCCGATCGTCGAGGCGACCGCGACGCTGGGCGACCAGCTCGTCGGCGGTGGACCGGCCGCGGCCATCCTGGTCAACCGCCAGTACCTGCGGGGCGTGGAGCAGGTCGACGTCCGCACCGGCGAGCGCCACCAGAAGCTGCCCGGCTCGTCGCTGGGCGGCGTCAACTGGTCGGATCGAACGCGCTGATCGGAGCGCCCGGGCGGGTCAGGCCCGGAGGGCGGCTTCCTTGCTCCGCGTCGGGAGCCGGAACCCGGCCTTGACGACCGGCACGGCCTTGGGCGTGCCCATGACGCGATCGGCGAGCTCATCGAAGTCGCTCGTGATCTTCTCGCGCGGGAACAGCTCGATGACCGTGCGGCCCTCGTTGGCGGCGCGGACGAAGAGGAGCCCGCCGGACCGGATGAGGGCCAGGGCCGGCATGCCGACGGTCCGTTCCATGTCGGCCACGGACAGCCCGCTGTTGGCGCGGTTGACGACCATCGCCAGGCGCTCGCGGCAGCCGAGGCCGGCCGCGACGTCGCGCAGCTGGACGGCCGCGCGGATGGCGGGCACGTCCGGGGTCACCGGCACGAGGATGCGGTCCGCCTCGTCGAAGATCGCCTGGTTGAGCGTGCTGTACGACGGGTGGAGGTCGATGATGATGACGTCGACCTTCGAGCGGGCCGCGCCGATCGCGGCCGCCACCCGGGCGGGGTCCAGGACGTCCGTGTGGAGCGGGGAGTCGGTCAGCGCGACGACCCGGAGGCCGGAGCTGTGGGCCGCCGAGATGTCGTACAGCCCCTCGGTCGGTCCGCCCTCGGCCTCGTCGCGCCAGCTGTCGACGACGGTCCGCACCGCGTCGATGCCGAGCGAGGTCGTGACGTGGCCGGTGACCGTGTCGGCGTCGATCAGCAGGACGGTCTTGCCCTTGCGGGTCTGGAGGGCGGAGGCGAGGTTGGTCGCCACGGTCGTCTTGCCGACGCCGCCCTTCGGGTTGAACACCGCGATGGTCGTCGCCCGGTCCGTCCAGCCACCGGTCCCGACGTCGCCGCCGTTGAGGACCGGGCCGCTGCCGTCGTCGACCGTCTCGCGCCGGATGCACATCGCCTCGACGCGCCAGCGGATCGAATCGGCGCTGTAGGGGCGGGTGAAGTACTCGTCGTCGCCGTCGGACATGTCCGCGCCGGTGAGGCGTTCGTAGACTCGCGGCGACACGACGGTCAGGGTCGGGATCGGACGGCCGGTCCCGCGCAAGGCGGTCTCGAAGGCGCTCGCCTCGTCCGCGTCGATCTCACCGTCCATCACGGCCAGGCCGATGTCCCGCCGGGCGTCCATCGCGAACTCCAGCTCCCGCGCGTAGTCGACCGGGATGACCTCGAAGCCGGCGGCCATCAGGGAGGCGCACACCGTCGGCGACTCACCGGGCGGCAGGGCGACGACGATTGCGGGACGGGCCACGATGTTTGACTCCTCGGCGATCTGGGGGTTGTGTCAGTCGCCGTCGGGGTCGTGGGCGGTGACGTCGATGCCACCATCCGACTCCCCGGTGACGCGGGCGTCGAAGCCCGGCAGTGCGGTGATCGCATCACGCAGCGAGAGCCCCGCCTCGTGGGTGACCGTGAAGACGAACTCGCCGTCCGGACCGGAGGCGACCCCGATGGCCATCACGCCCTGGCTGCGACCCAGGCTGCGCTTGAAGGTGGCGATGCTGGCGACGCTGACGAGTCCGAGCACGACGACCCGGGTCACGACTCGCTCGCTGCTGGCCGTCGCGTCGCCGGCAGGCTCCGCGGACGGGGCAGGGGACCCGAAGGCCCCTTCGTCGCTGGCGGCAAGGGCGCTGGCGTCGACGCTCGCCGCGTCCGCGGGTGCGGCCTCGGCGACGGCCTCGGCCGGCATGTCCTCGACGTTGACCGATCCGTCGGTCACGGTCTCTTCGGCAGACTCGGCAGCCCCTTCGCCATCGACCTCGGCGTCGCCGGTGAAGGCGAGCGCCTCGGCCTCGGCGGCCGCGAAGTCGGGGGCGGCGTCGCCGCCCTCGGGGGCAGCCTCACCGGCCTCGGGCGCCGCGGCGTCCGGGATGAGCGCCAGGCGGGCCGCGCCGGGATCGAACGGCTCGACCTGCGGCTCCGCGATCGACGCGGCGATGTTGGCCAGGTCGGGCGGATCGGGCATGGTCTCGGCCATGGTCGCGATGCGGGTCGGGTCTTCCTCGGCCAGAAGGCGCTGGAAGAACTCGGCCATCTGGGCTTCGTAGTCGGAAACGGTCGCGGCGACCTGCTGGACACGCGCTTCCACGACGTGGGCGTGCGCCTCCATCTCGCCATCGAGGGCCGTCTTGCGGGTCGCGATGCGAGCCTCGGTCTCCTCGCGGATCCGGGCGATCTCGCCCTTCGACCATTCGCGGACGGCGGCGACGTCGTCGTCGGCGCGGCGGCGCAGGCTGGCGCCCTCCTCGGTCGAAGCCGCGTGGATCTCTTCCACGACCGTCTTCGCCTCGGCGGACAGGCGGGCCATCGTCTCGTCGCGCGAGCTCTCGGCGGCAGCCTGCATCGCACGGCTCAGGTCGGCCATGAACTTCGTCGGCCGGCGGGCCGCGGCGGTAGCTGGGGCTTTCATGTCGATCATGTCCGGCGTCACGAGCTCCTCGACAGGGTTCTGGTCATTGGCTTCCGGGGCAGAGGCTGGGGCCACATCGGCCGGCGGGTCGGTTTCAGTCCGCTCCGCCCCCCAGGGAAGCCTGAAACCCGGGCGTGTCTCCGTTTGTGCCATCGGTTCGGCATCCTCGATTGGGGAACATCGGGGTCCACCCGACATCCACGACTTGGGCGCATCGTGGCAGCGGGGGTCGGTGAGGTGCAGTTGGCTAGTGGTACCAGTTGGTTCGCGCCGGTGGTACCGTCGGGCGCTCCCGCCGTTCCGGGCTACCATGGCCCTGATGGATGCCACGCGAGCCCGCGATCCCGGCCCCGGGCCGACCGACACGCTCGGCCGGGCCATGCGCGACCTGCGGATCTCGGTGACCGATCGGTGCAATTTCCGGTGCACCTATTGCATGCCCAAGGAGATCTTCGGGCGGGACTACGCGTTCCTGCCGAAGGACCAGGTCCTGAGCTTCGAGGAGATCGAGCGGGTCGCCCGGATCTTCGTGTCGCTCGGCGTCGACAAGCTCCGCATCACGGGTGGCGAGCCGCTCGTCCGGCGCGACCTGCCCGACCTGATCGCGATGCTGGCGGCCATCCGCCGGCCGGACGGGGGCGAGGTCGACCTGACCCTGACCACGAACGGGTCCGCGCTCCGGGCGCTGGCGGTGCCGCTCAAGGAAGCCGGCCTGCAGCGGGTGACGGTCAGCCTCGATTCGCTCGACGACGCGGTCTTCGGCGCGATGAACGGGATCGACTTCCCGGTCGCGCGCGTCCTCGACGGGATCGACGCCGCGATCGAGGCCGGCCTGGCTCCGGTCAAGATCAACATGGTCGTCCGCCGCGGCGTCAACGAGTCGAGCATCGTGCCGATGGCGCGCTGGGCGCGCGAGACCGGCGTGATCCTGCGGTTCATCGAGTACATGGACGTCGGCCACTCGAACGGCTGGCGGCTCGACGAGGTCGTGCCGACCGAGGAGATCGTCGACGCCATCGCGGCGGTCTGGCCGGTCGAGGCCGAGGCCGCGACCTACCTCGGCGAGGTAGCAGACCGCTGGCGATACGCCGACGGGCTCGGCGAGTTCGGGGTCATCTCGTCCGTCACCCAGCCTTTCTGCCGCGACTGCACGCGCGCGCGGATCTCGGCCGAGGGCCAGCTCTACACCTGCCTGTTCGCCGTCGACGGGCACGACCTGCGCGCGCTGCTCCGCTCGGAGATGTCCGACGCGGACCTGACCGACGCGGTCGCCTCGATCTGGCTGCGACGCGGTGACCGCTACTCCGAGCTGCGCTCGGCGGCGACCCGCGATCTGCCCAGGATCGAGATGTTCGCGATGGGCGGCTGACCGGGCGCTCACTCCGGTCGACGGCTCGCCGACGACCTTCTCCACAGGCTGTCCACAGCCGCGGACAACTCGTGGATGGTCCCGGCGGACCTGGTGCGGACTTGGTGGATAACCGCGTTGACCCGTCCACCGGCCGCCGCCTACCGTAGGTCTTGCCCGAAGGGGCCGACAGGACCGAGGGATCCGAGATCACATCAAGGGACCCACGTTCCGCCGCCGGTCGCTTCGGGCGCTTCATTGCCGCGACGGCTGCCGTCTCACCACGGCGAGCGACGTGGCCCGCCCGACGGGACGTGATCGGCATCCCGGTGTCGATTCGCTCGTCGGGCCGGCGAAGCTCCCGGCTCCGACCGTCGACGATCGATGCGTGCTGGAGGCCCGATGTCCCCCTCGACCGACACCCCTGACCCGACCCGTCCGGTCGACCCGTCGCGCCCCATCCCGCCGATCGAGCAGCCGGCGCTCCTGGCCGCGCTGACCGCGGCCGTCCGGCGCAGGACGGATCTCGTGCCCGAGGTCGGGATCGTCCTGGGCTCGGGCCTGGGCGACCTCGCCGACGGGGTCGAGGACCCGGTCGCCATCCCGTTCGCGGAGCTCCCCGGCTGGCCGGCCGCGACGGCGCCGGGCCACGCCGGCCGCCTCCTCATCGGGCGTCTCGGCGGCCGCGTCGTGGTCATGCTCCAGGGCCGCTTCCACCTGTACGAGGGCAACGACCCCGGGTTGGTCATCCAGCCCGTGCTGCTGTTCAAGGGGCTCGGTGCCCGGATCGTGGTCCTCACCAACGCCGCGGGCGGGCTCGACCCGAGCTTCGGGCCGGGCACGCTCATGGTCATGCGCGACCACATCAACCTGACCGGCCGGAGCCCGCTCATCGGCCAGAACGCGGACGAGCTGGGGCCGCGCTTCCCGGACCTGACCGACGCCTGGAGCCCCCGGCTGCGCGAGCGGCTGCATGCCGCCGCGGCCGCAGAGGGCGTGCCGCTCGACCGAGGGCATCTACGTCGGCCTGACCGGCCCGACCTACGAGACGCCGGCCGAGGTCCGGATGCTGGCCGCGCTCGGCGGGCACGCGGTCGGCATGTCGACCGTGCTGGAGTGCATCGCCGCGCGGTGGGTCGGCCTCGAGGTCTGCGGGGTCTCGCTCGTGACGAACGCCGGCGCCGGGTACACGCGGCGAGCCGCTCACCCACGAGGAGGTCCTGGCCGCCGGACTGGTCGCCGGGCCGCGCCTGGCCCGCGTCATCCGCCGGTTCGTCGAGGACCTGCCGGCCGACTGACGGAGCCCGCGACGGCACGCCCGCGCCTCGACGCGCGTGAAGAGCCACTCGGCCCGTCGAAGCCATGACCTCCGCCACTCGATGCGGGCGCCGGGCGGGCCCACACTTCCGCGAACCACCGGCACCCATCGGACCGGGAACCGCACACCTCGGGAGGTGTGACATGACACGCGTCCTGGTCGTCCATCACGACCTCGATCTCGCTGGACAAGAGGTCGATTCACTTCGGCGTCGCGGCTATGACGTCGTCGAATGCGGCGGCCCGAGCCGGAATC
The DNA here is from genome assembly GCA_963720495.1 of uncultured Chloroflexia bacterium. Lineage (GTDB taxonomy): Bacteria > Chloroflexota > Limnocylindria > Limnocylindrales > CSP1-4 > SPCO01. The sequence goes on from CAVRFU010000006.1 coordinate 349,194, forward strand.
GCTGCCCGGTCCTGGCCGGTCACCCGTGCGACCTGGCGGAGCGCGCCGACGTCCTCGTCTATGACGTCTGGGCGAGCGGCGACGCCCTTGGCTCGCAGAAGCTCATCGAGAACATCCGCGAGATCCTCCCGGATACCCCGGTCGTCCTCACCTCGCCCGGGCTCGCTCTCGACTGGGAGGAGACGTCCGGCGCCCACGCCGTGACGATCCTGACCGGTCAGCCGACCGGCGCCCGGATCGATGCCGCGATCCAGGAAGCACTCGCCAGGCCCGACGTGCCGTCACCCCGGAGTTGAGCGGGCGACCACGCGTCGCGGATGCCCGTCAGGTGACCGGCAGCTCCCGGCCCGCCGCCTTGGCCGCCGCCGCCTTCTCCGCCCACGCCGCGAGGACCTGGTCCTTGTGCGGGCGGATGGGGCAGTGGCCGTCGCGGTTGTTGAACTCGTCGCAGTAGCCGAGCGGGACGCACTTCGGGGCGAGGAACGAGCCGAGGAACGGCGACACCGCGAAGATCTCGTGCCGGATCAGCTGGAACAGCCGGCGGATCTCCCACTGGGCCATCGTGCACAGGCGCAGCCCGGACATGTGGATCAGGGCGCGCAGGTTGGTCGTCATCACGAGGTTCGTCCGGGTCGCGTTCGGGAACACGAACCGGGCGTCCTCGCCGGGCACGCCGGCGCCGAGCAGCTCGCCGTACAGCTCGAGCGCGCCGTCGACCTGCTCCTCGTACCGCTCGCGCAGGTCGGGGTCGCCCTCGGCGATGGAGTGGGGGAGCATCGTGGCCGCGCCCTTGAACTTGACGTAGCGCTGGCTCTGCTGGTCGAACGCGACGCCCGCCCGATGCCGGACGAGCTGGTGCGACAGCGTCCGCGACACGCCGCTGATGGCGAAGGTGAAGACGACGTGCTCGATGGTCGAGCCGTGGCCGGATTCGATGACGGAGCCGATCAGCTTCTGCATCTTCAGCGGGTCGAAGTCGCCATCGACCGCGCGCCGGAAGATCTCGTCGGGGTCCTGCTCGGAGTAGCACGTCCGGCAGGCCGTGTAGATGATCGGGACGTAGAACTTCTCGACGATGTCGCGATCCGGGAAGAGCAGCGTGGCCCGCAATCCGAGGTCGCGCCGGCCCGGGTTCTTCGGGATGCCCGTCTTCTCGCGAGCGGGCTCGGGCTGGCTGGTCTCGGTCGTCATCGAAGGCCAGTCTAGCCGAACGCCCGGCCTAGGCCGCCGGCGTCCCGTGCTCGTCGGCGGTCGCGCGGACGCTCCCCAGCGCATAGGCGACGGCCTCGTCGAGGGTCATCGCCGCCCCTTCCGCGCCGTATCGCTCGAGATCCTCCTCGGACATCCGCGTGCGCACCCCGGGCCTCGCCCGCCAGTCGAACGAATCCTCGACGTAGGAGGCCAGCCCGGCTCCGGTCTCGTCCGTCAGGTTCCGCGCCGCCCCGCGCAGGCGAGCGGCGCGCGGCAGGTCGCCTTCGGCCACCGCGACGGCGGAGGCGTCATCGAGCGTCAGCGTGATGCCGGCCGCATCGCCCGGCCGCCACGAAATGACCGATGGCCTCCTCGATCGCCGTCCGCGCCTGGTCGAGCTCCCCGTGGCGGAGCAGGCTCGTCCCGAGCATGTGGAGCGACCAGGCCTCCATCGTCCGGTCGCCGAACTCGCGGAAGAGATCCAGCGCCAGCCGGAACTGCTCGACGCCGTCGCCGGGCGACTCGTGGAAGTAGTGGTAGTTGCCGAGCGCCCACAGCGCGTTCGCCTCGCCGCGCCGATCGCCGATCCGGTGATAGATCTCGAGCGCCGCCTCGATGTGGGCGAGGCCGACGTTCTCGACATCCTCCGGGACGTCCGGGTTGGCGACGCCGCGCGGGACCGCGTGCTGGAACGAGGCGTTGTAGTGCGCGTTGGCGATCTCGTGCTCGTCGCCGATCGACTCCCAGAGCGCCAGGGCCTCCTCGTAGCGTCGGCCCATCTCGGGGATCTTGCCCTGCCACCAGAGCGTGCCGCCGAGGGCTTCGAGCAGACGCGCCCGCAGCCGCGGGTCGTCCTTCGACCACGGCGCCGCCTCCATCGCCTCCAGGCGCGCCCGCGCCTCGGCCAGGTGGCCGTGCTTCTGCCAGAACCGCCACATCGAGAACGCGACGCCGATCGCCACCGGCGGATCCGGCTGCGCGACGGCCCGGTCGAGGACCGCGCGGATGTCGTCGTGCTCCAGCTCGAGCCGGTCCAGCCAGCGCCGCTGATCGGCGCCCGACAGCTGGGCGGCCGCCTCGTTCACGAGCGCGACGTACCAGTCGCGGTGGCGGCCCTGGATCAGCTCGACCTCGCCGTCGGCCTCCAGGCGCTCGGCGGCGTACGCCCGGATCGTGTCCAGGAGCCGGAAGCGCGGTTCGCCGTCGGCCGTCTCCTCGACCTTGATCAGGCTCTGGTCGGCGAGCGCCATGAGCCCGTCCAGGACGTCGCCGCCGACCTCCTCGGCCGGCCCGCAGATCGCCTCGGCCGAGGTGACGTCGCAGCCGCTGGCGAAGACCGACAGCCGGTCGAGCAGGCAGCGCGCCCCCGTGTCGAGCAGGTCGTAGCTCCAGGCGATCGCGCCGCGCAGCGTCTGCTGACGGGCGGGCAGGTCGCGTGCCCCCGCCGCGAGGACGTCGAGCTGCTTGTCGAGGCGGACGAGGATCGCCTCCGGCGAGAGGATCTTGATCCGGGCCGCGGCCAGCTCGATGGCCAGCGGCATCCCGTGGAGACGGGCGCTGATGCCCGCGACGGCCGGCGCGTTCTCGTTGGTCACGGAGAACCCGGGCTTGACGGCGACGGCCCGCTCGATGAACAGGCGGACCGCGGCGTACTGGCCGAGGGCGACGGGATCGACGACACGCGCCTCGCCGCCGAGGCTCATCCGGTCGAGGCTGCTCAGCTGGCTCGGATCGGGCGGCGTGGGCAGGCCCGGGACCGGGTACTCCTGCTCGCCTGAGATGTGCAGCACGGCCCGGCTCGTCACGATGACCTTGATGTCCGGCGCGGCGCGGAGCAGGTCCGCGACGATCGGGGCGGCGGCGACGACCTGCTCGAAGTTGTCGAGCACCAGCAGCAGCCGCTTGTCGCGCAGCCAGTCGGCGAGGAGCTCGGCGATCGGGCGGACCGAGCCCTCCACGACGCCCACGGCTGCCGCGATCCGCGGCGCCACGAGCATCGGCTCACGGACCGGCTCGAGCGCGACGAAGAAGACGCCGTCCGGGAAGTCCTCGGCCGCCCGTGCCGCGAGCTGGAGCGAGAGTCGCGTCTTGCCGGTCCCGCCCGGCCCGGTCAGGGTCAGCAGCCGGGTCGTTGCGAGCAGGCCGGCCGCCTCGTCCAGCTCCGCGTCGCGACCGATGAACGTGGTGAGCTGCGTCGGCAGATTGTTCGGCCGCGCGTCGATGCGTCCGGATCGGCGGGAACTCGACCGGCAGACCGTCGGCGACGACCTGGAAGATGCGGACCGGCGAACCCAGGTCCCGGAGCCGATGCTCCCCGATGTCGCGCAGCGTGACGCCGGCCTGGACGTCGTCGATCAGCAGGGCCTGGGTCTGGCCCGTCGCCAGGATCTGACCACCGTGGGCGACAGCCGCCAGACGGGCCGCCCGGTTGATCGCGACACCGACCAGGTTGCCGCCCGTCCCGTCTGCCTCGACGATCCGCTCGGCGCCGCCGCTGTTGATCCCCATCCGGACCCGGATGGGCGCATCGTCCGGCCACGGTTCGGCGGCCAGGGCCCGCTGGCCCGCGACGGCGGCAGCGATGGCCATGGGCGCCTCGCGGAACGCGACGAAGAACGAGTCCCCCTCGGTGCCCTCCTCCTGGCCGTCGTTGGCCTCCCACACGTCCCGGAGCAGGGCCCGGTGCCGTTCGCGCAGCTCGGCATACCGCTCGCGGCCGATCCGCGCCTCCGTTGCGGTCGAGCCCTCGATGTCCGAGAAGAGGAAGGTGAAGGTGCCGCGCATCAGCGGCTCGGCGGCGGTCATCGGCGACCCCGTCCTCCCGGCGGGCGGGTCAATGTCGAGCGGCTTCGGTCAGGTCGCGCAGGCGACCGGCCAGCTCCCGGAGGATGGCGATCGCCACGCGCGGCTCGGCCATCAGCACGGCCTCGAAGTCCCAGGTCGCGATCGCGAGGCACGTCGTCGGCCCGTCCGCGATGACCTGCGCGATGCGGGGCCGGCCGTCGATCACCGACAGCTCCCCGAAGAAGTCGCCCGGCCCGAGACGGACCAGCTCGGTGCCCTCGCGCACCACCCGGACGGCTCCCGACACGATGACGAAGAAGCCCGTCCCGATCTCGCCCTGGCGGTTGATGACATGACCCGCCGGGAACTCGACCTCGACCGCCACGGCGGCGATCCGATCCATGCCTTCGGCGTCGACGCCGTCGAACAATCGGGCCTTCGACAGGAGGTCCGTCTTGCTGTCGCGGGTGAGGGTCATGGGGCTCCTTGGCGAAGGGTTCCAAGCCATGCTGCGCCGCACGCCTGCGGGCCGTCAACCATCCTCCATCTTCCATGGCGACGGCGCATCTGGCACCATTGGCGGTCATGGTCGACCGCGCAGAGCTTGTTGACACGATCGCAGGCTTCAGCCTGTTCGCCGACCTGTCCGATCCACAGCTCCAGGGCATCGTCCACCTGTTCGAAGAGGCCGTCTTCAGCCAGGGCGACAAGGTCCTGCGCCAGGGTCTGACCGGCTCCGGGTTCTTCGTCATCCTCGAAGGCGAGGCGGCGATCGTGATCGACGGCACGGAGCGTGCCCGTCTCGGCCGGGGCGACTTCTTCGGCGAGGTCTCGGTCATCCTCGGCGAGTCGCCGATCGCGGACGTCGTGGCCACGACGCCGCTGCGCTGTCTCGTCCTGGCCGGCCCGCGCGTCGAGCCGTTCCTGCTCGCTCACCCGCGCGTGATGTACCGGATGCTCGGGGTCCAGGCCCGTCGGTTGCGGGCGGCGAACCGATGGCGGGCCTGACCCCCAGCCAGTCGCCACCCGACCCGTTCCCGCCCGGCGAGTATCCGGTCGTCGTCATCGGAAGCGGGCCCGGGGCGATCCAGGCGTCCGCGTCGCTCCGGGCGGTCGGGGTCGAGCACGCGGTCATCTCGGCCGATCCGGCGCCCGGCGGCATGTTCCGCCGCTGGCCGTTCTTCCAGCGCCTCCTGTCGTGGACCAAGCCGCACGCGCCGGTGCCACGCGGCAGTCGCGCCTACGAGCGGTATGACTGGAACAGCCTCCTGAGCGAGGACCCGGCCTCTCGCGCCCTCCAGCCGGGGCTGATGGACGGCTCCTCGTACTTCCCGTCCCGGCCGGAGATGGAGGCCAACCTCGCGCTGTTCACGGAACGCGCGGGCGTCGTCATCCGGTACGGCTGTCGCTGGACCGCGACGGCCCGCGTGGAGACCCCGGACGGCGACGTCTTCGAGGTGGACACGACCGACGGTCGCTATCGCTGCCAGGTCCTGATCGTCGCCGTCGGTGTGGCGGAGCCGTTCACCCCGCCCGGTCTGGGCATGGAGTTCACCCACCACTACGCCGAGGTGCGCCCGGTCGAGGCCTATGCCGACCACCGCATCCTGCTCATCGGCAAGCAGAACTCGGGCTTCGAGCTCGCGACCGGGCTGCTGCCGTGGGCGCGCCAGATCGTCCTCACGTCGCCGTCCCGGGCGCGCCTGTCGGTCGAGACCAAGACGCTGGTCGGCGTCCGCGCGCGCTACGTCCAGCCGTACGAGGATCACGTGCTGGGCGGCGGGGTCAACGTCCTGGACGCGGCCGTCGACCGGATCGAGCGGGCCGACGACGGCCGCCTGACCGCGCTACCTGCGGCGCACCGACGGCGGGCCGGATCTGACGATCGAGGTCGACGACGCCATCTCCGCGACCGGCTTCGTCTGCCCGTTGCAGGACCTGCCCGGGCCTCGGTGTCGGGACGTTCGGGGCGAGTCGCCTGCCCGTCCAGACGCCGTGGTGGGAGAGCGCCCAGGTGCCCGGGATCTACTTCGCGGGGACGATCGGGCAGGGCTCGAAGGGTCTCCAGAAGCACGGTGTGCCGGCCAACTCCGGGGCCGTGCACGGGGCCCGCTACAACGCCCGCGTCCTGGCCGGGCACGTCGCCGAGACGCATTTCGGGATCCGGCCCGACCGGCCCCACCTGGCCCCGGACGACGTCACCGGCTTCATCGCCACCGAGCTGGCCGAGGCGCCCGAGCTCTTCCATCAGCGCGGCTACCTGGCCCGGGTGCTCACCGCTGACCCGGCCGGCGGCATGCGCGACGAGGGCGTCCAGCCGCTCGCGCACGTGCTGGACGCGGGCGGTCCGGATGCGATCGCGGCCACTCTCGAGGGGGACGGATCCGGGGCGATCTACCCGGTCGTCTACACCCGGATCGGCGGCAAGGTCGTGGAGCAGGCGATCGAGCCCGATCCGCTGATGCGGGTCGACACGGTCGATTCGCGTCGCCTGATCGCCGAGCTCGTCGGACGGGTGATGACCCGCTGAGGGTCGCTCGCGGTCGCGGTCGTCGTCAGGCGGTGACGCGCAGGCGCGCGAGGCGCTCCGTCGCCGCCAGCAGCGTCTCGGTCCGCTTCGGGAAGGCGAACCGCACCTTCGTCCGGCCCAGCTCGCGTCGCGAGAAGAACGACGAGCCGGGCACGGCCGCCACGCCCGGGTCCTGGATCAGCCGCAGGGCGAAGGCGACGTCGTCCTCGCCGTCGGCGGCCAGGTCGGCGATGTCGGTCATCACGTAGTAGGCGCCGGCCGGGTCATGGACGCGGAACCCGGCGTCGCGCAGGGCCGGGACGAGGATGTCCCGGCGCGCACGGTAGCCGGCGACGAGGTCGTCGTAGTAGGCGTCCGGGAAGCCGAGGGCGACGACCGCGGCGGCCTGGAGCGGCGCGGCGGCGCCCACGGTCAGGAAGTCGTGGACCCGGCGGATCCCGACCGACAGGTCCGGCGGCGCGATCGTCCAGCCGATCCGCCAGCCGGTGACCGAGTAGGTCTTCGACATCGAGTGGATCGAGACCGTTCGCTCGGCCATCCCGGGCAGGGTCGCGAGCGGGATGTGCTCGCCCTCGAACACGATGTGCTCGTAGATGTCGTCGGTGAAGGCGAGGGCGTCGAACTCGATGCACAGGCCGGCGATGAGCTCGAGCTCCGCGCGCGAGAACACCTTGCCGGTCGGGTTGTGCGGCGAGTTGATGATGATCGCGCGCGTGCGCGGGCCGAACGCCGCGCGCAGCTCGTCCTCGTCGATCGCCCAGTCCGGCTCGTGGAGCGTGACGTAGCGCGGCGTCGCACCGGCCAGGATCGCGTCCGGACCGTAGTTCTCGTAGAACGGCTCGAACACGACGATCTCGTCGCCCGGGTCGAGGAGACCGAGCATCGTCGCGATCATCGCCTCGGTCGCGCCGCAGGTGACGGTCACCTGGGTCTCCGGGTCGATCGCGTCCCAGCCCGGGAAGTGGCGCGGGGTCGTCGCGGCGATCGCGTCGCGCAGCGGCTTGCTGCCCCAGGTGATGGCGTACTGGTTGATGTCGGCATCGACCGCGGCCGCGACGGCCGCCTTCAGCTCGGGCGGGCAGGCGAAGTCCGGAAAGCCCTGCGCGAGGCTGACCGCGCCGGCCGCCACGGCCAGGCGGTTCATCTCCCGGATGACCAATTCGGTGAACCGGTCCGCCTTGGCCGAGATCGATCGTCGGGTCATGGCCGGAAGTCTAGACGCGCTCAGGGGCGCGAGGTCAGACCAGCCGCCGCTCGATGACCTCGTGCCAGGTCCGCCGGAAGAACGGCTCGCCGTCGACGTCGACCTCGAGATCCACGGTGAGATCGAACGCGCCGGCGTCGCTGGTCTGGACCGACCGGGCGCGGATCTCGGTCTGGAAGTCGTGATCCTGCCAGCGGTAGATGACGTCGGCGTCGAGGGTGGCGTGGGCCGGGTCGGCGTCGCTGGCGGTCATGACCAGGGTCTCGGCGGCATACAGCCGGCGGCCGTCGTCGAGGACGTCCTCGCCACCGTCGTGGACGGTGACCGTGACCGTCCCCGCGATGACGTCGTCCGTGATGTGCCAGACCGGCTGATCGGCGCCGCCCTCGCCGCCGACCTCCGGCGCGTCCGGGGGTGTCGTCTTGAAGGCCGGCACGGGCACGTCGCCCGGGCCGCCGGCGGGCGGGATGACCGGCAGGATGAGACCCGACGGCGTGGCCGGCCCGTGGTGCAGCTCGAAGTCGGTCGCGTATGGCGAGGGCCAGGTCACGGGCCACGCGGACGAGGCGACGGAGACCCGGATGCGATGGCCTGGCAGGAACCGATATCCCGCCGGTCGCAGCTCGACGCGGATCGTCGTCGACTCGTCCCGGCTCCAGCGGTCCCGGGTGATCGTGCGACAGGCGATGGGTCAGATTGAGGATCCCGGCGCTGACCTGGGCCGAGGTGCCGTCGGGCGCCACGTCGGTGAGGCGGACGACCACGGTCGCGACCGGGCTGGACGCCGACAGGTGGAGCAACACCTCGGGCACGCCGAGGATCTCGAGCGCGTCGTCGAGGGGCGCGGAGGTGTAGGTCGGGCCGAACGCCTCGTCCGGGCGCAGGTCGCGTGCGAGCCCGTTCGGCGGCCCGCCGGCGCCCCACGACAGGGCAGCGCGCGTCCCGACGGTCGGTCTGTGCCGGTATCGGTCGACACCGGGGGCGTCGCGATCCTCGCCGGCCGTCGTCGCCGCCGCCCCGACCGGCACCTCGTTGAGGCCGCCCGCGAGGGGCAGCGCTCCACCCGCGAAGACCCAGTCGCGGCGCTCCACCGCCGGATGCGGATAGGCACTCGCCGCGCGCCATCGGCCGGGCAACGTCTCCGGGAACGGCTCCGGCTCCGCGTACTCGCGTTCGAACCAGGTGATCGCGGGCTCCGCGTCGGCACCGTTCTCGATGCCCTTCAGCCAGCGGTCGAAGAACCGGACCATCTCGTGGAGCTCGTCGAGGTTCGGGCCGGGCGTGGCCGACGACGGCAGGCCGTGGACCCAGTTGCCCACGATCGTCCGGCTCGGTGCCGCGAGGCTCTTCTGCATCCGGAAGGCCGCATCGACGTACGCGTCCATCCAGCCGCCGATGTTGAGGACGGCCGCCTCGATCGCGTCGTAGTCGGGGGCGAGGGACCCGCCCCGCCAGTACGGCCCGTCGTGCTGCTGGCGCAGCCATTCGATCAGCCACGGCGGCGTCGCCTCGAGCCGCTCCAGCCAGCGCTCGCGCCAAGCCGGACCCCAGAACGCCGGGTCGGGTGGCATCGCGTTCATCGCGACCTGGCTGACCGCGTACTGGCTCAGCTCGCTGAGCGTGACGCAGCCGCCGATGTAGTGGACGTCGGTCAGGTAGCGGTCGTCGGTCCCCTGGATCGGCACGATCGCCCGCAGGTGCGGCGGTCGCAGCTTGGCCACCTGGATCGAGGTGAACGCCCCGTAGCTGATCCCCCACATCCCGACCGCCCCGGTGCACCAGGGCTGCGCCGCCAGCCACTCGACCGCGTCGAACCCGTCGAGCGTCTCCGCCTCCGTGTACTCGTCGAGCGCGACGCCGCCAGACGAGCCGGTCCCGCGCACGTCGACCCGGCAGAGGGCGTACCCGCGCCGGGCGAGGTACGTGCCTCGGGCGATGTCCGCGTTGCGGCGCCAGCTGTCCTTGCCGTACGGGATCATCTCGAGGATCGCCGGGAACCGGTCCGGTCCGCCCGGCATGACCCTGGGCAGCCACAGGTTCGCCGACAGGTCGATCCCGTCGCGAGCGGGGATCCGGGCGCCCCAGACCGTCTCGACCGCGTGCGCGGGCGGGCTCGCCGGGCGTCCGTTCGTCTCGTCGTCGGTGGCCATCGGCGGGAGTCTACGGTCCCGCTCCGGCCACCGGACGCAAGCGACCGCCCCATGCGACGATGCCGCGGATGGACGACGCTGAGACGCGCAACGCCGCACAGACCGACGTCCCGCCGGTCGCCAGCGGCCCGTGGACCCGCCACTCCCGCCGCGTCGCCTACGAGAACCCCTGGATCACGATCTGGCACGACGAGGTCACCCGGCCGGACGGCGAGCCGGGCATCTACGGCGTCGTCCACTTCGCCAACCTGGCGGCAGGCGTCCTGGTCCTCGACGACGAGGACCGCGTCCTCCTCGTCGGGCAGCACCGCTACGCGCTCGACGAGTACGCCTGGGAGATCCCGGAGGGCGGCGTGCCCGCGGGTGAGACGGCGCTCGAGGGTGCCCGGCGCGAGCTCGTCGAGGAGACCGGGGTGACCGCCACGGACTGGCGCGAGCTGGCCCGGGTCCACCTCTCCAACAGCGTCTCGGACGAGCTCGCGGTGCTGTTCGTCGCGAGCGGCCTGACCCACGGCGTCGCGACGCCCGACGGGACGGAGGACCTCGAGGTCCGCTGGCTGCCGTTCGACGAGGTGCTGGCCATGACCCTCGACGGCCGGATCAGCGACGTGATGACGGTCGTCGCCGTCGAGCGGCTGGCGCTCCAGCGTGCCCGTGCCGCCGGTGGCCGCGGCGCATGACCGACGGGCGCCGGGACTGGGACGCGATCGTCATCGGCCTCGGCGGCATCGGCTCCGGTGCGGCCTACTGGCTGAGCCGGTCGCTCGGCGCCGGCGTGCTCGGGCTCGAGCGCTTCGAGATGGACCACGCCAACGGGGCCTCCGCCGACCACAGCCGGATCATCCGCCTGTCGTATCACCGTCCGGACTACGTGCGCCTGGCCAAGCGCGCCTACGAGACGTGGGCGGAGGTCGAGGCGGAGGCCGGCGCGCCGGTCGTCACGACGACGGGCGGGCTGGACCTCTGGCCCGCCGATGCCGTCATCCCGCAGTCCGACTACACGGACAGCCTCGCCGCCGAGGACGTCCCGTTCGAGCTCCTCGATGCGACCGAGATCCGGCGGCGCTGGCCGCAGTGGCGGATCGCCGACGACGTCACCGCGATGTGGCAGGCGCCAGGGCGGCCTGGCCGACCCGTTCAAGGGCAACGCGGCCCACCGACGCCTCGCCACCGGCCCATGGCGCGACGCTGCGTGAGCGGTCGCCCGTCACGGCCATCCGGGACGCGGGCGGCGGCGATCTCGAGGTCGTCACGGCGGACGCGACCTACCGCACCGGCCGCGTCGTCATCGCCGCCGACGCCTGGACGAACCCGCTGCTCGCGTCGTTCGAGCGACGGCTGCCGCTGACCATCACCAAGGAGCAGGTCACCTACTTCGCCTGCCCGGACCCGGCCGCGTTCGCGCCCGATCGGTTCCCGGTCTGGATCTGGATGGACGATCCGTGCTACTACGGCTTCCCGACCTACGGCGAGGCCGGCCCCAAGGCCGCCGAGGACTGCGGCGGCGCGCCCGGTCGACCCGGATCGGCGCACGTTCGAGCGCGACGAGACCGCGTTCCGGAGCGTCACGTCGTTCCTGGCGGATCATCTGCCCGGTGCCCTCGGCCCGCCGATCTACACCCGGACGTGCCTGTACACGCTCACGCCCGGATCGCGACTTCGTGGTCGACCGGCTGCCGGAGGCACCCGGGATCAGCGTCGCCCTCGGTGCCGCGCACGGCTTCAAGTTCGCCTCGGTCATCGGCCGGATCCTGGCCGAGCTGAGCGTCGACGGCACCACCCCGTCGGCGCCGGACATCGCCCGGTTCCGGATCGACCGGCCGATCCTTCTCGAAGCCGATCCGCCCACGTCCTGGATGGTCTGACGCTCGGCGCGGCGCGCAGGGTGAGCCACCGTTTGCGGTAATCGAGAGCCTGTGCCACCGTACCGCAAGTTTCGGGCGGGAGGGCCCAGCAGGAGGAGTCTTCGAATGCGTCTGCCCGTGCGGCATCAACTGCCACGCGTCCTCGCGGCCCTTGGCCTGGTCACGGTCCTCGCGCTCCCGGTGGCGGCGCCCGTCGCGGCGGCCGACCCGGTCGTCCTGCGCGTCGGCACCGTCCAGAGCCTCGACTCGATCAACCCGTACCTGACCGAGTACTTCATCGGGTACGAGATCTTCGCGCTGAACTACGACCTGCTGGTCGACTACGGCCCGAACATGGAGCCGGCACCCGGGTTCGCCGAGTCGTGGACCCAGGACGGCAACACCTGGACGTTCAAGATCCGGCCCGGCATGAAGTGGTCGGACGGCCAGCCGGCGACGTCCGAGGACGCCCGGTGGCTCATCCAGACGCTCCTCGACGGCCAGAAGAAGGACGGCTACGTGGGGGCGGGCTACCTGGACCCGTACCTGACCTACGCCGACGTCACCGCGGTCACCGCACCGGACCCGCAGACGCTCGTCCTGACGACGTCCCAGCCGAACCAGCAGATCCTGACCTCGTACATCCCGATCCTGCCCAAGCACATCTGGGAGAAGCGCGACATCGGCGCCGACCCGAACGCCGCCCCGAACATCGGCACCGGCCCGTACCAGGTCGCCGAGTGGAAGACCGGCGAGTACGTCCGGATGGTCCGCAACCCGAACTACTGGGGACCCAAGGGCTACGAGGACGAGATCTTCTTCCAGTTCTTCAAGAACGAGGGCGCGATGACCGAGGCCCTCAAGGCCGGTGATATCGACTACGCCCGCAACGTCACCTCGGACCAGTTCGACTCGCTCAAGGGCCTGCCGAACATCGTGACCGTCGAATCGTCGCTGGGCGCGGAGGCGAACGCCTTCACCCAGCTCAACTTCAACACCTACAGCAAGCCGATCAAGGACGGCGGCGCGTCGACGAAGGCGCTCCAGGACCCGGTCTTCCGGGACGCTCTCGGCTACGCCATCGACAAGGCGGCGCTGGTCGACAAGGTGCTCGGTGGGCACGGCCTTGTCGGCAGCACGATCATCCCGCCGGCGATGGCGGGCGGGAAGTGGCACCTCGAGCCCACCAACCCCCGGACGTTCGACATCGAGCTCGCCAAGTCGAAGCTCGACGCAGCCGGCTACAAGCTCGACGCCAGCGGCAAGCGCCTCGACAAGGAGGGCAAGCCGATCAACCTGCGGATGGTCGTGCCCAACGGCTCGACGACCTACAGCGCGAGCGCGGAGTTCATCACCGGCTGGTGGAAAGAGCTCGGCATCGACATGACGACGCAGGCGCTCGACAACGACGCCGTGACCGCGCTCGAGACCCCGCCGGAAGGCGATCCGCCGGGCAAGGCCGACTTCGACGTCGTGATCTGGAACTGGGCCGGCGACGTCGACCCGAACTCGCTGCTCGCGATCCTGACCACGAGCTCCATCGGCAGCAACAGCGACACGTTCTGGTCGAACAAGCAGTACGACGACCTGATGGTCCAGCAGGGCAAGGAGACCGATCCGGTCAAGCGCAAGGCCCTCGTCGACCAGATGCAGCAGCTGGCCTACGACCAGGCGCCGTACCACGTGCTCTTCTACGATGCCGCGCTGCACGCGTACCGCACCGACAAGTTCGGGGGCTGGACGCTCCAGCCGACCGAGGGTGGCCTGCCGTTCTTCGCCTACGGCGCCCGCGACTACAGCCTGCTGACGGCACCCGCGCCGGCCGCGACCCCGGAGCCCTCGCTCCAGGCGCCCGCCTCCGGTGGACCGGGCTCGTCGACGGCCGCCGGCGGTGTCGCCAGCCCGGCGCCCAGCCCCGCGCCGTCGAACGCAGCGAGCAGCGCGAACACGCCGCTGCTGATCGGCGGGGTGCTGCTGCTCATCGTGGCGGTGGTGGTCGTGCTCGCCCTGCGGCGCGGTCGAACCACGCGCGAGGAGGAATGATCGCGGGCGCACCGCCGCACCGAGCCCCGACGCGATAAGTCGGCGGTCCGATGGGCTCGCGCTATCTCCTGCGCCGGATCCTGCAGGCGATCCTGACGATCGCCGCGATCGTCCTGCTCAACTTCGTGCTGTTCCGGATGATGCCGGGGTCGCCGGACCGGCTCTCGCGCAACCCGAACGCGTCGAACGAGGCCCGGGCCGCCCTCCGGGCGCGCTGGGGCCTCGACAAGCCGCTCTTCCCCGACCAGTTCGTCGCGTATCTCGAGGCGACCGCCCAGGGCGACTTCGGCCAGTCGTTCAAGTTCAAGGGCCGGGACGTCACGGACGTCATCGCCGGCCGGGTCTGGCCGACGATCATCCTGTTCGGCCTGGGCGAGCTGATCGCGATCGTCGCCGGGCTCGTCCTCGGCGCGTACAGCGGCTGGAGACGCGGCGGCGTGGTCGACTACGCCGGCAACGGCATCTCGCTCATCCTCTATTCGATGCCGTACTTCCTGTTAGGGATGATCCTCCTGGTCATCTTCGCGACCGCGCTCGGCTGGTTCCCGACGTCCGGCATGTTCGAGCTGGGCAAGACCTACACGTCGTTCGCGGACCAGCTCCTCGACTTCGGACGCCACCTCGTCCTGCCGCTGGCCGCGGTCAGCCTCGGGCTGATCGGCCAGTACTCCATCCTCATGCGCTCGTCGGTCATCGAGACCCGCGGCGAGGACTACGTGACGACGGCCAAGGCCAAGGGCCTCCGCGAGTCCCGGGTCCTGCGCGGCCACGCGGTCCCGAACGCCCTGCTGCCGACGGTGTCGCTCATCGGCATCAACCTCGGCTTCATCATCGCCGGCGCGATCACGGTCGAGGTCGTGTTCAGCTGGCCCGGCCTCGGGACGCTCACCCAGGAGGCGCTCGAGGCGCGCGACTACCCGGTGCTCCAGGCCATCTTCCTGATCCTGGCGATCACGGTCGTGCTGGCCAACCTGGCCGCGGACGTCGTCTACGGCCGGCTCGATCCCCGGGTCCGGACGTGACCGCGGACTCGGCGACGCTCCAGCCCGCCCGCCGGCCACCGAGCGGCTGGTCGCTGCGCGTGGCCCGCTGGCGCGACTTCGGGAGCCGGCTCCTGCACCGTCCGGAGGGTGCCGCCGGAGCCGCGATCATCGTCTTCTTCGCGATCCTGGCGCTCTTCCCGTCGCTGATCGTCGGGCCGCTGGAGACCGTCACGAACGCCAGCGGCGGCCGGCTGGAGCCGCCCTCGGCGGAGCACCTCCTGGGCACCGACAACCTCGGCCGGGACGTCCTCAACCTGACGGTCCACGGGGCGCGGATCTCGATGCTGATCGGGTTCCTCGCCACGCTCGTGACGGTCGTCATCGGGGCGCTGCTCGGCATCGTGTCCGGCTTCGTCGGCGGGTCGACCGACACGGTGATCATGCGCGTGACGGACTTCTTCCTGGTCCTGCCGACGTTCGTGCTCGCGCTGATCCTCGCGCCGATCGTCCTCGAGATCATCGGCAACGGCGAGATCGCCGGATTGCGCACGACCCTGTTCGTGATCGTCATCGTGATCGGCATCACCAGCTGGGCGACGACCGCCCGGATCATCCGGTCCCAGACGCTGTCGGTGAAGGAGCGGGCGTTCGTGGATCGCGCGCGGGTCATCGGGGCGGGGCCGTGGCACAGCATGCGCGTCCACATCCTGCCCAACGTGACGGGCCTCATCGTGGCCAACTCCGTCCTCGTGTTCGCCGGCGCGATCCTGACCGAGACGACGCTCGCCTTCATCGGGCTGGGCGATCCGTTCGCACCGTCGTGGGGCCAGGTCCTCGGCAGCGCCCAGGACGCCGGTGCACCCGGGCTGGGCGCCTGGTGGTGGTACGCCTCGCCCGGCGTGTGCATCGTCCTGGTCGTCCTCGCGTTCACGCTCATCGGCGGCGCGCTGGACGACCTGCTCAACCCGAAGGCCCGACGGCGATGACGGCCGAGACCGGGGTCGGGGCCGAGGCCGTCGAGGCCGCCGAGGACGCGCCGGAGGCCGTCGCGCTGCCGCCGGTCGCCCGCCACCAGCGGACCCTCCCGAAGCTGGCCGATCCGGACGCGCCGCTCCTCGTCGTCGAGGACCTCAAGACGTACTTCACGCTCGAATCGGGGACGGTCAAGGCCGTCGACGGGGTGAGCTTCAGGCTCGATCAGGGGGAAGCGCTCGGCATCGCCGGCGAGTCCGGCTGCGGCAAGACGACGACCGCGCTGTCGCTGGTGCGGGTCCTGCCGTCCAACGCGAACATCGTCGGCGGCAGCATCAAGCTGATGGGCATCGACCTGGTGCCGAAGTCCGAGAACGCGCTGCGCCGCTACCGCTGGCGCGAGGTGTCGATCGTCTTCCAGGGCGCGATGAACGCCCTCAACCCGGTCCAGCGCGTGCGCGACCAGATCGCCGAGCCGATCGAGGAGCGGCTCGGCGCCTCGAAGTCGGACGCGCGCAAGCGGGCGGGCGAGCTGCTCGAGCTCGTCGGCATCCCGCGCGCTCGCGGGGCCGCCTATCCGCACGAGCTCTCGGGCGGGATGCGTCAGCGGGCGATGATCGCGATGGCCCTCGCGTGCGACCCGGCGCTCGTCATCGGCGACGAGCCGACGACGGCCCTGGACGTCATGGTCCAGGCCCAGATCCTCAAGCTGCTCGAGGACCTGCGCGCCAAGCTCGGGCTGTCGCTGATCCTCATCACCCACGACCTGTCGGTCATCGCCGAGACGTGCGACCGGGTCATGGTCATGTACGCGGGCCGCGTCGCCGAGGAGGGCCCGGTCGCCGAGGTGTTCACCCGGCCGCGGCATCCGTACACCCAGAAGCTGCTCGCGGCCTTCCCGAACATCCACGCCGATCGGCGCACGCTCGAGGTCATCCCGGGGTCGCCACCGGACCTGCGCAACCCACCACCGGGCTGCCGCTTCGCGCCACGGTGCTCGTTCGCGATGGACATCTGCACGGAGGTCGTGCCGCCCGAGACGACGTTCGGTGCCGTCCGGGTCGCGTGCCATCTGTACCCGCCGGCGGAGGCCGCGGCGGCCGCGCTCGTCGCCGGGGTCGGCGACCTGGCGATGGAGGCCGAGGTCGTGGCAGAGGCCGGGGCGGATCCCGGCACCGGCGCCGAGGCGGCACGGTGACGACGGGGCCGGCGCCCGATCCGGATGTGCCGGTCGCGCCGGTCGTGCCGGTCGTGCCCGACGTCTCGGACGTGCCGGAGGTGGCGCCCGGGGAGGCCCTCGTCGTGCTGTCCGGCCTCGAGGTCCACTTCCCGATCTACGGCGGCGTGATCGACTTCCTCCGTCGTCGCCCCGCCGGCGTCGTCCGGGCGGTCGACGGCATCGACCTGACGCTGGTCAAGGGCGAGGTCCTCGCCCTCGTCGGCGAATCGGGCAGCGGCAAGACGACGACCGGCCGGGTCATCGTCAAGCTCACTCGCCAGACCGCCGGTCGGATCGACTTCGAGGGGGCGGATGTCAGCGCGCTGTGGAGCCAGAAGGAGCTGCGCGGCTACCGGCGCCGGGTCCAGCTGATCTTCCAGGACCCGTACGAGACGCTCGATCCGAAGCAGTCGATCCGCGACTTCGTGGCCGAGCCGCTCGTCGTCAACCACATCGGGACGGCCGCCGAGCGGGAGGCCAAGGTCCTGGCCGCGCTCGAGGCCGCCGGGCTGCGACCAGCCGTCGATTTCGCGGCACGCTATCCGCACGAGCTGTCCGGCGGCCAGCGCCAGCGGGTGGTCATCGCCGGGGCGCTGGTCATGGATCCGGAGGTCATCGTCGCGGACGAGCCCGTCTCGATGCTCGACGTGTCGATCCGGACCGAGCTGCTCCGGCTGATGCTCGACCTCCGCCGGGAGCGGGGCCTGACCTACCTGTTCATCACCCACGACCTGTCGCTCGCGTGGGTCATCGCCGACCGGATCGCGGTCATGTACCTGGGCAAGATCATGGAGATCGGCCCGGCCGAGGCGGTCATCCGCTCGCCGCGCAACCCGTACACGCGAGCGCTCGTGTCGGTCTCGCCGTCGCCCGACCCGCCCGACGCCGGGACCCGGGCCAGCCGCACGATCCTCGAGGGCGAGACGCCGGACGCCGCCCACGTCCCGAGCGGCTGCCGGTTCCATCCCCGCTGTCCGGTGGCGTTCGACCGCTGCCGGGTGGAGGAGCCGCCACTGTTCGACCTGGGGGGCGGCCAGTCGGCGGCCTGCTGGCTGGTCGAGGACGACGGGGTCGGCGCGACGTCGCCGAGCCCCGCGACGACCGCCACAGCGGGGACCCTTCCGGTCGCCGCCACGGTCCCGACCGCCCCCACCGTCCCGACCGCGCGTCCCCCAGCCCCGGAGGTGCCCGAATGACCGACCCGACCGCATTCGCCTCGGCTCGCATCGCCGACCTGCTCAGCGCCTCGGCCGCGACGGCCGTCGCCGAGCTCCTGGCCCTCGGCGACGATGCCGGCTGGCGACCGGAGCCCGGCGAGTGGAGCGCGAACGAATGCGTCGGCCACCTGATGGAGGCCGAGCGGCGCGGGTTCGCCGGGCGCATCCGGCTCATCCTCGAGGCGCCGCCGGACAGGCCGGCGCAGCTCGAAGCCTGGGACCCGCCTGCGGTCGCCGAGGCGCGCCGGGACCACCTCCGCTCAGCGTCCGAGCTCGCCGCGGAATTCGACGAGCTGCGCGCCGACGGCGTCCGCCTCGTCCGCGGCCTCAAGGCGACCGACCTGGGGCGGGCCGGCATGCACCCGGACGTCGGTCCGCTCCGGGTCGACGAGCTGCTCGGGGAGTGGGTCCATCACGACCGGAACCACGTCCGCCAGCTGCTGGCCGTCACCCAGGCGCGCGTGTGGCGCCAGATGGGCAACGCTCGGCGGTTCTTCCTCGAGGACCTCTAGGCCGCGACGATCGCGGCCCAGGGTCGGGATGCCAGGGTCGGATCAGGTCTCGGGATCGTCCTCGTCGATGACGCGGTAGATGCCGTAGCCGAGGACGCCGCCGACGATCGGGCCGACGATGTAGATCCACAGCTGGCTGAGGTCGCCGCCGACGAGCGCCGAGCCGATCGACCGGGCCGGGTTGACCGACGAGCCGCTCAGCGTGGCGATCGCGAAGTGGATCGCGACCAGGGTCAGCGCGATCGCCACCCCGGCGAGGTTGGGGACTCGCTTGCTGGACACGAGGATGACGACCAGGAAGATGGCGGTGAAGACGATCTCGAGGATCAGCGCGCCGATGTCGGTGATGCCGGCACCGGGCTTCGTGATGCCGGCCTTGACCGCATCCTGGCTGACCGTCACGAGCACGAGGGCAGCGGCCCCGATCGCGCCGATGATCTGGGCCAGGACGTAGCCGGCGCCGTCGGCGACGGTCGTGCGCTTGTCGAGGATCATCGCGACCGTCACGGCCGGGTTGAAGTGGCCGCCGGAGATGCGCCCGAAGGCGAAGATCGCCGCCAGCAGGCCGAGCCCGAAGGCGAACGGCACCACGAGCAGGTTGGGCGTCGGCGCAGAGGCGTTGGCGATCCCCGCGATGGACGAGTAGCCGATCATCATGAACAGGAACGTCCCGAGCAATTCCGCAAGGTACTTGCGCGCGTTCATGTTCCCTCCGTGTCTGAGCTGGGCCTGGGCGTTGCCACGATACCCACATTGCCCTGCGCCGCGCGAATCAACAGCGCGTCGCGCCACGTCCGGCACAGGACCTCGACGAGCTCCAGACGGTCGACGGCCTGGGCCGGATCGCGCCCGATGGCATAGGCGCCGTGCCGTTCCAGCAGCACCGCCGCGGCGAGCGGCTCCGGTCCGTCGGTCAGGGCCGCCGCGACGCGATCGGCCAGGCGCTGACTGCCGGGCGTCTCGACCGACAGGAACGGCAGACGCGGCAGGAACAGGGCGGTCTCGGGCAGGGCCGCCGGGTCCGGCACCTCGCCGGCCAGCGTGAGGGCCATCGCCGCGGGCAGGTGCGCATGCGCGACCGCACCGAGCTCCGGTCGCGCCGCGTGGATGGCGAGGTGGACCGCCAGGTCCGATGTGGCCGCGAGCCCGCTGCGCGAGACCGCCTCACGGTCCGGGTGGCCGAGCCAGACGACGACGAGGTCGTCGGCCTCCAGCTCGTCCTTGCGGAGGCCGGTCGGCGTCACGAGGATGCGATCGGCGTCCAGCCGGACGGAGATGTTGCCCTCGCCGGCGGAGATCAGCCCACGGCTGCCGAGTCGTCGCCCCGCACGCAGCACCTGCTCGGTCGCCGTCGATCGGGGGTCCACGGGCACATCCTACGATGCGGCTCCGGGCCGGCGCCCGGTGACGGGCCGGGGTGGTCAGGACCGTCCGCCGTGGACGGCGCCTTCCGGCGCGGACGCTCCCGTACCATCGGCCGATGCCCCCGGAACCCACCCACGAGCAGCCGCTTGCCCGCAACCGCGACTTCAAGGTCCTGCTCACGAGCCAGGCCGTCTCGTCGCTGGGGGACGGGGTCAGCTTCGCGGCGCTCCCGCTGCTCGTCCTCGCCCTGACCGGCTCGGCATTCGCGATGGGCGTCGTCGGGGCCATCCAGACGCTGCCCGACCTGTTCTTCGGGATGATCGCCGGCGCCATCGCCGACCGGAGCGACCGGAAGCGGATGATGTTCGTCGCCGACCTGGTCCGGGCCGGCCTGACCGCGCTGATCCCGCTCTCGGTCGCGCTCGACGGACCGACGATGGCGGTCATCGTGATCGTGACCGCCCCGATGGCGGTCTGTCGGTCGTTCTTCCTGGCCGGCTACACCGCGTCGGTGCCCGCGCTCGTCGGTCGGAGCCAGATCGGGCGCGCGAATTCGTACTTCGAGGTCATCTTCTCGCTCGGTTTCATCATCGGGCCGGCGATCGCCGGCCTGCTGGCGGCGTCCATCGGCCCGGGGCCGACGCTCGCGATCGACGCGGTGTCATTCCTGGTGTCGAGCCTCGCGATCGCGCTCGTCCGGCGCGACCTGCGGGCGCCCATCGAGCGAGCGCCCGCGCCCTTGCTCGCCGACATCCGCGAAGGGGTCGCCTACATCGCCGGCAGCCCGACGCTGCGCAGCGCGATCCCGTTCTGGTCCTTCACCGCGATCCTCCTGTCGCCGCTCGTGACCGCCCTCACGGTCGACATCACGGTGGAGCTCGGCTACGAGCCGTCCATCCTCGGCCTGGTGCTGGCGGCCTACGGCGTCGGGACGGTCATCGGCTCGCTCCTCAGCGCGCGCTGGATCGGCCGGAGCCGCGTCGCACAGGTGCTCATCGGCGGCAACGTGACCATGGGCCTCGCCCTGATCGTGCTGTCCCTGTCCGTCCAGATCCCGGTCCTGCTGGGCGTGGCGTTCGTGGCCGGCGTCGCCCAGTCACTGGTCCTGGTGATGTACTTGACGCTGCGCACGACGTACTCCCCGGACGTGCTGCTGGGGCGGATCGGCAGCACGGCCCGGACGTTCTCCATGGGCCTGCAACCGATCGGGATGCTGGTCGGTGGCGCGCTCATCGACGCGACCAGCGGAGCGACGACGATCGCGGCCATGGGCTCGGCGATCGTGCTGATCAGTCTCGCGTTCCTCCCGGTGTCCGCGCTCCGTCATGCGAGCCTTGCGCCGCGCTGATCGGTCAGGCGGCGAGCGCGACCGCTCGCGGGGCGGGGTCCGGGGCCAGGTCGACGCGGACCTGGCACTCGGTGCAGACGAACGTCGCGGCGCCGGTCCGCGTCGCGGCACTCTCGACGGTTGCCTCGGCGGCGCACCAGGGGCAGTCGATCTCGATCGTGTTCATGGCTTCCTCACGGGTTCGGGTGATGCGGTTCATGCCCGAACCTTGCCGCGGCCCTGTGACAGCTAGCGTGTCACCCGCGATACCGGAAGCAGCCGGGCAGGTGGTCGTCGACCAGGCCGACGCTCTGCATGAACGCGTACACGATGGTCGAGCCGACGAACCGGAACCCGCGCGCCCGCAGGTCGGCCGACAGCGCGTCGGACGCCGGCGTCGTGGCCGGGATCTCGCCGGCCTGGGCGTCGACGGGCAGCCGCGCCGGCGGTGGCGGCACCATCCGGGCCAGGTACGCGTCGAACGAGCCGAACTCCTCCTCCGTGGCCAAGAACGCCCTCGCGTTGCCGACCATGGCATCGATCTTGGCGCCGTTCCGCACGATCCCGGCGTCGGCCATCAGCCGCGCCCGATCGTCCGGTCCGAATGTCGCCACGATCTCCGGGTCGAAGCCGCGGAAGGCCGCCCGGAAGGCTTCGCGCTTCCGCAGGATCGTCGACCACGACAGACCGGCCTGGAACGACTCGAGCGCGAGCCGCTCGAACAGCTCGACGTCGTCGTGGACGGGCGTGCCCCATTCGTCGTCGTGGTAGGCGACCATCGCCAGGTCGGGGACGGGCCGGTCCGCGCCGGCCCAGGCGCAGCGGGGTCGTGGCTCGATCATCGGGCCACAGTAGCCGGTGTCAGGGGATCGGCGCGAACCCGAAGAGCGTGCTCCGGAGCATCGGATCGGTCGCTGGGCGGCGGGCGTTGAAGACCGAGCGGAACACGTCGCCCGAGACCGTCTTCGTCCCCGCGGAGCCGACGAGCGTGACGCTGATCAGCCGCCCGGACACGCCCCGATGGCGCAGATCGATGGCACGCAGGCTGCCGACGGCCGTCCGCGCATCGGCCGCGAACCAGGCCGAGAGCTGCGCGACGGTGTACGTCGTCGTCCGCCAGGTGGCGTACGGGGACGCCGCATCGTATGAGGTCCCATCGGGCGCCCGGTCCGGCGATCCGCGCAGGTAGCTGACGGCGCCGGCGACCCTGGCGCCGGTCGACGAGACGTAGACGTTCTCGTTGTTCTCGGTCGCGCCGCCCCCCGTCGAGTGGAACAAGGTGTTGGCGATCGCCGATCCGCTTCGGAGCACGACCCCGGGCTCCGCGGCGAGGATCGCGTTCGTCGTCGCCTTCTCGCCGAGGGCGCCGCGGTAGACCTGCGAGCTGGTGTCGTCGGTCACGTCGTAGTAGGAGACGCCAGGCCGCAGCCGCCGAGCGGCGTATGACCGGCTGGCGATCGCCTGGGCCTTGAGCGCCTCGGTCGGCCAGCTCGATGGCATCTCGACCGGCACGACGCCGCGCAGGTACGTCTCGAGCGGCAGCTCGTTCACGACGGTGACCGTCGGCGTCGCGGCGGATGTGCGGAGACGCAAGGCACCCCGGTACTCGTCGTAGGACGAGGCCTTCGAGGTGAGCTCGAGCCGGCTGGTCGCGGTCGTGCCGCGGACCACGACGCTGGCCGGCTTCGGCCCGTCGCGGAGGACACGGCCGTCCGGCGCGGTCACCCGGAGTCGCCACGTCGTCGCGGTCCCGGCGGTGGTCGGGCTGAGCCGGAGGACGGCATCGGCCGGGAACGTCCCCGCGATGCCGTCGATGGACCACGGCGTCCGCCGGCCGACGATCGTCAGCGGCGCGGATGCGGTCGCCTTCCAATCGAGCAGCACGCGGACCCGGATGGTGCTCGTCGGGGCGACCGTCCCGAGCGTCGTGCCGCGGTAGTAGTGCGCGAGGATCGCCGCCGCGTCCGCTCCGGCGAGAGCCCGGCCGCGCGCGCCGTACTGGGACATGCCGACACCATGGCCGTAGCCGCGCCCGTAGAAGGTGACGGTCGCGCCAAGGACGGTCGGCCCCGGCGGCGGCGTAGGCGGCGGGGCGTTCGACACGATCCGGGTCGAGCTCGGCAGCGGGGGCCCCGCACCGGCCGGATCCGCGCCCAGGGCGACCTGCGCACCCGTGAGGCTGCTCAGCGCGGCCACGACGACCGCGATCGCGACGAGGATCACGAGGGTGGGCATGCGATGGGCGGCGCCGGGGCGGCTGTCGGTCGGGGCGGTCACGGCGGTCGGGGCGGTCGTCAAGCGTTCCTCGGGGTGGCGGGTCGTCGAGGATGCCCCCTGCCCGAGGTCCCGGCCATGACCCGACCGGACCATGACCGAAGTACCCCCGTCTGCACCGGACCGCCCACGGGACGCGAGGCGGGACGGCCTGTCGCCGGGCTACCCTGTGCCCGTGGGTCTGCGTTGCTATCTGGGGCACGGCGCGAGCGGGACATCGGCCAGCATGGCCCCGTTCGTCGACGGGCTCCTGGCGCGGGGCGTGGCCGCCACGGCGATCGATCTGCCCAAGCGCCGCGCCGAGGAGGCCCTGCCCGCTTTCCACCTCGTCGTCCCGGCCCGCGATGACGTGGCGATCGGTGGCCACTCGTTCGGCGGGCGCGTGGCGAGCCTGGCCGCCGCCGAGCCCGGCGCGCCGTACGCGGGGCTCGTGCTGTTCAGCTACCCGCTGCATCCACCCGGATCGCCCGAACGGACCGACGCGCGGATCGCACATTGGCCCGACATCACGTGCCCGGTCCTGCTGCTGTCGGGCGAATCCGACCCGTTCGCCAAGATCGACCTGTTGCGCGCGGCCGTGCCTCGCCTGGCCAACGCCGAGCTCGTGACCTACCCGCGGCTCGGCCACACGCTCAAGCCGGTCCTCGCCGACGCACTCGACCGAGCCGCGGCATTCCTGCGGGGTCTGCCCGTCCGCTGACGGATAGGACCTTCGGGGCAACCCCTTGTCTCGTGTCGCGGGCCGTGGCTATCCTGTCCGTCCCCCAAGCACCTTGGCGAACACGGTTCGCCTGGTACGAACACACGCGACGTCGTCGCCGGACGTGCCGTTGCGGGCCCCCAAGCCTGCGCCCACGGCGATCCGGACGGCGGCACGGCCGACGCTCGGCGCGCTCACCGCGCCGTCCCGGTAGGAAGGAGCTCCATTGCGAGTGCTGTCCGGCCGCCTCACGGCGGTCCTCATCGCGTCCCTCGCGACGATCATCCTCGTCGGCATCCTCACGCCGACGACCACCCTGGCGAAAGACCCGCCCGGTCTCGCGCGCTTCATGTATGCCCTCGGCCGGGCCGAATTGCACGGCGACTACGCCGCCCGCAACGAGTCGTCCGGTGCGTACGGCAAGTACCAGATCATGCCCGCCAGCTGGCGCGCCTGGGCCGGCCGCTACCTGGGCGATCCGAACGCGAAGCCCAGCCCGGCCAACCAGGAGATCGTGGCCACCGCCAAGGTCAAGGCGCTCTACAAGGGCCTGCAGGCCTGGCGCCGGGTGGCGTACTGGTGGCTGACCGGGTCGAGCGCCACGAGCGGCTGGTCACCCTTCGCCACCCGCTACGTGACCCGGGTGATGACCTACTACGAGCAGGCCCCGGACAAGGCCGTCGCACCCATCCCGACGGCCCGACCGACGCCGAAGGCCACACCCACCCCGAAGGCCACGATCGAGGCCAAGGCCAAGCCGAAGGCCAGGGCAGTCCTCCATCGGGTCTCCGAGAAGAGTCGGGCGATCGCGTACACCGGCGCGTGGAAGCAGGCGGGCCATCCCGGCTACACGGGTGACCTCGTGAGGTATGCGACGTCGGCAGGTGCGTCGGCCCGGTTCACGTTCACCGGCACGCGCGTCGTCTGGTACGGCCCCGTCGGCCCGACGCGTGGCAAGGCGAGGATCTCGATCGACGGCGTGCGCGTCGCGACCGTCGACCTGTATCGCCGCTCGTTCGACCCGCACGAGGCCCTGTTCAGCAAGACCTGGAAGACGGCCGGCAAGCACAGCCTGGTCATCGCGGTGGCCGGCACGCGGGGCCGCCCGTACGTCGCCATCGACGGCTTCACGGTGACCGACTAGCGGGCCGCGGTGACCTCGATCTCGACCCGGAAGTCCACGGCCAGGGCGGCCACGCCCACCGTCGCCCTGGCCGGCGGCTCCGTCGGGAAGTAGGTCCGATAGACGGCGTTCATCGCCGCGAACTCGGTGAAGTCCAGCAGGTAGACGGTGCACCGGACGACGTCCGCGTAGTCGAGACCGACCGTCCGCAGCAGGCGCCCGACGTTGTCGAGCATGGCTCGCGTCTCGGCCTCGATGCCGCCCGGCACGGCGCCGTGGCTGCCCGGCGCTTCGCCGACCGTGCCGGCCAGGAAGACGAAGCCGTTCGCCTCCACGACCTTGGAGAACGGCAAGGGTCCGGGCTCGAGGCCGGGCAGGTTCGGGACGGTCTTGGGCATCGGGTTCCTCCTCGTGTCCGACAGGGTAGGGGAGACCGGGCGGCTCAGAAGCGGCGCGCCGCCGCCTCGAGCGCCCGCTCCGACCAGAGCGCCAGGTCGTCCGCCGCGCTGACGCCCGAGCCGGTCACGGCGCCGGCCTCGACATCGGCACCCTTGCGCCAGCCGCGCAGGAGCAGGCCGACGATCCAGGCCAGGTCCGCCTGCGCGTCCCAGTCGCCGATGGTCTTGCCGAGCCCGCGCGTGGGGAGGGTGATCGGCTCGTTCGCGGCGCCCCGGTCGGACCACGCGACGCTCAATCGCAGCGGCTCGCGGGCGGCGCGCCAGGCGGACGTCCCGTACCGATCCAGCACCTCCTCCGGGCCGATCGGCAGGATGGCCGAGTTCGACGCCAGGAGCCAGCCGAGCTCGACGGCGACCGGCGCGAGCGTCATCAGGCCCCAGCCGATGAGGGCCACCCGGCCGTCGTCGAACAGGGCGACGTGGCCCAACCGGAGGTCGCCGTGCAGGCCCGTCGCGGGCAGCTGCCCGAGTGCGGCGATGAGCGGCGACGGGTCCGCGGCGAGGTCCGCGACGAGCTCACGAGCCGCCGCCGGCGCGACGCGGTCGAACGCGTCCCAGTCGGCCAGCAGGCCGTCCGCGACCGGCAGCCCGTCGGCCCGATACCGCTCCGCCGCGGGTCGCGACAGCAGCAGGAGGCGGTCACGGAGCGGACACCACGGCCAGCCCCAGTCGATCGACGTCGGCCGGTAGTCGGCCCAGCGCATGGCGTGGAGGCGCGCGATCGCATCGATGATGCTGTCCAGCGTCGCCGGGCCGACGAGCGGCACCGGCGTGGGGCCGGCCCAGGCGATGAGCTCGTCCGACAGGTCGGGCATGAGGATCACGATGTCGTCGCCGTCGGAGGCGGCCCCGAGATACGGCGCGACGAGCGGCTCGACGAGCCGCAGGCTGTTGTTGGCGACGAAGCCCTCGCGCATCGCGATGTCGCGTGTCGCGCGCACGACCCAATCGCCCGGGGAGATGCGCTTCAGGACGAAGCGTTCGGGACCACGCTCCAGCAGGCCGATGGTCGAGCCGGCCCAGTCGGCGTTCGGCAGACGTGCCGTGGCGGCGTCCCCCAGCCCGTTGGCCTCGAGGAGCTGACGCAGCGAGCGCGTCGCCTAGGTCCTCGAGAAGTTGGGCGGTCGGGCGCTGTCGGTGTGGGGGACCATCGACCGATGATACGAGGCGGTTCGGCGGAGTGCGTGCCCATGCACGCCCGGATCACTCGCCGGCGGACCGCCACGCGTCGCGCAGCTTCATCCGGCCGCCCACCTGCAACACGGCGCCGGCGTAGACCCGTGCCCCGATCACGAAGAGGATCCAGATGCCGATGATCGTGATCACCATGGAGAGTCCGATCTGCCACGCCGGGATCGCGTCGAACGCGGCGCGCAACGGGACGACGAACGGCGCCGACGGCGGGAGGAACGTGGCGATCGTCGCGACGGTGCCGTCCGGCTCGCTGATGACCGCGAAGATCGCCACGAAATAGCTGAGCATCGCGATCATCGTGACCGGGGTCGACGCGTTGGAGGCCTCCTCCATCCGCGAGGCCAGCGCGCCGAGGAAGCCCAGCGCGGTCGAGTACAGCAGGTAGCCGAGCACGAACCAGACCACCAGCAGGCTGACCGCACCCGGGGTCGTCGTCGGCAGCACGAGGCGGTCCGTGGCCAGGGCCGCGACGAGGGCCGCCGCCACGAAGACGAACAGCTGGAGGACGCCGAGCACGCCGATCCCGAGGACCTTGCCCATCAGCAGGTCGCGGGCGCGCACGGTCGAGAGCACGACCTCCACGACCCGGCTCTGCTTCTCCTCGACGACCCCGGTCAGGACCGTGAAGCCGAAGCTGAAGATGCCGACCAGGATCAGCACCGCGCCGATGTTGGCGAACAGGAAGCGCGCCTGGTCCGCCTCCGTCTGCGGCTGGACCGCGCCGACGGTCGGCGGCTGTTGCGCGGCCGCCAGCGCAGCCTGGTCGACGTTGCTCTGGTCGAGCGTCGCCTGGACGCGCAGGCCGATCATCGCCGTCGAGAGGCTCTGCGCGATCGACTGGTCGGGCTCCTTGTCGAACCGGACCGTGCCGGCGCCGGACAGGTCGGCCGGCATCGCGACGACGACGTCGACCTTGCCGTCTTCGAGCGCCGCGTCGGCCGCGGTCGCGTCGGGGAAGGTGGCGATCTCGACCTTCTGGTCGAAGCGCGCGGCAGCGCTCGTGATGGCGTCGGGCAGGGCGGCCGGGGCGGGCTCGACGAGGCCGACCTTGGTGGCGTCCTCGTCCCCGAACAGCAGGGCCGGCACGACGAACGAGCCGACCACGATCAGCGTGGTGAAGAGCACGCTGAGGATGAACCCGCGGCTTCGCCCGCGCTCGAGGATCTCGCGCCGGGCGACGAGCCAGATGCTCCGCCAGCGTGGCATCAGGCGACCTCCCGGACCGGGGCATCGGGTGCCACGGCCTCCATGAACAGCTCCGACAGACGCGGCGGCTGGTAGGCGAACATCCGGACCTCGCCGGCGGCCTGGGCCTGACGCAGCAGGGCGTCGAGATCGACCGACCGATCGACCAGCAGCTTGACCCGGTCGCCCGCCTGCTCGAGCACCGTGACGTCGGCGCGACCGTCGAGCCAGCGCGTCCCGGCGCCGGCCACGTCCACCTCCAGGTGCTGGCGGCCCGAAGCGGTCTTGAGGGCCTCGATCGCGCCCGAGGCGACGATCCGGCCGCGCGCGATGATCACGACGTCCTCGCACACGTCCTCGACGAGGTCCAGCTGATGGCTCGAGAAGATGACCCCGACGCCGGCCGCCGCGCGCTCCCGGATGACCTCGGTCATGGTCGCGATGCCGATCGGGTCGAGCCCGGAGAACGGCTCGTCGAGCACCAGAAGCTCGGGGTCGTGGACGAGCGCAGTGGCGAGCTGGATGCGCTGCTGGTTGCCGTGCGACAGCTCCTCGAGCTTGGACCTGGCACGGTCCGCGAGTCCCATCCGCTCCAGCCATCGGGCGGATGCGGCGTTGGCCGCCTTGCCGGACATGCCGTGCTGCTGGGCGAAGTAGCTGAGCTGCTCGAGCACGCGCATCCGCGGGTAGAGGCCGCGCTGCTCGGGCATGTAGCCGAAGCGCAGGCGCGCATCTCGGTCGACCGTGACGCCCTGCCAACGGACCTCACCCCGATCCGGTCGGGCGAGCCCGAAGATGCAGCGCATCGTCGTGGTCTTGCCGGCGCCGTTCGGCCCGAGGAACCCGACGATCCGGCCCGGGTTCGCGGTGAACGACGCGCCGTCGAGGGCCACGACGGGCCCGTAGCGCTTCGCAAGGTCGATGATCTCGAGCATCGATGGCCTCCCCGGTTCAGTCGGCTGCGATGTTCGGCCGGGTCATCAGCGCGTCGGCGCGCAAGGGTCCGAACGGTTCGAGCGCGAAGACGGCCTCGACGGGAAGGTCGAAGAACCGCGCGACGCGAAGGGCAAGGTGGAGACTCGGAGCATACTCGCCCCGCTCGATGTAGCCGATCGTCTGGTAGTGGATCCCGAGTGCATCGGCCAGCTCGGCGCGCGAGAGGCCCCGGTTCGCGCGCAGCAGCGGCAGCCGGTTGTGGACGACCTCGCGGTCCGCCGGACGATCCGAGGCGGCCACCTCAGGCCTCGTCGTCGACCGGCGCATCCGGCTCGATCCAGGCCAATGCCGCGAACGGCACGAACGGCACGTACAGGCCGATCGCGATGAGCCAGGGCGTGACGCTCGACATGTCCAGCGTGATCGGCCCGACGAACGAGAGGGACAGGGCGAGGATCCCCGCGACGACAACGATGACGGTGGTCAGCGCGGCGTACGCGCGGATGAGCGCCTGGTCGACCATCAGCCGCTGGCGCTCGTCGAGGCGATCGCGCTCGCCCATGCGGCCCTGTCCGTAGCCGTAGACGCCGACCATCCCGACCAGCGTGGCCGAGAACAGGAGGACCGTGACGATCGCCCACGGCGCCACGGCCAGGATGCCGGTGGCAACGAGCGTCGCGTAGCCGACGATCTGGAGGGGATAGCCGGCGAATGCCGCGACGGTGAGGATCCGGCGCGTGCGCTGCCGGGTGGCCGGCAGCTGTCGATACAACGAAGCGGGGGTTGCCATCACGGTGCGACTCCTGAACGTATCTGACTCGCTTCGTAATGTAGTAGTACTGCTATCCCTTGTCAAGCAGGTAGACGCGGCCTGACGCCCCGGATCCTCCCGGGACGCCGAAAGCCCCGGCCGTGGCCGGGGCTGTCGATGCGCGGCGGGGCCGGGCGGTCACTGGACGGTGATCGTGCCCTTCATGTCGGGATGGACCTCGCACAGGAAGCTGTAGCTGCCCGCCGCGAGGGCCGGGACCTGGTAGTCGACCTTCTGGCTGGTGACGATCTCGCCCTTGAAGACCTTGGTTCCGGTCGGATCCGAGATCACGATGTTGTGCGGCGCGCCGTCCTGGTTGTCGAAGGCGATGGTGAACGGCTTGCCGGCCGGGGCGCTGACGGCGGGGGTCGTGAACTTCACGTCCTTGGCGACCACGGAGACCGCGTCGCCGGACGGGCTGCCGGCCGGCGCGGCGGGCGTCGCCGGGTTGGCCGAAGCGCCGGAACAGGCGGCCAGGGTGGCGGCCAGCGCGAGCAGGCCGAGGGTGAGGGTCAGGCGCTTCATGGCAGGGTCTCCTGGTCAGACGTGGTGGGCGGGACTAGGCGCCGGCGGCGACGGTGCCGCGGCGACCGACGAGCGAGGAGAAGGCGGCGAGCTCGCGACGGACGACCGAGATCGGGCTTCCGTCATGGCGGGCGAAGTCGACGGCGAGGAGGACGATCAGGGCGACTTCGATGCCCTTCGCGATGTACGCGGTG
Organism: uncultured Chloroflexia bacterium; assembly: GCA_963720495.1. Lineage (GTDB taxonomy): Bacteria > Chloroflexota > Limnocylindria > Limnocylindrales > CSP1-4 > SPCO01. The sequence goes on from CAVRFU010000006.1 coordinate 379,935, forward strand.
CTGAAGTACGGGCCCATGATGGCCCAGGCGACGATGGCCGTGGCGGCATAGCCGATGAGGCCGATGCGGATGACCCAGCGGAAGCGGACCGCGAGGGCGAGCGGGATGATCATCGCGACCGCCGCGACGGCGTAGCCGGTGGCGTTCAGCGTGAAGAGCAGACCGCCGAGGGTGAAGTGGATGTAGCCCGTCGCCAGGGTGAGGGCGACGATCGCGGCGCGGACGACCACGTCGGAGGTGCGGAGCGCGGTTCGGGTGGCGAACATCGGTGAGTGACCTCTCTGGACTCTCGGGGCCGGGCTGACGTGCCGGCGTCATCGGTATCCTCGGCGCGGTCCATGTCCGGTCGCGGTGGGCAAGGAACGGCGATTTGGCGAGGTCGCACGTCGGTGTCCGCGGCCGACGCTCGACGACGGCCGCCTCGGCCGGATGACGTAGCCGACCCCGGCGAACGGCGATGCCGCGTCGCGCGAACCCGTCGTATCCTCGCCCCGTGACCACGCCGACCCGATCGTCGCGCGCGCGCCGCGTGCCCACCGCACCTGACGCCCCGGCATCGACATCGCTCACCGGATCCGCCGACACCGTCCCGTCCGACGCCGCGGCCCCGGTCAAGCGCGTCCGCGCACCGAAGCGGTCAAAGGTCGACGCACCCGGGGGCTCGAAGGCCCACGACCATCCGGGCCAGGGAGATCCGGACGGCGGCGTGGGCGAGGTGCACCAGCTGCTCGTTGCCGCGGTGGAGGAGGCCGCCCGCCTCCTCGATGCGGACGGGGCGATGGTCTACCTGATCGACCCGGCCACCGGCCGCCTCCGCTTCGCGCACGACGCCGGGATCCGCAGCCGGCGCAGCCGCGAGTGGGTCCGCTCGATCGACCTGCCCGTCGGCGTCGGGCTGTTCGGGCAGGCGGTCGCCGAGCGTGGGGTCGTCCTCACCGGCGACTACCTCGCCGACCCCGCGTTCGCGCACGCGGAGGACACGGACCGGGTCGTCCGCGACATCGGCATCCGCTCGATGGTGGCGGCACCGCTCGTCGCCGGGGAGACCGTCTTCGGGGCGATGGGCACCTTCTCGTCCCGCGCCGACGCATTCAGCCCGTCCGCCATCGCTCTCGTCCGCGCCCTCGCCGACCATGCCGCGGCGGCCATGGCCAACGTCCGGCTCATCGAGGACCTGGGGGCGTCGCGACGCGAGCTGGCCGACCGGGCCGACGTCGAGCGGTCCCTGCGCGAGATCGCGGCCCGGATCAGCGCCGCCACGGACCTCCCGGCGGTCCTCCAGCTGGGCGTCGACGAGGCCGTCCGCCTCCTCGACGGCGACGGTGCGCGGATCGACCTGATCGACCCGACCAGCGGGCTCCTGCGCTGGGCCTACGCCTCCGGCGCGGTCCGCCCGGACACGACGGTGTGGCCGGACGACCCGGACGAGACGATCGACCAGGGGGTGTCGGGTCAGGCGGTCGTCACCGGGCGCGCATACTGGACGGGCGACTACATCAGCGACACGCGGTTCGATCACGGCCTCGGCGCGGACAGCTACGTGGCCGCGTCGGGCGTCCGCTCGGTCATGGCCGCACCCCTCACCGGCGAGAGCGGTCCGTTCGGCAGCCTGACGATCTTCACCAGCCGGCGCGACGCCTGGGGCGAGAGCGACAGCCACGTCCTCGAGGCGATCGCGGACCAGGCCGCCATCACGATCCGGACGGCCCGGCTGTTCGACGAGCTCGACCGGTCGCGGACGGCCCTGGCCCGGCGCGCCCAGGCCGAGCAGGCGCTGCGCGAGATCGCCGCGCGGATCACGATCCTGCGCGAGCCGACCGAGATCCTCCAGGACGTCGTCACCCAGGCCGGCCGCCTGGTCGAGGCGGACGGCGTGATCCTCGACCTCATCGACGAGACCGGCGACCTGCGCTGGGCCATGGACGACGGCCTCGCCGGGCAGTTCACGGCAGAGGAGCGGGCCAAGCTCTGGATCTCGGTCGGGGTCGGGGCGACCGGCGTCGCCGTGGCCGAAGACAAGGTCGTCCTGGCCGACGACGACCTTGCGTCGCTGTTCCCGCCGTCAGCCCGAATCGACCGAGTTCTACGAACGGACCGGCTTCCGCTCGATGATCGCCGCCCCGATCACCGGCGACACGGGCCCGCTCGGGGTCATCGAGGTCTACGCGAAGGAGCGGGCGGCATTCACCCAGACGGACGCGGGCCTGGTCGGGGCCCTTGCCAGCCAGGCCGCCATCGCGATCACGAACGCCCGATTGATCGACCAGCTGGCTCGCTCCCGCGAGGAGCTGGCCCGGACCGCCGACGCCGAGCGAACGCTGCGCGAGATCGCCGGCCGGGTGAGCGCGACCCACGACCAGGACGAGATCCTGCAGGCCGTCATCGACGCCGCCGTCCGGCTGCTCGGCGCGACCGGCGCGATGATCGACCTCATCGGCGACACCGGGATGGCCGAGGCCTGGACGAACCGGGAAGTCGGCGTCCGGGCGTCCTCGAACATCGACATGCTGCGGGAGGTCAGCCTCGAGACCGACGCCGGCGTGTCCGGCCGCGCGATCCGGACCCGCCAGGTCGAATGGACCGGCGACTACCTCGCCGACACGCGGTTCACCCACACGCCTGCGCGCGACACGTTCGTGCGCGAGAGCGGGATCGAGTCGGTCATCGCGGCCCCGCTCGTCCACCGCGAGGTGGTCGTCGGCGCGATCACGGTCTACGGCGACCGGGCCGACGCGTTCGACGCCGAGGACGCGGCGCTGCTGGCGGCCCTGGCCGACCAGGCGGCCGTCGCGATCGCCAACGCGCGCCTCATCGACGAGCTCGAGCGATCGCGCGGGGAGGTCGCCCGGCGCGCCGACTCCGAGCGGACCTTGCGCGAGATCGCCGCCCGCGTCTCGGCCATCCTCGACCCGGCCGAGGTCCTCCAGCGCATCGTCGATGAGGCGACCCGCCTCCTCGAGTCGGATGGCGCCCGGATCGACCTGTACGTGCCGGAGATCGACGCCCTGCGCTGGTCGTACGCCGCGGGCGATGCGATGTCGAGGATCCCCGAATGGGCCTCGACCGGCGGCCTCAAGCCCGGGCAGGCGGTCGCCGGCACGGCCTTCTCCGAGCAGCGCCCGGTCCGGACCGACGACTACCTCATCGACGACCGGTTCGTTCACGACGACGCGGCCGCCGCGTTCGTGACCGATTCCGGCATCCGGTCCGTCATCGCCGTGCCGCTGGCCGGGGACGCGGCGGCCCTGTCACCCGAGACGACGCCGCTCGGCACGCTGTCGGTCGTCTCCCGCCGTCCCGGCGCCTACGACGAGGCCGACGGCGAGGTGCTCACGGCCCTCGCCACCCAGGCCTCGATCGCGATCGGCAACGCCCGCCTCATCGAGGAGCTGGCGCGATCGCGCGCGGTCATCGAGCGCCGCGCCGAGGCCGAGCGGACCCTGCGCGAGATCGCGACCCGCATCACCGCCATCCGCGAGCCCGGCGACCTGCTCCAGCGGATCGTCGACGAGGCACGCCGGCTCCTCCGGGCGGACGGCGCGGTGATCGACGAGTACGACGCCGAAGAGGGCGCGCTGGTCACGGCCTACGACGCTGGCCTGACCCAGGAGCAACGCGAGTCGGTCCGGTCCCAGCGGCAGCGGATCGGCGAGGGCCTGTCCGGGCGGGCCATGGCTGAGGGCCGGGTCATCGCCGCCGGCGACTACCTGGCGGGCGAGTTCCAGCACGTCGTCGAGACGGACCAGATGGCCCGCTCGACCGGCATCGGCGACCTGATCGTCGCGCCGATCATCGGCGACGAGGGACCGCTCGGAGCGATCGAGGTCTACCGGCGCGACGTCCACGCCTTCGACGACATCGACGCCGCGGTCATCGGTGGCCTGGCCGACCAGGCCGCCATCGCCATCACAAACGCCCGGCTGATCGAGGAGCTCGAGCGCTCGCAGGCGTCGGTCGCACGGCGGGCCGACACGGAGCGTGCGCTGCGCGACATCACCGCCCGGATCGCCGCGCTGCGCGAGCCGGAGGTCATCCTCGACCGCGTCGTCGAGGAGGCCAGGCGCCTTCTCGACACGGACGGCGCGCACCTGACCCGGATGGGCGAGGACGGCACCTACCTCGTCCCGGTCGTCGTGACCGGCGCGACCGACGCGGACACCCAGGCCTGGCTGATGGACATGGAGTTCCCGCTCGGCGGCGGCATCAACGGCCTGGCCGCCGAGCTCGGCGAGCCGGTCTGGACCCACGACTACACCGCCGACCCACGGATCCCGCACGAGGGCAACGACGACGAGGTGGCGATCCGGCTCGGCCTGTGCGGGATGGCGGCCGCGCCCCTGCGCGCGCCCGGCGGTGAGGTCATCGGGACGCTGGCCATCTCGTCGGCGACGCCGCGCACGTTCGACGCGGAGGAGCTGGACCTGCTCCAGGGCCTCGCCGACCAGGCGGCCATCGCCATCACCAACTCGACCCTGCTGACACGGCTGACCGAATCCGAGGAGCGCTATCGCTACCTCGTCGAGAACGCGCCGGATCTCGTCTGGTCGATCGGGGCGGACACGCGCCTCACCTTCGTCTCGGACTCGGTCGAGCGGATGACCGGCTTCCGACCGGAGGAGCTGATCGGCCGCCACTTCGGGGCGCTCGTGCACGAGTCGTCACGCGAGGTCGCCGACTTCGACTGGGCGTCGGGGATGGACAGGGGGTCGCAGGAGCTCCGTGGCCGGGTCAACATGCTGGCCCGCGACGGCTCGCCGATCCCGGCCGAGTTCATCGCCACCGCGCGGCTCGACGAGACCGGTGCGTTCATCGGGGCGAATGGCTCCGTCCGCGACATGCGCGAACGCGACCGGCTCGAACGCGAGCTGCGCGATTCGGAGATCCGCTATCGGACGCTGGCCTCGTCGTCGCCCGATCTCGTCTTCGCGACCGATGCGGAAGGTCGCTACACGTTCCTGAGCGACCGCGCGCGCACGATGCTCGGCTGGGACATCGATGGGATGCTCGGCACGCACTTCGGCGCGTACGTCGCCCCGGGCTGGGAGGCGGCGGCGGGTGCCAGCTTCGCCGACATCGTGGCCGACCCCGGAACCGTCCACACCTCCCGCATCGACTTCCTCCGCGGCGATGGCAGCCCGATCCCGCTCGAGATCAACGTGGTCGGCAGCCAGGTCGACGGCCGGCTCTCGGCGATCCACGGCGTCGCCCGTGACATCTCCGAGCGCGAGCGTCTCGAGCACGAGCTCCAGGCGTCCGAGGCGCGCTTCCGCAACCTGGTCCAGACCAGCCCGGACGTCATCTACCGGTGTGACGCGGAGGGCCGGTTCCTGTTCATGGCCGAGGGTTCCGAGGCACTCTTCGGCTGGACGCCGGCCCAGGTCGCCGGGAAGACATTCGCCGACTTCACGGCCGACGAGTCGCTCGCCGAGGCGCTCGCCAACTTCGAGATCCAGCAGACCGAGCACGATGTCGTCCGCCGTTTCCGATACCTCGTCAAGTACCGCGATGGCACGACGTTCCCGGCCGAGATCACCTCGGTCTCGGTGTGGGAGGACGGGCAGTTCGCCGGCGTCCAGGGGACGGTCCGCGACGTCACCCAGCAGGAACGCCTCGAGCGGGAGCTGCGCGAGTCGCAGGAGCGGTACCGCTTCCTGGTCGAGAACTCGCCCGACGTCGTGTTCGCGACCGACGCCGAGGGCATGTTCACCTTCATGTCCGAATCGATGGAGCGGATGACCGGCTGGAAGCCCGAAGAGGTCATCGGCGCCCATTTCTCCAAGACCGTCGAGCCCGCCAGCATGCCCGAGACGGCGACCCGCTGGGCGGCCCTCATGGCCGATCCGACCACCGAGCAGATCGCGCACATCAACCTCCAGGGACCGGACGGCCGGCTCGTCCCGGTCGAGGTCAGCGCGGTCGCGATGGTCGATGACGAAGGCAGGTTCGCCGGCATCCACGGCTCGACGCGTGACATCAGCGAACGGGCGCGCCTGGAACGCGAGCTGCGCGAATCCGAGGAGCGCTACCGCTATCTCGTCGCCTCGTCGCCGGACCTCGTCTGGCTGACCGACGCGGCCGGCACGCTGACGTTCATCAGCGACGCGGCCCGGCCGATGCTCGGCATCGAGCCGACCGAGCTGATGGGCCGGCCCTACGCGGAGATCTTCGCGCCCACCGCGCGGCGGGACGCCACGACGCGGTTCCGGTGGCTCGCCCGGCACCCAGCCGCAGTCCACCGGATGCGGCTGCCGTTCCGTCACGCCGACGGCCACGACGTGCTGGTCGAGATCAACGGGACGGGCATGACCGCGGACGGCGTCTTCATCGGGGCGCACGGCGCCGCCCGCGACGTCAGCGAGCGCGATCGGCTGGAACGAGACCTGCGCCGTCAGGCGGGCGAGCTCGCGGCGGGCGAGGAGCGGGCGCACCTGGCCCGCGAGCTGCACGATTCGGTCACCCAGGCGCTCTTCTCGATGACCCTGGTGTCGCGCTCCGTGGAGATGCTCCTCGACCGCGACGCGGAAGCTGCCAAGCGGCAGCTCGTCCAGCTGCGCGAGCTGCAGCGCGAGGCGCTGGCCGAGATGCGGGCACTGATCTTCGAGCTCCGCCCTGGCAACCTGGAGCAGGACGGCCTGAGCCGCGCCCTGCGGACCCACACCGCCGCCCTGCAGGGCCGGATCGGCCTCCCGGTCGTCGTCGAGAGCACGCTCGACGAGCGGCTGCCGCTGCCAGTCGAGGAGGTCCTCTACCGGATCGCCCAGGAGGCGCTCCACAACGTCGTCAAGCACGCCGGGGCGCGCCAGGTCCGGGTCGAGCTCGGCCGGATCGCGAGCGGCGTCCGGCTGCGGGTCGCAGACGACGGCAAGGGCTTCGATCCGGCCCGGGTCCCGGACGGCCATCTCGGGCTGGCCGGGATGCGCGCCCGGGCGGACAAGATCGGGGCGCGGTTCTCGGTCAAGAGCGTGCCCGGCGAGGGCACCACCATCGAGGTGGTCGTGCCGAACGCCGCCCTCGACGCCGCGGAGGTCGCTCCGCCCGTCCATGCGGCATCCATCCGCGACGGATGACGTAGGGCGACTCGTCGTTCGTCCCTTCCCGCATCGCTCGCACGATCGCACGATCGGCGCATGCATCCGGACCCCGGCCAGACTCCGCCACTGCGCGTCGTCGTGGTGGATACCGACGACCGTGTCCGGGAGAGCCTGGCCGGCCTGCTCTGTATCGGTGACCGGCTGGAGGTGGTCGGCACCGCCGGTCAGGCCGGTCCGGCGCTCGACGTCATCATCGCCACGCACCCTGACATCGTCGTGATCGACCCCCGCCTCCCGGAGATGGACGGGGGTCTCTCGTTCATCGCCCGGTTGCGAGCCGTCGCACCGGACGTCCGCGTCCTCGTCATGAGCGGCGCCGACCCGACCGAGGGGTCCGACATGCTGCGGGCGGCCGACGGGTACGTCCGGAAGACCTTCCGGCCGACCGATCTCGTCGCCGCCGTCTGCGCCGCCGCGGTGCCGCTCGCCGACTGATATCCCGGAGGATGGTCCTTTGCTAGACTCGTCGCCGTCGTTTCCCAACGCCCACCCCACCCATGGCGCCGCTGCGCCGGGAGCAACCGTGACCGATTCGCCCAGGATCCGCGTGCTCATCGTCGACGACCATTCCGTCGTCCGGATGGGCCTGCGGATGTTCTTCGAGCTGCAGCCGGACATCGAGGTCGTCGGTGAGGCGACCGACGGCTCGGAAGGCGTGGCGATGGCGCGCCGGCTCGAACCGGACGTGATCCTGATGGACCTCCTGATGCCGAACATGGACGGCGTGACCGCGATCGGCCGGATCAAGGCCGAACGCCCGGTCACCGAGATCGTGACCATGACCTCGTTCATCGAGGAGGAGCAGGTCACGGCCGCCCTCGAGGCCGGGGCGTCGGGCTACGTGCTCAAGGACGCCGAGGCCGAGGAGGTCGCGGCCGCTGTCCGGGCCGCCTACAACGGCGAGGTCCATCTCGATCCGGCGGTCGCGCGCCTGCTCGCCCAGCGGATGCGCAACCGCAAGTCGCCGGATGAGTCGCTGGTCGAGCCGCTCACCGATCGCGAGAAGGACGTCCTCAACCTGCTGGGGCAGGGGATGAGCAACAAGGAGATCGGGACCAGGCTGTTCATCACCGAACGAACGGCGCGGACCTACGTCTCGAACATCCTCGGCAAGCTCGGCCTCGCGTCACGGACGCAGGCCGCCCTCTACGCGGTCGAGCACAAGCTGGTCGAACCGACCAAATAGGGCCGCGAGCACGCCGCGACGCGGCGTCGCGGTGCCGGCGCCGTGCGCCTAGCCGATCTCCAGGATCGTGTAGCGGCGCTCGCCGGCTGGCGTCTGGACCACCACCTCGTCGCCCGCGTCGTGGCCGATGAGCGCGCGGCCCACCGGCGACGACGACGAGATCCGACCCGACTTGGGATCCGATTCGTCTGCGCCGACGATCGTGTAGGTGACGGCCTCCCCGTCGTCGTCGAGGCTCACGACCGATCCGAGCCCGACCGTCGAGCCGGCCACGGGCGCATCGACGATGACCGCCGACCGCAGCCGCGCCTCGATGGCCTGGACGCGGCCCTCGAGGAACGATTGCTCTTCGCGGGCGGCGTGGTAGTCGGAGTTCTCCTTGAGGTCGCCGTGCTCCTTGGCCGTCCGGATCCGGGCGATGACCTCGCGACGGCGGACGTTCGTCAGCTCATCGAGCTCGGCCCGCAGCCGCTCGGCGCCGTCGGCGGTGAGCGCCTCGGCGGCCACGACCGGCGCTGCGGCCGGTGTCCCGGTGGCAGCGGGTGCCGCGGCTCCCGGACGGGCGCGCGGCGTCGGCATCGCTCGCGGCGTCCGCGTCGTGGCAGCCCTCGCCTTGGGTGCGGGCGGCTCGCCGTTCGCCCCGTCGGCGTCACCGTCGGGCACCTGGACCACGAACGTCGGCTTGGCCGGGGCCGCCGCGTCGGGGTCGGCCAGGAGCGAGCCCGTCAGCCCGGTCGCCTTGCGTTCGCCGGTCGTGCGCCGCAGGTTGGCCCACGGGAGGACGACCTCGCGGTCCGGCAGCGCGGCCAGGTCCGTCGGGGGCACGGCCGCAGAGAACGCCGCGAGCAGCGCGTCCTCGTACTCCTCCGGGGCGTCGGTCAGCGTCCACCAGACCCGGATCCCGTCGAGCGAACGCAGCGTCTTGAGCCAGTGCGCGCCCGAATGCGGCCGACGGTCGCCCAGCTCGGTCCGGGCGATCGCCGTGACGCGCCGGCCGATCGAGGCATCGGTGGCGCCGACGTACAGCACCGTCTCGGACGGGAGCCAGAAGGAGGCCAGCCGGCTCGCGAGAGCGCGCGACGACGGACGCTGGCCGTCGAGGAGCAGGCCGTCCACGCGCTCGATCCACTTGCCGACCCGGGTGAGCTCGATCGGCGCGGTCGCCCTCGGTTCGGGCATCTCGATGACGAAGACGCCTGGACCCTGCGCGGGCACGGGCCGGCCCCACACGGCCGGGCCGTCCGCCATCAGGCCGACGGAGCGCAGGAGGGCGGCCGCGTCGGGTGGTCGGGACATCGTTCGATGGTACATGTGACGGGCTCGCGCTATGGTGCGCTCGACATGTCCGTCGCGTTCCGATGATCCGAGCCACCGTCCGCCCACTCCGCGCCATCGCCATCGTCCTCGCGGTCGCCGTGGTCGGCGGCTGGCTGGCCCTGCCCCGACCGGACGCCGTGACGCCGTCCGTCGTCCCGGCGGCCAACGCCGCCGCGGCGGTCGGGATCGTGACGGCATCCCCGCCCGCCGGACCCGGCGCCTCCGCCGCGGTGACCGTCACAGCCGGGGCCTCGGCCGGCGCACAGGCCGGCGCGACCGCGAGCTCAGCGACGTTCGATCCCGGCGCCCCCGCCGCCTCCGCGCAGCCCGGACAGCCCGGCACCTCCGCCGCTCCGACCGTCTTGCTGCCGGCCGCCCCCGGTCGCCCCGACGACCCGACCGGGCGCCGCCTTGGCTCGGCCAGCGCGACCCCGCTGGCCCGTGCCGCCCTCGACGCCCGCCTCCAGCGGTTCAAGGTGAAGCTCGGCCTGCCCGGCGTCTCGGCGGCGATCCTGTTTGCCGACGGCTCCATCTGGCGCGGCACGGCCGGACTGGCCGACGTCGCGGCCCGACGCAAGGTCACCCCGGACACCGCGTTCTCGGTCGCGAGCGTCTCCAAGACCTTCACGGCGGCCCTCATCCTCGCCCTCGTCGCGGACGGAAGGCTGCAGCTCGATGCCTCCGCGCGGACCTACCTGCCGACCCTCCCGATCGATCGCGCGGTCACGATCCGCCAGCTGCTGGACCACACCAGCGGCCTCCGTGACTTCTACTTCGGGGCGGGGGTGGACAAGGCCCTCCTGAGCAAGCCCGGTCGCGTCTGGGACCCGGCCCGGTCGCTGAAGTACCTCGGCAAGGCGTACGCCCGGCCGGGCACGGAGTGGCACTACTCGAACACGAACTACCTGATCCTGGGCATGGTGGCCGAGCGCGTCGGCGGCGCCCCCCTGGCGGCCCAGCTCCAGGAGCGGTTCTTCGGCCCGCTCGGTCTCGACCACACGATCTATCAGTCGTCGATGCAGCCCAGGGGCCCGTTGGCCCGCGGCTACCGGTTCCTCGGCACCAACCCCAAGCTCCCGGCCATCGACCTGTCCGACGGGACCTCGGTCGTGCCGTTCACATCGGTCGTGACCGCGGCGGGCGGTGCCGGCTCGATCGCCACGACGGCGGACGACCTGGTCCATTGGGCACATGCCCTGTACGGGGGTGACGCCATCCCGCCGGCGATGCGTGCCTCGATGGTCGCCGATTCGCTGCGGACCGCCCGGTACCAGCCGCGCATCCCGTACGGCCTCGGCGTCCAGACCACGCCGGTCGACGGCCATCCGGCGCTCGGCCACTCCGGACGGTTCCTGGGCGCGCGGGCGGTCGTCCGATGGCTGCCCCGCGAACACATCGCGATCGCCGTCCTGACCAACCAGAGTCGGAGCGATCCCAACGTCATCCTGGCCAACCTCCTCAAGGTCGCCCTCGAGCCGCGATCCGACTGCGTCGACTGTCCCGCCGTCCCCTGAGCCGCCCCGACGGTGCGCCGATGCACCGGTTTCGCGCCTGACCGGGACCAACGTCTCCCGCCTTCGGGACCGAAGGACCGTTGCGTCTTGGCACGCAGCAGCCGAGACTCCGACGACACCCAAGGGGGCGAACATGACGATCCGTGTCGATGCCTACACGACCGGGGGGATGGCAAGCGGGACGCTGGCGAGCCCCGGCGGGCTGCGTGACTCCCTGGAGACCGACGGTGAGCTGTCCCTCGACGGTGCCGCTTGGCAGGGTCTGGACGATCCCGTCGCCCGGCCCACGGGACCTCTGTCGATCCGCAGCGACGATGTCCTCGTCGCGGTCGCCGACGACGATCCTGGGATCTCGGTCCATTCGACCTGGCACCGCATCCACGTGGAATCGGGTCCCTACACCGTCGAAGGCGAGATGGCGACCCAGCCCGGCTTCGATCCGGGTCGTGCCCTGACCCGGCCGTCGGGCGAGTTCCTGTACATCCGCGACGTCCGGCTGTCGGTCCGGTCCCGTCCCCAGGACGGCGTCGCACTGGGCGACCACGCGCTGATCAACCGCTACGCGGTCGAGCGCATCCGGGCCGAGCTCATGCTGGGCTTCTTCTTTCCCGGTGCCGCGGTCGACCCGATCGGCGCCGCCGGCGGAGTCGCCTGACCGTTTCCTGACACCGTCCGGGGACATCCGCGCCGGTTCCCCGGGTCGTGCCGGGGGACCGGCCGGTGGGGACCGCCCGACGATCAGCCGCCGGTGCTCCCGGCGCCCGCCCGTCGCCGCACCGGCTTGCGATGCGCGTGGTGCTCCGGGCTGACCCGGGCGTGACCGGCCCGCGCCCCGAGCGGCCGCGGCTCCGTATCGCGGTCGGGGATGAACCCCTCCTCGACCGTCCACGGGATCGCCTGCTTGAGCATCCGCTGGACGCCGCGCAGCAGATCGGTCTCGTCGATGCAGACGAGCGAGATGGCCTCGCCCGTCGCTCCGGCCCGGCCGGTCCGGCCGATCCGATGGATGTAGTCCTGCGGGTTCCACGGGAGCTCGAAGTTGACCACGACGGGCAGGTCCTCGATATCGAGCCCGCGCGCGGCGACGTCGGTGGCGACGAGGACCCGGATCTCGCCGCTCTTGAAGCCCTCGAGCGCGCGCGTCCGTTCCGGCTGTGATCGGTCGGAGTGGATGGCGACGGCGTCGAGGCCCTCGCGGTCGAGCCGGTTCGCCAGCCGCGTGGCGGCCAGCTTGGTCCGGGTGAAGACGAGGACCTGGCGCAGGTCGTCCTTGCGGATGAGGTGGGCCAGCAGAGCCTCCTTCCGGTCGCGGTCGACCGGGTAGACCAGCTGGCGGACAGCCTCGGCGGCCGTATTGCGCGGCGCGACCTCGACCGTTGCCGGGTCGCGCAGGATGCCACCCGACAGCCGCCGGATGTCGTCGGAGAAGGTGGCCGAGAACATGAGGTTCTGGCGCTTGGCCGGGAGCAGCGCGATGATCCGCTGGATGTCCGGCAGGAAGCCCATGTCGAGCATCCGGTCGGCCTCGTCGAGGACGAGGATCTCGACCTGGCCCAGGTTGGCGACCTTCTGCCCGACGAGATCGAGCAGGCGGCCCGGGGTCGCGACCAGGATCTCGATGCCGCCGCGCAGCGCCTTGATCTGGGGATCCATCGGGATGCCGCCGTACACGACGGTGGAGCGCAGCGGCACGGTCCGGCCGTACGTCCGGACACTCTCGTCGACCTGCATCGCGAGCTCGCGGGTCGGCACGAGGATCAGCACCCGGACCGGATGGCGGGCCGGCGAGAAGCTCGTGTTCGCATGGGCCCGCATACGGTCGAGGATGGGCAGCACGAAGGCCGCGGTCTTGCCCGTGCCCGTCTGGGCCGCCGCGAGAACGTCACGGCCCTCGAGGACGAGGGGGATCGCGGCCGATTGGACGGGGGTGGGGGTCTCATACCCCTCCTCGGCGACCATGCGCACGAGGTCGGCCGACAGGCCGAGTGAATCGAAGGTCAAACGTCGCTCCTGATGTGTCCGCCGCGGGCACCGGTCAGGAGCGCGACGCCGGCTCCGACGACCGCGCGTCGATGGACGCGGACGGGGTCGGGCCGCCCGGAGCATAGCGGAAATGGCTACGATCGACCCCAAGACCATGGAACGCACCGCCGCCGGGACCCGCGCGCTCGAGGTCATCGTCCGGGCCGGGGTGCCGCACACCGTCCACGAGTACCGCGCTCCGGAGGCCCACGGCCGGGACCGCGACCGGCGCCCGAGCTACGGCGTTGACGCGGCGGATGCCCTCGGGATCGACCCGGCCCGCGTGTTCAAGACGCTCGCCGTGTCGGTCGACGGCCGGCTGGTCCTGGCGGTCATCCCGGTCGATCGGGAGCTCGATCTGAAGCGCCTGGCCGACGTGGCCGGGGGGCGGCGGGCGACGATGGCCGACCCCGCCGAGGCGGAACGGGCGACCGGCTACGTCGTAGGCGGCATCAGCCCGCTGGGCACCCGGCGCACCCTCCCGTTGATCGTGGACGAGCGCGCCCGCGAGCACGAGACGGTCCTCGTCTCCGCCGGCCGGCGCGGGCTCCAGGTCGAGCTGGCAGCAGAAGATCTGGTGCGGCTCGGCAACGCGCGATGGGCCCGCGTCACGCGGGACGGCGAGCCGGCCTGACGCGACCGAGCCTCGGCTGGCATACTGGGCGCGCTCCCAGGCAGCACCGTAGACAGGGCCCAAACAGAAGAACGCCGCCCCCACGGCAGAACCTGTCATCGCGTCGGGCCCCAGCCCGACCAGCCCCGGATCGTCTCCGCTGGATCGAACCCCTCGGTCTCGTCGCGTCCCCGCGCGCCGTCCGACCACGACCTGACGCCCCGATCCGTCGCCGCAGGCGGCATCACCCACCGTCACCGCGCGCTCACCGCGTGGTGTTCCGGCGGACAGGAGGCAAGGATCTTGCGAGTTCCCGAACAAGGCGCCCAGCGGGCGTCGTCCAGGCGGCCGGTCCAGCTGGCCGCTCTCGCGATCGCGATCGCACTCGCCACATTCGCCGGGATGGCCGACCCGGCTCCCGCCTCGGCGGCGGGAATGAAGGTGGTCGTCATCGTCGGCCCGGTCGGTTCGAGCACCGCGAACTACATCTACAACGCGAAGAAGTACGCGGCCCAGGCGCGCTCCTACGGCGCCCAGGTGGTCGAGGTCTACAGCCCGAACGCCACGTGGACCCGGGTCAAGGCGGCGGCCCAGGGAGCGAAGGTCGTGATCTACCTCGGTCACGGCAACGGGTCCCCCAGCCCGTACGGCGCATTCTCCCAGTACTCCAAGGACGGCTTCGGGCTCAACGCGTCCTCGGGACACGGCAACTCCAACACGAAGTATTGGGGTGAGTACTACATCCGGACCGGCATCAAGCTGGCTCCGAATGCCGTCGTCGTCCTGAACCGGCTGTGCTACGCCTCCGGCAACTCGGAGTGGGGTTCGCCCAATCCCAGCAAGACCACGGCCAAGCAGCGCGTCGACAACTACGGCGCGGGCTTCCTGCGCGCCGGCGCTCGGGCGATCTTCGCCGACGGCATCACGAGCGCGGCGTATGTCCTGTACGGCCTGTTCCGGACGAGCCGGACGATGGGCCAGATCTTCACCAGCTCGTCGAGCTTCGTCGGCGCGTACGACTTCCAGTTCGCGACGTCCCGGACACGCGGGTTCACGGCCTGGATGGCGCCAAAGTCGCCCGGTCGCTACTACCGATCGGTGGTCGGCAATCTCAACCTCCGCGCCACTACGGTGCGCGGCTCCTGACCCGACCGCCCACGGCGGACGGCTCGCTCCTCCCCTCGACCCCGGCCCGGGACCCCAACCCCGGACCGGGGTCGTTCCTTGTCCTCCAGACGCGCGGAGGCCCCGGTCCGGGAGAAGGTCCCGGCCGGGGCCGATGGATTCGTGGAGGGAGAGCGGCCTAGGCGGCGGCCACGTTGGCGACGATCCCGAGGATCGCGAGGATCGCCATCAGGGCGACGAGCAGGCCCGGCAGGCCGGCCAGGACGTCGGCCTCGAACACGTCGATCTGGGTTGACATCGGAGGACTCCTTTCTGGTCGGTCGACGGTGGCCGAGCGGATCGTCCGCTCGGCGGGTCCACCCGAGTGTGGCGCGCCCGCTCGACGGATCCAGCCGACCGACGTCGTCCGTCGTCCTCGGCGTGTGTCCTGGATCCGGGCTGGACGGATGACGATGCGACGATGGGTCGAAGCACCGAAACATCACAAAGTGAAAACGCAGCTTGACAAAGTGGAACCACACTTGCTATAACGTGGCTCACACGCCCACAACACGTAGCCACTGGGAAGTGCACCATGTTCGACCTCACGCTCGCCCAGATCAGCCATCCCGATCGCGAACGCGATCTCACCGCACAGCTCGAGCGCCGTCGCGTGCTCCGGGAGCTCCTCGACCCGCAGGCCGGCGAACCGCCCCGCGTGACGGTCCGGGCCGCCGCCCGGACGGTGCCGACCCGCGCCATGCCGGCCGGGCGCTAGGTCGACCGCGATGCCGCACGACGTCATCTCCACCTGCCCCGTCTGCGCCAGCGAGCTGGCGGTGACGCGGCTCCATTGCCGAAGCTGCGGGACGACCCTCGAGGGCGACTTCAGCGTCGGCCGGTTCGGGCGGTTGAACCGCGAGCAGCTGACTCTGCTCGAGAGCTTCCTCCGCTCGCGCGGCAACCTGCGCGAGATGGAGCGCGAGCTCGGAATCAGCTACCCGACGGTCCGTTCCCGGGTCGAGGCGCTCGTCCGCGCCCTGGGCTTCGGGGCGCGGGCCGATGCGGACGACGCCGAGGAGACCCCGCCGGAAGCGCCCGTCACCGGCCGGACCCGGGAGGAGATCCTCGAAGCCGTGGCACGCCATGAGATGAGCGCAGACGAGGCGGCGACCGCCATCCGCGCGCTCGGGAGGACCACGCGATGACCACCGTGACCGCCGGCTCGAGCCTCGAGCACCCCATCGGATCCGACGGGATCGTCAAGCTGCGGCTCCGCGATGGCGAGATCCGGCTGCACGCCGTCGACGGCGAGACCCTCCGCGTTCGGGAGCGGGGCGGACGGGACCTCGGCACGCTCTTCTCGATCGACCTCGGCGCCGGCAGCGCCGACCTCTCGTCCGGCGACGACCGGCATGGCGGCGGTCACGACCCGGCCATCGAGGTCGACCTGCCCCATCGAGCGTCGGTCGTCGTCGAGACCACGAGCGCCGAGATCGAGGCGGACGGCCTCCTCGGCGACCAGCGGTACCGGACGACGTCGGGCGAGGTGACCCTCCACGCCGTCGCCGGCCGGATCGCCGTCGAGGCCGTCTCGGGTGACCTGGACATCGTCGCCACGGCCGACGCGGACCTCGTCGTCCGGACGGTGTCCGGCGACGTCGAGATCCGGGCCGCGACGGTGCGCTCGCTGACCGTCGCGACCACCAGCGGCGACCTCAAGCTGGCCGGCCACCTCACCGGCCCCGGCCCGTTCGCCATCGAGACCGTCAGCGGCGACGGGCTCCTGGCACCCGCCGGCGACCTGCGGATCGAGATGACGACGCTGTCGGGCGACCTGAGCTCGAACATCGGCGACCGCGTCCAGGGTGGCCGCGGGCACCGCTCCCTCTCGGTCGGGACGGGCGGCCCGTCGCTGACGTTCCGCTCGATGTCCGGTGACCTGCGGGTCGTCCGGCCCTCGGCAGTGTCATCGCCCAGTCGCGCCGAGCGCAAGGGGCCGCCACCTCCGCCCCCACCGGCCGCACCGGCCGCACGGAAGCACCTGAAGCGCCCGTGCCCCCCGCGGCGGTCGAAGCGGACGAGCCGATCCCGATGCCCGCCCCGGCCGCGGCCCAGAACGGGGCGATCGCGGCGGCCTACGACGCAGCCCGGCTGCGCATCCTGCTGTCCCTCGAGCGGGGCGAGATCGACGTGGCCGAGGCCGGCCGGCGGTTCGAGGCTCTCGACGCCGGTGATCCCGGCGACCCGCACCCGGTCGACCCATCGTCCGACACGACCCGGGTCCCGACGGTCGAGCCGTCCGATGCCTGATGACGCCCTGGATCGGGTCCTCCGCCTGATCGCGGAGGGTCGCCTGACCGCCGCGGAGGCGGCCCCGATCCTCGACGCCCTCGAGAGCCGGCCGGCGACCGACGGTGCCGGGCCGACCGCACGCGACGAGGTCACGGCCGAGGGGCCGGGCGCGCCCGGCAAGGTCCTGCGGGTGCAGGTCACCGAGGCCGGCCGCGCCGTCATCAACCTTCGGATCCCGTTGTCGCTCGGCCGCGCGGCGATCAGCCAGGTGCCGGGCCTGTCCGAGTCGACCTCGGACCGCATCCGCGAGGCGATCGAAGCCGGGGTCAAGGGATCGATCCTCGAGGTGGACGACGCCGGCGACGGCGTCCGGATCTCGATCGAATGAGCAGCGCGGACGCCGGGCGCGATCGCTCGGCTGGGCCGCTCGCCTGCCGCTGATCGCGCCACTGGCCGGCCGTGACTTCCGGCTGGTCTGGCTGGGGCGTCGGCCTGGGCGCGCTCGGCCTCGCCCCGTCGCCGATCGTCGCCGGCGCGATCCTGCTCGCCATCGGCACGATGAACGGGTACGTCAACATCACCGTCATCGCCTGGGTCCAGGGCCGGACGGACCCGGCGATGCTCGGCCGGACGATGAGCTTCCTGATGCTCGGATCGGTCGTCGCCGCGCCGCTGTCGCTGGCGGTCGCCGCCGTCGTCGTGGACAGCCATGCGACGGCGATGTTCCTGGTCGCCGGCCTCCTCGTCGTCGGTGCGACCCTCGTCGCGATCGCGGGCGGCCTGCCCCGACTGATGCGGTAAGTGGCGGTCGATCCGGGGGTGATCGGGCCGGGCTACCATGCGTCGATGACGAAGCCCACCTCGCTCCCGTTCACCGGCGACCCGGACGCGGACCGCCTCATCGCCGAGGATCCGCTGGCCCTGCTGATCGGCTTCGCGCTGGACCAGCAGGTGACCGTCCAGAAGGCATTCAGCGGGCCGGCCGAGCTCAAGCGCCGGCTCGGCCACCTGGACGCGGCCCGGATCGCGGCCATGGACCCGGCAGAGCTGGACGCGGTCTTCCGCGAGCGTCCCGCGCTGCACCGCTTCCCGGGCGCGATGGCCGGCAAGGTCCAGGCCCTGACCGCGGCGATCGCCTCCGACTACGGCAACGACGCCGACCGGGTCTGGTCGGAGGCCGCCGACGGGCGCGACCTCGAGGCTCGACTCCTCGGCCTGCCCGGCATCGGGGAGATGAAGGCCAAGTCGATCATCGCGGTCCTCGGCAAGCAGTTCGGGGTTCGCCCGCCCGGCTACGACGAGGTGGCCCCGACCTGGCCCACGCTCGGTGACGTGGACTCCGCGGAGTCCCTCGCCGCGTACCAGGCGGGCAAGCGGGCCAAGAAGGCGGCGGCGCGCGCGGCCGGCGCCTGACCTCGCCGGACGCCGCCGGTCGGACGTCGCCGCGGGCGGTAGACTGGCGTCCCGTGCCCGACCCCGCTGACCAAGCCACCCCGAGCCGGCCGCCACGGCCTCGTCGGTCCCGCAAGTTCGTCCTGCCCGATCAGCACCACGATGAGACGGCCGACGACAGGACCGCCGAGCGCATCGAGGCGTTCATCGAAGGCCCCGTCGCGGCGCCCCGGCGCCCGCCCATCACGGATGACCGCGTCCGGCGCCCGTTCGAGCTCGAGACCCGGCCGGACTGGATGATCGCCTTACGCCACGAGGGCGCGCGCCACGTCCGCTACGGGCGGCCCGCCTCGGTCATCCTCATCGAGCTGCGCGGCGAGGAGGCGACGATCGCGGTCGACCCCGTCGCGCGGACCCTGGCCGATGTGATCCGCGCCGAGGTGCGCGAGACGGACAGGGCGGTCCGGGTCGGCGCATCCAGCTTCCGCCTCCTTCTCCCCGAGACGTCGGCCCGCGCGGCACGCACGCTGGCGGACCGGCTCGATCACGGGTTCACGGTCGGACGCCCGCCGTCCGGCGACGGGATCGCCCTCTGCATCGAGGTGGCCACGGCGACTCGCTCGGGGACCCTCGAGGACGCGCTCGCCGACGCCGAGCGCAGGCTCGCCGCCACGGGCTGATCCTCAGTCGACAAGCGTCGCCATGAGGTGGTCGAGCTCGACCGCGGGGTCGTCGCACAGCCCGGAATGCACGTCCGACGGCTGGATGATCGTGCTCGACGGCGCCACCAGCCAGTGGAACCGCTCGGCCTGACCCAGGCGCGCGATCGGACCGGCGGACGGGTCCCCGGCGGCCACCCGCTCGATCGCGTCGAGATGCGGCCGGATGGTCGCGGGATCGAGGCCAGGTGCGAAGGCGGCGAGCCGCTGCTCGTCGAGCCGGATGCGGGCTCCCAGGAATCGACGTGGCCGGCACAGCAGCACGACCCCGACGTTCAGGCACTCGCCGCGCTCGACGCTCGGCAGGACCCGCACGATGGCGTACTGGAAGGCGTTACGCGGCGGTTCGGGCACGGTCCGCCTCCTCGACGAAGGGTCGGGGCGCCATCAGCCGCAGCGTGAGGTAGCGGACGTAGGCGAGCCGCTGGGCAGCCGCGTCGCCGATGACCGGGTCGTCCGGCAGCCAGCCGTCCGGCAGCGCCGTCACGAGGTCCGTCAGGAGGGTTTCGTCGATCCGGGCTGCGTGCCGCGCGTCGGCGGCCAGGATCGGCTCCGCGTAGGGCAGGAGCACGTGGTCGCGGATCCGCTCGAACGGCCGCCGGGCATGCTCGTCCGGATCCCGCCAGGTGTGGTGGACGTACAGCGCCGCGCCGTGGTCGATGAGCCAGGGCCGGCCGTGCCACACCAGCAGGTTCGGGTTCTGTGGGGAGCGATCCGGGTTGGTGACCAGCGCGTCCAGCCACACGACGTCCGCCGCGAACGCCGGATCGATGATCGCGCCGGCCGTCGCCGCGGCCGGGTTGAAGGTCAGCGCGCCGGGCAGGAAGTCCATGCCCAGGTTGCGCCCCGCGCTCGCGCGAACGAGGTCATGGATCTCCTCGTCGGGCTCTGCGTCGCCGAGGGCCGGATCGACCTCCACCGCGACGATGTCGGGGACCGCCAGACCGATCGCCCGGCCGATCTCGCCGGCCAGCCACTCCGCCACGAGCGCGCGGGGACCCTGGCCGGCGCCGCGGAACTTGACGACGTACAGGCCCTCGTCGTCCGCCTCGACGAGGCCGGGCAGCGAGCCGCCCTCCCGCAACGGGGTCACGTATCGGGTGGCCAGGACCGTCCGCATCACGCCGCAGAGCGTAGCCGAGTCCCGCAGGCGCCCGGCGCCCCATGCAGCGGCGCACAGGTCGCACGTTCCTCGCGAGCGATCGGGGCTACGCTTGGCCGATGACCGAATACGACCAGCGATCCCTCCTCAACGAGCTCGAGCCCGAAGCCGGACGCCTGTTCGACCGTCACGCGGCCGTCGCCCAGGAATGGTTCCCCCACGACTACATCCCGTACCGGCTGGGCCGCGACTTCGACAAGGAGCCCTGGACGCCCGATCAGCCGCGCCTGACCGGCGTGGCCCAGACGGCCTTCGAGATCGGCCTGCTGACCGAGGACAACCTGCCCAGCTACCACCGGCTGATCCACGGCATGTTCGGCAACGGCGATGGCGCCTGGATCAACTGGGTCGGCCGTTGGACGGCGGAGGAGGGCCGGCACGCGATCGTGCTGCGCGACTACCTGACGGTCACCCGCAACATCGACCCGATCATGCTCGAGCGAGGCCGGATGACCCAGCTCCAGCAGGGCTACGACCACGAATCGCCGGACACCCTGCGCGGGCTGGCCTACGTGACCTTCCAGGAGCTGGCGACGCGCATCGCGCATCGGAACACCGGCCGCTATTCCGATGATCCCGTGGCCGACAAGATCATGGTCCGGATCGCGGCCGACGAGAACCTGCACATGGTCTTCTACCGCGACATCCTGGCCGCCGCGCTGGTGCTCGAGCCGTCCGCAGCGGTCTGCGCCATCGTCGACGAGGTGCTGGCGTTCCAGATGCCGGGCGCGGGGATCCCGGGCTTCGTGCGCAAGGCCGCGCAGATCGCGAAGGCCGGGATCTACGACCTCCGCGTCCACCGCGACGAGGTGCTCCTGCCGATCCTGCGTCACTGGCGGATCTTCGAGATGACCAATCTCGACGCCGCCGCGGAGGCCGCCCGGACCCGCCTCTCGGAGCACCTGGCCAAGCTGGACGCGGCCGCCAAGCGGTTCGAGGAGCGGATGGCCACGTCGACCGTGCCGAGGATGACAGCCGGCGGCTGAATCGCCCCTGAGAGGTCATACCTGACAGGTTCTGACAGGTATCGCTGATACGGTCTGGGTACCGCGATCGATCGGATCGCGAACCACCCAGGAGGGTATCCGCGATGTACCTGGAGGTCTCTGCCATGACCCTGCTGGAGCTCCATCGAACGCTCGAATCGGACCGCCGGCGCGAGATGCACGAAGCCCTGCGACGCGGCGACCGGATCCGGGCGCTCGCCTCGGCGGACGAGGCGTCAGATCGTGCCCTCGGCGTAGCGGTCGACGATGGCCCTGGCTGCCGAGGCGAGGCGAGCCCGGACGTCGGGCGGAGCCAGGACCTCGATCCAGGGTCCGGCACGGAGCATCGTCAACGGCGCCTCGTCCGGCCAGTCCAGGCGCACCCGAAGTCGTAGCCAGCCCTCCGGGTCTGGCTCGGTGAGGTACTCGGCGGCGTTGAGGACGGCGTCGCCGACCGCATCGCGCAGGAGGCCGAGACGGTCCGGGCGCACCCGGACGTCGACCGCGATGCGCGGGACGTCGCGCTCATACGCTGCCGCCGACTCGGCCCAGTAGGCGGCCAGGTCGAAGCCGGCCGGGCGCTCGAAGTGTTCGTCGCCCGGTTCGGCACTCACCACGCGCGACACCCGATATGTGCGGATCTGGCCGTCCACGGCGGCCACGACGTACCAGATGCCGGCCTTCAGCACGACCCCGAGCGGCTCGAGGATCCGCCGGGTCGCACCCTCGCCACGGTCGTACTCGATCGTGATCCGGGTCGCGCTCCACACGGCGTCGGACAGCGCGGCCAGGTGGGGGACGGGCTGACTGGCGCGGAACCAGTCGCCGGCGTCGAGGTGGAAGCGCTCGACGAGCCGCGACGCCCGCGTGCGGAGCTCGGGCGGCAGGGACGCCAGCACCTTGAGCTGGGCCGCAGCCACGACCGTGCCGAGGCCGAGCTCGGCCGCGGGTCCGGGCAGACCCGCCAGGAACAGCGCCTCCGCCTCCTCGCCGGTCATGCCCGTCAGGCGGGTGCGGTAGCCGTCGACGAGCCGGAAGCCGCCCGTGGCGCCACGCTCCGCGTAGATCGGCACGCCGGAGGCGCTGAGGGCCTCGACATCGCGATGGATCGTGCGCTCGGACACCTCGAGCTCGGCCGCCAGCTCTGCCGCGGTCAGCTGGCCACGCGTCTGCAGGAGCAGCAGCAGCGACACGAGCCGGGACGCACGCACCTCGCCACCATACGCCGATTCATGACAGATGTTGTCATGTTTGTGGAAGGTGGCCGATCAGGCGCGACACGCCTCCATCCTTGCTTGATGCCACCCAAGAGCATCAAGGGGCCGTGGTTAGTGCGCTGACGCCAGCCCGGTCCACCCTCCCGATGCTCTCGAGTGGCATACGAGCCGTAGGGTCTAGTTGCGCGCCGCCCCGGCGCGGGCCGCCGATCAGATGGCGCCGTTGAACGTGTCGCAGGCTGACGGGTCGCCCTTGTCGTAGCCCGTGCCGAACCACTTCTGACGCTGGGCCGAGGAGCCGTGCGTCCACGAGTCCGGGTTGACCTGGCCGCTCGTCGCCTCCTGGATGCGGTCGTCGCCGACGGCGCTGGCGGCATCGAGGGCATCCGCGATCTGGGCAGGCGTGAGCGGTTCGAGGAACTTGGTGCTCGCGGCATGGTTCGCCCAGACGCCCGCGAAGCAGTCCGCCTGGAGCTCCGTCCGCACCGAGTCGCCCTCGGCGCCGCTGGAGTTGCCGGCCTGCCGCAGGAGGCCCAGCAGGTCCTGCACGTGATGGCCATATTCGTGGGCGATGACGTAGCCCTGGGCGAGTGAGCCGCCGTTCGCGCCGAACCGGTCCCGCAGCTCCTTGAAGAAGTCGGCGTCGAGATAGACCAGCTCGTCGGGCGGGCAATAGAACGGCCCGGTCGATGCGCTGGCCGTGCCGCAGCCGCTCTGGGCCGCGCCCGAGAACAGGATCGTGTTGACCGGCCGATACGTCTCCCCCGATGCCTGGAACTCAGCCGTCCAGTACGCCTGGACGCTGTTGACGTAGCCCAGGACGCGGCAATCATCGCGCGCGTTGGCGTCCGCGCCCGTCTTGCAGTCGGTGGCGAGCTGCGAGCTGCCCGGGCCGGTCACCGCCCCCGGCTCGAGCAATGGGCCGAGGTCGTTGGGGTTGCCGCCGAGCAGCGTGTACGCCAGCAGGAGGACGAGGCCGATGGCGCCGCCACCGCCGATGGCGACACCCCGGCCGCCCATCCCGCGTCGATCGGTGATCTGGCCAGGGTCGAGACTGGCATTCGGGTCGAAGGTCATGACGAAGTTCCTCGCACTGGGGCTGAGGTGGCCGATGGTACGGCCCGGTCCATCGCGGGACCGCTCTCCGCGCCCGTCGTGCCGTCGCAACCGCATTGCGAGCATCCTCGCCGGCGGCACGCCTGCCACCTCGTCATCCGTCCACCCATCTTCATGACACATGGCAGGGGTCAGGCGGTGGGTGGCCGGCCTACTCTCTGGTCATCGCGAAACGGACCGCCGGACATCGAGACCCTCGACCGGCGGCGCGTCGTTCCTCCGGCGGGATGCCGGGCGGCGGCGGAGCCGGCAACACTGCCTCAACGGCGGTCCGTCGACGATCTCCCGGCCATGACGGTCCTTTGGCTCCCCCCAGCCCGAGGACCGTCTTCATGTCTAGTTCGGCAGGCCGCTCGTCCCGCCCGGGGTCCCCTGGTCACGCAGGAACCGCTCGATGTCCGAGATGAGGTCGTCGCCGGACGGCAAGCGCTGCTCGTCGTACATCGTCTCGAGCCGCTCCACGTAGCTCCGGGTCGTGTCGTCGAGACCGGTCGCGGTGTCGAGCCGGGCGCGCAGCTCGCGTGATTCGTCGACCAGCGCCCGTGCGGGGATCTCGGCACCCAGGTGCGTGCCGATCGCGCGCAGCAGCTGGACCGCGGCCGTCGCGTAAGGCCCCGACACGTAGTGGGGGACCTGCGCGAAGTAGCCGAGAGCGGGGATGCCGGCCGCACCGGCCTCGAGCTCGATCGCGGAGATGAGCGCGGACGGCACCCGCAGCGTGCCCGCCGGTCCCGCGATGACATCGCCGCGCAGGAGACCCGGCCGCGCCTCGGTCCCCATGATCGGCACGGCACGGGTGTGGGGCACAGCCGCCGGGATGGCTCCGAGGCTGATCCACTCGTTCACGCCGAGCCGCTGGATCAGGTCGATGACATCGCGCGTGAAGGCGCGCCAGCGGTAGTCCGGCTCCGGGCCGACCAGGATCAGGACATCACGCTCGTCGATCCGCGTCCGACGCAACACCAGCTCGTGCCAGGTCAGCTCGGTCAGTCGCCCGTCGACGATCTCGAGCGGCGGCCGGCGGGCTCGATAGTCGAAGAGACGGTCGGCATCGAAGGTGGCCACGACCTTGGCGTCCTCGGCCAGCACCTCGAGCGCGGTGGTCGCCGCCGAGCCGGCATCCACCCAGCCATCGAAGGCGGCCAGGACCACCGGCGCGATGAGCTCTTCCGTGTCGTCGAGCGTGTACAGGGTCACCCGCGAAGGATAGGCGACTCGCCGGTCGGTGGGTCATCGGGGCACCTCGGGTACACTCCCCGGACGCATCCCGTGTCGATGCGACGAAAGGACGGGTCCGTGGCGAGGCATTCCAAGTTCGAACGCGAGCGCCGCAGCGCGGAGACCGAGCGGGTCAAGCAGATCGAGGCCGCCTGGATGGGCAGCCTGCCGACCGCGACCGCCAAGGCCTTCGCCGACTCGGTCGCCGCCGCCCGCGCGCGCGGTCCCGAGGAGAAGCGCCCGGACATGGCGCCCGGCACCGCACCGCGTCCGCCGCGCCCCGGCCATGAGCCCCGTCCGCCCAAGGACGAGAGGCCGCGCCGCCCGAGCCGCGACTAGCGTCCCGACGATCGGCCGGCCCGCGTCGAGCGGCCGGCAGCGGCCGGCTCCGGCCCTACGGTGCCGGCGACCCTGATGGAGCCGGCGCCACGGAGCCGCCCGGAGCGGCCGATGTCACCGGTGCGCGCGACCCGGCCGGCTTCCCGATAGCGCCCAGCGCCGCCTCGGCGATCCCTGCGTCGGATGTCTCGACGTCGTAGACCACGCCGTCCTTGATGAACAGGTAGGACGAGTCCGCGTCTGCCCCGAAGTCGCCCTTGGTGATGTCCTTGCCGCCGATCGTGGTCGTCGTGGTCTTCATGTCGGGATAATCGCCCTTCCAGGCCGCGAGCAGCGCATCCCGGAGCTTGGTCGGATCCAGGCCCGCCACCTGGTACGCGAACATCGTGCCGGCCAGGGATCCGGCCGGGTCGGCCACCTGGGCGGCCCGGAAATCGCTCGGGGTCTTGCCGTTGGCGGTCAGGAACGACGTCACGGAGTTGCCCCAGTCGTCGCCGGCCAGGTAGACGTCGCCGGTCCAGCTCTGGGCCTGGAGCGGGGTCCCGGTCAGCTCGGTCGGGAGAAGCGCCTCGAGCTCGGTCGCGTCGTGCGAATCCGCGACCGGCGGGACGCTCTCCTCACCGGCGGTCGGGTCTTCGGTATCGGTCGGCGTGGTGTCGACCGCGGCTGTCGCCGGGCGCAGCGTGATGACGGCCACGGTGGTCCAGCCGGCGGTCGCGAACAGCAGGGCGACGATCGCGATGATCTGCCACACGTTGGTGCCGCCCCCGGGTCCCGGGTTCGGTCGCTTCTCGGGCTCGACGCCGCCTGGTCGCAGCCGTCGTGATTGGACGCCTCGTTCGCGCACTGGTCCTCCTGATCCGGTCATCGGCACGACTCCCGGCCCGCCAGCCTGCGCCGTGGATCTGAGAGTCCACTGAGAGCGCCCACCGCGGGCGCCGTCCGGCTCTGCGCGGCCGTGCGGGTTCGTTGCAGTTTCCCTCAAAGGCTGGCCGAGCGCCCGGAACGGCCCTGGACTCCCGCAGCGCATGTCCAGCTCACGTCGTCCTCGATCGCGGGATCGGCATCGACGCGGACGCCGGTGACCGGCTGTTCGAGCCCTTCTACCGGACCGAGACGGCGCGCTGGCGCGGCGACCGGGCTCGGGATCGGGCTGGCGCTGTGCCAGCGGATCGTCACCGCACTCGGCGGCCGGATCTCGGCGATGCCGCGCGCGGGTGGAGGCGCGGAGGTCGCGTTCGTGCTGCCGATCGCCGGCGAGGACGACGACCTCCGCTGAGGACGACCGGCCCGTCAGGTGGCGGCCGGCCAGGCCGGCGTCGTCGCCGGGTTGCTGGGGAGCGTGTCCCAATCGGATCGGATCGGCGAGAACACGTCGACCACGATCGCGCCGTTCGGTCCCGAGACCACCTGATGGTGCGTTCCCGACGGGATCCGCCACGTGCCGCCCGGTCCGAGCTCGCGGGTCTCGTCGCCGACCGTGAACGTCACGCTGCCGGTGATGACCATCCCGAGCTGTTCGTTCTCGTGGTGGTGGCCGGGCACCACCGAACCCGGCGCGAGCTCGAGCAGCGCCAGCGTGATCCGCTCACCCTCGATGCGGCGCGCGCGGGCGGCCTCGCCCCAGACGTCCACGACGGGCACGGTGGCGATGTCGGTCAGGTTGCTCATGGGACCTCCTTCGTACGGGCTCGATGATAGGTGCGTGCGGCGGCCGCCTGGGGCGGCGGTCTCACACGTCCGCGGGCAGGTCCTCGCGCCGGAACCGCCGGCGTTCGGCGATGGGCGTGGCGCACAGCCCGGCATCCGGCGGGTCGGGCGGGATCGACCCGGTGAAGCGCGGTCGAGGCCGCCCGCCGATCGCCGCTTCGAGATCGAAGGCGAGACCGAGGAGCGTCGGTTCGCCCAGGCGCCCGGCGGAGAGCCAGACACCGCCGGGCCGGCCGTCGTCCGTCACGCCGGTCGGGACCGAGATGCTCGGGTAGCCGGCGACCGCCGCCGCCGATGAGTCGCCGTAGGCAGGCGCCACGATCGCGTCGAGGCGTCCATCGGCCAGGATCCGGTCGATCCCACGCGCGCGGGTCACGTCGAGGCACAGGGCTCGCGCGGCACGGTAGGCCGGGTCGTCCAGGCCCGTGGTGGCCTCCGCGACGTCGAACAGCTCCTGCCCGAACCAGCGCAGCTCGACCTCGCAGTGCGCGTCGTTGAACGCGATGAGGTCGGCCAGCGTCCGCATGGCCGTGCCGCGCAGCCCGCCGAGGTAGGCGGCCATGCTCACCTTGAACTCGCTGAAGAGCACGGTCAGCTCGGCGTCCGCGATGGCCTTCGTGTCGACCGGCTCGATCGGGTCGACGAGGATCGCCCCGAGCGACCGCATCGTGTCGAACGCGGCCTCGGCGACGGCGTTGAGCGCGGGATCCGCACCCGGGTCGCCCGCGAACAGCCGCCGGTCCACGCCCACCCGGGCGCCACGCAACGCTCCCCGGCGGAGCGACGTCCGGTAGTCGCGCGGCAGCCGTGCGCCGGCGACGTCCCCGAACGGCGAGCGCAGCACGCTCAGGGCGATCGCCGCGTCGGCGACGGTCCGCGTCATCGGGCCGGCCGTGTCCTGGCTGGGCGAGATCGGGATGATCCCGTCCTGGGCGACCAGGCCGACCGTCGGCTTGAGGCCGACGACCGCGTTGCTGCCCGAGGGGCAGACGATCGAGCCATCCGTCTCGGTGCCGATGGCGAACGCACAGAGATCGGCGGCCAGCGCGACCGCCGAGCCCGAGCTCGAGCCGCACGGGTCCCAGGCGAGGCCGTAGGGGTTCCGCGTCGGCCCGCCGCGAGCGCTCCAGCCGTTGAGGTGGAGCCCCGCATCCTTGACCGCCGGCGGGACGAGGCCGCGGAAGTTGGCCCACTCCGACAGGTTGGTCTTGCCCAGGATCACGGCGCCTGCATCGCGCAGCCGAGCGACCAGACGCGCGTCGCGCGGGACCCGGCTGCCGACGAGCGCGAGCGAGCCGGCCGTCGTCTCCATGCCGTCGCGGGTCGCGATGTTGTCCTTGACCAGGACGGGGATCCCGTGGAGGGGACCGCGCACGCGGCCGGCCCGCCGCTGGGCGTCGCGCCGGGCGGCGATCGCCGGGGCGTCGGGGTTGGTCTCGATGACGGCGTGCAGGACCGGGTCCAGGCGCTCGATCCGCCGGAGGTAGGCCGCTGTCAGCTCCGCGCTGCTGAGCCGGTCGTCGGCCATGAGCGCCTGGAGCTCATCGATCGAGGCCTCGAACCACGGAGCGTCCTCGTCCGGATCCGGCCCTGGCGTCAGCGGCTCGTCGATGGCGCCATCGTAGCGGGGCCGGATGCGAAACGACCCGGGCCGCCGTGGCGACCCGGGTCGTGGAGCGGTCCCGGCGGTGGGTCAGCGGGTGATGACGAACGGGTTCTGGAGCGGGTGGTGGCCGGCGCGGCCGATCCAGATCCGCCCGATCGGCAGCGCGGAGCCGGACATCGTGCCCTTGATCCAGAGCCGCGTCGCGCAGGCGGTCTTGATGTCCAGGCCGTCGACGTTGCCGTAGTTGGCGAAGCGATACGTCAGGGTCTTCTTGTCGGCGCTCAGGGCGAAGACGTCACCCTTCTCGAGCCGGACCGGCGCGACCGACATCGGCGCGTTCGCGACGATCTTGCCGGCGAACGCCAGCTTCGAGGTGGTCACGTGGGTGACCCGAAGGTGCCAGCCGGTGCTGGTGTGCCAGATGTAGTCGCCGGCGCGGCCGCCCGACTTGTAGGTCGCCGGCGCGCCCTGGACGGACGCCGGCCAGGGACCCGCGGCGCACGCCGGCGTGGCCGCGAAGGTGGCGGCCGGGATCAGGAATGTGGCGCCCAGGACGCTGAGGCCGAGGAGCGGTGCCAGCAGGCGGCGTGGCCATCGAGATCGCATCGAGTCCGGACTCCTTTGGGGTGGGGTCGACGGCCCAACCTTGCCGGGGTGCTGTGAAGAGCGTGTCAAGGGGAGTCCGGGGGCGGTGGGTCCGATGGTCCGGGAATCGAACGACCCGGGTCGACTGACGACCCGGGTCGGGGATTTCACGCTGGTTCGGCGGGCCGTGGGCCGGCCCGCACCGAGAGGACTAGGTCAGCCGCCGCGCTGGCTGCGGAAGCAATCGCTGCAGTAGACGGGCTTGCCGCTCGTCGGGCGGAAGGGGACCGAGGCCTCCTTGCCGCAGGACGAGCATGTGGCGGTGAACATCTCGCGGGGTCCGCGATCGTAGCCACCACCACCGCCGCCGCCACCGTAGCTGCCGGCGCCGCTCGAATAGCCGCCGCCGGAGCTGTAGCCGCCGCCGGAGCTGTACGAGCTGCCGCCACCTTCACTGTTGCGGGCAGCCTTGCGGCTGGCGCGACAGGAGGGGCAGCGGCGCGGCTCGGTGAAGCCGCGCTGCGAGTAGAAATCCTGCTCGGAGGCAGTGAACACGAATTCCTGTCCACAGTCCGCGCAGGTCAGATTCTTGTCGTTGTACACGAAAACGAAAACTCCTCTCGGTAGCCAACGCGATCCCGCCGTCTCGCGTCAGTCGTGAGAGGAGTCCGAGTGTGCGTCGTGCTACGTTCCTGACCACGGACGATTCCGTGGCCTTTGCATCACCTATGGTAGACCCTCGAAACGGATCTGCATAGCCTCGAATCGAGGGTCGCGGTTCTCGGGAGGTCCTTCACGATGACGCTGCTCGACGATTACGTTGCGCGAACGCCACGTTCGCGGGCGCTCTTCGAGCGGGCGACCGCTTCGCTGCCCGGTGGCTCGACTCGGACGACCGTCTTCTCGGCGCCCTATCCGCCGTACGTCGCGTCGGGTTCCGGGCTGTGGGTCGAGGACGTCGACGGCAACCGCTACCGCGACTTCCTGGGCAACTACACCTCGCTGATCCTCGGCCACGCCCACCCGGCCGTCGTCGCCGCGGTCGAGGCGCAGGTCCGCCGCGGGTCCGCCTTCGCGGCACCGACCGAGACCGAGGTCGAGCTGGCCGAGGAGATCCGGCGCCGCGTCCCCTCGATCGAGCGCCTGCGGTTCACCAGCTCCGGCACCGAGGCGACCATGTTCGCCATCCGGGCGGCGCGCGCGTTCACCGGCCGATCTCTCGTGGCGAAGTTCGAGCGCTCCTACCACGGCACGCACGACGGGGTCATGGTCGGCTCGGCCGGGGTGCCGGAGGCGATGGCCGATCTCGTGGTCGAGCTGCCGTGGGGCGATCCCGACGCCATCGCGGCGACCCTGCACGGCCGCGAGGGCGATCTGGCCGCGATCATCGTCGAGCCGGTCCAGGGTGCGGGCGGGGTGCGTGCGCCGGAGCCGTCGTTCCTGCCGTTCCTGCGCGACCTTGCCGACCGGATCCGGCGCTCTGCTGATCTTCGACGAGATCATCTCGTTCCGGGTCGCGCCCGGCGGCGCCCAGGAGCGATTCGGGGTCCGGCCGGACCTCACGACCCTCGGCAAGATCATCGGCGGCGGCTACCCGCTCGCGGCGTTCGGCGGCCGTGCGGACGTCATGGCGATCTTCGACGCGCGACGGCCGGGCGCGGTCAGCCATGGCGGCACGTTCAACGGCAGCCCGGTCGCGGCGGCAGCCGGGCTGGCCACGCTCCGTGAGCTGACGCCCGCGACGTATGGCCGGCTGGAGGACCTTGGCGTCCGCCTCGCCGACCGGGTGACCGCGACGCTGTCCGACCGCGGCATCGACGCCCGGATCGCCGTCATCGGGTCGCTCTTCCAGGTGTTCTCCGGGGCGGGCGTGACGGCCTTCGCGACGGGCGTCGCCGCCGGTCCGACGCTGTTCCTCGGGCTGCTGCTGGAAGGCTTCTTCCTCGCTCCACGCGGGATGGGCGCGATCCCCGCGATCGCGACGGAGGCGGACATCGACGACCTGGCGGCTGCGATCGGCCGCGCGCTGGCAGCGATCGAGCCCGTTCGCGAGCCCGCGAACGCGTGATGTCTTCCGTCGCCGGCACGCTTCCTCGCGGATACCACCTCCGGGAGCTGGCCGCGGACGATGGACCGGCGATCGGCCGCCTGTTCGACGACAGCCCCGATACCGGGATGATCCGGTTCCGACCAGTCTTTCAGGTCGATCCGTACGTGGCGCTGACATACGGTGGGCGCGAGTCGGGCGTGGTCGTCGAACGGGACGATGGCGCCGGGCTCGTCGGTCTCGGGCTGGTCGCGATCGACGACCTCGTGATCCGCGGGCGATCGACGCCGTACGCCTTGCTGCACTCGCTGGTCGTGCATCCGGATGCGCGCCGGCAGGGCGTGGCGCGGGCGATCGTCGCGTGGCGGAGGGCAACAGCCGAGGAGCGTCTTGGGCCGGACGCGATCCTCGTCGCGACCATCCAGCGCAGCAACGAAGGCTCGTTCCGAGCTGCCTCGAGCTGGGCGACCCAGGTCTCCGAGCCGCTGTCCTCGGTCGCCATCGGTCTCCGGTCTGCTGCGCCGTC
This sequence comes from uncultured Chloroflexia bacterium, assembly GCA_963720495.1. Taxonomy (GTDB): domain Bacteria; phylum Chloroflexota; class Limnocylindria; order Limnocylindrales; family CSP1-4; genus SPCO01. The sequence continues at coordinate 411,700 of CAVRFU010000006.1, forward strand.
GCCCCGTGGCGGCGTCACCTCGATGCGGCCGGCACGCCCGCACGAGCTGGAGGCCTACGCGGCGGCCTACGCGGCCTTCCACGCCGACTTCGACCTCTGGTCGCCGGAGGGCGCGACGGACCTCGCCGTCTGGCTCGACGAGACGCCGATCCCGGGAACGTCGATCAACGAGCTGTGGGTGGCGGTCGATCAGGCGGGCAACCTGCTCGCCGGCCTCGGGGCATCCGAGGTGCGTCGGGTCTCCACTCTCTTCGTGGACCACCTCCCTCGGTCGATCAGCATCCTCAACACCTTCATGCGGATCGTCCCGAAGAGCCGGTCGCTGGAGCAGGTGCGTCTCAGCCGCATGTGGTTCCGGCCCGGTGCGGAACGCGCCGCGCAGCACCTCTTCCAGGCGATCCGCTGGGAGGGTCGCCAGCGCGGCAACGCCGTCCTCGCCTCGTTCGATCCCCGAGGGACCGCTTCGCGCACATGCTGGCGACGCCCCGCTGGCTGCCGAAGACCGCGTTCAGCCTCGCCATCCGATCGCCCGAGCCGATCCGTCCCGACCATCCGATCGAAGGGGTCCAGTAGGCGCCGATGCCGATCGAGATCTCGGCGGTGACGGCGCGCCGCTACGTGATGGGCCGCCAGGGACTGTGGCCCGGCCGCCGCTGGAGCGGGCTCGACGGCGCCGGCAGCGCGATGCGCGCGATGGAGGATCTCCAGCTCGATCCGCTCGTCGTCGTCGCCCGGGCGCACGACCTGGCCCTCGCCGGCCGGGTCGTCGACTACGCCATCGACGACTGGGCGATCCTGACCTACGAGCGACGCGAGTTCTTCGAATGGGGCGGCTGGCTGGCGGTCCGGCCGATGGAGGAGCTGCCGTTCTTCCGGGTCATCATGCGGCGGGAACGCGAGCAGGCACACTGGGTCGAGGTCGAACGCGAGCACGCCGACGCGATCGAGGAGATGCGGACGGTGCTGCGCTCGGGGCGGGAGGTCAGCAACCGCGACTTCGCGATGCGCGACCGGACACGCATCGACGATTACCGCGGGCGCAAGGACAGCGCGCTCGCGCTCCACTACCTGTGGCGGGTGGGTGAGGCGATGGTCGTCCGGCGCGAGCGGTTCGAACGCGTCTATGCCCTGACCGAGGCGGTCGCGCCGGCCTGGGCCCTGCGCGAGGTGGACGAGACCGAGGCGGAGGACGCGCTGTTCCGCAAGGCCGTGGCCGCGGACGGCCTGACGAAGCTGACGAGCATCGATTCGTTCCTGCGGCGCAAGGACCGTGTCGCGGCCCTCGCCGCGTGGCGCGAGCGCCGGCTCGCCGACGGGACCCTCGTCGAGGTGCGGGTCGAGGGCTGGCGGGCGACCCAGGTCGCGCTCGGATCGGATGCCGGGGTGCTGGCCGAGCTGGAGGCAGGCCGGACGCCCGCCGCCTGGTCGCCGCTCGGCACGACCACGACCGACGAAGCCACGTTCCTGTCGCCGCTCGACCCGGTCAGCGCGCGCGGCCGGGCGAAGCCGCTGTTCGGCTTCGACTACGTCTGGGAGGTCTACAAGCCGGTCGAGAAGCGATCGTTCGGCTACTACACGATGCCGATCCTGTGGGGCGACCGGCTCGTGGCCCGGTTCGACCCGAAGCTGGACCGCTCGACCGGCACGCTGGTCATCAACGGCCTGTGGCTGGAGGACCCCGCGCTGGCGCGCGACGTCGCCTTCGCGGATGCGATGGCCCGGGCCATGGGCCGCTTCGTCGGCTTCGTGGGCGCGCGCCGGCTGGATCTCACCGCCCTGCCGCGATCGCCGCTGCGAACCGCGCTGCGCCCGTCGCGCGCAGGTCGGTGAGCGCGATCGGAGCCGTCCATGGCGATCGGGCCGACAGGGCGTTGCCTCGCACTGGCATACTGGCCTTCGGTCAGGAGGAACCGTTCGTGGGCGCAGGACGCCCGTCGGCCGGCATCGACCAGTGAAGAGGGGACACACCGTGGACGAATTGCAAAAGGACGCCGCGCGGCTCGGCACGATCGCGACCATCTTCATCTGGGTCGGCTGGCTGGCCGTCCTGTACTCGTTCATCGCCGGGATCCTGTGGTGGATCGACCTCGCCCAGCGCGAGGCCTTCAACTTCCTCGAGGCGTTCGCCATCTCTGCCGCAGCCATCGGCGTGCCGTTGTTCCTGGCGCTCATCGTCGCGGCTGCCGGGCACGCGCTCCGGCTGTTCGCCTCGTACGTCTCCGGCCGGCCGCAGTAAGGCCGCTCCGGCGGCCCGGGGAACGAACACATGATCATCCGACGCCTGACCGCGCTCGTCGCTGTCGCCCTCCTCGTCACCGCATGCTCGACCGCCGCGGCGGGTGACCCGACCGCGGACGGCGAAGGCGGGGAGCTCGGGGCGACGACCTGGGTGCTCCAGTCGTATCTCGCGAATGGCGCGCTCACGATCGTGCCGGATGACCTGTTCGTCGATGCCGAGTTCCGGTCGAGCCGCGTCACCGGGTTCAGCGCCTGTAACACCTACGACGCCCTCTACCGGACGGGCGGCCGCCTCCTGCTGATCAGCCAGACCGTCGTCACGCGACTGGCCTGCGAAGGCCCGCCCGGCGATCTCGAGGCCGCCTACCTGGCGCTCCTCGAGCAGAGCCGGTTCTACAACGTCAATCGCGACGACCTGACGATCCGCGGGGCGGACCTGACGGTCCTTCTGGTCTTTCACGTTGCTCCGGCCAATCCGCTCCTCGGCCCATGGGTCGTGAATGCCTACGCCTCGGCGCCGGGCACCACGACCGCGCCGCTCGCCGGCACCTCGTTGACCGCCGTCTTCGGCCTGTCCAAGGTCGGCGGCTCCTCGGGTTGCAACACCTACACGGGTCCCTACACGACCAACGGCACGGTCGCCGCGATCGGGCCGCTCGCTTCGACCCGGATGGCCTGCGCCGATGACGTCATGGCCCAGGAGACGGCGTTCCTGGCCGCCCTCCAGGGCGTTGCCCGTATCAACTTCCGCGGCCAGGTCCTGGAGCTGCAGGATCGCAACGGCGGTCTGGTCGTCGCGCTGGTGAGGCCGTACGCGGTCGCACCCGTCGCCAGCCCATCCGCCAGTGCGGCCCCTCCATCGGCCGTGCCGTCCGTCTCGACGGCCCCGTCCGCGTCGGCGTCGGCGTCCGCGAGTCCGAGCGCCAGCCCGAGCCCGACACCCTCGCCGAGCCCGACACCCTCGCCGAGCCCGACGGCCACCCCGGTGCCACCGACCGCCGCCCCGACGGCTATCGCCTCGGCCTCGACGCCACCGACGGCCAGTTGCGTGATCAGCGCACCGGGCGTCCTCGCGACGGCAACGATGGTCTACCCGGCGAATTGGTTCACGGTCACGACCCCGGCCAACCTCGCCTGCCGGTACTTCGACCCCGCACCGATCACGGTCCCGAGCGACCCGACCACGCTCGTCACGGCGATCCAGGTCACGGTCGACCCGGCCACCACCTACGACGCGGCCCTGGCAGCCGCGACGAACCCGACCGCCTGGAACGTGCTGGTCAACGAGCCGGCCACCGCCGCCGGCTTGCCGGCGAGCAAGATCGAGGCCACCTCGACGGCCGGCAGCCCGGGCTTCCCGGCCGGGACCACGCGCTACGGATACCTGCTCAACCTGGGCACGGGCTCGGCCTGGATCCAGACCAGCGGGACCGTCGGGCAGCCGCCATTCACCACGAACACGCCGGTGGTCGACCTCATGGCCGCCCAGTCGTCGATCAAGGCGCCCTAGCCGGTAGTCGGTCCTACGCGGCGGGCGCGTCCGGCGTGGCGGTGCCGGCCACGCTCGGCACGGCCCGCCAGCCGCCGGCGAACCAGAGCGCGATCCCGCACGCGAGGGCGAGTGCGGCCGCCCCGAGCATGGCCGCGCCCAGGCCGACCCCGACGGACAGGAAGCCCATGACCGGCGGGTAGATGATGGCGCCGATGACCCCGATCCCGGCGAGGAAGCCGCTGACCGCGGCCGCTCGCGTCGGATAGCGGTCGCCGGCGACGGCCATGATCAGCGGGAAGACCGGTCCGTACGCGAAGCCGACGACGCCGAACAGGACGATCGAGGCCGGCAGGGACGGGACGAGCACGGCGGCGACGAGCGCGGCCGACGCCGCGAGCGCCGATGCCGAGGCGAACCGCGCGTGATCGAACCGGTCGCCCAGCCGCGCGCTGACGAGGCGCCCGAGCGCCAGGCAGCCCCAGAACAGCGCGAGCGCCGACGTGGCCAGGCCGACCGAGGCGGACTCGAGGAAGCGCACGAGCCAGTTCGAGACGCCGACCTCCGAGCCGACATACGCGGCGATCGCCACCGCGAGCAGCACGAGTGGCAGCGCGAGCCCGACACGTCTGGCCCCATCCGCGGCCGGAGCTTGCGCGTGGCGACCGGACGGCATGGCCGTGAGCGCGAGCAGGATCGTCAGGGGGACGGTCACCACGGCCGTGCCGAAAATGATCGCCTGCCAGCCCACGCCTGCTTCGAGGAGCCGACCGACGGTCAGGGGCGAGGCGAGCGCCCCCAGGCTGAAGAACAGGTGGAGCAGGTTCAGGGCCCGGCCGCGACTGGTCGGATAGAGGTCGAGGATGAGGCCGTTGACGCCGCCGTCGATGGCGCCACCGCCGAGCCCGAACGGGATGGTTGCGGCGAGGAACAGCTCCCATGTCGGGACCGTCGCGAGCCCGACCATGCCGATGCCGATGAGGGCCGTCGCGAGCGGCAGGACCAGGCGCCGCCCGAACCGCTCGGTCAGGACGCCGCCGCCCATCGAGCCCACGACGTACGCCAGGGCGTTGACGAAGAAGAACACGCCGAGGCCGGCGTCGGTCTGGTCGAACGCTGGCTCGATCGAGCGGATCAGAGACGGCACGAGCAGCCCGGTCCAGCCGACGAGCATCAGGGCGGCGCAGCCGAGGATCGCGGCGGGGTCGATCCGCCGCGCACTGGATCCGGACATGAGGGGATGCTAGCGGCCGCGCCGGATGCTGGCGGCCGCGCCGGGCGTGTATGGTCGCGCCATGGCGAGATCCACGGCGGCGCCCACGCCGCGCACGCCACCCAGGCCGAGCGGCGTCCTGTTCTTCGTGCACGGCGCGGACGCGACGTCCGAAGGCGTCGTCGCGACCCTGGCCCGGATCGAGGACCAGGTCCGGTCGCGGGGCTGGGACGTCACCGTCGTCGCACCCGAGTGGCGGCGCGCCTCCGAGCTCCGCCTCGGCGACTGGCGGGCCGCCATCCATCGGCGCGGCCGGCCGTCGCCGATGCCCGTGCCCATCCTCCGGGGCGGCCTGCGTCGGGACGCGGTCATGAAGATCGTGACCAACTACTTCGAGGACCGGCGCGAGGCGCTGTTCGAGGTACTCGGGCCTCAGTTGCTGGCCGACGTGATCGGCTATCACGCCCACCGCGCCTCGATCCATCGGGTCCTGAAGGCCGAGCTGGCGGCGACCGTCAAGGCCGCCCGCGGCCGGCCCGTCCTGCCGGTCGCGCTCAGCCTCGGCGGGATCGCCCTCGTGGACCTCCTCGGCGCGTGGCCCGAGGCGCCGGTCGAGGCGTTCGTCACCATCGGGTCGCAGGCACCGCTGCTGTACACCTTCGACGCCATCCCGTCGCTGCCGTACGACGAGGCCGACCCGCCGCGCCTGCCCGTCCCGTGGCTGAACATCTACGACACGCGCGACTTCCTGTCGTTCCTCGCCGAGCCACTGTTCCGGCGCAGCGATGGCCTGGCCAGCGTGGTCGACCTGCGGGTCCGGTCGGGCAAGGACTTCCCGAAGTCGCACGGCGGGTACTGGGAGCTGGAGCCCGTGTGGGACGCGATCGCGACGGCGTTCACCTGGCGACGGGTCGAGCCGCTGACCGTCCGGGAGGCGCGACGGCTCGGCTTCGAGGCGCGCAAGGCGCCCGCGGCGACCGGCGAGGAGACCTGACGAGGCCTCGAGAGAACGATCGGGAGGTTAGTCGCGGCCGCCGGAACACCCAGCCCGGCGGCCGCGGCTCCTCAGCGGTGGAAGTTCGCGGCTGCTGAGAGCAGTACCGCGACCACAGCGCCGAGGGTCATGGCCGCGTGCAGGGCCACCCGTGCACGCGGGAACCTCTGGACCTCCACGGTCCACCTCCTGGTCGGCAGCCCGGCTACCTGCGTGAGGCCCGTGGCTTTGCGTCCCCGCCTCGCGACGGGTTTGCCATTGTCGATCGGTCTCCGACGGGGTCGACGTTGACCGACTGCACCAGCCTAGGCAGCGGTGCGCGAGGGCGCCAGAGGCCTACTCGGATGGGGCATGACCGTACCTCCGGTGCCCCTGGTCACCGGCCCTGGTTCAGTCGAACTCGACGCCCGCCGCGCGTGCGTCCTCGACCAGCGATCCGAGCGCCTCGTCCGACCGGACCGACTCCCGGACGAGACCCATCACGCGGCTGACGCCTGCCTCCCGATAGGCGGCCAGGAGGTCCACTCGCGGTGCCCCCGTCGTGGCCATCGTCTCGGCCCAGACATGGACCGAGACCGTCAGCGTGTCCGGGTCACGGTCGATCTCCTCACACCGGCCGCGGATGACGGGCATCGCTTCGACGACCTCGTCCGGCGTCAGGCCGTCGACGTTCAGCTCGTCGGCGTGCCGGGCGGCGAGCCGCCAGGTCACGTTCGGACCGTTGCCGCCGACCATGATCGGCACCCGCGGCTGCTGGATCGGCTTCGGGACGTTGATCGCGCCGTGGACGGTGGCGTACCGGCCGTCGTACGTCGCGTGCTCGTGCCGGTCGCCGGAGAGCATCGCCTCGATGACCGCGAGGTCGTCGCCCAGCCGGGCCAGCCGCTCGGCGGTGGCCGGGAAGCCGTATCCGTAGGCGAGCCACTCGTCCCGCTTCCAGCCGGCGCCGATGCCGAGCTCCATCCGGCCGCCGCTGATCGAATCCATGGTCGAGATCATCTTGGCGGTCAGGGCCGGGTTGCGGAACGCCGTGCAGATGACGATGTGCCCGAGACGGACCCGCTCGGTCAGCGCCGCCAGCGCTGACAGGGTCGTGAACGACTCGAAGGTGATCTCGTCGGTCGGGCGCGGCACCGTCTGGAAGTGGTCGAACAGCCAGATCGACTCGAAGCCGAGCCGGTCCGCCTGGCGCGCGACCTCGACCGTCCGTCGCCATGCGTCGAGCGGATCCCAGCCGTCGTACTCGCCGACCCAGCCCTGGGGGATGACCACACCGATCTTCATCCGGCACCTCCGGGTCCGATTCTCGGTCATCGGGGAGGGGTTGACATCGCCCGGTCGCGCGGTATTCTACCGATACGTTAATTAACCACTCAGCGAAATGAGCCATGCAGCCCGATCCCCTGAGCCAGACCTTCTCGGCACTCGCCGACCCGACCCGACGGGCGATCCTCGCCCGGCTGGCCCAGGGTGACGCGACCGTGACGGAGCTCGCGAGGCCCTTCGACATGAGCCTGCCGGGGGTGTCCAAGCACCTCAAGGTGCTCCAGAAGGCGGGTCTCGTGGTCCAGGGCCGGGACGCGCAATGGCGTCCGTGCCACCTGGACCCGGAGCGGCTGCGCGACGTGGCCGGCTGGGTGGAGGGGTATCGCCAGCTCTGGGAGGGCCGACTCGACCGGCTGGACGCGTTCCTGCGCGAGATGCAGGCGAAGGAGGGGACCGATGACCGCGACACGCCCTGACACCAGGGACGCCGGGCGGACGATCAGCCACGACACGATCGTCATCGACCGCCTGTTCGAGGCGACGCCGGCCACGGTCTTCGGCGCATTCGCCGACCCGGCCGCGAAGGCCCGCTGGTTCGCAGGCGACCCGTCCTTCGAGGACGAGCGGTTCGAGCTCGACTTCAGGATCGGCGGGCGCGAGGTCAGCTCCGCCCGGTTGGCGGACGGCGGCTCGACCTTTGTGTACGATTCCCGGTACGAGGACATCGTCCCGGACGTCCGCATCGTCGCTGCCTACACGATGGTGATGGACGGGCGTCGGATGTCCGTGTCGCTCCAGACCGTCGAGTTCCTGCCGGTGGGTCACCGGACCCGGCTGATCCTCACCGAGCAGATCGCCATCTTCGACGGCCTCGATACGACCGCGGCCCGCCAGCATGGCCTGGACGAGCTCCTCGACGCGCTGGCAGATGAGCTCCGGCGCACGGGACCCGGCGCTGCGACTGCCGGCTGACCCCCGACTCCGACGGGCTGAAGGGAGCACGACCATGACGATCGATCGAACGACCCACCGCCCGGCCGCGTCGCCCGCCTGACGCGGCCCGACCATATCCGGCGCCTCGCCGGCTCCGTCCGGCGAGGCGCCTCCGACCCCTGTTCGAGAGGAAGGAGCTTCACACATGAGCACCACGGATACCACCATCGATCCGCGCGAGGCGGTCACGGAGGTCGGCGCCGTTGCGCGTGGCCGGGTCATCCGGCCGGGTGACGACGACTACGATGCGGCGCGCACGGTCCAGAACGGCGCGGTCGACCGACATCCGGCCCTCATCGTCAAGGTCGCCGACGCGGATGACGTCGCGCGCGTGGTCACCATCGCACGTGACGGCGGCCTCGAGCTCGCGATCCGGTGTGGCGGGCACAGCGCCGCCGGTCACGGCACGACCGACGACGGGGTCGTGATCGACCTGTCCGAGCTGAAGTCGATCGACATCGACGTCGACGGCCGGACGGTCTGGGCAGGTGCCGGCCTGACCGCCGGCGAGCTGACCTCGGCGGTCGGCGTCCACGACCTGGCCATCGGGTTCGGCGACACCGGCTCGGTCGGGATCGGCGGGATCACCCTGGGTGGCGGCGTCGGCTACCTCGTGCGCAAGTTCGGCCTCACCATCGACTCGCTGCTCGCGGCGGAGATCGTGACGGCGGACGGCCAGATCCGGCTCGTCGACGCCGAGCACGACCCGGACCTGTTCTGGGCGATCCGCGGCGGTGGCGGCAACTTCGGCGTGGTCACCCGGTTCCGGTATCAGCTCCACCCGGTCGGGACGATCGTCGGCGGGATGCTCTTCCTGCCCGCGACGGTGGACACGGTGGCCGGCTTCATCGCAGCGGCCGAGGCGGCCCCGGACGAGCTGTCGACGATCGCCAACGTCATGCCCTGCCCGCCCATGCCGTTCGTGGCCCCCGAGCATCACGGCGAGCTCGTGATCATGGCGATCGTCGCCTACACCGGCGATGTCGAGGCGGGCGAACGGGCCGTGGCGCCGCTGCGGGCCCTCGCGACTCCGCTGGCGGACCTGGTCCGGCCGATGGCCTATCCGGAGATCTACCCACCGGAGGATCCCGACTATCACCCGACCGCGGCCAACCGGACGATGTTCCTCGACCGGGTCGACCGCGAGGTCGCGACCGACATCATCGAGCGGCTGACGGCGTCGACCGCGTCGTTCAGCGTCGCCCAGCTGCGCGTGCTCGGCGGGGCGATGGCCCGTGTGCCGGCCGATGCGACGGCGTTCGCGCACCGCACGAGCCGGATCATGGTCAACCTGGCGGCCTTCTTCGATGGTCCGGACGACCGGACGATCCGCGAGGCATGGGTCAAGGCATTCGCCGAGGACCTCGAGCAGGACGACCACGGCGCCTACGTCAACTTCGTCGGGGACGAGGGCCAGGAACGCGTCCGGGCGGCCTACCCGGGCGCGACCTGGGACCGGCTCCAGGCGGTCAAGGGCCGGTACGATCCGACCAACCTGTTCCACCTCAACCAGAACGTCCCGCCCGCGGAGGCCACGGAGGCATGACATGTCGTATCCCGAGCCACGCTACGACGGTGACACCGGCCTGACCGAGGCGACCTTTCGTCCGGCCGGCCACCAGCCGGAGGTGACGCTACGCCTCCGGCGGCACCGCGCACTACCTCGCGACCGGGGAGCTGACCCGCGGCCAGTTCGGGCTCTACCGCTGGGAGATGGCCGCGACGCCCGGTGGTCCGGGTCCGCACTTCCACCGGACGATCTCCGAGTCGTTCTTCGTCCTGGCCGGGACCGTCCAGCTGTACGACGGGATCCGCTGGACGGCCGCGACCGCGGGCGACTTCCTGTTCGTCCCGGAGGGCGGCATCCACGCCTTCCGGAACGACGACGGGCCGGCGTCGATGCTGATCCTGTTCGCACCGGGCGCGCCGCGCGAGGACTACTTCGAGACGCTCGCCCGGGTCGGCCGCGGGCTGGTCATGACGGAGGAGGAGAAGACCGCGTTCTACCTCCGGCACGACACGTTCTGGACCTGAGGCCGGGGCGCGTCGGCCGCCTCACCGGGTGCGCTCGCGCTCAGCCGCCGGCCAGCCGGCCGATCAGGTCGCGCAGGTCCGGGTCGAGCGGCGGTCGCGAGGCGGCCTCCACGTTGGCCCGCGCGTGATCCGGCTCGGACGTGGCCGGGATCGCGACGGTGACGCGCGGGTCCGCGAGGCACCAGCGGAGCAGGGCGTCCGGCCAGCCGCTCAGACCGGCTGAGGCCAGCTCCGGCGGGAACGCGCGCTTGAGCAGACCGCCCTCGCCGAACGGGCGCATGACGAGCACGCCAAGGCCGAGGTCGGCGGCCAGCGGCAGGATCCGCGCCTCGGCGTCGCGCTCGCGCGGGTTGAGCGGCACCTGGATGGCGTGGATCCGGCCCGTGCGCATGACCCGTTCGAGCGTGTCGAACGTGGACGGCTGGAAGGTCGTCGCGCCGAGGCGCCCGATGTTGCCGACGCTGCGCTCGGGCTCCATCCACTCGAGATGCTCGCGCCAGGCGACGAGGTTGTGGACCTGGAGGAGGTCGATCCGGCCACCGAACCAGCCCAGCTGACGGCTGAAGTGCCCGCGGCCCTCCGACACGGAGCTCGTCCAGACCTTGGTCGCGACGAACGCCTCGCGTCGCCGGTCGCCGAGGGCCGCCGAGAGGGCCGCCTCCGCGCGGCCGTACATCGGGGAGCTGTCGACGACCTGGATCCCCGCGTCGAGGCCGGCCGTGACGACCGCATCCGCGACGGCCTGCCGGGCGGCCGGGATGTCCAGGACCCGCCACGTGCCCATGCCGACGACCGGGAGCTCGGGGCCGTTCCGCCCGAGCCGTCGCGTCTCCATCGACACACCCTAGCGGGCGTGCGTGTCAGCCGTCGAGGGTGTCGGTCGCGTCCGCGCGCGACGACGCGATGACCGCGCCGTCGTCCTCGGCGCGTGCCTGGGCGGCCGCCGCATCGGTCGCACTGACGCTCCGGACGACGCCTTCCCAGAACTCGACCGCCGCGCGCTCGTAGAGCAGGCCCATCTTGAGCGTCACCCCGCGCCAGTGCTCCAGGCTCCGGGTCATGCCGCTCGTGGGACCGCCGCGCTCCTCGAGCATCTGGTCGGCGAGGTACCCGGCGAGCTGCTCGCGATGGAGCGCCAGCTGCTCCTCGGCGATCGCCAGCGTGGCGGTCGTCGGCTCGAGATCGGCGAAGAACAGCTGGAGCAGCGCAACGTCACGGAGCTCCGTCGGTTGCCGAGCGGGCCTGCTGAGCCACGCGCGAAGGGCCTGCCTGCCCGCCGGCGTGATCGTGAACAACCGTCGTCGCCGGCCCTCCTGCTCACGTTCCTCGGTGAGCAGCCCGAGCTCGACGAGGCGGGCCGGCTCCTTGTAGATGAGCGCATGCGGGAACGACCAGAAGTGCCCGATCGTTCGGGCGACGTGGCGTTTCAGGTCGTACGGCGTGGACGGACCTTCCCGGGCGAGCAGGCCGAGGACCAGGTATGAGGTCGGCGTCAGGGCCGTCGGACGGAGTGTCTGTTCCATTGACATCATCCACAACATACCATACGCTGGCGACGGTCTCCCAGAAATGATTGCCAGATCGGCGGCGTGGTCTGCGGAACCTCGGAAGGACTGCACCCCATATGGGAATCATCGCCTGGATCGTGCTTGGCGCGATCGCCGGGTTCATCGCCAACCAGATCATGGGAACCCGCGAGGGCCTCGTCATGATGGTCATTCTCGGCATCGTCGGCGCCGTGGTCGGCGGTTTCATCGCCGGGACGGTCCTCAACGTGGCTGACGTCACGGGCCTGAACATCTCGAGCGTCATCGTCGCCGTCATCGGTGCCGTGATCGTGATCTTCGTCGCCCAGCGCGTGGGCCTCCGTCGCGGCGGGACTGCGGCATGACCGTGGGGGACCGGGAGGCCACCACGACGAAGCCGAGCGGCAACGAGACTGCCCGTCGCATCGTCATCTTCGTCTTTGGCATCGTGCAGGCCGTCATTCTCCTGCGCATCGTCTTCCTGATGCTCGATGCCCGGGAGTCCAATGGGCTCGTGTCCGGGATCCTGGACCTTAGTCAGGTCTTCGTCGCCCCCTTCGAAGGCATCCTCCACACCAATGCCCTGACCTCGGGTGGGTCAACGCTGGACATCGCCGCGATCGTCGCCCTCATCGGGTGGACGATCCTCGAGTTCCTCGTCATCGCAGCCATCGGCATCTTCCGGCGCGAGCCCGCCTGAGCGGGACGCGCATCGCCGGCATCTCCGGGCTGCCACCAGGGCGGCCCGGCATCGCCGGCTCTCATCCAACACTGAGCAAGGAGTCACCATGACCACCACGACCACGATCGACAGCCGCCCAGGACCAGATGGTCGAGACCGTCGACGAGACCACTGAGGAAACGCGCTCGGCAGCCGGACAGGTGCGCGACGCCGTCGGCGGCGCACTCGATCACATGCCGGATCTGCTCGAGACGGCACGCTCGAGCGCCGAGCAGGTCGTCGAGCGCGCACCCGAGGCGATCGAACGCGCCAAGGTCGGGACGCAGCGCACGACGACGTCGCTGCAGACCATGCCGGACACGACGCTCCGCATGCTCGCCGGCGTGTCGATCGGCCTCGCGGCCGGGCTTGGCATCGCCGGGGCGCCACGTCTCGTGATCCTCGCCGCGATGGCTCCGGCGCTCCTCGTCGGTGGCGCGATCGCGACGCGCCCGGGCGCCTCGGGCAAGGTCTCCAAGTAAGCCCGCGGGTGACGACCTAGCCCAGGTCGTAGTCGAGGTGGTAGGCGACGGTCTTGCCGCCTGGCGCCTCGAACCCGCCCTCACCGCGGATCCCGGCCAGATCGCCCGTCCCGGACCCGTCGATGATCCGCCAGGCGGCCGTCGACGCCTTGCCGTCGTGCTCCCCGACGGCCTCGATCAGGAATGAGCCGCGACGACCGTCGACCGAGCCCTCGATGCGCTGATGGCCGACCATCCGCGCCGTGCCGGACGGCAGGTAGCACATCAGCCACTCGATCGACCCGTCGCCCTCGATGCCGCCGCTGAACCGCTGGCGGCCGTGGGCATGGGTCAGGCGCGCCTCACCCTCGGCTTCTCGATAGGCATCCTCGCCGCCGGTCAGGACCTCGAAGGTCCCCGTCGCGGTCGTCGTCGCTGTGGCCATGATTCGTTCTCCCTCGTCGTCGGATCGGGAAGCCATCGTGGTCCGCGGCGAGTAGCGCGCGCCGCTCACGCACCTGCCGAGGCGTATCAACCGCGCGGCACCCGCCGCCGGGCCCCGCGCCGCCTAGCTCGCCAGGCAGCGCTTGAGGCTCAGCCCGAGCTCGGTGCCGTATTCGGCCATGTCGAACTCGCACTGCTTCCGGTTGATCGTCTTCCAGACGGCCTCGAGGCGACCCGAGACGTTCGCGCAGGTGCTCTTGGCCAGGGCGGCGTTGAGGTCCTTCTGGCCCGCCCGGTACAGCTCCACGTGGTGGCGTTCGTGCTTGGCGACGGAGGCGATCTCGCCGTTCCACCAGGTCACGGTCGAGGCCGCTGTGCCGTTGGGCGGCGTCCACGCCGGCAAGGTGATCGTGTAGGTGATCCGCACGGCCGGGGAGGCGGACTGGACGATCGAGCACCCGGTCCGGTTCGAGGTCACGAGCTGGAACCGATAGGTCGGCCGCGCCGCGGTGAGCGCCTCGGCGTGGCCGCCCGACCAGGTCGAGATCGGTCCCGTGGTGTTGATCGAGCGGATGATCGCGTCCGGGTCGCTGCCTGTCACGCGGTAGGTCGTGACCTTGGTGCCGGCACCGAAATACGCCGCGGTGAAGGTGGTGACCTTGCCCTTGGCAGGCGGCTTGGCGGTCGGCGGCGGCGTCGGCGTGGGGAACGGCGGCAGCGAGCCGATCGGCTTCGTCGCGTCGTCCGGGACCTCCGCCAGGGCCACGTCGAGACCCAGGGTGGTGGCCAGGCCGGCCGTCGCCTCGGAGAGGGCCAGCACGTCGGGGAGGACAGCAAGGAGCGCGGCCGCGCCCGCGCGCACCGCAACGCGATCCGTCGGCGAGGCGGCCAGGGCCGCGGCGAGAGGCGACTTGACCGCCCCACGGAGCGACTGGAGCCGGGTCCGGAGGCTCGTGGCGAGACGGCAGCTCGCGAGGCTCCGATCCGTCCCTTCGAGCGAGGTCACGGTCGCGGAGACCGCACGGACCGCCGTCGTGGTCGCGACGGGATCGAATGCCGCGGCGAGAACCAGGGGACGCAATGCGGCCAGGCCGCTCGCCAGTCGTTCGAGATACGGCGCCAGGCCGGTGACGGCGCCGACACACGGGTCGGCCGTCGGGCGGGCGGTCCCGACTGCCGCGGGCGACTGGCCGGCCGGCGTGGGCGAGGCGGGCACCGCAGGCGGGAGACACGCCGAGACCGCGACGATCACGAACAGGAGACCGGCCAGGCGGGTTCGGATGGGCATCGCGGACCTTGCAGCGTCGCGAGGGTGGTGTCGAGCGCGAGGGTAGCAGGCGCGGGCCGTCTGGTCCGGTGTGGAGTTCGGTCGGGCGAACGCTCCGGGCGTCGCCCTCGGTTCAGCTCGAGATGCGCCGTACCAGGACGAACTGGCGGAGCCCGAACAGTCCGGCGATCCCGTGCAGGATCCGGGGCATGTGCGCAGCGGCTTCGTCGCGGTCGATGATCCGCGGCTCCGCGATCCGGTGCTCGCGGCCGGCGAAGCGGAGCGTCCCGCCCCCCGCCGCGAACAGGTTCTTGGCCCACTGCGTGGCATCGCCGAACGGCAGCGGGATCATGAACCCGTCCGGCGTCGCGAGCGCCACGACCGGTGTCGCGTAGACCGTGCCGGACGTCCGGCCCGTGTGGCGCAGGATCGCCCACAGGTGGAAGACGCGGGTCCCGGCCAGCGGCTTGGCGAGTGGCCCGAACAGGCGGGCGATGGATCGGATGGGCCGGCTGCGACGCGGGGCGCCGGCGACGAAGTCGTTCGATGTGGTGTCCATACCGATGATCATGGCCCGTCGGCCGCCGTCCGACTTCCCGGCGCGCCGGGGGCCGGACATCACGGAAAGCCGTGATCGGCCGTCAGGCGACGCCGTTCCGGATCGCCCAGGCCGTCGCGTCCGCGCGACCGCGGGCATCGATCTTGCGATAGACGTTGCCGACGTGGCGCTCGACGGTGTTGATCGAGATGCCCAGGCGCGCGGCGATCTGGCCGTTCGTCTCGCCATCGGCCAGGAGGCGCAGGACCTCGGTCTCGCGTGGGGAGAGCGCACCCGCGGCGGTCTGCCCGTGAGTGCGCCGGCCCTGTTCCGCGCGCGATCGCGTCCGCTCACCGGTCGCGCCAGCGGGTCGCGCACGAACGCCACGAGCCGCGCCACGACCCGATCGGCGTCCTCGAAGAACAGGCTCGCGTTCGAGCCGGGCAGGACCTCCAGGCGGCCGGCCGGCAGCGCCCGGGCCAGCTCGGCCGAGACCTCGAACGGGATGACGCTCGCGTCGGCGCGGTGGAGGACGAGCGCCGGCGCGGTCACGCGCGACGCCTCGGCCGTGACGTCGATGTCGCCGGCGGCCTGGAGCGTCGCGCGGGCCATCGCCGGCGTCGTCGCGGTGCGGAACCAGTCCGCCGCCAGCCGCCCTTCCTCGCCGGTCGGCCAGCCGAGCCAGGCGTGGGCGATCGATTCGACGAAGGTGTCCCAGTCGCGCTCGATGAGGCTCAGGAGCGCCTGCGTGCCCGACCCGCGCATGGGATCCCAGCCGCGCAACGCGCCGCCGAACAGGACCAGCCCGCGGACGCGCTCCGGATGGCGGGCGGCCCAGGCGATCGCCTGCGTGACGGAATGGTAGAAGCCGAGCAGGACGACGCGATCCACTCCGGCTGCCTCGACGACCGCGTCGAGATCGCCGACGAACGCGTCGAGGGACAGGTCCGTGACGTCCCGTTGCGACGCGCCAGTGCCGCGGCCGTCGTACTGGATCCACCGGACGTCGCGAGCGAGCGCCTCGAAGGAATGGCGGAGGGCGGGGATCCGCCACTCGCCCTCCATGTTCGAGAACGGGACGCCCGGCAGGTGGATGAGCGCGGGTCCGTCGCCCACAGACCTCCACGCGATGGTCACGCCATCGGCGGCGATGGCGGTCCCGGTGTCCGGCATGGTCCTCAGGGTAGCGCCGGCCGGGTCAGGGTAGGCTGCCGTCATCGACCTCGCCAACCGACCGTGAAGGAGGGCTCCCGTGGACTGGACCCTGGAAGTCGTCGTGCTGCCCGTCAGCGACATCGATGCGGCGATCGCGTTCTATCGCGACAAGGTCGGCTTCGACCTCGATCACGACACCCGCAACGAGCACATGCACGTGGCCCAGCTGACTCCGCACGGCTCGGGCTGCTCCATCGTCGTTGGCGACATGCCCGCCCAGCGCGAGATGGCGCCGGGGTCGATCCGCGGCCTGCAGCTGGTCGTCGCCGACGCCCAGGCCGCCCGCCAGGAGCTGCTCGACCGGGGCGTCGAGGCGAGCGAGATCATGGTCTTCGACGAGCGCGACGGCGGCACGTTCTTCGGGTTCAGCGACCCCGATGGCAATACCTGGGCGGTCCAGCAGCTCAAGGTCCGGGCGGAGAAGCCGCTCATCCCGGTCGACCACCGCGGCCGGTTCGGCGAGGGCGCCGATGCCTGAGCCCGAAGGCCACGTCGTTCGGCTCGACGACCTCGAGCACACCGCCCACGCCCACGAGTTCGTCGGCGCCGAGCACGGCGACGTCCCGTTCTCGATCATCCTCGTCCATTCGCAACCCGGGGTCGGCCCGAAGCTCCACCGCCACCCGTACGCCGAGGTCTTCGTCGTCGAGGCGGGCCAGGCGACCTTCCGGATCGGCGACCGGACCCTGGTCATCGACGAGGGACACGTCGTGGTCAGCCCGCCCGGCGAGGCCCACGGCTTCACGAACACCGGGTCGGGCGAGCTCCGGCTCGTCGCGATCCACGGCGGCGCCCGGTTCGACACCGAGTGGCTGGCCGGCCCCGATCCGACCTGGACGTCGCGCCCGAAGGACGGGTGAGCGATGCCGACCGTCACGACCTGCGTCCGCCGGAAGGAGCTGGCGGCGTGCCGCGCTCGGCGTCGCCGCCGACCGGCCGCGATCACGGCGCGGTCGTCCGCGGCGGCAGCGAACCGGAGCCCTCGTGGCGCTTCTGGCGCCGCGTCCGGCGCGGTGGCAGTCCGCATGCACGCCACGCACCTCGCGCATGCGCGTCGGCGAGACGACGAGCCTGAGCCGGCAGCTGCGCAGACGCCGAGCTCCCGATCATCTCGGGATCGCCATCGACGAGCGCTTCGAAATCCGAGCGGACGCGCTTGCAGCGTGCGGCAGATCGACGACTCGTGGTCATCGCCTGGGAGCACAAGGTCATCACGATGATGCCATAAGCCTGACGGGTGACGCGACGAGAACGGCGATCTGGCCGGACGATCGATTCGATGTCCCTGGGTCCGAGCCGACACGGGCGACCCGTTCGATCGGCAGCAGCCCAGACGCTGCTCGGCGGGGACCGCGCCGACACCTTCTGAGTCGGGCTCGCACGTCGTCCGGAGCGCCTCGGGGCCAGGAACCCGGCGAGCCGAGCTGCTCCGGTTCGGCGGGTGGCCGGATCGGGCGGCGCCGGCGGTCCTCGATGCCGTACTGGTTCGCCAATGTGCGAACCCTGGTCCGGACGGGCTCGAGGACATCTTTCGTCACGTACGACCGGCCCGCGTAGAGCCGCTCGTACCGTGGCAGGAGCTGCGGCCAGTCGCGTGCGAGGGCCTCGAGGAAGTGCTCCCGCGTGCCGGGTCTGAGGTACAGCACGTTGGTCCAGACCGATGTCGCGCCGGCGTCCCGCGCGGCGCGCACGACGTCGGCCATCCTGGCCGGATCGTCCGACAGGCCGGGCAGGATCGGGGCCATGCCGACGCTGGCGTCGATGCCGGCGTCGACGAGCGTGCGGAGCGCCCGGAGACGCTGCGCCGGCGGGGCGGTGCCCGGTTCGGTCAGCCGCCAGATCTCGCGGTCGAGCGTCGGGATCGAGAAGGTCACGCCGACGTCCGCCCGCTCGGCGGCGCCGGCCAGGACGTCCACGTCGCGCACGATCATCGGGCCTCGCGTGATGAGGCTGAGCGGCGTGCGGGCCGCACCGAGCGCCTCGATCGCGCGCCGTGTCAGGCGGTAGTGGCCCTCGGCCGGCTGGTACGGGTCGGTGGCGGTCCCGATCACGACCTGCTCGCGCCGCCAGGAACGCCGGGCGAGCTCGCCGCTCAGCACCTCGACGAGGTTGGTCTTGACCCGGATCGACGTGCCGTAGCGCGCGTCCGACGGCCGGTCCGCGAGCCGTTCGAAGGCGCGGACGAAGCAGAACGTGCAGCGGTGTGCGCAGCCCATGTACGGGTTGAGCGACCACTTGAAGGGCATGTTCCGGACCCGGGTCAGCGCACTCCGGCAGGGCTCGTCGCGATACTCGGGACGCATGCCACAGGATAGAACATCCGTGCTATATGTGACTGAACCGCTGGAGGATGAGCACGACCGGGGCGGTCAGGATGATCGCGAACAGTGCCGGCAAGGTGAAGAACAGCTCGGCGACGAGGACGCCGATCCGACTCGAGGTGGCCCAGATCACGACGAACGCCAGGGCGCCCCAGACGATGCCGGCCCCAAGGAGAACCACGCCGGCAGGCAGGCCGAACATCGCAGGCGGGTTGTCGTAGATCGGGTCCAGGAAGGTTGGCGTCGCGACGATCAAGGTGCCCAGCACGACGAACGGCAGGCAGGCGATCACGTAGCCGTAGCGGTTGTCGAATGGGCGGGGCGGCGGATCGGTCTGGGCCATCGCAGACCATGGTGGCACGAGCCGCGGTCCTGACCGGCCCTTTGCGCCATCCGCCCATCCGCGCCACCATGGACGCATGCCCGGCCCAGCTCGGCGCTCACCGATCGCCCGGTTCGCCCTCGCCGCCCTCCTCCTGGTCCCCCTCGTCACCGGCAGCCTGGCCCTGCCGGCTGCGGATGCCGACGCGCTTTCGCGCTGGACCGGCGGCGTCGACCTCTACCGCTCGGGTTCGTTCACGACCCAGAAGACCTGGCTGTGGTGCACCGCCGCCGACGTCCAGATCATGCGCAACATCAAGACGCATGCGTCCGACCATTCGCGCGCCAGCCAGGGGCGGTACTTCAGCTACATGCGTGCCCGCAACCGCTACTCGATCCCGGTGTCCGACGGTGTCGATCCGGCGGGCTGGACGGCGGGGCTCCGGCACTACGTCGACAGCCGCTATCGCTTGTATCAGAGCGGCAGCTTCAGCTCCGCGCTCCGGTCGGCGGTCACCAACCTGCGCAAGACCAACCTGCCGGTGGGGATCACCGTCTCACACGGCAACCACGCCTGGGTGCTGACCGGCTTCACCGCGACGGCGGATCCGGCGAGGACCAGCCGGTTCACGGTCACGAGCGTCCGCGTGGTCGGGCCGCTGTGGGGCCTTCAGAGCCGCTCGTACGGCTACGACATGCGACCGGACCGGCGTCTGACCCCGAGCCAGCTCAAGGGCTTCTTCACGCCGTGGCACTACGGCCGGGTCCGCATGGCCTGGGAGGGCAAGTGGGTGTCCGTCCAGCCTGTCGCGTCGACATCGGTGAAGGCGCCGGCACCGAAGGCGAAGGCGGCCGCCACCCCGCGACCGACGCCCCGCCCGACCGCCCGACCGACGCCAGCCCCGACGCCCACGCCGACCCCCGTCCCAACGCCCAGCCCGGTCCCATCGGCGTCGGGGGAGACGCCGGTCGCATCCGCGGCGGACGATCTGGTCGCGTTCGCGGACGTGCCGACCGCCAGCGCCCATCGCGATGGCCTGCCGCGGCGGCGGGGCCATCGCCGACGCCCGCCACTGCCGCCCTGGACCCGACCCTGCCGATCGCGCTGACCCTGGTCGCCGTCGCGTTCGCGGCCGTGGCGGGTGTCGGGGCGTGGCGCCGGCGCTCGGGCGGGTAGAGCAGGAGCGAAAAAACGGCCGGCCGGGCCTTCGCCCGACCGACCGTCGTTTCGCGCGGTTCCGCGCCTAGAGCTCGATCCGCTCCATCCGCCGGATCGCCAGGGCGACGATCACCACGGTCCAGACGGCCCAGGCGATCGGGGTGACGACGCCCACGTCCTGGCCGGCGGCCAGCCCGACCGTCCAGTCGAGGATCGACGTCGGCAGGTACGGGGTGACGTCGACCGGCAGCAGCCCGGCCACGATCGGCACCAGGAACAGGACGCCCAGCCCGACCGCGATGATCGCGGGCTGGCCCGGCACCACGGTCCCGGCCGCCAGGCCGATCGCCGCGAAGAAGGCGATGGTGGCGATCATCCCGACGAGGACCAGGGCGATGACCGACACCGGAACGGATCCGTACAGCGCGACCACGACGCCGGTCGTGACGAGAAGCGGCACGAGCGCCGCGGCGACGGCCAGGATGGCCGTGGACGAGATCCACTTCGACAGCCAGATCGAGCCGCGCGAGACCGGCTTGGACGCGACCCAGGCGAGGGTCCCGGTCTCACGCTCGTGGACGATGAGGCTCGCGACGGCGAAGACCGCCGCGACGACGAAGATCTGCGAGGCGAGCGACGTCAGCAGGTTGGTCGCCGGATCCAGCGATGGCATCGGGACGCCGGCCAGCTCGGGCTCCGGGAAGGCGGTGCGAACGTAGGTGTTGATGGCCGCGTTGGCCGCGGTCAGGACCATGAACGCCGTGGTCAGCGCGGCGACGATCCAGGCCCGCTTGCCGCGCATCCATTCGGTGCGGTCCTTGCGGAGGAGGGGACGCAGGCCGAGGAAACGGCCGGCGACGGGGGACGCCGCGAGCCCGGCGTCGGGGATGGCGATGGCGGTCATGCTGCATGCTCCTTCGAGTCGATGAGGCGGAGGAAGACGTCCTCCAGGTCGAGGCGGACGAGGCCGTTCTCGGTCAGGGTCAGGTCGTGGTCGGAGGCGAAGCGGGTCACCTCGCGCTGGACGCTGCCGGCGTCCTCCGTGTGGATCCGGATGTTGTAGGTGCGCAGGTCGCCGTCACGCTCGTCGGCCTGGACGGCGAGGACGCCGGGCAGGCTCGCCAGGGCGATCGCGGTGTCGTCGGTGGCGCCGACGATCCCGACCCGCAGGCGGTCGCGGGTGTACGTCTCGAGCAGCTCGGCCGTCGGCGCCGCTCGGACCAGGCGGCCCCCGTCGAGGATCGCGACGTGGTCGCTCACCCGCTGGACGTCGTCGAGGATGTGGGTCGAGTAGAAGACCGTCGTGTCGTCGCTCCGGAGGTCGCGCATGAGGTCGAGGACCTCGCGCCGGCCGATCGGGTCGAGGGCGCTGACCGGCTCGTCGAGGAGGAGGACCCGCGGCCGTCCGACCAGCGCCTGGCCGATGCCGAGCCGCTGGCGCATCCCGCCCGAGTAGGTCTTCGTCCGGCGGTCGCCCGCGTCGGCCAGGCCGACCTTCCCGAGGACCTCGTCGATCCAGGCCGGGGCGACGGTTGACGGATCCGGTGTGAGCGACGCGACGAACGCCAGCGTCTCGCGACCGGTCATCCAGTCGTAGAACCGGGGCTCCTGGGCGAGGTAGCCGACCTGCTGCCGGTACGCGGCGCCGGCCGCGAGCGGGATGCCGCTCACGGACGCGGAGCCGGCGGTCGGCCGGATGAGGCCGCCGAGGATCTTGAGGGTGGTCGACTTGCCCGCGCCGTTGGGGCCGAGGAAGCCGTAGATCGAACCGGCCGGCACCTCGAGGCTCAGGTCCGTGAGGGCCTGGACGCCCGGATAGTGCTTGGTCAGGCCGGCGGTGCTGATCGCCGTATCGGTGGTCATGGTGGGTCTCCATGTGGTCGCGGGCCGGGTGGCTCGCGTCATCCACAGGTTCCGGCCGGGGAGCTGCCGGCGCGTCCGTCCACGGGCCCGACCTGGACCGAGACATCGGGGGCGGGACCTCGGTCCGTGGCACGCCGTCCGTCGCGGGCGCGGCTCATCCGTCCGTATCGGTCCGTGGGACCGTCAGTCGGCGGCGTCGCCCGGGCGAACGAGCCCGGCCTCGTAGGCCAGCACGACCGCCTGCGCCCGGTCACGCAGGTCGAGCTTCAGCAGCGCGTGCGAGACGTGGGTCTTGACCGTCGGCTCGGCGAGGACCAGGCGCTCGGCGATCTCGCGGTTCGACAGGCCACGGGCGACGAGCTTGACGACCTCGAGCTCGCGTTCGGTCAGCTCGCGGAAGCGGTCCTGGCGGGGATCGACCGGGCCGGGCAGGCGGTCGCGGAACCGATCCAGGAGCTGGCGCGTGACCGACGGCGCCAGGAGGGCGTCGCCTGCCGCGACGATCCGGATGGCCTCGACGAACCCGGCCGGCGGCACGTCCTTGAGGAGGAACCCGCTGGCTCCGGCCTTGAGCGCCTGGACGACCGTCTCGTCCGCATCGAACGTGGTCAGGACCAGGACACGGGCCGTCGTCGCCGGATCTTCGACGATCCGGCGGGTGGCCTCCACCCCGTCCATGACCGGCATCCGGATGTCCATCACGACCACGTCCGGTCGGAGGCGACGCACCGACTCGACCGCGACCTTGCCGTCCGGAGCCTCGCCGACGACCTCGATGTCGCCCTCGTCATCGAGGATCATCCGGAACCCCGTCCGGACCAGCTGCTGGTCGTCGACGAGCAGGACGCGGATCGGCATCGTCAGGCCCCGAGCGCCGACGGAGTGGCGATGATGGGTCCGGCCGGCAGGCTGGCCGACACCCGGAACCCGCCGGATACCGGCCCGGCCTCGAACCGGCCGCCGAAGACGGCGACCCGCTCCCGCATCCCGATCAGGCCGCGACCGCCGGCACCCGGGACGCCGATGCCGCGGCCGCCGGATCCGCCGCGATCGGTGACCTCGATCTCCAGGCCCGCGACCGTGTACCGGACGCGGACCGTGGCCGTGGCGCCGCGCGCGTGCTTCAGGGCGTTGGTCAGGGCCTCCTGGATGATCCGGTAGGCCGACAGCTCGATGCCGGGATCGAGGGGCCGGCGCTCGCCCTCGACCGTCAGCTCCACCGGCAGGCCGGTCGCGCGGACCGCCTCGAGCAGCTCGCCGAGCCGGTCCAGTCCGGGCATCGGCGCGAGGGGATCGGTCGTCGTGTCGCCGGCACCGACCATGCCCTCGACCGCCGCGGGCGTCGCCAGGATGCCGAGCATCCGGCGCATGTCGGCCAGCGCCTGGCGAGCGGTCGAATCGATGGCGGCGACGGCCGTCCGCGCCTCCTCCGGCCGACGATCGAGGGCTCGGAGCGCCGCGCCCGCCTGGATGACGATGACGCTCACGTGATGGGTGACCACGTCGTGGAGCTCGCGTGCGATCCGTTCGCGCTCGTCCGCCACGGCCCGCGCGTCGCGTTCCTCGCGCTCGCGCTCGAGCCTGGCCGCGCGTTCCTCGACCTCGCCGACGTAGGCCTGGCGTTCGCGCGACCAGACGCCCAGCGTCCAGACGACGAAGAGGGCCAGCTCGCTCTGGATGACGCCGGCGATGCCGGCCGGCAGGGCGCCCTTCTCGATCATCACGAGCAGGAACACGAGCGCCGCTCCCGCCGCCAGCAGCCCGGATCGAGTGCGATCGACTCGCTGACCCACCGTGTACAGGGCGATGAACGACCCGAGCGGGGCGCTGAAGGCGTTCTGGATCACGAGGACCTGCACGATCAGCGCCCCGAACGTGATGAGGAAGACCGCGACCGGCCATCGGCGCCGCACCGCGAGGGGCACGGTCTGGAGCAGGAGCAGGGTGAGGTTGAGCGGGTCGACCTGGCCAAGGTCCTGGGCACCGGCGAGCAACGTGAAGATCGACAGACCGCTCAGCGCCAGTGCCAGCAGCGTGTCAACGACGAACGGCTGCGCGGCCGCCTGCGCGCGCAACGTCTGGAACGGCAGGACTCGGCCCGCGGTCTGGCTCACATCCACAGGGTAGGGCCGTCCTGGCCCCCGGTCATCGTTCCGTGGTCCCGTCCCACCTCGTCCTCAAGGATGAGGCCTGGGCCACGCCGGAAGTGGCTTGCACCCCGCAAGCGACGGGCGTAGATTGTTGACCATGCAAGAACTCGAGACGGACGCGGGCTCCGCAACGCCCGACGAGATCAAGCGAGCGTTGAGCCGCGGCCACACGATCGACATCACCACGACCGGGCGCCGTACCGGCGAGGCGCGCCGGATCGAGATCGTGTTCCACAACATCGACGGCCGGATCATCATCACCGGCTCGCCGCGTTCCGATCGCCGGCGATCCTGGCTTTACAACCTCGATGCCGACCCGAACATGACGTTCCACCTCAAGGGCGCCGTCCAGGCTGATCTGCCGGCCACCGCTCGTGAGATCACGGATCCGGCCGACCGCCAGGCCATCGCCGACTGGGTCGCGACGAACGCCTGGAAGAACCAGGATCCAGCGGCACTGGCGGCCTACGCGCCGATGATCGAGGTCACGATCCCCGGCGTCGGCTGACCGCCCGGCCCGCGCTCAGTCCGTGAGCGTGAGAGGCAACCCGGCGGCCTCGAACAGCGCCGGGCCGAAGGTCGTGATCTCGGCGATCCGGCCGTCGACGATCCGCAGCACGTCGAACTTGAACGCGCGGTGGATCGTGTCGCCCGGCGCCCGCAGATAGCTGGCCGACGTCGGCATCCGGTTGACCACGGTCGGCAGCAGCCGCCAGTCGCCCTCGGACAGCGAGCGCTCGACCAGCGGCCCGATCGTGTCCAGCCCTTCGAAGAAATGGGGATACGGCGGCATCGTGATCCGGAGGTCCTGCGCCGAGATCGAGATGGCGAGCTTCGCGTCGCCCCGCTCGTGGGCGTCGATGAACTGCTCCAGCAGCACCCGCTCGGCTTCGCTCGGTTCACCCGCTGACCACTCGGACCGCCGAGCAGGCAGATGTGCCTGCATCGTGGCCCTGGCCCGCTGCAGCGCGCTGTTGACGGCCGCGACGCTGGTGTCGAGGGCGGCGGCGGTCTCGGTGGCGGGCCAGCCGAGGACGTCCCGGGCGATGAGCGTCGCTCGCTGGCGCGGCGGCAGGACCTGGAGCGCGGCCAGGAACGCGAGCTCGATCGTCTCGCGGGTGACCGCGACCGCCTCCGGCTCCTCCTCGCTCGGGGCGATCTCGTCGAGGAGCCGGTCCGGGTAGGGCGTCAGCCAGGAGACCTCGCCGACGTTCCGCAGGGAGGTCAGCCGGCGCGAGCTGCGCCGGAGGGTATCGAGACAGACGTTGGTCGCGATGCGGTACAGCCAGGCGCGAACGAGGGCGCTGCCGTCGAACGAGTCGCGCGCCCGCCACGCCCGGAGGAACGTCTCCTGGACGGCATCCTCGGCCTCGTCGAACGAGGCCAGCATCCGGTAGCAGTGGACGTGGAGCTCGCGCCGGTATCGCTCGGTGAGGGCCGCGAACGCGGACTCCCCACCGGCGAACGCGATCGCGACCCCCTCGGTCACGCGGCGGCCTCGTCGACCTTCACGACCTCGAGCCGCCAGTCGCGCTTGACCTCCTGGACCAGCCAGGTGTTGCCGTCCGGATCCTCGAACGGCATGAACGTCGCGTAGCTGCGCCGCTCCGGGTCAACGCCCGGGGTCTGGCCGGCCTCACCGAAGTGGAAGATCTCGCCGACCGGCGTCCCGCGCCCGGCGAGGTCGTCGCGGGCGGCCTCGATGTCATCGACCACGAGGTGCAGGCCGTGGAGCGAGCCTGGGGTCATCGTGCCGATCCCCTCGCCGATCGCGATCGCGCAGGCCGAGCCCTTCGGGACCAGCTGGACGACCCGGAAACCCGGCGCCATCTGGCTGTCGACGAGGAGCTCGAAGCCGGCCTGGTCGATGTAGAACGCCTTGGCGCGATCGACGTCGCTGACGGGCACCACGATGAGTTCGAGCGTGTAGTCCATGGGTCGAGCCTCCGTGTCGCGACCGGCCGGGCTGGCCGATCTGCGTGGTGTAACGAAGGCTCCGGGGAAAACTCATCGGTCGACCGATGGTAGGGCCACGGCGACGCGGCCGCGGCGCGGTCAGGCGACGTCTGGGCAGAAGGGGATCGCCGTGGTCAGGCGCGGCCGTGCCGCGAGACGCGCCGAGCTCGTGCCCCCGCAGCCGAGCGTCAGTCTCGCGCTTCGACCTCGCTCGGCGCGGTGGTGACGCTCTCGGGGCCACGCGTGGTAGATCGCGACGCCGGTCGCCACGATGAGCGACGGCGGCAAATGGCACCAGCGGGTTGCCGAAGGCGATGTGGGCCAGCGCGACGATCGCGAAGGTTCCCCACAGGAGAGCACCGAACAGGAGAACGACTGGACGGGACATGCCCTAACCCTAGTCGAAGGTACTAGCGACGCAAGGCCCAGAAGTACTTCCCGGTTCCCGCAGGCACCGTTTCGTCGAAGGGACCGCCCCGGACCGGATCTCTGACCCGCGGTTCCATTCGCCGTGGGGGCTCGCCTTCGTCGGCAAGTCGCTGCTGGTGACCAATGGCGACCTCGAGCCGGGCGACAACCCGGACGCCTGGAAGATCTTCAAGGTCAACGTCGGCGAGACCGGCCTTCCACTCGATCGACCGAAGACGCCGGGGGGCTGACGAGTCGACTCCACACAAGCGTCGGCGCCCGATCGAACGAGTCGATCGGGCGCCTTCGCATTTCCCTCGCGGTCGTCGGTCGACCGCCTGGAAGAAGTCCTTGGCGATGGTCAGTGGCCGACCGCCTGGAAGTAGTTGTCGAGGGCGTAGTCGCCCACGTTCGTGCCGAGCAACTTCCCGTTCACGTCAGCGCCGCGGTAGTGGAGGCCAGCCCAGATGCGTGCCTCGACGATCTCCGCGACCGCCCCCGAGAACGAGGTGAACGAGCGCACCGCGGGCCCGCCCGGATTCACGAACGTGCTCGTGATCGAGAAGCCGCCTGCCGGCGCGTCGGGGAAGAACGAGCGCAGGACCGCGACGCTTGCGCCGTCGAGGGAGAGATGCCCTGAGACCCACTCGGGATACGGCGCGTAGATGAGCGGCATCCAGGTCGGGTCGGCGACCGTGGCGTCGTTTCCATCCTCCGCAGCTCGGGGGATCGAGTTATAGGGCCGCCAGAAGTCGAAGTGGTATTTGTCGTTCCAGACGTTGATCGCGGCATCTGCCGCGCTCATGTTCAGCAGCGCGAGCAGTCGCGCTGCGTCGGCGGCGTTGAGGTGGTACTGGGCGATGAGCTCGCGTGCGACCTCACTCCAACTAAGACCTGGGGCGCTCTGCCACCACTTGGCGACGTACGTCTGGTCGGCAGTCCGGGTCGTGCTATCGATCCGGCCGAGGTCCTTGACCTCGTTGAACTGCGCGGCCCACTCCGCGCTGCTCAGCGCGGGTGGCGGCACGCTGCGGAATTGCGATGAGCTTTGGAGGAAGAAAGGCTTCACGCCACCCACCCACGGTGTCGGATCCTGCATCGGCAGCCCGGTGGCTGGATTGTTCAG
Source organism: uncultured Chloroflexia bacterium (assembly GCA_963720495.1). Classification (GTDB taxonomy): domain Bacteria; phylum Chloroflexota; class Limnocylindria; order Limnocylindrales; family CSP1-4; genus SPCO01. The sequence continues at coordinate 439,403 of CAVRFU010000006.1, forward strand.
CGGCTGCCACTTTCCGACGCCGGTACTCCCGTCCCATTGGGATGGACCGAACCGTCCGTCGCCCACCCTCGAGTCGAGCATGGCCTTGGCCGCCAGGTGCCCCACCTGGATGCCCTGCTTCTTGAAGGCGTTGTTGGCGATCGCAGCGAGCGATGCATCGCGCTGCGTCGCGAGGCTCGTCAGGAGTCCCGCGCGACCGGGGAACGGCGCTCGTTCGGGTGCGGTCGAAACGAGGTTGGACAGGACGTCGTACGCAGCCGTGGCGACGGCAGCGTTGACCGACGCCTTGGCTCCCGCACGCCCCTCGAGCACGTATTCGCGGTGCTTCTTTGGCCCGATCGCGTTGACTGCGTCGTAGACGGCGCCCTGTACGATGCCCAGGTTGATCTGGAGCGCAGGCGCCGCACCCCCGTCCGGCGGCGGAAACGCGCTGAGCGTAGAGGCTGCGACCTGGTTCCAGTGCATCACCTCATCGGCATTCGTTCCCGTCGGCGGTGCGGCTGAGACGCTCACGGTGCCGACCGCGGCCAGGAGCGCTCCGACTGCCACCGGGATGAAGGCGATGGATCGCCTGGGCGACATCGTTCCCCTCTTCGTCGGTCCAGGCTGGATGGATCGCGTCATGACGTCCTCCTACGCTACTCGGGGCGCCGGCGGAGTCTAGGCCGCCGCCGTCAGGTCGCCGTCTGGATGGCGTCGCCGGCGGTCGGATCCGTTCCCCTCTCGCCGACCAGGGTGCGCCGGTCCTACCGTGTAAGAGAGTCCGACGGCTCGTTCGGTTCACTTTTTGGCGCGCGGTCAGCCGACGTCGGTCACGAACCCCTCGATGACCGGCCAGTAGCGGTCCGGCACGTCGAGCCACGGAAAGTGGCCGGCGCCGTCGATGACCGCAAGGCGGCCGATCCCCGGCGCGAGCCCGGCCACGATCTCCCGGGCCGCAGCAGGCGGGGTGATCGGGTCGAGGTTGCCGACTGCGACGAGCGTGGGGCAGTCGACCCTCACGAGCTCGTCGACGGCGTCGAACGCCTTCATCCGGGCCATGCCGGGCGTGTTCACGGCTGGGTTCGCCAGCCGCCGGGCGAGCTGGTCGGCATCCGGGATGTGCGGCCCGAAGGCGTCGAAGATCCGGTCCCAGTCCTCGTCGCTCACTGGGTCGCCGCCGTAGTCGCGTCCGGCCAGCGCGGCCACCTCGTCGCCGGCGATCGCACGGAAGCCATCGACGATCCGAGCCAGGTCGAACCTTGCCCACGTCGACTGGAGCACGAGACCGCCAGCGTGGCCCGGATGACGGGCGCCGTACAACATCGCGATGAAGCCACCCATCGAGTGGCCCAGGACGATCGGCCGCGCGATGCCGACGGCGTCGCAGAATGCCCGGACGTCGTCCGCGCAGGCTTCGAAGGTCCACGCGTTCGGGTCGTGCCGGGCCGAGCGGCCATGGTCCCGCAGATCCAGGTAGACCACCTGCGCGACTGTGGTGAGCCGGCCGAAGTCGGGCTTGAAGTACGAGTGGTCGTATCCGCCCGGGCCGCCATGGACGAGCACGACCGTCGGGCGGTCACGCATCGATGGCCCGTTCGGCACAAGCGCGGGACCGTCGACATCGAACCACAGCCGGGTCCCGTTCACCACGACCTGCATCGCCCGCTGACGATACGCCTCAGATCCAGACGAGGGCCACGGTCCCGATCAGCATTCCGGCCAGGATCAGGCTGACCACCCGCCGCGCGCGCCGACCCGACACGAACCGGCTCAGGGCGTCACCCGCACCCGCCCAGACCGCAGCCGTGGGCACGATCACGAGCATCATGATCAGCGCCACGACGACGCCCCCGGCCGCTGCCGGCAGCTCAGCGGGCCGGAATGTCGTGACCGCGCCCAGGGCGAAGATCCATGCCTTCGGGTTGACGAGCTGGAACGCCGCCGCGGACACGAGCCCGAATGGCCGCGCAACATCGGTTCGTTCGAGGGCGCCGGCCCGCACGATCTGGGTCGCCAGCCACAGCAGGTAGATCGAGCCGGCCACCTTCATGGCCGTCGCCAGCTGCGGGACCGCGGCGAGGATGGCGCCGGCCGCGACGGCCGCCACCAGCGCCATCGCTCCGATCCCGAGCGCCGTTCCCAGGACGTGCGGCACGGTCCGCCGGAAGCCGAACGACGCACCCGAGGCCCATAGCAGGATGTTGTTCGGTCCCGGCGTGATCGAGCTGACGACCGAGAACCCGACGAGGGCGGCGACCTGTTCCACGACCGCACCGTAGACGGCGTCGCCGGCGCGGTCTTGTACGATCCTGCATGACATGGAGTCCCGGGACGCACCGACGGTCCGCGCCTGGAAGCCACCGATCCCAGGCGTCCGCGAGGTACTGCACGCTCGCTTCACGGACCACGCGTATCCGCTTCACACCCACGACGCCTGGACGGTCTTCATCGTGGACGACGGTGTCGTCCGCTACGACCTTGGCCGGCACGACCGGCTGGCCGAGCCATCGATGGTCTCGGTGTTGCCGCCGCACGTGGCACATGACGGTCGACCGGCGCGCGACGGCGGTTACCGGAAGCGGGTCATCTACCTCGATATGGACGTGCTCGGCGAGGCGGTGATCGGGCCGTCGGTTGATCGGCCGGACGTCCGTGCGACAGGTCTGCGCGACGAAATCGCAGGACTGCACGACGCCCTCGTGTGCGCCGACGACGCGCTCGACGCGGAGACACGGCTCGCATTCGTCGTCGAGCGGATCCGCGCGTCGTTCGGGATCGATGGGACGTCCGACCGCCGATCCGGCACCACCCGACGCCGCCGATGCGCTCCGGGCCTTCCTCGACGCGCGCCTGTTCGACCCGGTCACGTTAGCCGAGGCCTCGACTGCGATCGGCGCGACGCCGACGCAGGCCGCCCGCGCCTTCAGCGACGACGTTCGGGATCAGTCCGCATGTCTACGTCACCGGCCGGCGTCTCGATGCGGCCCGCGCCCGGATCCTCGACGGCGAGCCCCTGGCGGATGTCGCCGCCTCGGTCGGCTTCTACGACCAGGCCCACCTGACCAGGCGCTTCAAGCGCTTCCTGGGCGTCACGCCGGGGCTCTTCGGACGCGGCGGATCGGGTTCGTCGCCGTGACCGACCGTCCGCCCGCGGATCAGGATCCTCAGACCGATCCTGCGCCGGCCCGGACGATGCCCGATTCGTAGGCGAGGACGACCGCCTGGGCCCGATTGCGCAGCTCGAGCTTGGCCAGGATCCCCGCGACGTGCGTCTTGACGGTGGCCTCGCTGACGACGAGCGTCTCGGCGATCTCCGCGTTGCTCATGCCGCGGGCGAGGAGCCTGAAGACCTCGGTCTCGCGCGCGGTCAGGCGCGCCAGCGCCTCCGGGGCGGCAGCCGGGCAGCGGCCTGCGGCTGTCGCGTAGCGCTCGACGAGGCGGCGCGTGATCGATGGGACAGGAGCGCATCGCCGATCGCGACGGTTCGCACCGCGCCGACGAGATGCTCTGGCGAGACGTCCTTGAGCAGGAAGCCCGAGGCGCCAGCCTGAAGGGCGGCATAGACGTATTCGTCGAGGTCGAAGGTCGTCAGGATCACGATCCTCGGCGGCGGCCGCCCGCGGTCGCCGGTCGCCGGTGGATCGGTCGCAGCAGGCGTCGCGTCGCCTCGAGCCCATCGAGACCCGGCATCCGGATGTCCATCAGGACCACGTCGGGTCGGTGGCGCCGCGTCAGATCGGACCGCCGCCTCGCCGTCGGCTGCCTCGGCGACGACCTCGATATCCGGTTGCGCCTCGAGGATCATGCGGAACCCGGCCCGGACCAGGACCTGGTCGTCGGCGATCAGGACGCGAAGGTCGTCGGCCGTTCACGGCATCATCGGAGTCTCGGCGTCGGAGCGCGGCTCGAGCGGGAGCCAGGCCCGGACCGCGTACCCGCCGCCGAGCCCGCGGACCCGCCTCCAACCGACCGCCGACGAGCGACGCTCGCTCTCGCATGCCGACCAGCCCCCGGCCGCTCCCTTCGCCCTCGGCGGTGGCCGGCCCATCGTCGAGGATCTCGACGCGGAGCTGGTCGGGCTCCCAGCTCAAGCCGGACGAGGGTGGCAGCCTGGCGCGCGTAGCGAAGCGCGTTGGTCAGCGCCTCCTGGACGATCCGATAGACCGTCATGTCGAGGGATGCGGGATACGACCCGAGGCGCACCGTCCACCTCGAACGACGCGGCAAGACCCGCCTCCCGGACCCGATCGACGCAGGGTCGGCAGCGCGTCGATCCCGGGCTGCGGCGCGATCCCGGCCGCCTCGTCCGTCGTCGCTCGAGCGCGCCCAGGAACCGCCGCAGCTCGGTCATCGCGTCCCGCCCGGTCGACTTCGACGGCGAGCATCGACTGTCTCGGCCTGCTCGGGCGACGTGCGCATGACCTGACGGGCCGCGCCGGCCTGGATGACCATGACGCTGACGGCGTGGGCGACGACATCGTGCAGCTCGCGGGCGACGTGCCGACGTTCCTCGGCCGCCGTCGGCGCGCAGACGGTCCTCGCGCTCGCGGATGGACCGTTCGACGGCCTCGGCGCGACGCTCGGCGTCGACCCGCCGCGCCCGGACGCAGGTCGCCCAGGAGCCAGGTCGGCACGAGGACGACGAACGGCAGGACCGCGCCCTCGATGGGGTTGGCATCCTGGGCGAGGAAGCCGATCGGCCATCAAGCAGGCCACGATGATGACGACCAACGCCGAGCGCGTCCGGTCGCCGGCCCGCTCGCCGGCACGTGAAGCTGGCCAGACCGACGGCGAGACCTGGATCCGGGAGCACGGCGAGTGCGTGCGCGTCAGGAGCGCGGCCGACGACACGATCACGATGATCGGCAGCGGCCAGACCCGCCGGACGGCCAGGGGCAGGACGACGAGGACGATCGTCGGCGCCGATCTCGCTGGACCTTCGGTCATCCGAGGTCAGCAGGGCGACCAGGGTGAGCACGACGACGGGGCCGAGCGCATAGAGCCATTCGAGCAGCAGCGCGGTGGGCTGTCCGTCGTCGGCTGGCAGGCGATCCTGGGTGTCGGCCATCCGGTCCACTGTACGTCGGCCCGCCGCGAGATCCATCCGTCCCGCGGGCCAGGCCGGCTCATCCGAACGGTGGAGATCGGCGCATGTCCCGTCCGATCGGGTGAGGCGGTTCCCGCCCGGCGGCCGATGACCGGTCGGCGACCTCCACGCAGCCGAGCCTCGAACGATCCCAGCTCGAGGAGGTCCCGATGCAGCGCTGATCCGTCTCAATGGCGTCACCAAGCGCTACGACGACTCGCTCGCAACCCGCTCTCGACGTCGTCGACCTGGACATCGAACCGGGCCGGATCACCGCGATCATGGGTCCGTCCGGCGGCGGCAAGTCGACGCTGCTCAACCTGATCGGTGGTCTCGACCGCCCGACGCGGGGCGAGATCGAGGTTGCGGGGGTCCGCGTGGACCGACTGAGCGAGACCGGAGCAGCGCAGTTCCGGCGCACGAACGTCGGGTTCGTCTTCCAGTTCTTCCACCTGCTCGACGACCTGAGCGTCGCCGACAACATCGGCGTGGCCGCTCTCCTGGCGGGTACCTCCCGAGCCGTGGCGCGCGAGCGCGTCGACGAGCTCCTCGGCCAGCTCGGGCCTGGCCGACAAGGCGCGGCACTTCCCGTCCACGCTCAGCGGCGGAGAACGCCAGCGCGTGGCCATCGCCCGCGCGATCGTGAACCGACCGGCCGTCCTCCTCGCCGACGAACCGACCGGCGCGCTCGACCGACGAAATGGCGAGAACGCGCTGGCCCTCCTCGAGGATCTCAATCGGCGGGGCCAGACGATCCTGCTGGTGACCCACGACGAGCAGCTCGCCCAGGGCCGCGCGCATCGGATCGTCCATCTCGTCGATGGCGCGATCACCGGCGACCGGGCCGCCCGGATGGTGGCGTGATGGGAGCCGTAGCGTCCAAGACCGTCGCCGATCTCCGCCGGCGGCGGCTGCAGACCATCGTCCTCGCGGTCGTCCTGTTCCTCGGCGCCGGCGCCGCGACCCTCGCGCTGAGCATCCTCGTCGAGACGAACGAGCCGTTCGACCACGCCTTCGCGGCGGCGAACGGGGCGCATCTCGTGATCGACTACGACGCCGCCGTCAGCGATGCCCAGCTCGCGGCGACGACGACCGCCAGCGGTGTCACGTCCAGCGCCGGTCCGTGGCCCGTCACGCGCGCCGGCGTGGCGGGAAAGCACGACCTGATCGGCAACCAGGTCGTGTCCGGACGGCCCACGCCGGACGACACGATCGACCGGGTGACCATCACGGCCGGACGCTGGTGGCAGGCGCCCGGCGAGATCGTCCTCGACCAGGACACGGCCGCGCTGCTCGGCACCGGGATCGGTGGGTCGGTGCCGCTCTATCCACAGCCGGCGTTCGGAGGCAAGGGAGCCGAGAGCGCGGCGCCCGGCGGCCCGGCCCTCGTGCCGCCCGGCGCAGGGCCAGGGCGGCGCCGCGCCGGAGCCGGCACGGACACTCACGGTGGTCGGCATCGCCGCGTCGGTCAGCACCCCGGACGTCGCCGCCTGGATGAGCCCCACCGATCTTGCGGCGCTGACCCCCGACACGAAACCCGCTCAGGAGATGCTCTATCGCGTCGATCCATCGAGCACCGCCGCCGACCTCGCGGCAGCGGTCGGCGCGCATCACCGTCGAGCCTCCCGGCGGACGCCGTGGTGACGTCGACGACCTATCTCGACGACGAAGGCGGACGTCAACACGATCGCCCAGCTGTACGTCCCGATCCTGCTCGCGTTCTCGGTCTTCGCGCTCCTCGCAGCCGCGTTCACCATCGCCAACGTCGTCAGCGGCATCGTCCTGACGAGCTATCGCGACATCGGGGTCATGAAGGCCGTCGGGTTCACGCCCGTCCAGGTGACGACCATCCTCGTCGGCCCAGATCCTCGTGCCCGTGACGATCGGTGCCGTCGCCGGCGTGATCGTCGGCACGATCGTCGAGTCAACCGATGGTCGAGCAGACCGCGCAGTCGTTCGGGCTGCCGGCCGCGTTCGCGTTGTCGCCATCGGTCGTCGTCGCTCGTCCTGGTCGGTCAGCATCGCCGTCGCGCTGCTGGCGGCGATCGTGCCGGCGGTCAATGCCGGACGGCTCAGCGCCGGTCGCCGCGATCGGACGCGGGGCAGCGCACCGTCCCGCGTCGGCGACGGCGGTCGCCTGCGACGGCTCGGACTCCGACTGCCCGATCGCCGTGCCCGCGCGCCTCGGCGTCGCGGCCGGCGTCGCCCACCCGGTCCGGGCCACGATGACCCTGGGTGCCCTGCGTCGTCGGCGTCGCTGCGGTGACCTTCGCGATCGGCATGAACCTCTCGCTCCTGCGGGTCATGGACCAGCTCGATCGCGGGCTGGCGAGTCCGGTGAGAGTGGAGCTCGCTGGACCCGGCGGCGAACGCCGCGGCGCTGACCGCCACGATCGCCGCGCAGCCCGGGACCGGTCGATCCGTGGCCCTCGGCGGGGTGACGACCAGCGTCCGAGGGCTCCCCTCGATCCCGTTCGTCGGCTACGACGGCGATGCGAGCTGGATCGGCTACGAGCTCATCGCCGGGCGATGGTTCACCGGAGCCGGCGAAGTCGTCGCCCCGACGGCCGTGTTCACGCAGACCGGGCTGCATCTCGGCGACACGATCGACGTCTCGAGCGGCGGGCGGTCGGTCAGCGTCCGGCTCGTCGGCGAGATCTTCGACACCGTCGAGGAGTCGAGCGACCACCTCGTCCTGCGCGGCGCCTGGGCCGACCTCGCGGTCCTCGATCCCGGCGCGGGACCGACCCGCTGGGAGGTCCAGCCGGCGCCCGGCACGTCACCGGCCACCTATGCGACCTCGCTCAGGACCGCGACCGGATGGTCAGGTCGCGGTGGACGTGCTGTCGACGATCGAGGCGTCGACACGAGCTTCGCGCTCTTCCTGTCGGTCATCACCTTCATGGGGATCGTGCTCGTCGTGATCTCGCTCGGTGGCGTCTTCGACACGGTCCTGCTGGAGACGCGGCAGCGGACCCGCGAGATGGCGGTCCTGAAGGCGCTCGGGATGGCGCCGCGGCAGGTCGTCGTGATGGTCATCTCGTCGGTGGTTCCCGTCGCCGTCCTGGCCGGCCTGCTCGGCGTGCCGTTGGGCGTCGTGTTCCAGCGAGCCGTCCTCGCCTACATGGGCCAGGTCGCGGCGGGGACGCGCGTCCCGGAGAGCACGTTGGCCGTGTTCGCGCCGGCGGCGATCGTCGGGTTGGCCGCTGAGCGGCCTCGCGATCGCGGCGGTCGGTGCCTACCTGCCCGCGCAGCGGGCCGCGCGGGCCCGGATCGCGCCGGTGCTCCAGGCGGAATAGGGGTCGGATGTCGGGGAACAAGACCTATGATGCCGCCATGGCCTCCGGGAACTCGACCGATGTCGCGGCGCGCGCGGCCCTTGTCGCCGGCGCCGCTGCGCTCGCGCACGGGGACGACCTGGCGCTCGGACTACGGACGCTGCTCGACGCGGTCGCCCGGCCGCTCGGCATCGCGTCGGCGCGCGATCGTCGTCCGGGATGGATCGGGGAACGGGCTCGAGATCGTCGCGTCGTACGGGCTCGACGCCGCCGCGGCGGCCGGTCTCGCCGAGGCGATGCAACGGCCGACCCACCCGGTCACGATGACGTTCGAGGCGACCGCGCCGACGTACGACGTCGCGCCGATGAACCCGGGCGGGCCGAGGCTCCGCAGCCACCTCCCGTTGATCGTCACGCGCGGACGGACGCCGCGTGTGCTCGGCGTCCTGGCGTTGGCCCACGACGACGAGATCGCGCCAGAGGCGAAGCCGATCATCGGGGCCGCCGCCGACCTCGCCGCGGCACGGATCGAACGGCAGCTTTCCGGGCAGTGATCGGATGCGCGGGCGCACGCCCGACATTGACACCCGCTCTCATCGACGACTACCTTGCGGGCCGCTGCGGTCACGGTCGCGAACAGGCCTAGCCATCCAGAGGGACGAACATGCGGCGCAGACCCTGGCGGTTGCCGGCCCTGCTGCTCGTGGTCGCGATCGTCGCCACCGGGTGCCAGATCCCCGCGGCGTGGTTGGCGCTTCTGGGCGGCCCGGAGACTCGCCCGACCGCATCGCCCGCGGCGCCCGCCCCGACGCCCGGGTCGCCGCTCGTGTTCGAGCGGGCGACCATCGACGATCCGGATCTGGCGCTGTCACTGCCGGTCGACTGGGCGACCATCCCGCTCGACGTTTATCGCGGTCTGCTCGTCTCGCTGCGTGACAGCGCGCCGGCCAAAGAGCAGGCGCTCTACGCCTACCACCTCAAGGAGCTCGATTCGGGTGCCGCGCGGCTCGTCGCATCGGGCCCATCCGGCTTCGCGCCCTGGACGGGAACGATCGTCTTCGAGGTCGATTCGGGCGACGCGTCGCTCGACGCCGCGGTGGCACGTGTGGACAAGCTCGCGGCGGCGATCTCGCCGGCGTCGTCCCGCGAACAGCACCATGTCACGTTCGGGTTCGGCGAGGGCGAACGCATCGTGACCACCCATCCCGTGTCGTCCGACGCGCCGGCTGGTTCAGTCCCGGCGCGGTCGATCGACTACGTCATCCTCCTCGATGATGGACGGACGCTGGTGATCCAGGCATCCGGACCCGAGGCCGCGGAGGGCTTCGCGACGCTCATCGATGATTCGGTGTCGACCCTCGCCAGGCGCTGATCGACGGCGACGTCCCGATCGGCCGCTAGCGTTCCGGCGCGTCCAGGAATGCGAGGATGGCCGCGGTCAGGACCGGCGACGCGAAGACGTCGTAGTGGGTCGCACCGGGCACGATCGCCAACGCGTGACCGCCGGCCGGCCGGCCCTCGCCCATCCAGCCGCCGTCGCGCTGTCCGCCGCCGAGCAGCCCGAAGACCTCGACCGCGTGGCTGGGCGGGAACATGTCGGCATCGGCGCAGGCGAAGAGGGTGGGCACGGTCAACTCCCGGACCGCGTCGCTGAAATCGAAGTCCTTGGCCATCGACGCGCCCATCTTCCCGAGGAGCCGGCCGAAGTCCTCGGGCCGCGGCGCGACCCGGTGGTAGAGCCTGTACATCGGCGTGTCCTTCATGAACTCCGCCGCCTCGGGCCCGAGGCCCTGCTGGGCGAGCATCTCCGGGTAGATCGCGCTGCGCCTCACGTTGGTCGAGACCATCACCATCCTGCGGACCTGGTCCGGGTGCTTGACCGCCGTGAAGAACGAGACGCCGCCACCGAGCGAGTAGCCGACGACGTCCGGCTTCTCGAGCCCGAGGTGCGTGATCAGCGCACCGATGTCGTCGGCCATGAGCTGGACGTCGATCGGCCGGTCGATGTCGGCCGTCCGGCCGTGGCCCTGGAGGTCGGGAAGGATGACCTGGTGGCCCGCGGCGGTCAGAGCCGGCAGGGCCGGCCCCATCATCTCGCCCGAGCCCAGCCCGCCGTGCAGCAGGACGAGCGGCCGGCCGGCGCCGTGGACCTCGTAGTAGAGGTTGATTCCGTTGACGTCGGCGTACTGGCCGGTGCCGCTCGCCTCGGACGTCCAATCGATCGTGGTCATCGCGGGCCTCCTTGCGTCTCCGGTCGAGGATACGCATCGGCTCGAACCGGACATTGCGGATCGTGCTCGGCCCCGGGGGCGTGACAGGCACCGGCCGCGCTATCGTTGGCCGGCAGCGGGCCTGGGGGATCCCGGCTCGATCGATGGATCCAGCCGGAGGCCACCCACATGTCCATCCCCGTGACCGAGGACAACTTCGCCCGCGCCGAGACGGACCGGATGTTCGCCGCGCTTCAGGACGACGCCGGCGGGATCAACCGCTGGAATCACGATCGCGTCCCCGTAGCGATCGACCACCAGACGGTCATCCGCTCGAACCGCGACACGCTGTACAGCATCGCCGTGGTGGACATCACCAAGGGCGCTGTCGTGACGATCCCGGACGCCGGCGAGCGCTACCTCTCGGTCATGGTCGTCAACGAGGACCACTACATCAACGGCGTCTTCCATCGGCCCGGGCGGCATGAGATCAGCGAGGCCGACTTCGACACGCCGTACGTGCTGGTTGCGGCGCGTGTGCTCGCCGATGCGGCAGATCCCGCGGACCTGGCGGCAGCGGTGAAGGTGCAGGACCAGCTCGTGATCGAGGCCGATTCCGCGAACGCCTTCGTCGGTGGCGACTTCGAGACAGCGAGCCTGGATGCGACACGGCAGATGCTGCTCGATCGAGCCAAAGCCGGGTTCATCGCGACCGACACCTTCGGCCGGCGCGAAGACGTCGATCCCGCCAAGCATCTGATCGGAACCGCGGCTGGGTGGGGTGGCCTTCCGGAGACCGAGGCGTTCTACACCGCTGGCCCGGCGGGCTTCCCGGCGACGGCATTCCGGCTGACGGCCCGCGACGTCCCCGTTGATGCCTTCTGGTCGGTCAGCGTCTACAACGCAGCCGGCTTCTTCGAGCCGAACGACCGCGGCGTGTACAACATCAACAGCGTGTCCGGCCAGAAGGATCCGGATGGCTCCGTGACCGTGCATTTCGGCGGCTGCGAGGACGGGCGCCCCAACTGCATCCCGATCATGGACGGCTGGAATTACGTCGTTCGGATGTACCGGCCGCGCCCCGAGGTGCTCGACGGCTCGTACCGGTTCCCGACACCTGAGCCGGTCGAGTAGGCAGCCGCAAGGCCACCTACATCTGGATCGGGCTCATCAGCTGGAAGTAGTTGCCGTCCGGGTCGGCGAGGGTCGCGATGGCCGTGGTCGAGATCGCTGCATCGTCGCCGGGATCGAATGCATAGGGCTCCGCGACGACGATCGCCCCGGCGGCCTTCATCCGCTCGAAGTCGCCCTTGACGTCGTCGGTCTCGATGTTCCAGATGATCCGGCCCGGCGACGGGTTCGTGCCCTTGACCTCGGAGTGCGGCCCGACCGTCACCCAGCCCGACCCGATCTGCCAGCCCGAATACCCACCGTCCGAGAAGGTCGGCGCGCCGAGCACCTTCGTGTAGTACTCGACCAGGCCCTCCGGGTTCTCGGAGCCGATGAGGATGCTGTTGAAGTCCATGCTGGAGCCTCCCTGGCCGACGCGATCCTGAGGGGCCGTGGCGCGTGTCCGGCCGTCCCGAGCATGACAGGTCCGGTCAGGACTCGGTCGTCGGTGGCTCCGTTTCGACGCGCGTGTCCGACTACCATCGGTGCATCGGTCGACGAGCGAGGAGGGGAGGAACCATGGAGCCAGGAGCCGCGGTCCACGACTTCGACTTCTACATGGGCACGTGGCGGATCCATAACCGCCGGCTGACCAAACGGCTCGCCGGGAGCGACGAGTGGGAGGAGTTCGAAGGCACCTCGCACGCCTGGCCGATCCTCGGCGGCGCCGGCAACATCGACGACAACGTGGTCGACCTGCCGAACGGTCGAGTACCGCGCGATCTCGCTTCGAACCTACGACCCGGTCGCCGACCAGTGGTCGATCTGGTGGCTCGACGGGCGCAGCCCGGGGCGTCTCGACCCGCCGGTCGTCGGGGGTTTCAAGGACGGGATCGGCACGTTCATCGCGCCGGACACCTTCGACGGCCGGCCGATCCTCGTGCGTTTCCTGTGGTCGGACATCACGGCGACGACGTGCCGCTGGGAACAGGCCTTCTCGACGGACGACGGCGCGACGTGGGAGGTCAACTGGATCATGGAGTCGACGAAGATCGAGTAGCCTGACCGTCGCGACCGGATACGCGTCATAATCCGAATGTGAAAACCGTCGCCGCGCGCAACCCCAGGCGCCTGACTCGCGTCGAGGCCCGATCGCTGACGCGAAGTCGCTTGATCGACGCCGCCGCCGAGGTCTTCTGCGAGGAGGGATTTCTCCAGTCGTCGCTGGCGGACGTGGCCGATCGCGCGGGCTACACCATCGGAGCCGTCTACTCCAACTTCGCCAGCAAGGACGACCTGCTCTTTGCCGTCATGCGCGACCGGCTGCGACGTGTGGAGGCTGCCCTCGCCGAGGCCTTGCCGGACGATGGCGGTGCTGCCCCCGGGTCGCCGGAGTCGGTGGACGGGCGGATCGCTCGTGAGCTCGACCGCCTCGCCGCAGCCGAGGACTCCGTGCCGCCCGGCTGGTGGAGGCTCCTATTCGAGTTTCGCGTGCATGCCGCCGCAGACCCGGTCGCCTGGGCGGAGCTCGCCGAATCCGAGCGTCGCTGCCGGGAGATCATCGCGGCTCACATCGAACGATTCGCGGCATCTGTCGGGGTCGTCCTGCCGCTCTCGGCGATCCAGCTCGCAGAGCTGACGTCAGCCCTCACCGATGGGCTGAGGGCTGCCTACGCCGAGGGCCGCAGCAGCCTCACCTCCGGGCAGGGCCTGCGGCAGGTCGTCGCAGCCTTCATCGCGACATCGCCGCGGGTCCAAACGGACTGAGCCCGGCCTCATGCGGGCTCCACGAGCCGTCAGCGACCGACTGGTGCTGCGACGGACTCGGCCGGAACGGCGGTCGTGGCCAGGAGCTCCGCGAATGCACGCGGGTGCGCCAGGTGGGGGAAATGACCGCTACCGGGCCAGACGAGCGTTCGAGCGTCGGGCAGGTTCGCCTCCAGCCATGCTGTCTCTTCTGCGGACGGATCCTGTCCGACAAGCGACGTGACCGGCATGCCGGACCGCTGGAGCGTGGCCGCTCCCTGGTCTGCCCACGCCTGCAGCTCGGAGGGCGTTCGATCGAGGAGGTCCTGCCAATAGCCGAGGACCACATCCTGTCGTGGCCGGCTCGTCATCTCGACGAACGACCGGACATCTGCGGGGACCTCGTCGAGCCTGAATGCATACCCGGAGATCTGCGACCAGGCGGCCGCGAAGCCGGGTCCGCGAAGCACCGGCTCCATCGATCGGAGCATGGCCGCGAACGGGGCGACGAGGAAGCCGCCTTCGACGAGGACGATCCCACGTGTCGGGTGACGGGTCGCGTACATGGCCACGGTCGCGGCGCTGGCCGAGTGCCCGACAAGGATGGGATCTTCAAGGCCGGCCTCGACGGTCGCGTCGTGCACACGATCGACCGTCGCCTCGAGCAGGTAGGTGGAGGCATCCGGCGACTCGCCGTGGCCCGGGAGGTCGAGCGCGATCGCACGCCGTCCGGGATCGATCGCCTGCAGCTCGGCCAGGGCGGGTCGCCACATCGTCCGATCGAAGGTCAAACCATGCAACAGCACGATCGGCGGGCGGCCGTCCGGCCTCCCGGATTCGTCAGCGGCCAGACCGGCGTAGGTCGGGGACGGGATGCGATCGAGTGACGTCATCGGCGTAGTCCTCATTACTGAAATAATCACTACTATCTCAGTCTGCCACGGTGATGGCTGGTTTGCAACCGCGATCCGCGCCGAATCTGGGAATGCCGGGAATCCATCCGGCCGGCCCCTTTATCCTCCCGGCATGCTCCGATTCCTCGAGCGCGACCAGCCGGGCCTCGCGGCGATCTACTTCCCGGGCGGCGCGCCGCCACCGGCCGAGGCCTTCGGCCGCCTGCGCGACGCCGGCTATCAGCTCACGGAGCGACGAGCCGATGACGTGTTGTGGGCACTCCGCCTCGAGCACCCGGACCTGGGGACCGCCGACCTCTGGTGTGATCGCGCCGCGCCGCCTCTCGCCGGGTTCATCGAGTTCGCGAACAACCTGACTGACGCGGAGATGGCGGCGGGCCGCGAGTCGACGGCCAGCGTCCAGCTCCAGGTGCCGGCCAAGCGACGGAACATCCTTCGGGACCGCAAGACGCTCCTGCGCATCGCGCGCGACGTGATGGGTGAGGACGGCGTCATGGTCCTCGACACGGCCTCGCAGCTACCCTGGTCGCGCGATGCCCTCGCGGACGAGCTGAGCCACGACGCCGACCTCGATGTCGAGGCGCTGTATTGCCTGCACGCGGTCTTCGAGGACGATGTCGACAAGCCGGGCTGGCTCCACAGCCACGGGCTGGGCGAGCTCGGAGTCTTCGACGTCGACGTCGTCGCGCCGCACCCGGAGTTCGCGGCTCAATCTGGCGAGATGCTTCGCGCCGTCGCCTCGATGATCCTGCTCGGTGACGTCGCCGACGACCAGGATCGGTTCACCTTCGGGCACCCGCACGGTGAGGCGCAATTCGTGCCCGCCGGCCGCTTCATGCGCGATGCCGACCCGTCCTTCGCCGCCTTCCGGGACGCCGCCGACCACGCCGAACGCCGGTCGGTGCTCTGCGAACCGGGCGGGCGGAAGCTGCTCGGGTTCGGGCGTGGCGATCGGCCCGAGCCGCTCCGGTTCGCCCGCCGGCCCCCGCCCGGGCAGTTCGTCATGTACGTCCCGACATCGATGACGGAGCTCATGGCGGAACGGGCCAGGGCGACACTCGGGGTCTTGCGTGCCATGGCAGCCGAGTTCGCCGAATTCCAGGTCGTCACCATCGCCAAGCTCGGCTATCCGACGGGCGACGGCGGGAAGGAGCACCTCTGGTTCGAGGTCCACGGCTTCGGCGACGACACGCTCGACGCCACGCTCGCGAACCGCCCGTTCGCCGTCGACCTCCGGGAGGGCGAACGCGCCGATCGCCCGATCGAGCTCCTGACCGACTGGATGCTCATGACGCCGGCCGGCAACGTCACGCCTCGCTCCATGTCGGCGGCGAGACGCCTCCGCGAGCGCGCAGACGAGATCAGGGCATCGACACAGGAGGGGACCGCATGACCACGTGGGCAAGGAACATCGACGCGATCACGCTGTTCGTCGAGGACCTCGCGGCGGCGAAGAGCTTCTACCAGGAGGTCTTCGACCTGCCGGTCTTCTTCGAGGACGAGAACTCGGCCGTGTTCAAGTTCGGCGACACGGTGATCAACCTGCTGGCGATCTCGGAGGCGCCCGCGCTCATCGCGCCGGCCGCGGTCGCCTCGCCCGAGGCCGGATCGCGGTTCCAGTTCACGGTCGGCGTGGACGACGTCGACGCCATGTGCGAGGTCCTGAAGGCACGCGGCGTGGAGCTGCTGAACGGCCCGATGGACCGGCCCTGGGGCATCCGCACGGCCAGCTTCCGCGACCCCGGCGGCCACATCTGGGAGATCGCCAAGTGATTTTGACCCCCACGGCCCGCGGGCCGCGCTCATAGTGGTTGACGCGTCCCACCCAGGGAGGCGCGAACCACGGAGCCGGATGGATGGACCGAGCCCTCGTCGAGGCAGCGCGGTCTGGGGACGAGGAGGCGTTTGCCTCGATCGCCCGCGGCTCGGCTGACCGGCTGTTCCGGATCGCGCATCGGATCCTGCGCGATGTCGGACGGGCCGAGGACGCCGTGCAGCAAACCCTCGTGACGGCCTGGACAGAGCTCCCGGGCCTCCGCGAATCCGAACGCTTCGAAGCCTGGATCCACCGGATCCTGGTCAATGCCTGCTATGCGGAAGCGAAGCGGGCGACCAAGTGGTCTTCCAACGTCGTGGCCCTGACGATCGAGGGGCCATCGACACCGGACGCCGCCCAGGACGTCGCGACGCGCGACGCCCTCGAGCGCGGGTTCCGCCGGCTGCCGACGGAGCAACGCGCCGCCTTCGTCCTCCATCACTACCTCGGCTTGTCGCTCGGCGAGATCGCCGAGACGCTTGACGTGCCGACCGGCACGGTCAAGTCGAGGCTTCGATACGCCACCTCGACGCTTCGGGCTGCCCTGGAGGCTGATGCCCGAACGACGACCCCTGCCTCTCGGGAGCGGATGGCATGACGGATAGCGAGTTCGAACGGACGGCGCGAGCCTGGCTCGACGACGGCCCGGACCAGATCTCCGACCGCGCCGTGCAGTCCGCGCTCGACCAGATCCATGTGACTCGACAGCGCCGCTCCCGGTGGCCGGCGCGGAGGTTCCCATCCATGGGCAATCCACTCCGCCTGGTGGCTGGTCTGGCGGCCGTCGTGCTGGCCAGCGTCATCGGGCTCTCACTCCTCCCCGGGGGAGGCTTTGGCGGAGGCCTCGTGGGCCCACCGCCGTCGCCGACTCCCACTCCGTTGCCAACGCCGATCGCGTCCCCGCTGACCGTCGGCGACCCCGCCACCCTGGCGGCCGGCACCTACGTCACGGACGACCCATTCCTGGCCCGGGTCACGTTCACGTTGCCCGACGGTTGGGAGGGGAACATGGGCGGCCCGTATCTCATGAACCTCGGCCAGGCCTCCGGGCCGACGGCCGTCAGCTTCTCGATCTTCGACACCGTCTACGCCGATCCGTGCGACTACAGCAAGGGGCCCATCGCCCCGCGGCCGGGATCGTCGGTCGACGACCTGGCAAATGCGCTGGCGAGCCTGCCGAACATCCAGACCACCGCGCCGACCGACATCACGATCGATGGCTTCCACGGGAAGCAGCTCACGTTGACCGCACCCGCGAGCCTGGCCGGGTGCACCCTGTCGCCGGAGGGCGACATGCGGATCTGGGATTACCCCCTGGGGGCCACCTACGGCATGGCCGCAGGCGAGCGCGACACGCTCTGGATCCTGGACGTCGCCGGGCAGCGCCTCGTGATCGACGCGCCGGAACCACCGGGCCAGACCGCGGCCACCAAGGCCGAAGTCCGGGGCGTCCTCGATTCCCTCCACCTCGCAGCCGCGACACCGACACCCAGCCCCTCCTGAAAGGAGCCCTCCCATGCGTACCTCGACTCTTCTTCGCCATGCCCATCGCGTTGGCCGCCGTCGTGATCATCGGCGGGGTCGCCCTCGCGACGCCGGCCGTCGGCCTGACCAGCACGCCGATCGCGAACGGCACCCTCGACCCGGTGAACGTCCACGTCAAGAACGGCGACTGGATGACCAAGCTCCAGATCAAGGGTGAATCCAGCGTCTCGGTCGTCCAGAACACGGTGGTCCCCGGCGGCACGTTCGGATGGCACAGCCACCCCGGCCCGAGCCTGATCATCGTGAAGTCGGGGACGATCACCTTCTATCACGGTGATGACCCGACCTGCACACCGGACGTGAAGCACGCCGGTGACGCCCTGATCGACGACGGCACGGACGTCCACGTCGGGCGCAACGAGGGCACCACGGACGTGGTCGTCATCGTGACCAGGTTCCTGCCGCTCGGCGCCCCGACCCGGATCGACGAGCCCGCCTCTGGCTTCTGCGGCTTCTGACCGTCCCTGTCCTGCGCGCCCGCTGGGTGGGCGCGCAGGCTCCCTTTCCAGGCCCTGGATCACGCCCAACCAGCCGCCCGGCCATCGGGCGCCCGACGGGTTCAGGTCGCCGTCACCTCAGCATGGGCTGATGCATGGCGTCGTGGTCGAGGCAGAACGCACCGCACGCACCGCGGGATGCCAGGCCCGGCCGCCACTCCGGGCCGGCCCCAGTGTCGTCTGGTGCGTCCCCGTACCCATCTTCGACCCCTCGAGCTGGTCTCGGAGGTGACGGAGCGCCCGTCTCGTTCTGGTCTTGACCGTCCCCATCGGCCAGCCCAGCTGTGCCGCGATCTCGGATTGCGACAGGCCGGCGTCATAGGCGAGCTCGATCACGCGTCGTTCCAAGGGCGCGAGGGAGGCGAGCGCGTCCTTGATCGATTCTCGAGTCTCCTTCTCCGCCAGCGCCATCTCGGGTCCGGACTCCGGCCCGGCGGAACCGATCAGCTCACCAGATGACGTGAGCCATTCGACGGTCGACCCTTCGTCTGCCTCCCCACGACCGAACGACGAGAAGGAGGCGGCTCGTTCCCGGCCGGCGGAGCGGAGGCGATCGATCGCCCGGTTCCGAGCGATCGCCTGCAACCACGTGGGCAGGGCGCCGCGCGACGGGTCGAAGAGCTCGGCGCGGTTCCACAGGGCGAGGAATGTCTCCTGGACGACCTCCGCGGCGATCCCGCGATCCCGGCTCACTCGCATGGCGGTCGCAAAGACCGCTGAGGCGTGCCTGTCGTAGAGGCCTGCGAGGGCATCGTGTGATCCCTCGATGAGCTGGCGCACAAGGTCTGCGTCGGTCCGTCGGTCGCCGTCTGGGTCTGGAAGCGCGTCAAGCGCGAAACCGTCGATCGCCATCGAACTCACCCCTGGGATACTCTCTAGGACTGAGATAAGTATCTCACGAGTAAGATACTAATGTAAAGGTTTGTGTTACACTACGATGCGAACATGGCTGACGACACGACGGATCGAGTTCTCAGTGGCTGGGGCGAGGCGCGCCCCGACCTCGGCGTCGGAGCGCTGCAGGTGACGGCGCGCCTGAGCCGGATCGGACCACTCCTCGAACGCCGGCAGGAGGAGGTCTTCGGCCGCTTCGGGCTCAGTCGCGGCGAGGTCGGTGCGCTGAGCGCCCTGCGCATCTCAGGACCGCCCTTTCGCCTGTCCCCGACACGTCTCGCGAAGGGCCTGATGCTGTCGTCGGCGGGCATCACGAGCCGGATCGACCGACTCGAGCGTCGAGGCCTCGTGCGTCGACTCGACGACCCCGACGATCGCCGGGGCGTGATCATCGAGCTGACGGATGAAGGGCGCGACGTCGTCGATGAGGCGGTCGCCGCCCTCGCGATCAGCGATCGGCAGCTCCTCGAACGGCTCGATCGTGCCGAGGTCGACCAGCTCGAAGGCCTCCTGCGCAAGCTCCTCGCCCTCCTGGAGCTGCCCGAGTAGGTCCGCTCGGAACCCGCCGACCATCCGCTGAAACCTGCCAGGGCCAGACCTGCGTATGGCCTTGGCACGGTCTTCCCCGATCCGGTCATTTGCGGCCGCAGACTCGAAGCGGAAGCGAAGGCAGGAGTAGAGACATGACCAGGAATCCATTGCTGGGCGGCGTCGCGCTGGCCGCCCTCGTCACCTCGATCGCGGCGGCGCCTGTCGCCGCGGCCGCGCCGTCATTCACGGCGACGGTGGCTGACGGCACGCTGCACATCCAGGGTTCCCCGCATTCGGACCGCATCGCGCTTCGGGTGAGTCCGGTCGATCGAACCCAGCTCCAGGTCGACGTCGGCGATAACGGTTCAGCCGACGCTTCGTTCGACCTCAACACGTTCCGCGCCATCGATGTCGAGGCCGGCAACGGCAACGACACCGTCCGGATCGACCAGGTCAACGGCGCGTTCACGACCACCATCGCGACGCGGATCGACGGGGGGAACGGCGATGACACGCTCATCGGCGGGAGTGGCAACGAGGTCCTGGTCGGTGGTCGCGGCGACGACGTCATCGACGGTAACGGTGGCGCCGACACGGCGTTCCTTGGCCAGGGTGACGACACCTTCGTCTGGGATCCGGGTGACGGCTCGGACGTCATCGAAGGCGGCAAAGGGCTCGGACACGATGGTCTTCAACGGGGCCGATGGCAACGAGATCATGGCCGCGACCGCCAACTTCGGCCGGGTGTCGTTCACGCGCAACCTCGGCGGCATCGTCATGGACCTCAACGACGTCGAGGCGATCGACGTCAATGCCCTCGGCGGGACGGACTCGGTCACGGTCACTGACATGACCGGGACGGATCTCAGGCGCGTCGATGTCGATCTCGCCGGTGCACTCGGTGGCTCGACCGGCGACGACCAGGCCGACACCGTGACGGTGGCGGGCACGAAAGGCGACGACTCGATCGCCGCGAATGCGAACGGGAATGCTGTTGACGTCAGCGGCCTCGCTGCCTTCGTCCGGATCACCCACGCGGACCCGGCGAAGGACTCGCTGGTCATCGACCCGGTCACCGGCGTCGATCACGTCGCGATCGACCCGGCGGTGCAGGCGTTGATCCAGGCCTCAGCCCTTTAGCACGACTGCGCGAGATCGGTGGGGCCGATCCAGGCTCCCGCCGATCTCGCGCTGGTCGTTACCTTCCAGAGGAACCAAAGACTTTGCCGCCGGCGAGCAATCCCGGCATATGCGTCGCCTGCTGAGCGGAGCGGTCGAGCCCCATCGTTCCCCACCAGCCGTCGTCTTCGCATGCTGTGGTCGCAAGGGTCGCCGCGAGCATCGAGATCGCCACGGCTTGCCTCGAGACGGGACTTCGGTGGGGCTGCGGCGGGACGGCCGCAGCGGCGGTGAAAGATGTTCGTCGAGCACCCAACGTCGCCGCGTCCGTTATCCGCGATCCGGACCGAAACGTCGATGCGCGTTGAGAGGACATCCGATTCTTCCTTCCGCGAGGCTTCCGAACGGGCTCGCTCGGTGGAGCCTGCTCCGTTGCGGCATCGGTGCCATCGGGAGGACTACCCAGTCGACTACTCAGGGACTACTGTGGGTGGGATGGACGGGAACGCCAGCACGGCATCCGACGCGATCGAGGCGCTGTCGGTCCTGGGCGACCGCTTCGACATCCAGCTCGCCGTCGAGGTCAGCGGCCAGTCACCGGCGGACCTCCTGCGGGCCCTTGACAGCGCGGAGCGCCAGGGTCTTGTCGTCGTCGAGGATGGCGTGATCCGGTTCACCCCAGAAGGGCTCGAGCAGGCACACCGCGACCTCGGATCGCACGGACTGGCGCGAGGCTCACGCCCACGCCGCCAAGGTCCTTGAACGGGTTCGGCCGCGCGACCTTTCGGGCATCGCCGAACAACGGGCCGGCGCAGTGGCGGTCCTGGGCCTCGAGCCCGCGCTCTCAGCGCTTGACGACGCCGCGACTGCCGCCGAGCGAGCCCTCGACTGGA
The DNA here is from genome assembly GCA_963720495.1 of uncultured Chloroflexia bacterium. Classification (GTDB taxonomy): domain Bacteria; phylum Chloroflexota; class Limnocylindria; order Limnocylindrales; family CSP1-4; genus SPCO01. The sequence goes on from CAVRFU010000006.1 coordinate 461,024, forward strand.
TGGATGCGGCCGCGCTGTGGCAGCGCGCGGCCGACGTCGCGGCGAGAGCGCACGACGACCGAGCCAGCGTGCTGGCGATCCGGCGGGCACGATGCCTCTATCGCGCTGGGCTTTTCGCCGATGCCGTGAGGGAGTGCCGACGGGTGGCGGGCGATGCACGAGCAGCCGGAGACGCGCCACTCCTCGCGGAAGCGGCACTCGTTGTGCGCGGGCATCGCCGATCCTGACACCTGTGCGCTCCTGCTCGATCTTTGTCGCGACGCCCTTCGAGGTGTCGGCGAGGACGCGGTACTCCGCTCGCGCTTGCAGAGCCAAGTGATCATGCTGTCGTCGGATCTCGCACGGGTCCCAACGGAAGCGCTCGAGGCGGAGGAGAACCTGCGCGCGGCGGAGGCTGACGGCGATGTCCGTGCCGTCGTGGAAGCGCTGCATGCCCTGCACTCGGTCGCGGCCGGGCCGCGGAACGCCACGCGTCGCCTCGAAATTGCCGACCGTTTCGAGCGCCTCTGTCTCGCCGCGGACTTCGAGGATGAGATGGCCTGGCCACTGGCGTGGCGAATCGACGTCTATTTCCAGACCGGACAGCGGCCGGCCCTCGACAACGCCATCGCCCGGCTAGAGGAATATTCCGACCGCCGGAACGACGCCCTGGCGGCGTGGCGCGGGAAGATTGCACGGGCGGCCTTGGCCGAGCACGAGGCTCGCTTCGGCGAGGCATTGAAGATCGGCACCGAGGCCCGCGAGTTGGCCGCACGCGGTGATCATCAACTCGCTGACTTCTGCTATCGGATCCTCGCCGGCGAGTGTCAGGTCAAGTCGATCGGTGGCTCGATCGTCGATGTCATCGGTGCGGTGGGGGCCGGACCGGACGTGTACAAGGCCTACCAAGCGAATGACCGCCGCCGATTCCGGCGATCTCGAGATGGCAGCCGCGCTATTTTCACTCGCTCTGCCGGTGATGAACCAGATCGATGGGAGTGACCTCCAGGTCTCGACCCATGTGGCACTGGCCAGGGTCGCCTGGTCGTTGGATCGAGACGACGCGGCGCCCGCGATCTATGGGGCTCTCTCGCCATTCGCCGAGGAGTTAGGCACCTCGTCGGCGCTCGCGGTGGCGTCGTTTGGGAGCGTGAGTCGCTACCTCGGCCAGATGGCCACGCTCATGCGCGACTGGTCCCAGGTCGAGCTCGACTTCGCCCGTGCCATGCGGCGGAACATGGAGACCGGCGCTCGCGGGGAAGTCGCCGAGACTCGCTTCGATTGGGCCACTGCCCTGATGCGGCATGGCCTGACGCGCGACCGTGAGCGCGCGATCGCGATGTTCGAGGCAGCCGCCCGCGCCGCCACAGAACTTCGGATGGAGCCGCTCCGGCGCCGCGCCGAGGATGCGCTTGCGATACTGAAGTCCGGACCGAGTCCGTTGACGGCTCGCGAGCTCGAGGTCGCCGCGCTGGTGGCCGAGGGCCTCACGAACAAGGAGGTGGCGGTCCGGTTGCGGTTGTCCGTCCGAACGGCCGAGAACCACGTGCTCAACGTGATGAACAAGCTGGGGCTGGACAACCGCGCCCAGGTCGCGGCCTGGTACACACGAAGCCGATCGAACGGCGAAATCTCAAAGGGCTGACAGCGGCGTCGGAGCGCGCTCATCGCTTGGCGGCGATCTGAGGATCACCCCATGAGCTACCTAGATCAGACCCAGGAGCTGTGCGCGCAGGGCTGATGCGAGCCACGCCTCGTATGCGTCGCCAGACCAGCCTCTCGCCTGCAGCTCGAGGTAGACCTCGAGGAGGGACAGGGCCAGCAGCATGTCGTGCGCTCGCTCCACTGTCAGGCCCGGGGCAAGGTGCGGACCCAGCGGCCGGACGACCTCGAAGAGCGCTCGAGCCCGGGTCTCCAGGATGGCCGTGACGTCGGCGGCCGCGTCTGGATCGACGCGGAGGGCATCCCGCTGGATCGACAGTGCGGCCGCGCCCGTTTCCCATTGGTGGCGCATGAAGCCCGCGTAGGCGTCGAGGCGCGCGGCGGGGTCATCGATCGCGAGGACCCGGCCCATCCGCTCGCTCGTCCGGGCCGAGGCGAACCATGCGTCCCGGATCTCGCGGACGAGACCCGCCTTCGAGCCAAAGGCCCAGTACACGGTCTGCGGCGCGACATCGGCCGCGCGGGCGATGTCGGCGATCGTCGTTCGCGCGTAGCCCTGTTCCACGAAGAGGTCGCGGGCGGCATCGACGATCCGGGTGCGTGTCGCATCCCGGTCGCGTTTGCGAATGGGCTTGACAGGACTCACCGAACTAGAGTATCACTCCAGTATCAACTAGAGTCACACTCCAGTAGTGAGGTTCCGAGCCATGACCACCGAGACGTCCACGACCGAGACGAACGAGCAGATCTGCCGAGCGCTGATCGAGCGAGGCTTCAACAACGGCGATCTCGATGCTCTGGAAGGGATCGTCGCCCACGACAGTGTCGAGCATCAGGAAGGCTCGACCTCCGGCATCGACGGCCTGCGTGCGCTCATCACCGACCTGCGCGCCTCGTATTCGGACCTGCACCTCGAGATCCAGGACACCGCGACCTCAGGCGACATGGTGTGGTTCCGTATCCGGTCGACCGGCACCAATGACGGCCCGATGTGGGGTCGCCCGGCGACCGGCCGCCCGATCGACATCACCGTCATGGACGTGATGCGCGTCGCCAACGGCCGCATCGTCGAGCACTGGGGCGTGGCCGACCGGCTGGCGGTGCTCAAGCAGATCGGCGCGATGGGCGGAGGTGGCGGCCGCTGATGCATGGCGCACGCAAGACATCACCGCGTGCGCACTTGTCTGCCACAACGGCTCGACCCACCAGAGTCGAACCGTGGAAGCATCTATCACTTCGCCCAGCGAGCTGCCGATCCCGGAACCGCAGCGCTCGTGGCCATCCAGGCTCGTTCGGGCAGCCACCGTCGGCGCCGCGGCTGGCCTGATCGCGACCCTGGCGATGAGCCTCATCATGCTGCCGGCCCGATGGATCGGGCTGCTCGGCACCCAACCACCACGGCGGGTCTCGGACGAGTTGATCGGGGCCGTGAAGGGTCGCGCCTGGGTCTCGGAACCGGACCGCCGACGCGGTACCGCGCTCGTGCATCTCGGTATCGGCGCCAGCGGTGGGGCTGGCTACGGGCTGGGTCGCGAGCTCACAGGACACCGGCTGCCCGCGCCGTTGGCCGGCTTCGGCTTCGGCTCTGCGCTCTGGGCGTTCAACTACATCGTGGCCGCGCCGGCGCTGGACCTCTTCCCGCCCCCGTGGAAGGACCGGCCCGGCCGGCCGCCGGTCATGCTGGCGGCGAACGCACTATTCGGACTGGTGACCGCGCTGCTAGTCGACCGAGCGGACGCAGGCGGTCGGACCTTCGAGCGGGACACCTGCAAGGCCCTCGAAACCCCAGTCGGCGGCCGTTGAGGCCCCTGTGCCCCACCTCCTGTCACGCTTCAGGTTCGCTGCCCGCAGGCATGCGATGAAGGAGGCAAGTCATGCGTGACTCCACCACCATGGTCGACCCGAAGTCGATCCTCAAGAACGCACCGATCTTCGCGAGCTTCGCGGTCAAGGACCTCGATCCTGCACGCGAGTTCTACAGCCGGAAGCTCGGCCTGGACGTGCGCGATGACAAGGAGATGGGGATCTTCGAGATCACCAGTCCGGACAAGTCGCACGTGCTGGTCTATCCGAAGCCGGACCACCAGCCCGCGGTCTTCACGGTCCTGAATCTGCAGGTGCGTGACATCGACGAGGCCGTCGACGCGTTGACGTCGGCCGGCATCAAGTTCGAGCGCTACGACACCGCCGACATCAAGACCGACGCCAAGGGTGTCGCCCGCGGCGACAAGCAGGGGCCGAGCATCGCCTGGTTCCGCGACCCGTCAGGCAACATCGTGTCCGTGATGGAAGGCGATCGGTCCTAACGCGCCGCAAAGCCCGAATCGAAACGCCGCCGGTCAAACGACCGGCGGCGTTTTCATGCGTGGGCTTCGATGTGAGATCAGCTGCAGCCGCTGGTGCTCCCGCAGTTGAGGCACTTGTAGCAGCTGCCGTTGCGGACCATGATCGAGCCGCAGTCTGAGCAGCCTGGGGCGTCGGCCTGGGTCTGGAAGCTGACCTTGGTGCTGCCGAGGGTCAGGGTGATCGGGGCGGTGGACCCGCCGCTGGAGCCGTTCGTGGTCTTGCCGTTGCCATTCGCGGCGTGACCGTTCGTTCCGGTCAGGGCGCCGTTGGTGGCGATGACGGCCAGAGGCTCGACGGCCGGCGCGGTCGCGACGGGCTCGGCGACGGCGGTCGCCTTCGGTGCGTCGGGTTCGGTTGTCTTGGTCTCGGGCGCCGCGGCCGGCTCAGGTGCCGGGGCCGGGGCCTCGGAAATGGCCGAGGTGGTCGCCACGGCCGGTGAACCGCCGCCGAACGGCGTGGCCACTGGGGCCGAGTCGTCCACGATCCGCTCCTGGAGGCCGAGGTTGGCCTTGTCCTCCGGGGACAGGAAGCGCGAGCCGAGCCAGCGGAAGATGTAGTCGATGATCGACTTGGCGATCGGGATCTCCTGGTTGCCGGTGAAGCCCGACGGCTCGAACCGGACATGGGCGAACTTGTTGACGAGGTCCTTGAGCGGCACGCCGTACTGGAGCGCCACGGAGACGGTCGTCGCGAAGCTGTCCATCAGGCCCGACACGGTCGAGCCCTCCTTGGCCATCTTGAGGAAGATCTCGCCCGGCTGGCCATCCGGGTAGAGCCCGACGGTGATGTAGCCCTCGTGGCCGGCGATGTCGAACTTGTGGGTGACCGCCGAGCGCTCCGCCGGCAGCCGGCGGCGATGGGGGAGGGCGGCCTCCGCCTGGGCGCGAGCAAGCTGCTTGCGGAGCTTCTCGACCTCTTCGGAGTCGATGTCGGCGGCGTCGCCGTCCTTCTTCTTGCCGGTGCTGAGCGGCTGGCTGCGCTTCGAGTTGTCGCGGTAGACCGCGATCGCCTTGAGGCCGAGCTTCCAGCCTTCGAGGTAGACCTTCTCGATCTCCTCGGCCGTGGCGGCTTCCGGCATGTTGACGGTCTTGCTGATCGCGCCGGAGATGAACGGCTGGATCGCGCCCATCATCCGGACGTGGCCCATGTAGTGGATGGACCGCTCGCCGTTGGCCGGCTTGAACGCGCAGTCGAAGACCGGCAGGTGCTGCGGCTTCAGGTACGGCGCGCCCTCGATGGTCTCGTGCTCGGTCAGGTAGGCGAGGATCTCGTCGACCTCTTCCGCGCCGTAGCCGAGCTTGCGCAGGGCGGCCGGGACGGTCTGGTTGACGATCTTGAGGAAGCCCTCGCCGACGAGCTTCTTGTACTTGATGAGCGCGATGTCCGGCTCCACGCCGGTCGTATCGCAATCCATCATGAAGGCGATGGTGCCGGTCGGGGCCAGGACGGTGACCTGGGCGTTGCGATAGCCGTTGGCCTCGCCGAGCTCCAGCGCCTCGTCGTAGACGGAGCGCGCGGCGGCGATCATGTCCTTCGGGACGGCCTGGTCGGTGGGGATCGCGTAGGCCGCGTCGCGGTGCTTGGCGATGACCCGCAGGAACGGTTCGCGGTTCTCCGGGTAGCTCTGGAACGGGCCGCCGTGATCGCGGGCGATGATGCTCGACTGCTTGTACGCCTCGCCGTGCATGATCGCGGTCAGGGCGGCGGCGTAGTTGCGGCCCTCGTCGGAGTCGTAGGCGAGACCACGGCTCATGAGCAGCGCGCCGAGGTTGGCGTAGCCCAGGCCGAGCGGCCGGAACTTGTGGCTGTTCTCCTCGATCTTGGGCGTCGGGTAGGACGCGTTGTCGACGAGGATCTCCTGCGCGGTCAGCGTCACCTTGGCCGCGAACCGGTAGGCGTCGACGTCGAACTCGCCGCTGGCGTTGACGAACTTCATGAGGTTGAGCGACGCGAGGTTGCACGCGGTGTCGTTGAGGAACATGTACTCGGAGCACGGGTTGGAGGCGTGGATCCGGTCCGTGTTGGCCGAGGTGTGCCACTCGTTGATGGTCGTGTCGTACTGGATGCCCGGGTCGCCGCAGAGGTGCGCGGCCTCGGCCATCTTGCGGAAGACGTCACGGGCCTTGTAGGTGTCCATGACCTCGTGCGGCTCGACGACCGCGTGGGTCTGCCACTCCCCGTCGTTGACGACGGCATCCATGAACTCGTCCGTGACGCGGACGCTGTGGTTGGCGTTCTGGAAGAAGACCGAGCCGTAGGCCTCGCCCGTGAAGCTGGGGTCGTAGCCCGCTTCGATGAGCGCCCAGGCCTTCTGCTCCTCGTGCGCCTTCGAATCGATGAACTCGAGGACGTCCGGATGACCGGCGTCGAGGATGACCATCTTCGCGGCACGGCGGGTCTTGCCACCCGACTTCACGACGCCGGCGAACGCGTCATAGCCCTTCATGAAGGAGACGGGGCCGCTGGCGGTGCCGCCACCGGCCATCTTCTCGCGGGATGAGCGGATGGTGGAGAGGTTGCTGCCCGCGCCGGAGCCGAACTTGAAGAGCATGGCCTCCGTCTTGGCGAGGTCCATGATCGAGGACATCGTGTCCTGCACCGAGTTGATGAAGCACGCGGAGCACTGCGGCTTCTCTTCGATGCCGACGTTGAACCAGACCGGCGAGTTGAACGCCATCTTCTGATGGACGATCAGGTGGGTCAGCTCCGCCTTGAAGGTCTGGAGGTCGTCGTCCGTCGCGAAGTAGTGCTGGGTCTCCGCCCAGGCGGTGATCGTGTTGACGACGCGGTCGATCAGCTGGCGGACGGACGTCTCGCGCTCCGGCGTGCCGAGGTGGCCGCGGAAGTACTTGCTGACGACGACGTTGGTGGCGAGCTGGCTCCAGAAGTCGGGGACCTCGACGTCCTTCTGCTCGAAGACGCTCTTGCCCGACTCGTTGGCGATGCCGGCCGTCCGGTATTCCCAGGTGATCTCGTCGTAGGGATGGATGTCCGGGCGGGTCCAGCGGCGCTCGAAGGTCAGGCCGCGGACGGGGGTCGTGCCGTCCAGCTCGGAGCCGTCGAAGGACGCGCCGTAAGGGCCGGCGTGGCGGTGGGGAGCGGGTGCTGCCGCAGCGTCCTTGTCCAAAACGGGGGCCTGGTTGCCTCGGGCCATCTGCTCTCTCCTCCGTTGCTCCGATACGGTGGCTCTCGTAGCTGCCGCATCCTTCTCGTCGTCGGCCTCGTCGAGTGATCCTGGGGGCCGTTCCAGGCCGGCGAGTCGAGCCGGGGTGGAACGTGTTGGGCGTCTCGGTTCGATCTGGCGACCCCAAGAACGATACGCTGCCGAGGGTCGGGAGTCAACCCCAAAAACACAAGATGTAGTGGTTGCTCGGGTCCCGTGAACGCTACATCTGGTGGTTGAGCGTGTCCACGCTCGGAGGCCGCGTATCCACGCTCAGGGCCCGATCGTCCACGCTCGCCGGCGAGTTGTCCACCGGGTCGTGCACGGCTCGGCGATGGGTTGTGCACGGGTCGTGCACAGTGGCGGATACGGACGGATGTTCTGTTTGGCGTGCACGGAGACCCCTGCGTCGGATATGCCATTGGAGAGCATCAGGGCGGTGGGGTCGCTGGGATGGCGGGGGGTCGGTGGTGGCGCGGTCGCTGCCCGGCGTCCCCAACCCGGTATTCGATGCTCTCGAGTGGCATACGCGGATGGGGGTGGCGTTTGGCGCGATGGTTGACGCCGCGGCGGCTCGGGCGGAGCATGGACCGAGGCGAATCAGGTCGGTTGCGATGCCCCAACCCCGACACATTCGACAGATCGAACCCGACGACGCCGGTGCCGCGGCGAGCGCGCCCGACGTGCGGTTGCAGCGCGTCGTGCCCGCCGTCTCGTTCGGCACCGTTCGGCGTCACGAGCCCGAGCCGGAAACGACGACGAGCCGGCCGGACATCGACCTCAGCCGGCTCTGGGTCGCCGTCCGATCGCCGGCGGTCCGCAACAGCCTCGCCGTGATCGCCCTGATGGCCGTTGTCGCGATCGCGGTGAGCGACGTGCGGATCGGTCTCGGTGGCGCGCTGTTCGTGGCCACGATCATCTCGGTCCGGTTCATCGACCGGCACGTGACGTTCTCGTTCGGCGCAGGGTTCGTCGGCTACCGCTCTGACATGGCCTGGCCGCACGGCGTGCAGGAGGACGACGACTTCCACTGGGACTGGCGGCCTCGGACGATCAGTCACCCCACCGAGCGTCGGAGCTAGCCGGGCCGCACAGCCCGCTCGAGCGTCGCCCGGTTCCGCAGCATCCAGGCCGCGCTTCGGGTGCGCCAGGTGATGGCCCAGAGAAGGTCGTGGCCGGAGAGTGGGGGACCGCCGCCGAGCAGCCCCATCGCCGCCGGCGACGTCCCCGTCTCGGTGACCCCTGCGTCGATCGCCTCCTGCGCGGCGCTCCGGACCGCGACGTCGATCATCTGGTCGACGAAGCGGGCGCGGTCGGCCTTCGGCAGGCCGTAGGCGTCGATGATCGAGCGGAGCTGTCGGGCACGGACGTCGATCGGCGGAAGACCGAGACGCTCGGCGAGCTCATCGTCGTGGAGCTGGGCGTTGAGCCACGCGGCCTGGGCGAGATCCCAGGTCGCGCCGACCGGGCCGGCGGTGTCCCAGTCGACGAGCGCGACCGGCAGGCCTTCGCGGGCCAGGAAGTTCCAGGGCGTGGCATCGCAGTGGCCGATGATCCGCGTCGCGGCCGGGAGGTCGCGCCCCCACCACGGCATCCAGACCGCGTCAGGCGGAGGGATGAAGGTCGCGGTCGCCCGATGAAGGTCGCGCAGCATCGAACCGACCGCCGCCGCGCCGTCATCCGACCACGCGTGCGGCTGCGGGCTCTCGCCCTCGATGAACCCGAGCATCTCGCGCCCCTCGGCATCGAACCCGGGCTCGACGACGCGCGGCGCGCCCGCGAAGCCCTCGCGCGCGACGTGACGCAGGAGCGCCAGAACGGTCCGGCTCCACGGCCGACCCTCGCGGAGGACCACATCGCCGCGACGACGGACAACGGTCGAGCCGCCGGTGCGCGTGTCGAGGTCCATGCGAGGAGGGTCGTGACCGGGCGCGGCGTCGTCAAGAGGTGGTGCAACAGCAGTGCGAATCACGCTAGCATCGGGTCTCACCGGCTTTGCCAACTTACTGGACAAAGTCCGGTAGACGATCCGAGGAGGCCAGCCAGTCCGGGTGGCACGCAGCGATCGCATCCTGGAGCGCGTGATGCTCGCCTTCGAGGGCGACCGGCTGCCCGACTGGGTGGAGCGACGCGTCCGGGATGCAACCGGTCGCGGGTGTCACCCTCTTCATGGCGGTCAACGTGCTGCGGCCCCACCAGGTCCGGGCGCTGACCGAGGCGTTCCAGGCGGCCGGTGCCGGGGCCGGCGATGGATCCGCATCCACCTCCGGGCCGTTGCTCGTCGCGGCCGACCAGGAAGGCGGCCAGCTCATCGCGCTCGGGGCCGAGACGACCCAGTTCGCCGGCAACATGGCGCTCGGAGCGGCGGATGACGACGCCCTGACCGAGCGGGTCGGCGCGGCGATCGGACAAGAGGCGCGCGCGCTGGGCGTCAACCTCGTCTACGCACCTGCGCTCGACCTGGCCACCGAGCCGACGAATGCGGCCCTCGGGATCCGCTCGTTCGGCAGCGATCCCGCGGCGGTCGCCCGGCACGGGGCGGCGATGGTGCGCGGGCTCCAGTCGGCCGGTGTGGCCGCATCGATCAAGCATTTCCCTGGCCTCGGCGCTGCGGCCGACGACACGCACCACGGTCTGGGCGTCGTCCACGGGAGCCGCGACGACATCGAGACGCACGAGCTCGTCCCGTTCCGGGCGGCCATCGCGGCCGGCGCGCGAACCGTCATGTCCTCGCACATCGCCGTGCCCAGCCTGACCGGCGACCCGACCCTGCCGGCGACCTTGTCGCGAGCCGTGTTCGAGGGGACGCTGCGCGGCGAGCTCGGATTCGACGGGATCACGATCAGCGACGCGCTCGACATGCACGCGCTCGCCCAGGGCGCGGCCCAGGCGGTCGAGATCATCGCGGCGGTCCGAGCCGGGATCGACCTGCTCCTGACGACCGCCGACCGGGATGCCCTGGATCGCATCGAGTCGACGCTCGTCGCGGCCGCCGCGCGCGGGTTGTTCGAGGCGGACGAGATGGCGGCGTCGGCCCGTCGCCTCGCCGAGCTGCGGGCGTGGCTGGCCGGGTTTGGGCCTGCACCCGACCTCGACGTGGTCGGCTCGGCAGAGCATCGAGCGTTGTCCCGCGAGCTGGCGGAGCGGTCGCTGACCCGCCTGGACACAGCCGGGGACGGCACCGAACCCGCGACGATCGCCCTCGCCCCGACCGCCCGGATCCTGGCGATCATGCCCCAGCCGGCCGACCTCACCCCGGCCGACACCTCGTCGGCGGTGGCGCCGGGGCTGGCACGGGCGCTGCGGACGCGGTTCGTCTCGGTCGAGGAGGTCGTGGTCGAGGTCGCGCCGTCGGACGCCGAGATCGCCGGGCTCCGGGAGCGTGCCGATCGGTTCGATGCCATCGTCATCGGCACCATCGAGGCGCACCGCCAACCCGATCAGGCGGCGCTGGTGCGAGCCCTCGCCCGGACCGGGACGCCGACGATCGCGGTCGCCATGCGGACGCCGTGGGACGGGGCGGTCTACCCGGCCGGGGTTCCCGCGATCGCCACGTACTCGATCCTGCCCGACCCGCTCGAGGCGCTCGCCAGGGCGCTGGCGGGCGAGATCGGCTTCCCTGGTCGGTCGCCCGTGGAGCCGGCGGCTCCCGAATGAGCCACGCCCGCCGGACGACTTATGCGGTCACAGCCCGCTGTACGCGTGCAGGCCGCTGAACCAAAGCGACCCGGAATAGGTCACCAGGACCATCCCGAAGCCGACGACGAGCAGCAGCGCGGCGGGCCGGCCGGCCCACGACCGCTGGTTGCGTGCGTGCAGGTAGATCGCGTACGTCAGCCACGTCACGAGAGCCGCGGTCTCCTTCGGGTCCCAGCCCCAGTAGCGGGACCAGGCGATCGAGGCCCACCACGAGCCAAGGATGATCATGGTCGCGAAGATCGGGAAGCCGATGATCACCGCCCGGTAGGCGACCTCGTCGAGCACCTTGTGCGACGGCAGCCAGGCGAACCGGTCGTTCTGGCCCTGTGCGAGGTATGCGACCCCGGCCGCGAAGCTCGTTGCGAAGATCCCGTAGCTGAGGACCGCCATGCCGACGTGGATCGTCAGGAGCGGCGCGTTCTGGAGCGCCGGCACCAGCGGCGCGATCTCGGACGGCAGGCTCGAGGCGTAGAGCAGGATCGCCAGGGCGACCCCGACGGGGATGAACCCGATGGTGCGGATCGCGTATCGCCGCTGGAGATAGAGGTAGCCGCCGATCATCGAGAACGCGAAGGCGACGCTGAACTCGAACAGGTTGCCCCACGGCCCACGCCCGACGACGTAGGCGCGCATCAGCATCGAGACGCCCAGCGCGATCCAGCCGATGAATGTCAGCCCGATCGCGACCCGCGACAGCGGGCTCGGCGAGGCATAGGTCTCGAGGCCGGACGCCGCCGCGCGCGACTGCTCGGTGACGAACGAGCCGGTCACGACGCCGGCGTAGGCCGGTTGCCGGGCGGGCACGAGGCTCGGCAGAAGCCGGCGGTCGTTGGCGAGCATGACGGCGTGGCCGACGTGCGCCGCGAAGCCGAGCGCGACGAAGATGACGCCGACCGAGAAGAGGCCCGACGAGATCGCCGCGAGGGTCATCGGGTCAGGCTGCCGCCGCGCCGCCGGGGCGGGGACCGGACGTCGTGCGGACGGCGACCGCCCGCGGGTTGACCTTCAGGACGAGGCCGCAGTTGGTGCAGGTATCGATGATCGCCGGGCGACCCAGGTTGCACATCGGGCAGATCACGGCGAGCTCGTCGCGGCAGCGCTCGCAGCGGACCGTGCCGGACGGGTAGACCAGCATGTCGCGACGGCAATGGGGCAGGCCGACGGGGTAGATCGGGTCGCCGCCGGGGCCGATCTCGGCCACCCGCGGGCCTTCCTCGAAGGTCACCTTCGTCCGCGGCTTGCGGATGGTGTAGATCATCATCCCGAGCGCCAGGAAGGTCAGGAATGGCATCACGACGCCGAGCAGGATGATGACCGGCAAGGCGCCGATGAGACCGCCCCAATCGGGCAGGACGAAGATCGATGTGACGGCGAGGATCTGGTTCCAGATCTCGTTCAGCACGTCGAGGATGTTCACGGCCGCATCCTACCAGTCCCGCCCGTCGAACCGCCGCTCGCACCCCCACTCCTGGGTGCCTTGCGCGGGTTGCCCTTCTTGGTCGTCGCGCCGCGCCCGGGCTTCCAGGACGGACGGTCGGTCTCGGCCGGGTCGCCGTCGCTGATCGTGGCCGGCGTCTGGACCGGTCGGGCGCCGCGAGCCGGCCGCGGGTTGCCGACCGACGGCGAGCGCAACCGACCCGCCCCGAGGCGACCGAGCAGCCACGCCGAGCCCGCCGTCCGCGCCCCCCGCAGCCGTGATCCGTGGCGCAGGTCGCGGTCGTCGGTGACGACCAGGAGCACGGCCGAGCCCTCGGCGCCGTCGAGCATCCGGACGTCGTCGATCATCGTGAGGATGACCTCGTCGGCCGTCCGGCCGCCGCTGTAGCGGACGACCAGCCCGGTCGCGATGCGCTCGTTCCGGAGCCCGCGTTCGGGCGGCCCGTCGAAGACGAGCTCGATCGTCGTGGCGGCCGGGATCGCGCCGCGGAGCCGCCCGATGAGCGCGGCCGGCGGCGCGGCATCCGGCCCGGATCCGGCGGCCTTGGAGATCGCGTGGAGCAGGTTCGTCCCGTCGATCAGCAGGCGCCGGGTGGCGGCGAGCGGGTCGCGGTCGGCGTGGGGCATCGGCGCCATCGTACGCGGCCGGGCGCCCACGGCTACGATCGGCCGATGGGCCTCCTCCTCCTGGTCGACCTCGACGGCGTCGTGTACCGCGGCACGCAGCCGGTGCCGGGTGTCGCCGCGGTGCTGGCGGATCGGGCGGCCCGTGGCGACGACGTCGTGTACGTGACCAACAACTCGATGCACTACCGGGCGGACTACCAGACCCGGCTCGCCGCGATGGGCGCACCGGTCTCGCCCGACACGGTGGTGTCGTCCGCCCGGGCGACGGCCGTGTACCTGCACGAGCACGACCCCGGGATCCGACGGGTGCTGGTTCTCGGTGCCAGCGGTCTCGAACGCGAGCTGCGCGACGCCGGATACGACGTCGTCACGGCCGGCACGGCGGCGACCCGGATGAGCCAGGAGCCGATCGACGGGTACGCCGCCGCGGGCAACCCCGATGCAGTCGTGGTCGGGCTCGACCCGAACCTGACCTACGCGCGCCTCGTCGCGGCATCCGATTCCATCCGCGCCGGCGCCCACTTCATCGCCACGAACCGCGACCCGGTCTACCCGACCGAGCGCGGGCTGCGTCCCGGCGCCGGGTCGCTGGTCATCGCACTCGAGGCAGCGACCGGGGTCGTGCCCGTCTCGATCGGCAAGCCCGCCCCGTACCTGCTCGAGGCCGCCGCGCACGCCGTCGGTCGCGAACCGGGGGAGGCGATCATGATCGGCGACGGCATCGCCACGGACCTCGCGGCCGCGCGTGCCGTCGGCGCTCGCTGCGTCTTCATGCTGACCGGCGTGACGACCCGGGCGGAGGTGACGGCGCTGCCAGCCGATCAGCAACCGACGGCGGTCGCGGCGGATGCAGCCGAGCTGGCCGCCGCGCTCGAGAGGCTCGCGGGCGAGGCCGCCTGACCGGGGTTCAGTCCAGGCTGCTCGCCACCTGGTCCGTCGCGGTCGGGGCGGCAGTCGCCGCCGCCGGTTCGCTTCCTGCAGCGGGGCCCGCATCCCCGACGAAGCCGTCGAGGATCGCGACCACTCGCCGCGCCCCGAGCCCGTCCAGGATCGAGCGTCCCGCCTCGGCGGCGGCGCGCGCCTCCGGCGAACCCGTCCCGACGAGCCGGACGAAGATCAGCGAGGTCATCGCCTCGTCCCACGGCAGGCCCAGGTCGCGCCAGCCGGCGATCGCGGCCCGGAAGCCGGCGATCGCCTCCTGGGTCGAGCCGTCGAGCGCGGCCAGCCCGGCCCGGATGGCGGTCTTGTCCATGTCGATCGCCCGGCCGTGCGCCCCGGTCGCGACCATCCGCTCCAGCGCCAGCCGGGCGTGCGCGGCGTCGCGCGCCAGCAACGCCATCCCGGCAGCCCGCGGAAGCACGTACGGAGCGTTGAGGGCGCTCGTATCGGCCATCTCCATCCAGGCGGATGCGGCCGTCGTCGAAGCGTCCCTCGGCGAATGCGCCCCAGGCGCGCATGTCGATCTCGTTGCTGGCGAAGTCGTTGTCCTGGATGTCGTCCATGATCCCGGCGTAGCGGGCCTCGAGCTCGGTCATGTCGATCTCGCCGCGGAGCAGGGCGATGACGGTCGATGCGCCTTCCATCGGCAGCCGGGTCGCCGCTTCGATCTCGAGCTCGTCGAGCGATGCGAACTCGGCCGCCTGGAACGACCAGTCGCCGGTCCGGAACGAGTCCTCGCCGGCATTGCCGATCAGCAGGAGCTCCATGTCGCGGCGTCCGATCCGGCGGGCGATGGCGATCGCCTGTCGCTCGAGCTCCACTGCCGCGCGCGGATCGCGGATCGCCAGGTCGAGGCTGAGCGCGACCAGCGCCCGCACCTCCCAGGCCGGCAGCTCGGATTCGACCGCGAGCCGGCGCGCCGCCTCGACGAGCGCCATGCCCTCGAGTGGACGACGCGCCTTGGAGAGCAGGCTGCCCTTGATGACGAGCGTGTCGATGAGGAGCTCGTTCAGCTCCTCGTGCTCGGCGATGGGGAGGGCGCGGTCGACCAGGTCGAGGCCTTCGCTGACCCGGTCCTGGCTGAACCGCACGCGGCCGAGAGCGCTCAGGAGGGCGGCGAGATCGCAATCGTCCGCGACGCCCTCCGCTTCGACCACGGCAGGCTCGAGGAGGACCCCGGCGTCCTCGAGCCGGCGACCGCTGATGAGGGCCGCGGCGAGCGAGGCGGTCGATTGGAACACGGCGGTCGTGTCACCCATCCCGCGGCGGATCGTGATCGCCTCGCGCAGGAAGGCCTCTGCCGCGTCCGTTTGCACGGCGTTCCTGGCGGCGTGCCCGGCCCGCTCGAGGATGGGCACTCGTTCGGATGGATCGGACGTGACGAGGAGCGCCTGCTGGAGGAAGCCGACGGCGCTCTCGGGCGACCCGAGGTTGAGGGCGCGATCGGCCGCGCCGACGAGTGCCAGCCTGGCCTGGACGGCGACCGCGTCGCCCTCGGGGCCGTCCGGAGCGGACTGCCAGGCGGCGATGTAGTGGCCCGCGAGCGCGCCGGCCAGCTCGTCCTCGCCCAGCGATTCGAAGAAGCGGGCGGCGGCCAGGTGGCGGGAGCGGCGATCGCGCCTGGCCAGCGTCCCGTAGGCCACCTCGCGGATGAGCGCCTGGACGAAGCCGTACATGCCCGCGCTCGGGCGAGCGCGGGTCGATCTCCTGGGTGAGCAGCTCGGCTTTGGCCAGGTCGCGCAGTCGAGCCTGGAGCCGGACCGGCTCCTCGCCGGAGACCGCGGCCAACCCCTCGAGGGTGAAGGAATGTCCGAGCACCGCGGCGTCCTGGAGCAGCGTCCGGTCTGCCGGGTCGAGCCCGTCGAGCCGCGCCGCGATGAGCGCCTGGAGCGTCTCCGGGACGGCCAGCTCGCCGAGATCGCCGACGGGCTCGTAGTGGCCGTCGGCCTCGCGCAGCCGCCCGTCGGACACCAGCATCCGCACGGTCTCGACCGCGTACAGCGGGATGCCGTCGGCGCGGGCGATGATCGAGCGCGCCGCAGGCAGCGGCAGGCCGGGGACGAGCCCGGCCAGGAGCTCGTGCATCGCCGTCTCCGTCGAGCGGCTCCAGCCCGAGGGCCAGGAAGTTGCGCCGGCCGGCGCCCCAGTCGGGCCGGCGCTGGAGCAGGTCCGGACGGGCGAGCGTGATGATCAGGATCGGGACGCCGCGGCTCCATTCGAGCAGGTGGTCGATGAAGTCGAGCTGGCCGGCATCCGCCCACTGGAGGTCCTCGAACAGGAGGCCGACGGTGCCGGTCGACGCGAGCCGTTCGAAGAAGGTCCGCCACGCCCGGAAGAGCTCGTCGCGACCGCCGGCCGGCGCGTCGCCGACGCCCAGCAGCGCCAGCATCGACGGCTCGATCCAGGCTCGTTCGCCCTCGTCCGGGACGTGCGTCGGCGAGCATCTCCGCGACCTTCGTCCGGGTCGTCTCCGTGTCGTCCGTCTCGAGGAGGCCGGCGCGCGACCGGATCATCTCGCCGAGCGCCCAGAACGTGACCCCCTCGCCGTAGGCCGGCGAGCGGCCGTCGTGCCACCAGACGCCTTCGACCACGCCGTCGACGTACTTGAGGAACTCCCACGCCAGCCGGCTCTTGCCGATCCCGGCCTGGCCGGTGATCGAGACGAGCCGGGCGCGCTGCTCGCGGGCGGTGGCGTGGAAGAGGTCCTTGAGGAGGCGCAGCTCCTCGTCGCGACCGACGAACGGCGCCTCGAGCCGGTCGCTCCGGCCGAGGCCCTTGCGCTTGCTGACGACGCGGAGGGCCAGCCAGGCGGCCATCGGCAGCTGCTTGCCCTTCAGGACCTGGTCGGCGATGGGCTCGAAGGCGATCGCGCCGGACGCGGCTCGCTGGGTCGCGTCGCCGACGAGGACCGTGCCGGGCGCGGCCGCGGTCTGGAGCCGCGAGGCGGTGTTGACGAGGTCGCCGGCCACCATCCCCTGGTCGCTCGCGCCGATCGTCACCGCGGCCTCGCCGGTCAGCACGCCGGAGCGGGCCTGGACGCCCGGCCCGAGGTCACGGACGGCCTCGACCAGCTCGAGGGCGGCGCGAACGGCCCGCTCGGCGTCGTCCTCGTGGGCCACCGGCGCGCCCCAGACGGCCATCACCGCGTCGCCGATGAACTTCTCGACGGTGCCGCCGTAGCGATCGATGATCTCGCGGGACATGTCGAAGTAGCGGGTCAGCAGCTCCCGGACGGCTTCGGCGTCGCGGCCTTCGGCTAGCGCCGTGAACCCGACGAGGTCCGCGAAGAGGACCGTGACGAGGCGGCGTTCGGCGACGGGTGCGGGCTGGGTCCGTGGTGCGGCCACCGTCGCGATGGCGGCCGCCGGGCTCGCCTCGTCCCCGATCAGCCGGTAGCCGCAGTCGCCGCAGAACCGTGCGGTCGGGCTGTTCGTGGCGCCGCAGGACGGGCAGAGCGCGATCAGGCGGTGGCCGCATTCAGCGCAGAACTTCCGCCCGGGCTCGGTCGGCGTTCCGCAGGCGGGACAGTTCACGGGTGGAATGTACCGTGCGCAATCATCCTGTGCCCGTCGGGGCCGCCCGGCGGTCAGTCCTGGCCGAGCTCCGGGATCCCGGCGCCCCACGCCGCGAACTCGGCCCGCAGCGGCGCCAGGTCCTCCTCGTCGGCGAACGCGACATCCAGGGCGTGGCGATCGATCGCCCACAGCTCCGGCAGGGTCAGCCCGATCGTCTCGACGGCCCCCAGGTACTCCTCGGACAGGGTGATGTCCGAGACCGTCGTGTCGTCCGTATCGAGCGTGACGGGCACGCCTGCCCGATGGAGCCGCGCGAGCGGGTGCGCGGCGACCGACTCGACGATCCCGGCCTGCCAGTTCGACGTCGGGCAGAGGTCCAGCGTCACCCCGCGCGTGACCAGCTCGGCACAGAGCGCCGGGTCGTCCACCGCGCCGGGTCCGTGCGCGATGCGCTCCGGCTCGACGGCGAGCGCGCGACGGACCTGGTCCGCGCCGCCCCACTCGCCGGCGTGGACCGTGATCCGCAGGCCGCCGTCGCGGGCCGCATCGAACGCCGCGGCATGGGTCAGCGGATCCGGATAGGCGGCCTCCGGTCCGGCCAGGTCCCAGCCGGTCAGCCCGGCGTCGCGGAAGCGCGCCGCGGTCTTCGCCAGGGTGACGTTCGCCTCGGGGTCGTGCGAGCGCAGCGCGGTGCAGATGAGTCGCACGGTGGTTCCGGTCCGGTAGGCCCCATCCGCGGCCCCTGCGCACACGGCCGCGATCCCGTCGCCGAGCGACAGCCCGCCCGCGACGTGCAGCAGCGGTCCCCAGCGGATCTCGACGTATCGGACCCCGTCGGCGGCCTTCGTCTCGACCAGCTCGGCGGTGATGCGCTCGAGCGCCTCGGCGTCCTGCATGAGGGCGATCGGCAGGTCGAACGCGCGCAAGCAGCTCGGCCTGGTCGCCGCACGGCATCGGCGCGATGAGCGCCGCGGACATCCCCGCCCAGTCGCGCGGCGCATCGATGCCGCGCGTCCGCGCGAGGTCGAGGGCCGTGTCGACCCGGAGCGAGCCGTCGAGGTGGAGGTGGAGCTCCGCCTTCGGCATGGCCTGGATCAGGCGGCGCAGGGCGGGCGCGGCGAGCGGCGGGCTGCCGGCCGGCGGGGTCTGGGGGTCGTCCATGGCGTCGATGCTACGATTCCGCGGCCGTCGCGATCCGATGGACCCGCAGGCAAGGAACCCAACTCCATGTCCACCGTCCTCGTGACCGGCGCGACCGGCTTCGTCGGCAGCCACATGATCCCGGCGCTGCTGGCCGCGGATCATCAGGTCGTCGCGCTGGTCCGGACGCCGACCGACGGCGAGCTGGTCCTCTCCCGGCTGGCGCCCGCCCGCCGCCCTGCGGTCGAGACGCGCGTCGGTGATGTCACCCGCCCGGACACGCTCGGGGCGGCCCTGGCCGGCGTCGATGCCGTCGTCCATCTGGTGGCGATCCCGCGCGACTTCCACGGCGGCGCCGACCTGCGCCTGGTCAACACGGAAGGGACGCGGGCCGTGGTGGCCGCCATGACCGCGGCCGGCGTCAGGCGGCTCATCCACATGGGCGCGATGGGTGTCGAGGACGTCCCCGACCTCCACTACGCGAGCTCGAAGGCCAAGGCGGAGGCGCTGGTCCGCGCGTCGAGCCTCGACTGGACGATCCTCAAGCCATCCCTCCAGTTCGGGACGGGCGACGGCTTCTTCAACATCATCGCCGGCCTCGTCCGCCTGTCGCCGGGCATCGTCCCCGTGCCGGGTGACGGCAAAGCCCGCTTCCAGCCCATCCACACGGACGACGTGGCGGCCGTCGCGGTCCGCGCCCTGGCGGACCCGGCGACGATCGGCGGGGCGTACGACCTCGGCGGTCCGCGCTACTGGACCTACCGGGAGATCACCCGCGAGGTCATGACGGCGCTGGGCAAGCGTCGTCTGATCGTGCCGATGCCGGTCGCCCTCATCCGGCTGGTGGCCGGCGCAGCGGAGCTGGTCCACATCGCCTTCCCGGTCGCGACCGACCAGCTGCGCCAGCTGCGGCTGGACAACATCGGACCGCTCGACGTGATCCCGACGACGTTCGGCTTCGAGCCGCGTCCGATGGAGGGCGCCCTCGGCTACCTGCGGACCCGGCAGCGCGACCAGGCGCCACCGACCGGATGACGCGGACCCTCGGCCGGATCGCCGGCGGGCTCATCTGGCTGGCGATCATCGTGGCCATCGCCCTCGGTGCAGCGGGCATCGTGACCGGCATGGACCACGCGCCCGGCACGCCCGCGCGGCCCGACGTGACCGCGGCCGGCGACGCCGAAGTCACGCCGATGCTCGACGCCGCGCAGGCCGACCTCTCGGCGCTGGCCGGCCAGGTCGAGGCCCTCGGCAGCCAGGCGCGCGGCGCGCTCGCCGCCCTGAACAGCCTCGACTCCGCCGGCAGCGATGCCGCCATCGCCGACGGCGACCGCCTGGTCGCGGACGTGATCGCACGGACCGCCGCTCTGCGCCACGACCTGGCGTCCGTGCCCTATGTCGGCACGCCGACGGCAGCCCTGACCGTCTCCGACGCGGTCGTCGCCCGGCACGCCGCGCTCGTGGCGGCGCTCGACGCGACGGATGGCCTGGACGCCGCCTGGGCACGGCTGACGATCGGCTCCGTCGCCGCGTCCCGGATGAGCGCGGCGCTGGCCGAGCACGACCGACTCGTGGTGGCGGCCACCCAGGACGGCCGGCTCGCCAAGTACGCCAGCGCGATGAAGCTGCTCGACAAGGCCGAGGCCCAGATCGCGGCGGCGCGGAAGGAGCGCGACGGCCTCGTCCAGACCGTGGACGTGTCCGTGCTCGACCAGTGGCTCGAGCGCAACCAGGCCTACGACGTCGCGCTGCGCAATCTCTACAAGGAGATCTCGAAGGTCGGCAAGAAGATCAGCCCGGCGACGAAGGCCGCGGTCAAGGCCGAGGCCGCCGCTCGCGCCCGCCTGCCACCCGACACCCGTGGCCTGATCATCATCATGTCCGAGATCGGCCGGGGCGGGATGAACGGCGCCGTCATCGCCATCGAGGAGGCACGCGCCAAGCTGACCGACGCGATCGACGCGGGGACGGCCACGCCGAGCGACGGCCCGGAGCCCACCGGCGGCGCCTGACGGATCTCGCAGCGCCTGACCGTTCGGGCGCCTCGGGCGCGGCTACACTGCGTGCAACATCCAGCCCACCGGCCGGTCGTCCGAAGGACCCGAGGCCGTGCGTTCGCGGAGGACCCCCCACCCGTGCAGCTTCATGTCGTCACCGATCAGCCGTGGGACGTACCCGCGGATGTCCTCGTCGTGCCCGTCGCCGCCAAGCCGGCGTTCGATGGCGAGCTGGCCGAGATCGATCGCCGGACCGGCGGCGAGCTCGCCGCGCTCGTGGCGTTCGGCGAGCTGACCGGCAAGCGCTACGCGACGGCCCTGGCGGCCGGCGGCGAGTCGAAGAGCGGTCGGGTGCTGACGGTCGGTCTCGGGGACCCCGCCACGATCGACCGCGAGACCGTCGTGCGCGTGGCCGCCTCGGCCGAACGACGGCTGGGCGGCCGGACCGTCCATCGGCTGGCCATCTGGCTGACCCCGCTGGTCGATGGTCTCGACGGTGACGCCGAGACCGTGGCGATGCTCGTCGCCCGTGGCGTCCTCGAGGGCTCGTACGACCCCCGGACGATCTATCGCGACGAGGTCGATTCGGCGCCGCCGGTCCTCGACGAGCTGATCCTGATCGCGCCGGGCGCCGATGCCGCCGCCCTGACCCGCGCCGCCGAGCGCGGCGTGATCATCGCCGAGGGCGCCACCATCGCCCGCAACCTGTCCAACCGCGCGTCCAACGACGTCAGCCCGGTCGTGCTGGCCGAGGAGGCCCGCGCCATCGCCGAGCAGCACGGCCTGTGGATCGACGTGATCGAGCCCGAGCGCGCCACGGAGCTGGGCATGGGCATGTTCATGGCGGTCGGGCGGGGGAGCGACAACCCGCCCCGGATGATCGTCATGCGCTCCGGCGCCGAGGGTGAGCGCGACGCGCTCGATCGACACCTCGCGCTCGTCGGCAAGGGCGTCTGCTTCGACTCGGGCGGGATCAGCATCAAGCCGGCCGCCCGGATGGAAGAGATGAAGATGGACAAGACCGGGGCGTGCACGGTCATCGCGGCGATGGCGACCGTGGCCCGGCTGGCGCCCGGCACGCCGCTGCTCGGGCTCGCTCCGGCGGTCGAGAACATGCCCGGCCCGCACTCGACCCGCCCGGGCGACATCGTGACCGCCCTCAACGGCAAGAAGGTCGACATCACCAACACCGACGCCGAAGGCCGGCTGATCCTGGGCGACGCCATGACCTACGCGGAACGCCTGGGCGCCACGCACATGGTCGACATCGCGACCCTGACCGGGGCCGTCTCGCGAGCGCTGGGTCACCTGATCTGCGGCGCCTTCGGGACGCCCCAGGACTTCTACGACACGGTCGCGGCCGCAGGCGACCGGGCCGGCGAGCGTTACTGGCAACTGCCGCTCATCGACGAGTACGTGCCGGAGATGGACAGCTGGTACGGCGACCTCCAGAACTCGGGCTCGGCCGAGGGATCGCTGGTCAAGAGCGGGCTCTTCCTGCGCGAGTTCGCGACGGTGCCCTGGGTCCACCTCGACATCGCCGGCACGGCCTACTTCCGCAAGGCGACGCCGTTCGCTCCGCGCGGTGCGACCGGCGCCTCGCACGCCACGCTCGTCGAGCTCGCCCTCGCCGGGGCGAAGGCGGACTGACCGCCGGCTCGGACGGACCGGCCGACCCACCGCCCCGACCGCGGATCACCAGCCGTGGAGCCGCTGGCCTGGCTGCTCGCCGGGGCCGGGCTGACCCTCGGGCTGGCCGCGGACCGCTTCGCGACCCGTTGGCCGGAGCACGACGAGGAGCACCCGCCCGGCCGCCGCGTGGACTGGCGGACGGCGGTCACGGCCGTCGTCGGGGCCGTCGCCTTCGGGCTCCTGCCGCTCCGCTTCGGCACGGACCCGCTGGCCTTCGCGCTGTTCGGGGCGTGGTTCGTGACGCTGGTCATCGGCCTGGCGACCGACCTCGACCAGCGGCTGCTGCCGGACGCGCTGACCCTGCCGGTCATCCCGATCGCGCTGATCTACGCGCTGAGCGGGCAGAACCCGCTGGTCGGCACGGACCTCCTCTTCACGCTCGTCGCCGCGATCGCCGTCCCGCTCGTGCTGTACCTGCCCTCGATCCCGTTCGGAGCGGGCGCGTTCGGGCTGGGTGACGTGAAGCTCCTGATCGGGGTCGGGCTGCTGACCGGTGCGAGCCGCATGCTCGGCGGGGTCGTGTTCGCCCTGCTGCTGGCGGGCGTCGTGCTGGCGGTGCTGCTCGTGACCCGGCGGATCGGCCGCCAGACGTACGTGCCGTTCGGGCCGTTCTTCATCCTGGGCACCTTGTGGGCCGTGCTCATCCGCCCGTGACACGGCCCCGGGTCCCACCGGTGGTTCGGGACCATCGGGCCAGGATCGATGCGCCCGCGCACCCTCTAGACTTCGCGGGTATCATCCCACCCAGCCGGTGTCGTCCTGAGCTGTGCCCCTTCGGACGGCGACTCACCGGCGGGCCAGACCGTAGACGCATCTCGACTGAGGGGTCGGGGCGAAACGGAGTAAAGCTCGCACGATGACATCGCCTACGTGAAGCGCAACACGATCGATCGCGCGAACGCCTCCCCCGCCACCGGGTGGAGGTCCACCGCAAGATCGTCGACTCCGCGACGGAGGGTCCGCCGCCGCATCGGTGCCGTTCTCCTGCTCATCCCCCTGATCGTCGGGATGCTGGGCGCGCCCATGTCGCCGGCTGCACCCGGCACTGTCCGTGGTGACGAGCTGTCCGACGCCAAGGCGAAGCAGGCCCAGCTCAAGAAGGACATCGCGGCGCAGAAGGCGATGGTCGAACAGCTCAACGCCCTCCAGATCGACCTCGCCGCCGGGATCCGCCAGACGACCGACCAGCTCAAGGGCATCAACGCCGACCTGGCCGCGGTCAAGGTCAAGATCTCCGGCATGCAGGCCAAGATCAACGTGATCAAGAAGGATTACGCCGCCCTGCTGGCCCAGCTGGCCGACCTCGACGCGCAGCTCGTCCAGATCACCGCCAAGGAAGCGGCCAAGCGCACCGAGCTGGCCGAGCGGAAGGCGAAGCTGGCCGACCGGCTGCGCAGCGCCTACGACACGGACCGAACGTCGCTCCTCGAGTCATTCCTGTCGGGCGGCACGTTCACCGACCTGCTGGCCGAGATGAGCTACTACATCGACGTCGGCGAGCAGGACAAGGCGCTCGCCAACCAGATCGCCGTCGACCAGGAGACGCTCGCTGCGATCCACCAGACGACGATCGACACGCGCACCCGGACCGACGACCTGCGCCTCCAGACGGCCGCCCAGAAGCGCGCCCTCGACCGCAGTCTCGCCCAGCTCAACGCGGCCAAGGTCGCGCTCCGGAAGCTCGAGAAGCGGGTCGCGTCCGAGCTGGCGAAGCAGAAGCGCGACTACCTGACCCTGCAGCGGAACAAGGCCGCCGCCAAGCGTGCCGTGGCAAAGGCGAGCGCGGCCCAGAAGCGGCTGCAGTCGCAGATCAACTCGCTGATCCGCAAGCAGCTCCAGGGCGGCAACATCCCGTCCCAGTACAACGGCACCCTGTCCTGGCCGATGAACGGTGACCTCACCCAGAACTTCGGCTGCACCGGGGTCATCTGGGAGCCACCCAGCGGCTCCTGCCCGCACTTCCACAACGGGATCGACCTGGTCGCTCCGTACGGGACGCCGATCAAGGCGTCCGGATCCGGGACCGTCGTCTACATCGGCTGGAACTACGCCGACGGGGCCGACCCGGCGTGGATCGTGATCGTCGCCCACAGCGAGGGCCTCCAGACCTGGTACGCGCACATGCAGCCGCGCTATCCGGGCGGGCTCCACGCCGGCAGCTCGGTGACGCGCGGCCAGGTCATCGGCTACGAGGGCAACACGGGCCATTCGACCGGCGCCCACCTCCACTGGGGCGTCATGTTCAACGGCGACTTCGTCAACCCGCGGCTCTTCCTGTAGCCTCGCCGGCGATATGGATCGGCGACGCCGGTTCACGAGCCGTTGATGTCCGTGCCCGACGGCCCGTGCTAGCATCGGCCACGTGAAGCGGACGATGGCGGTGATCCTCGCGGGCGGCGAGGGCGAGCGCCTTTCGATCCTGTCCCAGGAGCGAGCCAAGCCGGCCGTTCCGTTCGGTGGCAAGTACCGGATCATCGACTTCACGCTGTCCAACTGCGTGAACTCGGACATCGACGACGTCGTCGTCCTGACCCAGTACAACCCGCGGTCGCTCAACGACCACATCGGGTTGGGCCGGCCGTGGGACCTGGACCGCAACCGGGGCGGCGTCAAGCTCCTCCAGCCATACATCGCCCGGGGACGCGTCGCGGAGTGGTACCGGGGCACGGCGGACGCGGTCCTGCGCAACCTCAACGTCATCGAGCACGATTCGTCCGACATCGTGCTGGTCCTCGCCGGCGACCACATCTACAAGATGGACTACGCGCCGTTCGTGGCCGCCCATCGCCGGCATCGCGCTGACGTGACCATCGCGGTCCGCCGCGTCCCGCTGGCAGAGGCGAGCCGGATGGGCATCCTGGCCCTCGACGAGGCCGACCGGGTCATCGAGTGGCAGGAGAAGCCCAAGCAGCCCAAGAGCGATCTCGCGTCCATGGGCGTGTACGTCTTCTCCAAGAAGACCCTGCGCCGTTGGCTGTCCGAGGATCGGGTCGACTTCGGGGCGAACGTCATCCCGGCCATGCTCGACGCCGGCGCCCGCGTCTTCGGCTATCGCTACAACGGCTACTGGCAGGACGTGGGCACGATCCAGTCGTTCTGGGAGACCAACATGGCGCTCCTGGACGACAACCCGGAGCTCGACCTGTACGACAAGGACTGGGTCATCCACACCCGCTCCGAGGAACGGGCGCCGGCCAAGGTCGGCCCGACCGCGCAGGTCCACAAGAGCCTGATCAGCCACGGCTGCGTCATCGCGGGGACCGTCGTCAACTCGGTCCTGTCGCCCGGCGTGCGGGTCGACGTGGGGGCCGTGGTGCGCGACTCGATCATCATGTTCGACTCGGTCATCCGGTCCGGGGCCGTGGTCGACCGGGCCATCCTCGACAAGGAGGTCGTCGTCGGCCAGGGCGCCATCGTCGGCGACGGGCCCTACGACGACCGGCCGAACAAGCAGGAGCCGGGACGCCTGAACACGGGCATCACGGTGATCGGCAAGCGTGCGGTCGTGCCGCGCGGCGTTCGGATCGGGCGCAACGTCAAGGTCGCGTCGGACGTGCGCTCGTCCGACTTCACCGGACGCGTGGTGCGCAGCGGCGAGTCCGTCGAGATCCGGCGGGTGTCGCGCGTGCGGCCCGCGCCGGGCGCCAGCACGCGCGACGACGCGACACCCGAGCGGGCTGTCGTTGGCGCGGTCCCGCCGGTCGGGGTCGTGGCCGGTCGCGGCAAGAAGGCCGTCCCGGACGACTGACCCGTCGGAGGCCGCCTCCGATGAACTCGGCTAGACTCCCCGGGCCATGTCATCCACCGATTCGGGCGCGCCCGGCGTGCGCCCGGCCGATGTCGAGGACTGGCTCGCGGATCTCGGGCTGACGCCCACCGAACGAGCCGATCGCGATGGGATCGCCAGCTGGGATCTCCTCCTCGATGGACGCCGCCGCTTCGATCTGCGCGTCACGGTCATCCTGGACCCCTCGCTGGCCCTGATCTGCTGGGCGCACTACGCGCCGCCCATCTCCGACATGTTCCGCAAGTCGTACCGGCGCCTCCTGCGCTGGAACGACGAGTTCCCGTTCGCCAAGTTCTCCGTGTCCGAGGATGAGCGCCCGGTCCTGGCCGTCGAGGTGCCGATCGAGGCGGCCGACGCCGATGCGCTCGGCCTGGCCATCGCCCGGATCCTGGGCATCGCCGATCGGCTCCTTGACGAATCGAAGGACTGGCTGTGGCTCGGCGGCCGGATGCCCGATCCGGGCGATCGCACGTCGGCACAGGCGGCCTTCCTGGACCGGTTCGACGGCCGGCTGGTGGAGCTGGTCGAGCCGGTGGAGCTGTCGGAGCCCATGGAGCCGGCAGGGCTGGTGGAGCCGTGAGCGTGGCCCGCCGGCTCACGCTGGTCCTCCTCGCAGTGGTCGCGGCGGCCGGGTTGCTGGTCGTCCCGGGTGGGGCCGCCGAAGTCCGGGCCGCCGCGCCGGGCCTGACCATCGTCACGAGCGCCCGCTACGACGTCCAGCCCGAGGCGCATCGCGTCCGGGTCACCCTCGACATGACGCTGACCAATCGCCTGTCCGACACGAGCACGAAGCGCTACTACTTCGATCACGCGATCCTGGCCGTCCTGCCCGGCGTGTCCGGGCTCAAGGCGAGCTGGTCGGGGGCCGGCACGCCGCGCGCGTCGGTCTCGACGACCACGAGCACCCACACGCTCGTCCGGGTCGACCTCGCGCGGCGCCTGTACAGCCACAAGACGGCGGCGATCAAGCTGGTCTTCGACCTGGTCGACGCGGGCGGCGCGGCGGGTCGGACCGTCCGGATCGGCTCGTCGCTGGTGTCGTTCCCGGTCTGGGCGTACGCCACGGACGCGACGCCCGGCAGCAGCGTCCGCGTGGTCTTTCCGGCCGGCTACAACGTCGAGGTCCAGGCGGGCGCGATCCCGTCACCGAAGACCGATGCGAACGGCCAGATCGTGTTCCAGACGCCCAAGCTGGACAAGCCGCTGTCGTTCTTCGCCTTCCTCGTCGCCGACAAGCCCGGGAGCTACGCCGAGCGGACGGTCAACGCCACCGTCGGCGACGTGCCGGTCGACCTGACGATCCGCGGCTGGGTCGAGGACACCGGCTGGTCCACCCGGGTCGGCGGGCTCGTCGGGCGCGCGCTGCCACTCCTGTCGGAGCGGATCGGTCTGCCCTGGCCGCGTGACGGCGGTCTCGTCGTCCACGAGACGATCAGCCGCTCGACCGGCGGGTACGCCGGTCTGTTCGACCCGGCCAAGGGCCAGATCGAGGTCGCCTACGACGCCGGCGACGACGTGGTCCTCCACGAGGCGGCCCACACCTGGTTCAACGGCGGGCTCCTGGCCGACCGGTGGGCGAACGAGGCCTTCGCCTCGTACTACGGGCTGGAGGCCGCCGCCGCGCTGAAGGTCAAGGTCGCGGCCGGCGCCCAGGCTCTGACGCCGGCGCTCGAGAAGGCGCGGATCCCGCTCAACGCGTGGGGCGCGCTCGGTGCCGTCGACAAGGCGAGCGAGGACTACGCCTACGCGGCGTCATTGGCGCTCGCGCGGGCCATCGCCAAACGTGCCGGGCCGGACGGCCTGCGCGCCGTGTGGGCTGACGCCGCGGCCGGGATCGGCGCCTACCAGCCGCCCTCCCCGGGCGGGGCCGCGACCTCGGTCGTCGGCGCCACGACGGAAGCCCCGGAAACGGTCACCGGCGCGCCGGACTGGCGGGGACTGCTGGACCTGCTCGACGAAGGCGGTGCGGCGTCCTACGACGATCTGTGGCGGCAGTGGGTCGCGCGCGACCAGGACCTCGCCCTGCTCGATGCGCGGACGGCCGTTCGTGCGCGCTACGAGGCGGTGGTCGCGGCGGCGGGGGACTGGCAGCTCCCGCGTGCCGTTCGCGACGCGCTCCGGGCATGGCAGTTCGACGACGCCAACCGGCTGCTGGGCGCCGCCGAGGCGGTCCTGACGGAGCGCACGGCCATCGCAGACGAGGCGGCTGCCGCCGGTCTTACGACGCCGGTCACGCTCCGGACCGCCTTCGAGAGCCCGGACGGGTTCGCCTCGGCCACGCTGGAGGCCGCCGCCGAGCGCGAGGCCATCGCCCGGTACACGGCCGCCGTCGCCGCGCGTCCCGCGGCTGCCGTCACGGACGTCGTCCAGGAGATCGGCCTGCTGGGCACGACACCGCAGGCCGATCTCGACGAGGCCCGGACGCTGTTCGCGGCCGGGGATCTCGCCGGCGCCGCCGACTCCGCGAGCGCCGCCGCTTCGGCCTGGTCGTCCGCCGCCGACATCGGGCGCGGGCGGCTGGCGATCCTCGGCGTCGTGGCCCTGGCGATCGCCGTGGCGCTCGTCCTGGTCGGGCTCTGGCTGCGCGGCCGACGGCGAGGACGCGGGGACGGCACCGTGGCGGCCGGGGATATCGGCGCGATCTAGGCGCGTTCGCTCGCGGACGTGATGAACTGCCTGATCTGCGCCGCGTGCTCGATCGTGTGCCCCAGCGCCCTCGTGATGATCCAGGCGTACGGCTGACCGGCGTTGCGATGCGACTGCGGCAGGGGCCTCGCTGCCACCTCGTCCGTGATGCCCGCAAGCGTGTCGCGCACCCGACCGCGGCAGTAGGTCACGTAGTCGAGCATCTCGGACCGCGTCCAGGGCGCGGGCAGACGTGTCAGCAGCCAGTGCGGGTTGCCCGCGAACGGTGGCGGTGGGCTCCAGGGACCGAACTCCGCAGTGAGGTCGTAGTCGAGGACTTCCAGCGCGTGCCAGGCCACGCTCCACGGCGCAGACCGGCGTTGGACAAGAGCCTTGCGTGCCGTCGGGTCGGTCGTCGGCTTTCCGTCGGGGCCGGTCGGCTCCGGGCCGAACAGGTCGGCCGGGACGTCCCACATGCGCTGACTCCCACAGCTCATCGGTGCAGTCGCGGACCGCCGCGGCCAGCAGGTCCAGCGCCTCACCGAAGCCGCGTCCGAGGCTCTCCACCCAGATCGATGTCATGCGCCCCCTCCCTGGGATCGCCACTGCTCGAAGTCAATTCTGGATCGCTCTCTTCACGCCGTCCCGCCGGCGACGGCGACTCGCATCGGGACGGTGACCTGCCGGCCGCGCTCCTGGTCATCCGGCGGCGCCGACGGATGCCCGCAGTCGACCTGGGCCAGGCGGCCGCTTCCGGCGCGGATTCGTACGCTACACTCGCCGCCTCTCCGGACCCGGTCGAAGGAACCGAGGCCGGTCAGCCTGCCGGAAGAGGGGCGGAACCGGACTGATGGGCCTGTCGCGCACACGGCCGTCGTACGAGATCCTGTCGGGCGACTCGGCCGATGTCTATTTCGCGCGCGCCGAGACGATCCTCGAGAAGGAAGGCCGCGATCCGCTCGTGACGATGGAGGTCTTCACGCGCGAGGACGCCGTCCTGTGCGGGATGGACGAGGCACGCAACCTGCTCGGCCACGTGCTCGCCAAGGCCGACCCCACCGAGACGCGGCTGGAGGCGCTGGAGGACGGCGACGTCATCGGGCCGAAGGAGATCGTGCTCCGGATCCGCGCCCGCTACCGCCAGTTCGGGCTGTACGAGACGGCCTTCCTGGGCATGCTCGCCCAGTCGACCGGCTGGGCCACGGCGGCCCGAGCCTGCGTCGAGGCGGCTGCGCCGGATCCGGTCATCAGCTTCGGGGCGCGCCACATCCACCCGGACATCACCGACGTGCTCGACTACGCCGCGATCGTCGGCGGCTGCGTCGGTGCCTCGACGCCGGCGGGGGCGCGCCTCGCCGGGCTGGCTCCCACCGGCACGATGCCGCATTCACTGGTCCTGATCTTCGGCGACACGGTCGAGGCGGCCCTCGCGTTCGACCGGCACGTGCCGCCGGACGTGCCCCGGATCGTCCTGATCGACACGTTCAAGGACGAGGCCGAGGAGGCGTTGCGCGTGGCGCACGCCCTGGGCGACCGGCTGTTCGGCGTCCGCCTGGACACCCCGTCCGAGCGGGGCCGGGTCACGGCGGAGCTGGTCCACGAGGTCCGGGCGCGACTCGACCAGGCGGGCTTCCACCACGTCCGGATCACGGTCTCGGGCGGCCTCACGCCGGATCGGATCCACTACTTCAAGGAGGCCGGCGCACCGGTCGATTCGTACGCCGTCGGGTCGTACATCAGCGGCGCCACGCCGATCGACTTCACCGGCGACATCAAGGAGATCGAGGGCAAGCCGATCGCCAAGCGCGGGCGCATCCCGGGGATCACCGATTCGCCCCGCCTGAAGCCGGTCGATCTGGCCTCCTACCGCGAGGGCTAGCCCGCGCCAGGGGCGTTCGAGGCAGCCGCGCGGATCCTATGCCACCATCGCGCCGATGGAATCGAAGCGGTCCGACCCGGGGCCCGATCCGAGCGAGCCCGAGAGCGCCTACGACCTCCTCCAGCGCGGCCAGGCCCTGCTCGAGGCACGCCACCACGCCCAGGCCGCGATCGTCCTCGAGCGCGCCGATCGGCTCGAGCCCGGCAAGGGCTCCATCCTCGAGGCGCTCGGGCGGGCGTACTACAACTCGGGCCAGGCCGAGCGCGCGCGCGAGACGTTCGAGGAGCTGCTCGAGATCGACCCGATCTCGCACTTCGGCCAGTACGCGCTCGGTCAGAGCCTCAAGCGGCTCGGGCGACGGTCGGAGGCGGCCACCCACCTGCGGCTGGCGGTCGCGCTGAGCCCGGACACGAAGCTGTACCGCGATGCGCTCGCGCGACTCGGCTCCGGACCGGCCGGCCCGACGCGTCCGGCACCGGCCGACGAGCCGGGGGATCCGGCGC
The DNA here is from genome assembly GCA_963720495.1 of uncultured Chloroflexia bacterium. Taxonomy (GTDB): domain Bacteria; phylum Chloroflexota; class Limnocylindria; order Limnocylindrales; family CSP1-4; genus SPCO01. The sequence goes on from CAVRFU010000006.1 coordinate 492,014, forward strand.
CGTAGGTCGCTAGGCCTCGCGCAGGCGCGCCAGCCAGAACAGCCCGACGAGCGTCTTCCCGTCGCGGTACTCGCCCCGCTCGGCGGCCGCCAGCGCGTCGCGCCACGGGACCTTCTCGAGGAGCAGGTGCTCGTCCTCGTCGGGTCCGAGGCGGTCGCCGTCGGCCGGCCGCAGGTCCGTGGCGAGGTACAGGTGCATCAGCTCGGACGCGAAGCCGGGCGCGGTGAAGAAGGTCGCGATCTTGCGCCACGTGCCCGCGCGCATCCCGGTCTCCTCCTCCAGCTCGCGCGGGGCGGCGAGCTCCGGGTCCTCGATGGAGCCGTCGTCCGCGATGTCGAGGGTGCCCGCCGGGATCTCCAGCAGCGCCTCGCCGACGGCGACCCGGTACTGGCGGACGAGAAGGACGCGGTCCTCGTCGTCGATCGCGAGGATGGCGACGGCGCCCGGGTGCTCGACGAGGTCGCGAGCTGCCGAGCGAGCCGTCGGCCCGCTCGATCGTGTCGACCTTGAACGTCAGGTACCGGCCGCGGTGGACGATCCGCGAGTCGACGACGCGCTCGACGAGATCGGCCCCGGAGGGATCCCCCGGGGCCGTTCGGTCGCCGTCGTGCGGTCGGTCGTTCAGGCCGCGACCGCGGCGATGTCCGGGGCCAGGGTCAACCCGGTCTCGCCATCGAAGAGGTGCAGCTTGTCGAGCGGCAGGGTCATCGTGACGATGTCGCCGGGCTTGATCCGATGCTCGGATCCGACGATCGCGACGACGTCCTGGTCGGCCGCGTTGAGGTGGAGGAGCTCCTCGTTGCCGAGGTACTCGACCACGTCGGCGCGTGCCCGGAACGACGCGGCGCCGCCCCCTTCCTGGCCGATGTCGAGGTGCTCGGGCCGGAAGCCGGCCACGAGGGTCTTGCCCGCCTTGGGCGTCGCCGCCTCGCGATACCGGGCGGGGATCGGGATCGACCAGTCGGCCGGTCCGACGAGCCGGGCCGTGTCGCCCGTGCCCTCCATGTGGACCTCGACGAAGTTCATCGACGGGCTGCCGATGAACCCCGCCACGAACCGGTTGATCGGGGTGTCGTAGAGGGTCTGCGGCGTGCCGACCTGCTGGAGCAGGCCCTCGTTCATGACCGCGATCCGCGAGCCCATCGTCATCGCCTCGACCTGGTCGTGGGTGACGTAGACGACGGTCGTCTTGAGCCGCTGATGGAGCCGCGCGATCTCGGCGCGCGTCTGCACGCGCAGCTTGGCGTCGAGGTTCGAGAGGGGCTCGTCCATCAGGAACACCGCCGGCTCGCGGACGATCGCCCGACCGAGCGCGACGCGCTGGCGCTGGCCGCCGGACAGCTCCTTCGGCTTGCGATCGAGCAGCTTCTGCAGCTGGATCGTCTCGGCCGCCTCGTTGACCCGGCGGTCGATCTCGTCCTTCTTGACCTTGCGGAGCTTGAGCCCGAAGGCGAGGTTGTCGCGGACCGACATGTGCGGGTAGAGCGCGTAGCTCTGGAAGACCATCGCGATGTCGCGGTCCTTGGGCGGGACGTCGTTGACGACCCGGTCACCGATGCGCAACGTGCCGCTGGAGATCTCCTCGAGACCGGCGATCATCCGCAGGCTGGTGGTCTTGCCGCAGCCCGATGGCCCGACCAGGACCATGAACTCGCCGTCCCCGATGTCCAGGTTGAGATCCTTGACGGCGTGGAAATCGCCGTAGATCTTGTTGACGCCTTCGAACGTCACGGTCGCCATGGCACACCTCACCGACCGACCGGCCATCGCGGGCCCATGCATCCTGCCGCCGAAGCGGACGAGGACGGGCCCCGTACGGGGCTGGCTCGGGGTCACCGCATCGTACGGGCGTCGCTACCGCGGCGCAAGGGCGGGGATGCCCAGCCGCCACCCAGGGACGGTCGTCGTCAGGCGCGCCCGCGGACCAGGTCGATCAGGCGGCCAAGGACGTGCTCGCCGTTGGTGCGGATCCCGTTGTGGACGTACTCGTCGGTGATCCACGTGCGGAGACCGCGGATGGCCGCTGCCGTCTCCTCCGCGTACGCCCGCTCGACGTACAGGTCGTCGACGTAGATCGTCGCCGCGACCGGGACCTCGTTGACGGCCAGCTGGGCGGCGTCGTAGAGCTTCGGCCAGGGGTGCTCGGCGAGGATCCCGGCGGCCGCCTTGTGCGCCCGGAGCGGCCCGTAGTCGTCGAACATCCAGGGGTAGACGTGCTCCGCGGTGAAGGCGACCCCGTCACGGATCTCGTCGGGCAGCAGCCGGTCGGCCGACCAGCGCGTGGCGACCCCGTCGGCGAACGACGACTCGTGGAGGGTCGCGTACAGCGGGTTCCGGTTGAACCGGACCGCGCCCTCCACGTCGTGGCCGAAGCCCGGTGAGTCCATCGGCAGCTCCAGGACGTGATGGAGCAGCTCCCAGCCGGCGCTGTCACCCAGCCACAACCCGATCTGGCGGAACCGGCGCGAGGTCAGCCGATCGCCCGACGGCAGGAGGAATGGCGACTCGTCGAGGCGCTGATGGATCGCCTGGACCCTGGCGCGATCCTCCGGGTAGCGGGCGTAGTAGCGCTCGTTCCACTCGATGATCCGGCGGTAGGTCGCGCTGTAGACGTCGTCGATCGGTCGTCCGATCGGAGCGAGGCCGCCGGTCAGGAACGCCTCGCGGAGACCCTCCGGGGCGATCGACAGGTACGTCATGCCCGTGAAGCCACCGAAGCTCTGGCCGAGGATGCTCCAGCGATCGACACCGAGCTCCGCCCGGATCGACTCCGCGTCGCGGACGATCGAATTGGCGCGGAAATGGGTCAGGTAGGTCGCCTGGGCCTCCGGCGTGTCACCCGGGATGACCGCGCCGACCGGCGTCGAGCGGCCCGTCCCGCGCTGGTCGAGCAGGAGCACGCGGTAGTCCTTGAGCGCGCGTGCCATCCAGCCGGTCGGCGGGCTGGTCGGCCGGGTGGCCTCGATGCCCGGGCCGCCCTGGAGGAACACGAGGTAGGGCCGGTCCGTGCCGTCCGGGTCGGCCACCTCGCGGGTGAAGACCGTGATCGTCGGGCCGTCGGGCCGGGCGTGATCGAGGGGGACGGTGTGCTCACGCTCGGTGAGGATCGCCCCGGGGACGCGGGTCGTGAAGGTCATCGCCAAATGCTAGACGGCGCGGCGGCCGGCATCCGGGTCGGCCGGACACGTGCCGGCGGCGAGCCGGTCCGCCCGATCGCACGGGAACCGGTGCCGGCGCCCCGGCGTACGATCCCTCGTGATGGTCATGCGGCCGTTCCTGACGCGGCGAACCTTCCTGGCCGACCTCGGCCGTGGCTCGGTCGCGCTCGCGGTCCTGGGAGTGGCCGGCTGCGCCGCCGCGTCGACCACACCACGCGCGTCCGGGGCGGACGGCCCCAGCGACTCGGCCGCCGGCACATCGCCTTCGGGCTCGGGCACGCCCATCCCGAGCGCGGCCGCGACCACCGAGGCGTCCGGCTCGCCGACCGCGGGCGGTATCGACTGGACGCGCGTCAACCTCGGCTTCGTCTCGGCGTACATCCTCGTCCGGGGCGGCGAGGCCGCCGTGGTGGACACCGGCGTGGCCGGCAGCGCGGACGACATCTCCAAGGCGCTCGGCGGGATCGGTCTCGACTGGGGCGCCGTGGCGCACGTGATCCTGACCCACAAGCACGGCGACCACGCGGGCAGCCTGGCCGATGTGCTGGCCGGGGCGACGGGCGCGACCGCCTATGCCGGGGCCGAGGACCTCGAGGCCATCCGGACGGCGGCCGGGATCGGGTCGACGCCGGCCGCTGCAGGCCGTCGCCGACGGCGCGATGGTGTTCGGCCTGCGGATCGTCGCCACGCCCGGGCACACGCTCGGCCACGTCTCGGTCCTCGACGAGATCGGCGGGATCCTCGTGGCCGGTGACGCACTGGGGACGGTCGGCGGCGTCCTGGCGGGCTCGAACCCGCAGTTCACCGAGGACGCAGCGGCGGCCAAGGCGACGATCGCGAAGCTCGGCGCCCTCCGCTTCGAGACGCTGCTGGTCGGCCACGGCGACCCGATCACGAGCGGGGCGGCGGCACAGGTCGCCAAGCTGGCGGCCGGCTAGGGCGGAGGCGCCGAGGGCCGGGCGGCCCGGCTTCGACCCGGCGACCGATCCCGGTCAGGCGGGCCGGATCAGGGGACGGAGAGACCGACCTCGGTCAGGCGGTCGATGACGTCCTGGCAGGTGCGTTCGATGCCTTCGGGTCCGCCGGAGAAGGGGCGACCGACGACGGTGATCGTGGTCGTCCAGCGACCGGTCGTGCCGACCGCGCCGATCGCGGCCTCGGCGCTCGCCTGCCACGAGCCGTCCTCGCAGGCGATGGTGAGGCCACCCTTGGAGCGATTGCGAAAGAACTCGTCCAACCGCGAATGTGCGGTTCGCTGATCGATCATGCGTGTTCCTTTGTTCTCCTGCCCCCGCGGGATGACCCCACCGTATGGCTCCGTCGGGGTATCCGCCGACGCCCCGTCCGTACCGCGACGCGTTCGCCGAAAGTTCCGGGTGTGGGGCATGGAGGGCACGGCGTGAGGGCCCGCGGGCTCGCGCGGGGCGCGACCTGCGCCGGTCGACGGGGAAGGGAGTTGGGGTGGCCTACGGGTTTCGAACCCGTAACCTTCGGAGCCACAATCCGATGCTCTGCCGTTGAGCTAAGGCCACCGCGGAGACGCTCGCCGTGGCCAGCCACGTCACCGGCTGCGCGAGCCACGGCAGTATAGCCGCACCCGTTCGTGCAGGGCCGTCGGCGGATCAGGCCCCGTCGCGGCCCGGGCGGACCTTGCCGGATACGCCTGGGATCCGTCCTCGGCAAGGGATTCGACCTCCCGGCGCCCGGTTCGGCTGAGCTCGACGCTCGGCTCGTCGCCGTGAGAAGGCCCGCCATCGCCGATGACGAGCGTGGTTCGTGCGTGGCGAGGATCGGAAGGCGACGGCGGCCTGCGCACGCCGCCGTCCGCTGACCGCACCGGACCCCACCGGACCGCACCAGAGCCACCGGTACCTGGGAGCCACGTGCCCCGTGACCATGGGGCCGCGGACACCCGCCCCTGCTCCACCTAGGGTGTCAACAACCCCAGCGACACCCCCAGACAACCCCGGAGCACCCACTCGGAATGTCGGACACCCTCGGATCCACGACCCGCCCCGGTCGCGCCGTCCGCGACCTGCTGGCCACGGCCTCGTCGCCGCGCCGGATGGCGATCGCGATCGTGCTCGTCTTCGGCGTGTCGTCGGTCGTCGCGCTCGCCCAGCCGGCAGTCGGCCCTGGGCTGGGACGCGGGCTCGTTCAGCTCGTCGTCCGAGTCGGCCCTCGTCACGCTGACCAACCGGGCCCGCGCCAACGCCGGGCTCCGCTCGCTCAAGGTCGACTCGCGGCTGACCTCGGTCGCGCGCTGGCGGAGCAAGGACATGATCACGCGCGACTACTTCAGCCACACCATCCCGGGCTACGGCAAGGTCTGGGACAAGCTCCACGCGATCGGCTACTGCTACGTCGTGGCGGGCGAGAACATCGGCTGGAACACCTACCCCGACGACAGCGCGACGGCCGCGATCCAGGACATGTTCATGGGCTCGCCCGGTCACCGCGCCAACATCCTGGGCAAGACCTGGGACGTCGTCGGGATCGGCGCCTACAAGGGCTCGACCGGCAAGAAGATGTGGACCGTGCTGTTCGCCGACAAGTGCGGCTCGACCGCCCCGAAGGCGACCCCCCGGCCGACCGCCAAGCCCAAGCCCAAGCCGCGTCCGACCGCGCGCGCGACCGCGCGCCCGACGCCCCGACCGACCCCGCGCAAGACACCGAAGCCACGCGCCGCCACGCCCGCGCCGAGCCCGACCCCCCTCGACATCCCGATCTTCGAGCCGACGCCGCCGATCAACGACGGGAGCCTCCTGCCCGGCGACGATCCGGGCCAGGGCTCGACCGACGGCGCCGAACCGTCCGACGAGCCGTCGTCCGACGACCTCCCGGCGACGGTCGCGATGCGCGTCGTCGACCGGCCCACGAGCCAGGGTCTGCTGGACACGATCGTCGGCGGCGTCACAGGGTTCTTCTTCGGCGGCTGACGGCTGTCCCGACGGACCGTCCCGCTAGACTGCGCCGATGCCTGCGATCCTCGAAGCCCGCGACCTGACCAAGTCCTATCCACTGGGTCCGGCCACCGTCGAGGCACTGCGCGGCGTGAGCCTGACCGTCGACGCGGGCGAGTTCGTGGCCCTGATGGGGCCGTCGGGCTCGGGCAAGTCGACGCTCCTCCAGGTCCTCGGCGGACTGGACCAGCCGACGAGCGGCGAGGTGGTCCTCGAGGGCCAGTCCATCGGCACGCTGTCCGACGACGCGGCCACCCGGCTGCGACGTGACCGCACCGGCTTCGTCTTCCAGTCGTTCAACCTCATCCCGCTGCTCGACGTCACCGAGAACATCGCCCTGCCGTTCACGATCGCCGGCGAGGACCCGACCCGCGGCGAGGTGCGCGACCGGATCGCGGACGTCATCGGGCTGGTCGACCTGACCGGCCTGGAGCGCCACAAGCCCGACCAGCTGTCGGCCGGTGAGCAGCAGCGCGTGGCGATCGCGCGGGCCCTCGTCACGCGTCCGGCCCTGCTCTTCGCGGACGAGCCGACGGGCAACCTCGACTACACGACCGGGACCGAGATCCTCGACGCCCTCTGGCGGTCGTGCGTCGATCGCGGCCAGACGGTCGTGCTCGTGACCCACGACTCCAAGGCCGCCGCGTACGCCGATCGGGTCCACGTCATCGGCGACGGCCGGATCCGCGACACCATCGACCTCGGTCGTCGCGACAGCCACGACGCCGCCCCCCTCATCGCCCGTCTCGCGCAGCTCGGCCTGTAGGGAGCGCCGCGGTGTCGCTGGATGGGCTCGCCCTGCGCAGCCTCCGCGCCAGGCCGCTGCGGACGGCGCTCAGCATCCTCGGGGTCGCCCTCGGCGTGGCGGTCCTGTTCGCCGGGCTTGCCACGAATGCGGGCATCGAGGCCTCGATCGACGGCACCGTCCGCGAGCTCGTCGGCCGGGCGGAGCTGCGGGTCGCCGCCTTCGGCGAATCGGGCCTGTCCGGCGCGACGGTGACGACCATCGCCGGCACGCCGGGCGTGGCCGTCGCGGCCCCCGCCCTCGAGCGCCGCACCTACCTCATCCCGGACCTGGCCGCCGGCACGGCGCTGCCGCCGCCGGTGACCGTCCTCGGCATCGACCCGGCCGTCGACGGCCAGGTCCACGATCTGACCCTGGTGGCCGGTTCGCCCTTGCGCACCGCCGACGAGCCGAGCGCGCTCATCACCGAGCGGCTGGCCGAGGCGGACGGGCTGAGCGTCGGCTCCCAGCTCACGATGCAGGGGTCGGGCGACCCGGTCGACTACCGGGTCATCGGCATCATCGCCGGCGACGGGCCGCTGACCGGGGCGTTCGGCCGGACGGTGGTCGTGCCGCTGCGGACAGCGCAGGCGGTCTTCGGCGACACCGGCGTGAGCCGGGTCGACATCGGCCTCGCCCCTGGTGCGGACGCGGCGGCCGTCTCGGCGGCGCTCGAGACGCGCCTGGTCACCGAGCCGTACGTGCTGTCCTCGCCACAGGACCTGGCCGCCTCGCTGCGTGCGTCGACCGCCGACTTCCAGGCCACGACCGGTCTCATCGCCGCGGTCGCCCTGTTCGCCGGAGCGTTCCTGATCTTCAACACGCTGTCGATGACGGTCTCGGAGCGGTTCCGCGAGGTCGGTCTCCTGCGCGCGGCGGGAGCCAGGCGGCGGCAGGTCATGCGCTACGTGCTCGCCCAGGCGCTGGTGCTCGGCGTCGTCGGCGCGCTGCTCGGGCTCGTCCTCGGCGTGCTCCTGGCGATGGCCATGGTCGCCTTCGTCGGGACCGTCGGATCGGTCCCGCTGGACGGCCCGGCCGTGCCGCTCGACGTCGTGGCCGTCGCCCTGCTCGTCGGCGTCGGCGTCGACGCTCGCGGCCGCCCTCGAGCCCGCCCGACGCGCCAGCCGGATCCAGCCGGTCGAGGCGCTCAAGGCGCGGCTCGACCTGCCCGCGGCGCGGACGGCACGCCTGCGCTGGCTGGCCGCGGTCTTCATCGCGGTCGCCCTCGTCGGGGTCCTCGTGCTGCCGCGATCGGCCGGGGCAGGCGGCGTCGGACAGGCCCTCCTGATCTACGCCGTCCTCCTCGTCGGCACGCTCCTCATCCCGTTCCTGCTGCCGGTCATGACCCGGATCGCCGGCGCGCCGTTCGCCCTGCTGCTGCGGGTCGAGGAGCGGCTGGCCCGGAGCGCGGTCAACCGCGACCCGAGCCGGACGACGCTGACGCTCGGTGGCCTGACCATCGGGCTGGCGATGATCGTCGCCCTGGGCGGGGTCGGCCAGAACGCCCGGGCGGCCGCCGCCGGCTGGATCGCCGACGTCGTCCCGGGCGAGCTCGTCCTGACGTCGATCCGGCCGGTCGCCCCGGACGAGGGGGTCGTCGGGGAGATCACCGCAGCGGTGCCGAACCTGGCGCGCGTCAGCCCGATCGCCACGTTCGATGTCGCCCTCGACGGGACGCGGACCGACGCCGCCGCGGTCGTCGGCGCGGACATGGCCGCCGACGGCCGGCTCGCGTTCGTGGCGGGCGACCGGGCGGCGGCGCTGGCGGCCATCGACGCCGGCGGCAGCACGATCCTGCCCGCGGCGCTGGCCGAGCGTCTCGGCGTCACCGTCGGGCAGACGCTGACCGTGCCGACGACCGACGGGTCATCCCTCGACCTGCGCGTCGCGGGCATCGTCGAGCGGTCCATCCCGGGCAAGGCCGGCGAGGCGATGCTGGTCGGCTGGACCGATGCGACCGAGCCACCTCGGCGTGGCCGGCGCGGACGTGTTCGCCGTCCGGTTCGCGCCCGGCGCACCGCCGGCCGCCCACGAGGCGCTCCAGGGCATGGCCAACCAGCTCGCCCTCGAGGTCGTGCCGCTGGACCGGATCGAGGGCGCCATCAGCGACGCGCTGGGCCGCATCTTCGGGCTGTTCGACGCGCTGGCCGCCGTCGCCGTCCTGATCGCCGCGCTCGGCATCGTCAACACCCTGACCATGAACGTCATCGAGCGCGTCCGCGAGATCGGCATCCTTCGTGCCGCCGGGATGACCCGGCGCCAGGTGTGGCGATCGGTCGTCGTCGAGGCGGGCGTCCTCGGGCTGGCCGGAGCGCTGCTCGGGATCGTGCTCGGCCTCATCGTCGGCGGCCTGATGGTCGTCATGGCCGGCGGCCGGATCGATCCCGCGGCCGGCATCCCGTGGGCGGTCATCGGGCTCGCCCTCGTCCTCGGCATCGTCGTGGCGATGCTCGCGGCCGCCTATCCGGCCCGCATCGCCAGCCGCCTGTCCATCGTGCGAGCCGTCCAATACGAGTGATCCGATGCTAGACTCCGCTCGGTCGGTCGCACCCGTCGCGGCCGCCGTGTAGCGGAGTCCGAATGACGATCGCCATCCCGAGGCTGGACCGCACGACCGCTGCGGAACGCGGCCTCACGATCGCCGACTTCCTCGTCCCCATCGCGCTCGCCGAGCGTCTCAACGCCCGTCTCCGGCACATCGTGCTGATCGTGGCCGGGGCGCTCGTCATCTTCGTGACCGCACAGATCTACGTGGTGCACGAGCCCGTGCCGTGGACCGGACAGACCTTCGGGGTGCTCGTCGTGGGCGGCGCACTCGGCGCCCGGCGCGGGTTCGCGGCCGTCGCGCTGTACGTGCTGCTCGGCCTGGTCGGGCTGCCGTTCTTCGCCGAGGGCAAGGGCGGGACCGCCGTGCTCCTCGGTCCGACCGGCGGCTACATCATCGGGTTCCTGCTGGCGGGCACCGTCGTCGGACGGCTGGCCGAGCTGGGCTGGGATCGGCGCCTCGGCGGCGCCCTCGCGATGATGCTGATCGGGAGCGGCCTGATCTACGCCATCGGCCTGCCCTGGCTGAGCTACTCGCTGCACCTCACGGTGTCCGACACGATCGCCGCTGGCCTCACGCCGTTCCTGGTGTGGGATGCCGCGAAGCTGGCCGTCGCGGCCTGCATCTTCCCGACCGCCTGGTGGCTCATCAGCCGGCGGCCCGACGACCGCTAGCGCTCAGCGGGCGATCGTCGTCTCGAGCGACGGGGCCTCGCCTTCGGTGGTCGCGGGGGACGCGTCCGAGCCGGGTGACGCATCCGAACCGCCAGCCTCGCTCCCGTCCGGCGTCGTCAGCGCGACGCTCAGGCTCCGATACGACCGGCGCAGCAGGCGCGCGACCTCGGGCCAGTAGCTGGCACCGGCTCCCCGCGGGCCGTCCGGGTCCACGGTCGCGCCACGGTCCCGGATCTCGGCGGCGAGGCCGCGCAGCCGGCCGGCCTGCGCGACCCGCTCCCGGGGCACGTCATACAGGCTGGCGTACAGGTCCGTGATCGAATCGCCCGCGGCGGTGCCGGCGCTCAGCCCGATCTCGCGGCGCACGGTCCACCAGCGGAGCTCATGGCGGGCGACGGCCTCGACGTCGACGTCGTCCGGGAGACCGAGCATCCGGTAGCCGCGCCCGATATCCGGCGCGAACCGCTCGTAGTCGCCGGTCGCCCGGGCGAAGCCGGCGGCGGCCCTGGTCAGGAGCAGGCTCGCGGCCAGCGCCCGGGGCCACGAGACGCGAGCCTGGGCGCGGAGCGCCAGCACGAGCAGGCCGAACAGGCGCGCCGGCTGACGCCGGTAGTAGGCCTTCCACATCCGGGTCTCGAGCCGGGCCAGCTCATCGGGGTCGAAGTCGGTCCCCCAGCGGGTGACATCGCTCATCGGCGGCGTCCCTCCATAGCGTCCGATATGGTGCACCGATGGGTACGCGCACGACAACGGCGGCGGATGACAGAGGACGCGCCCGGCTCGCCGTCCGGGGCCGACGCGGGGCTGTACGGACCGTCCTCCGAGGCGTGGCGGCTCAACCGCGAGGCGATGCTCCTTCTTGGCGCCGGCCCGCGCGCCCTCCTGCTCCAGCTGGCCCATCCGGCCGTCGCCGCGGGCGTCGCCGACCACTCCGACTTCCGGACGGATCCCTGGCGCCGACTGGCCGGCACCCTCCGGAGCTACCTGACGATCGTGTACGGCACGACCGCGGCGGCTCGTGCCGAGATCCGGCGCCTCAACGCGCTCCACCGCGGGATCACCGGGCCGGGCTATTCCGCGCGCGATCCGGACCTGTCGCTGTGGGTCCACGCGACCCTCGTCGAGTCCACGATCGCGGTCTACGACGCCTGGCTGGAGCCGCTCCCGACCGCCCGCCGCGCGGCCTACTACGCGGAGACGCGATCGATCGGCCGGGCGTTCGGCGTGCCCGAGACGAGCCTCCCGGCCGACCTCGCGGCGTTCGAGCGATACGTCGCGGAGATGCTCGGCCCGGCCGGCCCGGTCCACGCCTCGCCGGTCGCGCGCGAGCTGGCCGGCGTCGTGCTCCGGCCGCCGCTCGCCCCGCTTGCGACCCTGCTGCCGCTCCCGGCCGGCCAGGCGGCCGCCGTCCTGCGGCGCATCCCGGCCGGTGCCTACGCCTGGACCCTGTGGCCGTCCGTCGGCCTGCTGCCGCCGTCCGTCCGCGAGGATTACGGGCTGTCGTGGGGACCCGTGGAACGGACGGTGTCGGCCTGGCTCGTCGCCGGCTGGCGGGGCTGGCGTCCGCTGCTGCCGGCCGGGTTCCGGCAGATGGCGAAGGCACGGGCGGCGGACGACCGGGTCGCCGGGTCGGGCGCTGACCCCGGCCCGTCGGCGATCGTCGGTCAGTAGATCCGCGGGAAGCGCGGGCCGAACAGCGTCCGCCCGAGATCGAGCGACGTCCCGGCGTCGAGCGCGTGGAGCAGCGTCGCGGTCGTGACGATCCTGTTCCGGTTGGCAGCCACGTAGCCGCGCAGGGCCGCCCAGAACGCGGTCGAGCCCATCCGGCGCCGCGCGTCGTCGAGCAGGTTGCCGCCCTGGATGTAGATCTTCTCGTAGTAGCAGGCGGCCGAGTACTCGTAGATCGAGCGGTCCAGCGTGGCCGTCGCACAGCGACTGCTCCGCCGGAGGCCGAGGATGAAGCGGGCGGCGAAATCGGCGGCCGCCTCGTCGGCGAACGGGGCCGCGGACTGGTCGTTGCCGACGATCCCGTAGAACCACTGGTGCGCCGTCTCGTGCGCGGCGAGGTAGCGCAGGTTGGCACGCGCGGTGCCGGGCGGGATCCAGATCGAGGCCGGGCGATTCCATGCCGTAGCCGCCGGCGGACTGGACGACCCGGAACGACGGATGCGGGTAGGAGCCCAGACGGCGCTCGAGCGCGTCGAAGGCGTCCGCGGCGGCATCGAGCATCGCCGCCCCCGGCGCGCCCGGCCGGTAGTAGACCCGGACGACCGTGTCGCGGACGACCCGCGACGCCTTCTTGAAGTCGGTCGCGGCGGTCACCGTGAAGTCGCGCACGTCGGTCGCGGCGAAGGTCTGGGTCAGGCCATCCGCTGCTGACCGAGACCCGGTCGCCCGTGGTCGCCAGCACGAGCTTCTGGGTGGTGACGATCCGGACCTTGACCGACCGGCTGGTGGCCGTCTCGAACGGGTCGCCGTGGTTGGGCCGGTCGAACGCGATGCGCCGGCTGACCCACGGCAGCCAGCGGTAGAGGTCGGCGACGCCGTTCGCCCGGGTGAACAGCCAGTTCGAGCCGGTCACGCTGCTGCGGAGGGTGGCGTGATAGCGAACCCGGACCCGCGTCGTGCCGCCCGGTGGCAGCACGCCGCCGAGCGGCACCACGATCGTCTGGTCGCTGATGCGGGCCGCGACGGCGCGGCCATCGACCGTCACCGGCTCGAGCCGGATCGCGCCGAGTCGCGCCGCGATCGTGTTGAGCTCGACCCGGTCGATGGCGCTGCCGGACGTGTTGCGGATCGTCGCCAGCGAGTTGACGTAGACCTTGCGCGAACCCCAGCCGAGCCACAGGTAGACGTCGTAGGTCGCGTCGAGCAACGGGCTCGATCGGTTGACGAACCCCGGCACGATGTCGCCGCCGGCGGCGCGCGCGGTACCGGCGATCGGGGAGGGGAGGGCCAGGGCGGTCACCGCCACGACGGCGGCCAGCAGGAGCGGCAGGCGTCGAACCATGCGGTCATCCTACCCCGGAGGCACCCTCGCTCTGAAGGCGGGCTCCGGAGGCCGCGTAGACTTCGGCCGTGACGACCCACGATCCCATGGCATCGACGCGGCCCGCCGCGGCCGCCGACACGCCCGGCCCGGGCGACCCGCTCGTCGCGGCGATCGCCGCCCGGCTGCCCGGTCTCCGCGTGCTCGCCGAGCCGATCGACCGCGAGTCCTACCGCCTGGACGAGACGCCCTACCTCCATCCCGGCCTGCCCCGGGCGGTCGTCTTCCCGACGAGCACGGCGGACGTGGTCGAGCTGGTCCGGATCGCCGGCGAGCTCGGCGTCCCGATCGTCCCGCGCGGCGCCGGGACCGGCCTGTCCGGCGGCGCGGCCGGGATCGAGGGCGGTCTCACGATGGCCTTCACCGCGATGGACCGGATCCTCGAGATCGACAAGGAGAACCTCGTCGCGGTCGTCCAGCCGGGGGTCATCAACGCCCGGCTCAAGGCGGCCGTCGCGGCCGAGGGGCTGTTCTACCCGCCCGATCCGGCCAGCTTCGAGATGTGCTCGATCGGGGGCAACCTCGGGACGAACGCCGGCGGCCTGTGCTGCGTGAAGTACGGCCAGACGCGCGATTCGGTCATGTCGCTCGAGGTCGTGATGGCCGATGGCTCGGTCATCCGGACCGGCGGCCGGAACGTCAAGGACGTCGCCGGCTACTCGCTGACCCACCTGTTCGTGGGCAGCCAGGGCACGCTCGCGATCACGACCGAGGCGACGCTCAAGCTCCGGCCCGCGCCGCCGCCGCGGCTGACGATGCTGGCCTTCTTCCCGACCCTCGACGGGGCCGGAGCGGCCGTCGCCGGGATCGCCGCCGCCGGGCTCTCGCCGGTGACGCTGGAGCTGCTCGACCGGTTCACGATCGCGGCCGTGGACGACATGAACGACCTCGGCCTGGACCGGGATGCGGCGGCGATGCTGATGATCGAATCGGACATGCCGGGGCAGGCGGCCGTCGACGAGCTGGAGCGCGCCGAGGCCGCGTGCCTGGCCGCGGGGGCGTCCAACCTGGTCCGCGCCGCGGATGCGCAGGAGGCCGACTGGCTGCGCCAGGCGCGCCGGGCGGCCCACTACGCGCTCGAGCGGCTCGGCGACGTGCGCATGGAGGACGTCGGGGTGCCGCGCTCGAAGGTCCCGGACATGCTCCGCGCGATCGAGCGGATCGCCGTCGCCCACGACGTCCGGATCGGGACGTTCGGTCACGCCGGCGACGGCAACCTGCACCCGGATCTCGTCTTCGAGCGTGGCGACCCGGATGCCGAGGCCAAGACCGAGGCGGTCAAGAAGGACCTCTACCAGGCGGCGCTCGACCTCGGCGGGACGGTCACCGGCGAGCACGGCATCGGGATGGCCCGGCGCGACTGGCTCGAGCGGCAGCGTGGCGCGGACGCGGTCCGGGTCATGCGGGCCATCAAGACCGCCCTCGACCCGCAGGGCATCCTCAATCCGGGACGGGTGCTCTAGGCAGTCCTCCGCGACCAGACTCGTCCCGCAGACCTCGAGGGCCTGGTCGGCTCCTTGACACCGCCGGCCGCCGGTCCGCGATGATGCCCGGACCATGCCTGCACATCTGTCAAGTACAAACGTGCACGGGCTCGTCGTGAGCGACTTCGACCAGCTCGTCCGCGCCAGCCGGCTGTACTACGAGCTGGGCGAGACGCAGAACGCGATCGCGGAGCAGCTCGGCGTCACCCGGCCGCAGGTCTCGCGGCTGCTCAAGCGGGCGCGCGCCGAGGGCATCGTCGAGATCCGCATCGTCGACCGGACGGTCGCCGACAGCCCGGCGGCCGACGCGCTGCGGCGCAGCTACGGGCTCGACGCCGTCCATCTCGCGCCGACCATCGCCGGACCCGAGGACCTGACCCGCCGGATGGTCGGGCGCCGCGCCGCCGAGGTGCTGCGCGGGGCGTCTGCGCGCCGGGGCCACGGTCGGGGTGGGGGACGGGGCGTCCGTCGCGGCGGTCGCGGCGGCGCTCGAGGAGACCGCCACGCCGGTCCCCGTGACGGTCGTCCCGCTGTGCGGCGGCTACTGGACGACCGGGCCGGATCGCGAACCGTACCGACGCGTGGCGGACGCGCTCGACGGCCAGGCGCGCGGGCTGATGGCGCCCGGACTGGTCGACGACGCGGCCACGCAACGGGCGCTCGTCGCGCACGCGGGCGTCCGCGCGATCGTCGAGCTCTGGGATCGGATCGACGTCGCGCTCTTCGGGATCGGCGGGCCGGCCTGGAGCGCGGCGCAGCTCGGCGACGGCGTCGAGCACGAGCTCGAGTCGACCGATGCGGTCGGGGAGATCCTGGTCGCGCCGTTCGACCTGGACGGCCGGTTCGTCTGCCCGGCGCTGCGCGAGCGGGTCATCGCCTTCGACGCGCGCCGCCTCGGCCGGGTCCCGGCGAGCATCGGGGTCGCCGCGGGCGCGAGCAAGGTGCGGCCGATCCTCGGCGCGCTGCGCGCCGGCGTCGTCCGGACGCTGGTGACGGACGTGGCCACCGCCGAGGCGGTCGTCGCCCTCGACGCGGCCACGCTCGCTCCGGGCGGTCGAACGCGATGACCGTCACGCGCGAGCCGGCGATCCTCGGCCTCGATCTCGGCACGACCGAGGTCAAGGCCGGTCTCGTCGCCCTCGATGGCCGGCTGCTCGGGCTGACGCGCAGCGGCTACGCGCTCGACGTCGACGGCGGCCGGGGCTGGGCCGAGCAGGACCCGGGCGCCTGGTGGTCCGCGGTGGTGAGCGCCGTCCGGGCCCTGCGTGCCGCGGACATCGCCGAGGTCGTGGCGATCGGCGTCGACGGCCACGGTCCCACACTCGCCTCCGTCGACGCCCGGGGCGAGGCCACCCGGCCGGCGATCACGTTCCTCGACACCCGCTCGACGGCTGAAGCCGACGAGCTGGCCGCGGCGACCGGCGTCCGGGGCTGGGCGTTGGCCGGCCTGCCGGCCGCGTTGTGGGTCGAGCGCCACGAGCCCGCCGTGGCCGCGGCGACCTGCTGGTACCTCGCGACCTGGGAATGGCTCGCGTTCCGCCTGACCGGGGTCGCCACCAGCCCGCTCGTCCCGGATCAGACCGTCCCCGCGCTCGACCGCGTCGCGGCGACGGGGATCGCCGTCGACCGTCTCCCGCCGCGGACCGCGACCGGCGCCACGGTCGGTGACCTGACCGACACGGCCGCCGATGCCCTCGGGCTCCGGCCGGGCATCCCCGTCGTCGGCGGGACGGTCGACGCGTTCGCCAGCTACCTCGGGGCGGGCCTGCTCGAGCCCGGCGACGCCTACGATCCGGGCGGGTCGGCCGGCGGGTTCGGCGTCTACTGGGACCGGCCCGTCGAGGTCCCGGGCGGGTTCGTGACACCGGCGCCGCTCGCCGGGCGGTACAGCGTCGGGGCCGCCATGGCGGCGACCGGCCGCGCGCTGGACTGGTACCGCGCGGACATCCTCGGCGGCACGATCACGACCGAGGCGCTCCTGGCCGAGGCGGCCGCGACCCCACCCGGCGCCGACGGCCTCGTCTTCCTGCCGTACCTCGCCGGTGAGCGGTCGCCGATCTGGGACCCGGAGGCGCGCGGCGTGCTCGCCGGTCTGACCCTCGCGCACGGCCGCGGCCACATCGCCCGCGCGATCGTGGAGGCCTCCGCGCTGGCGATCCGCCACGTCGCGGCGCCGATGCTCGCGGCCGGCGTGACCGTCACCGAGATGCGGGTGTGCGGCGGCCCGGCCCGGAGCGCGTTCTGGAACGCCGTCAAGGCGGACGTCACGGGGTTCCACGTGGCCGTGCCGGCGGTGCTGGAGACCGCGGTCCTCGGCTCGGCCATCCTGGGCGCCGTGGGGATCGGCGCCTACCCCGACCTCCCGGCCGCCATCGGCGCGATGACCCGGATCGCGAGCCGGATCGAGCCGCGCCGCGATCTGGCCCCGCTCTACGACCGGACCTACGACGCGTACGTCGCCCTGTACCCGGCGACCGCGCCGATCCTGCGGCCGCTCGGCGAGGGTGCGGCATGACCGGCGACCGCGTCGCGACGCACGCCGCCGGGCGCCGACGTGCCGACGTGGGCGCCGGCGCCATCGAGCTGCGCGACCTGACGTTCGCCTTCGAGCGCCGCGACGACGCCCCGCTGCCGGTCCTCGCCGGGATCGACCTCGACATCCCGGGCGGCGGCATCGTCGCCCTCATCGGCCCGAACGGCTGCGGCAAGTCCACCCTCCTGCGGGTCATCGCGGGCCTGCTCCGACCGACCGGCGGCACCGCGCGGCTGGACGGCCGCGACATCACCGGGCCGGACGCCGCGGATCGGGCTGGTCTTCCAGGAGCCGCGCCTGCTGCCGTGGCGGTCGGCCGCGGCCAACATCACGTATCCGCTCGAGCTCGCCGGCTGGCCCGCCGAACGACGCGACGCACGCCTGGCCGCCCTGACCGATCTCGTCGGCCTCGACCCGGCCGTCGCCGGCGCCCGCCCCAGCGCGCTGTCGGGCGGGACCGGCCAGCGGGTCGCCCTCGCCCGGGCGCTCGCGCTCGAACCGGCGGTCCTGCTCCTCGACGAGCCGTTCAGCGCGCTCGACGCGCTGACCCGCGAACGCTTCGACCTCGAGCTGCTCCGCCTCTGGGAACGCTCGGCCAGCACGATCGTCATGGTCACCCACAGCATCCCCGAGGCGATCCTGGTCGCCGACCGGGTCGTCGTCCTGTCGCCGCGTCCGGGCCGCGTCGTGGCGGACATCGCGGTCGACCTCCCCCGGCCGCGGACCATCGCCGACCTCGACGCGGCGGGCGTGTCGCGGATCGCCGGCGAGATCCGGCGCCATCTCGCCGACCCGGCCGCGACGGACGCACATGCCGCCGACGACCCGGTCGTCCCCGAGCGGCTGGAGGTCGCGTCGTGAGCCGGACCGTCTGGCTGCCGGTCGTCGCCGCCTTCGTCTCGTTCATCGTGATCTGGCAGGTGGTCGTCACCGTGACGGCCCTGCCGCCGTACATCCTGCCGCCGCCCGGGACCGTCGCGGAGCGGTTCGTCGGGGCCTGGCTGGACGGGACGATCTGGCCGCACTTCGCGACGACGATGGTGGAGATCCTGGCCGGCTTCTGCGTCGGTGCCGGGCTCGGGCTGCTGGTCGGCTACGGGCTGGCGCGCAGCGACCTCTTCGAGCGCCTGGCCTCGCCCTACATCGTGGCCGCCCAGGCCGTCCCGATCCTCGTCCTCGCGCCGCTGCTCGTCTTCTGGTTCGGCCCCGGCCTCGGGAGCAAGGTCGTCATCTGCTCGCTGATCGTCTTCTTCCCGGTCGCCATCGCGACGATGGTCGGCATCCGCTCCGTGGACGCGCGGCTGATCGAGCTCGGCCGGAGCCTCCGCGCGACCCACCGCCAGATCCTGACCACGCTCGAGATCCCGGCCGCCCTGCCCAGCATCTTCGGCGGCCTGCGCGTCGGCGTGACCCTGGCGGTGGTCGGCGCCGTGGTCGGCGAATGGGCCGGCGCCAGCAAGGGCCTCGCCGTCCTGATCAACCTCGCCCGCGGGTCGCTGTTCGACATCCCGCTCATGTTCGCGACGCTCCTGACGATCGCTCTCGTCGGGCTCGCGCTGTATCTCGTCGTCGTCCTCGCCGAGCGCCGGCTCGTCGGGGTCCGCTAGCCCATCGCACCAGGAAGTCGGAGGTCCATCGTGCCGTCATCGCGTCCCACGCCCATCCGCCTCGCCGTCGCCGGCCTGCTCACCGCGCTCCTCGTCGCCGCCTGCGGCACGGGCGCCAGCTCCGCCCCGCCCGCCTCCGCCGGCCCATCGCCGACCGGCGCCATCGGCTCGCCCGACGCCACCGTGGCGCCCACCTCGCTGGTCGTCGGCCTCGGCTACATCCCGAGCGTCCAGTTCGCCCAGTTCTACCTGGCCCAGCAGAACGGCTACTACGCCGACGCCGGTCTCAAGGTCGAGTTCCAGCAGAAGATCGACGCCGACCTGATCCCGCTCGTCGGCGCGGGCACCATCGACATCGGGATCGGCGACGGGACGAGCGTCATCCCGGCCGCCAGCAACAAGATCCCGGTGGAGTACGTGGCCACCATCTACGGCAAGTTCCCGAACATCGTGTTCGCCAAGGCGTCGTCCGGGATCAAGACCGCGGCGGACCTCAAGGGCAAGAAGATCGGCACGCCGGGCCGCTACGGCTCCGGCTGGGTCATGCTCCAGGCGCTGCTGGCATCGGCCAAGCTGACGACGGACGACGTCCAGATCGTCGAGTACCCGGACTTCACCCAGGAGGCCGCCGTCGAGCAGGGCGCCGTCGACGCCGCGACCGGCTTCGCCAACAACGAGCCCGTCCAGCTCCAGCTCCACGGCAGCGACCCGGTCATCCTCCGCATCGACGACATCACCCCGCTGCCAGGCCCGGGCCTGATCGCCTCGACCGCGACCCTCGACGCCAAGCACGACGCGATCTCCGCGTTCGTCGCGGCGACCCTCCAGGCGATGGAGGAGATCAAGGCCGATCCGACCGTCGGGCTGGACGCGGCGATCGCCGCGGTCCCCGAGCTGGCCACCGCGAAGGACGCCCAGGCCGCGATCCTGAAGGCCACCATCGATTCGTGGTCGGGCCCGACCCAGCAGGCCAGGAGCCTCGGTGCGATCGACCGTGACGGGTGGACCGCGTCGATCGCGTACCTGGGCACGCTCGGGATGGTCAAGGACCCGGTCACGACCGACCAGGTCGTGCGCGAGGACCTGCTGCCGGCCGGCGACTGAGACCCGGCCGGGGCGGGGATCGGCCGGATTTGGTATGATGGGTGGCCCCCGCCGTCCTGTTTGACGGCCCGCTCTCATCCCTTCCCGTGCAGGAGTCCGTGTGAACAGTCGCCCGCCTGTCAAGCCCGCCACGGTCGAGCCGTTCAAGCACGTCATCGACGAGTACAAGCACCAGGCGCAGACCATCACCTGCACCTGTGGCTGGCACGGAAGCTCGGCCACGCTGGATCGCGGCGGCTCCGAATGGACCGCCCACCTCTTCGAAGTCCGCGGCAAGAAGCGCTAGTCGCCAGCAAGCGCTGCGCCAACGACCGACCCGGATCCATCCGATCCGGGTCGTTCCATGTCCGGGCCCCTGTTAGCCTGAATCGGTGGACCTGCCGAGCACGCCGCCGTTCGCGATCCGGGCCCGCCTGCTGACCCCGCTCGAGGCGGGCAGCACCCTCCACGAGAGCGATGGCCTGGTCGCCGTCGACGCCGACGGCCGGATCGAGTTCGCCGGCGCCGCGGACCGCGTCGACGAGCGCCTCCGCGGCGCCGCCATCGACCTGCGGCCGTGGGTGCTGATGCCCGGCATGGTCGACCTGCACGCGCATCTGCCGCAGCTCCCGAACGCCGGCGTCGGGTTCGCCGTCGACCTGCTGACGTGGCTGGACCGGCTGACCTTTCCGACGGAGCGATCGTGGTCTGACGCAACGGTCGCGGAGCGCCTGGCGCCGGACATCTTCGAGGCGTTCGCCGCGGCCGGTACAACGACCGTGCTGGCCTACGGCACGGTCTACGCGGCGGCCATGGAGGCCGCCTTCGAAGCCGCCGAGGCGCACGGCGTCCGGGCCATCCTGGGCAAGGTCATGATGGACCGCGGGACCTACGACCCGATCATCGAGCCGTCGACGATCCTCGAGCGGTCCCTCCAGGAATCGGCCGACCTGATCGCGCGTTGGCATGGCGCCGCCGACGGGCGGCTCGGCTACGCCGTCACCCCGCGGTTCGCAGTCTCCTGCTCGACCGACATGCTCCGCGAGTCCGCGACGCTCGCCCGGAGCACCGGCGCCTGGTGGCAGACCCATGTGTCCGAGGACCCTTTCGAGATCGAAGAGGTCCGCCGGCTGTTCCCCGACGCCCCCGACTACGTGGATGTGTACGACCGCGCCGGCGGGCTCGGCCCGAAGACCGTCCTGGCCCATGCCGTCCACCTCTCCGAGCGCGAGGAGGCCCGCCTCGTCGAGACCGGCACGCGGATCGCGCACTGTCCCGCCTCCAACCTGTTCCTCGGTGCGGGCGTCATGCCCCTGGCCCATCGGCTCGGGGCCGGGCTGACGGTCGGGCTCGGGTCGGACGTGTCGGGCGGCCCGGACGCCTCGATCTTCTCGGTCATGCGGGCCGGCGCCTACGCGCAGATGGCTCGACGCTCGCTTGCCGGCGACGAGTCCGACGCGCTGGGGCCGCTCGCCTGGCTCCGGCTGGGGACGCTCGACGGCGCGCGCGCCCTGGGCCTGGACGCGGACATCGGCTCGCTGGAGGCCGGCAAGGATGCGGACCTCATCGCGATCGACCCGGCGTTCGTGGCCCCGCTGCCGGGCGTCGAGGACATCGACCCGGTCGGCCTGATGAGCCGGCTCATCTTCCGGGCGCATCCGGACATGGTCCGGGCGGCCTGGGTCCGCGGACGCCGGCTGGACGGACCGGCTCGCCGCGGATGACCGACAGCGTCGACCTGCTCATCACCGGCGGGACGATCGTCGACGGCACCGGCGCACCGGGCCGGCCCGGGTCGGTCGCCGTGGTCGACGGCCGGCTCCGGGTGCTGGCACCCGACGATGCGGCTCCGGACCACACGGGACACGCGATCGACGCCACGGACAAGGTCGTCGCGCCGGGCTTCATCGATCTGCACAGCCACGGCGGTCTGGCGATCCTCGCGGACGGCCGCCACGAGCCCAAGGTCCGGCAGGGAGTGACGACCGAGCTCGTCGGCGTCGACGGCAACGGGTTCGCCCCGTTCACCAGCCGGGCCGAGCTCGAGGCGTTCGTCGCGCTCGACGCGGGGCTCGACGGCCGGCCCGACCTCGACTACGACTGGACGAGCGTCGGCAGCTACCTGGCCCGGTACGACGGCACGGTCAGCCTCAACATCGCGACCCTCGTCGGCAACTCCCAGCTCCGGATCGCCGCCGTCGGGTGGGACGACGTCCCGGCGGATGGCCCCGCGCTGGACCGGATGCGCGGCACGCTCCGGGACGCGATGGCCGATGGTGCCTTTGGCATGTCATCCGGCCTCGACTACCCGCCCGGCAGCTTCGCCCCGACCGAGGAGCTGGCGGCGTTGACCGCCGAGGCGGGGCGCAAGGGCGGCTTCTACCACACCCACGTCCGCTACCCGCTCGGCGATCGCTACCTCGACCCGTTCCGGGAAGCGATCGAGATCGGCCGGCGGGCCGGCGCACCCGCCCACATCACGCACTTCTATCACCGCGACACGCACCCGGGCGGCCCGGAGCCGATGCTGGCGCTGGTCGACGACGCCCGGGCTGACGGTCTGGACGTCACGTTCGACACGTACCCGTCGGAGTGGGCGTCGACCCGACTGCTCATCCAGCTGCCGCAGTGGATCCAGGCCGGCGGACCCGGGCCGCTGAAGGCGCGACTCGCCGATCGGGCCGCCCGTGACCGGGTCAGAGCCGAGTTCACGGCCCGTGGCGCGTCCTACGCGAGCGCCGCAGGCTGGGCGGACGTCCGGCTCGGGGCCTTCCGCCGCCCCGAGAACCTGCGCTGGGAGAGCCACAGCGTGGCGGACGTGATGACCGAGACCGGCCGCGACGCGCTGGATGTCATCTGCGACCTGCTGCTCGCGGAGGACCTGGGCCTGAGCCAGGTGACCAGCGGTCCGTCCGCCTCGACTCTGCCGCTGTTCGTGGCCCACCCGGTCGGGATGGTCGGCACGGACAGCACGTTCTTCGGCGACAAGCCGGGTCCGCGGACGTACGGCTCGTTCCCCCGGATCCTGGGCCAGTTCGTCCGGGACGAGGCTCTCCTGAGCCTCGAGGAGGCGGTCCGCAAGATGACCTCCGCGGCGGCCGCACGACTCGGGCTGCACGACCGGGGGGTCATCCGCGACGGCGCGGTCGCGGACCTGGTCGTGTTCGATCCGGCGACCGTCCGGTCGACCGCGACCTACGACACGCCGCGAAGTTTCCCGATCGGCATCGAGCACGTGATCGTCGCCGGGACCCCGGTCGTCGCCGACGGCGTCCACACCGGAGCGTTGCCGGGCCGCGGTCTGCGGCACGGGACGGACTGACCGGGATCAGGCCGGGGAGGGCGAGCCCTCGAAGTCGTGGCTCGACGTCGGTCGTTGCTCGGCGAGATCGGCCGCGCGCCGTTCACCGCGGCGCAGCTCGGCGAACATCCGGTCCTGGGCCAGCGCGAAGGCGTCGGCCAGGCTGCCGTCCGGCGGGGGCGCCGCCCAGCCCATGGCCAGGCGCATCGCGATCGCACCCGACTCGAGCCACAGCTCGCAGGCCGACCGGACCCGTTCCACGTAGTTCACGGCCTCGACCTCGCCAGTCTCGGTCAGCAGGATGCCGAAGCGACCGGGCCCGAGCCGCGCGACATGGTCGGAGCCACGAGCCTGGCGCGCGAGGACGCTCGCGAGGGCGGGCAGGATCCGGTCGCCGGCGGCTGGCCCGAGCACGCTCGTGAGCTTGTCGAGGCCCTCGACATCGATGAAGACCACCGTCGCCGGCCGGCCGTAGCGGTCGATCCGCGCCGCTTCGTCGATCAGGATCCGGTCCCACTCGGTCTGGCGCAGGAGCCCGGTCAGTGGATCCGTCCGGGGCGGCGTGGCCCGCGCATCGGCGGCCACGGCGCCGGCGGTCGTCGCCGGCCCGCGATCGACCGACGCCGCCGTCCCGTTCGCGCCGCTGACCGGCCGCCCGGCGGTCGCCACGGGGCGAGCGGTCGTCTCGTCGCGTTCGCGCCGACGGCGCTGCACGGTCCGCCAGAGCGCCAGCACGATGAGCAGGACGTTGGCCGTGATGAGGATCGCCAGGAGGATGATGATGCTGTCGGTCATCTCGCGGTTCGGGGGTCGATGACGTGACGCGAGCTGCGCCCCGGATGGCGAGCATGCCGCCCAGCCCGGGCACCGACAAGAGTCCGGGGGGTCCCCGGACCAGTTCGTGGTGCTGGAGGTCACCGGGCGATGCGGTCCGGTGGGGTCCGGTGCGAACATCGCCGACGCACCCGTCGGCGCCACGGCCGGTGATAGAGTCAGCCGCGATGGAGGACGGCCCTTGCCCGACCTGACGAGCCGGACCGAGTCGCCCGACGCGGTCATCATCCAGCCCGGCACGATCGCGCCCGGTCGCGCCCGCGGCGCCGGCCCGCTGCGACGCGAGGGTCCGGCCAAGCTCACCGGTGCCGCGAAGTACACCGACGACCTGGTCTTCCCGGGCGCCTGGTTCGGCGCCACCATCCGCTCGACCGACGCGCACGCCCGGTTCGTGGCGCTCGATCTCGACCCCGCCTTCGACTGGTCGACGGTCGTCGTCGTGACCGCGGCGGACATCCCGGGCGACAACATCGTCAGCTCGATCAAGGAGGACCAGCCGATCCTGGTCCCGGTCGGCGGCGAGATCAGCCACCACGCCGAGCCGCTGGCCCTCCTCGCGGCCCCCGATCGGGCCACGCTCCGGGCGGCACGGGCCGCCGTGCACCCCAGGACGGAGCCGCTGCCGGCGGTCTTCGATCCGCTCGAGTCGGACCACGCGTTCGCGGCGTACGAGCTGGCCAGCGGCGACCCGGATGCCGCGTTCGCCGCCGCCGACCTGATCCTCGAGGGCGAGTACCGCGTGGGCCACCAGGAGCAGCTGTACATCGAGAACAACGCGATGATCGCGGTGCCGTCCGAGGACGGCGGGGTGACCGTCCACGGCTCGCTGCAGTGCCCGTACTACGTCCACTCGGCCCTCAAGCGCGGGCTCGCCATCGACGATCGCCAGGCACGGGTGGTCCAGGCCGAGACCGGCGGCGGGTTCGGGGGCAAGGAGGAGTACCCGTCGATGATCGCGCTGCACGCGGCGCTCCTGGCCGGCAAGGCCGGTCGGCCGGTGCGGATGATCTACGACCGTCACGAGGACCTCGCCGCGACGACCAAGCGGCACCCGGCCATCGTCCGGCACCGGACCGGCGTGACCCGCGACGGCCGGCTCCTGGCGCAGGACATCGAGATCGTCATGGACGGCGGCGCGTACTGCACGCTCACCCCGGTCGTCCTGTCGCGTGGGGCGATCCACGCCGGCGGCCCATACCGCTGCCCGAACGTGCGGATCCGCGCGCGGGCGACGCGGACCAACACGCCGCCCAACGGGGCGTTCCGCGGGTTCGGCGCGCCGCAGACCGAGTTCGCCGCCGAGACCCACCTCAACCGGATCGCGGAGGCCCTCGGGCTGAGCCCGCTCGAGATCCGGCGCCGGAATGTCTATCGACTCGGCGACACGACCCCGACCGGCCAGGTCCTGCGGACGAGCGTCGCCGGCGAGGAGGTCCTCGAGCGCGCCGCGGAGGCCGGCGAGTTCGAACGGCTGCGTTCCCGCCACGCGGTGTCACGTGCCCGGCGGGCGGGCTCCGGGACCGTTCCCGGTTCGCCGTTGCGGACCGGCCCGGACCGGCTGGCCTCGGGTGTCGGCCTGGCGCTCGCGTGGCACGGCGCCGGGTTCACCGGCTCGGGCGAGGTCAAGCTCGCGTCGGTGGCGTCGCTCGAGCTGACCGCCGACGGCCGCATCGACATCCTGGTCGCCTCGACCGAGATGGGCCAGGGCACGAAGACGATCTTCCCGCAGCTGGTCGCCGACGCCCTGGGCGTGCCGTTCGAGGCGGTCGAGATCGCGGCCCAGGACACCGCGTACGTCCCGGATTCCGGACCGACGGTCGCGTCCCGGACGGCGATGGTCGTCGGCGGGCTTCTCATCCAGGCGGCCGGCCGGCTGCGCGCACAGGTCGAGGCGGAGACGGGCGGCACCTTCGCCGCGACCTACCGGGACTACGCCCGCGCGAAGGGCGCGCTGCGGGTGGACCAGCGCTTCGAGCCGTATCCGGGCGTCGGCTTCGACGATGCGACCTACCGCGGCGACGCCTACCCGGCGTTCGGCTGGGCGGCCTGCGTTGCGTCCGTCGAGGTCGATCTCGACACGGGGGAGGTCCACGTCCGCGACGTGGTCGCCGTCGACGACATCGGGCGGGTCATCCACCCGGTCCTGGCCGAGGGCCAGGTCGAGGGCGGCACGCTCCAGGCCGTCGGCTACGCCACGATCGAGGAGATCAAGCTGCGCGACGGGCGCTACCTCAACGACCGCCTGGCGACCTACATCATCCCGACCGCCCTCGACGCTCCGCGGATCACGACGATCCTGGTCGAGGCCCCGTTCGACGGCGTCCCGCACGGCGCGAAAGGCGTGGGCGAGCTGCCGATGGACGTCGGCGCCCCGGCCGTCGTCGCGGCCATCGCGGATGCGACCGGCGCCTGGATCCACGACCTGCCGGCCAGCCCGGAACGGGTCCTGGCGGCGCTCGCGGGCGTCCCAGCGGTCGCGCCGCTGCCACCCGGAGCGTCCGAACCGGCGCGCCCGGCCGCCGCCTCGTGAGCACCTATCGCTTCACGGTCAACGGCGCCCCGGTCGAGGTGGACGTCCCCGGCATGCGCCGCCTGCTGGACGTCGTTCGCGAGGATCTCGGCCTGACCGGCACCAAGGAGGGCTGCGGGGAAGGGGAGTGCGGCGCGTGCACGGTGCTGCTCGACGGGGCGCCGGTCGATTCCTGCCTCGTCCCGGTCTGCCAGGTGGATGGCGCGGCGATCGCGACGGTCGAGGGCCTCGCACCGGATCCGGCCGTGCTGGATCCCCTCCAGGCTGCCTTTCTCCAGGCTGGTGGCGCCCAGTGCGGCATCTGCACGCCGGGCATGCTGATGGCCGCCCGCGCCTACCTCGACGCTGGCGGTGGCCCGGACGATGACGAGATCCGCGATGCGATCGCGGGGAACCTGTGTCGCTGCACGGGCTACACGAAGATCGTCGAGGCCATCGCGCTCGCCGCCGCCGGCGGTCTCCACGGAGGGTTCGCAGGATGAGCCAGGACGCCGATCGCATCGCGGTCCCGACCAACGGCCGTGGCCCGCACCCGGCCGGGCCGGCTGCGACGCCTCCCGGTCCGTCCGCGTCGACCGCAGAACCGGACGACGTCCCGTCCGACGAGGAGCTCGCCACGGCGTTCTCGCCGGCCAGGCTCGCCGTCGGGTTCGGGATCGTCGCGTCGCTGGTGGTGCTGCTCGCCGGCTGGGCGCGCCGGCGCCGGTCGGGCGGCTGAGTCGATGCCGGTCGAGCCACCCGTCACGAGCCCGGCTCGTCTCGCGGACGCCTACGCCGTCCTGGCCGAGGCGCCGACCCGGCCGATCGCGGGTGGCACGGACCTGATGGTCGCGCTGACGGGCGAGCTCGGCGAGCCGCCGGCGCGGATCCTCGACCTGTGGCGGCTCGACGAGCTGCGCGGCATCGCCGTCGACGGGGACGCGGTCACCATCGGCGCCCTGACGACCTACACCGAGATCCGGCGCTCGAGCGTCTGTCGCGAGCACCTCCCGGTCCTGATCGAGGCGGCCGCCACGATCGGCGCGGCCCAGATCCAGAACCGCGGCACGCTCGGCGGCAACATCGCGAACGCCTCGCCCGCCGGCGACACCCTGCCGGTCCTGCTGGCGGCGGACGCGTCGTTCGTCCTCGGCTCGGGGCGTGGCGAGCGAACGGTCGCGGCCCGCGACTTCTGGCCGGCCTACCGGCGGACCGCCCTGGCGCCGGACGAGCTCCTGCTGCGGATCCGGATCCCGCTGATGGCCGGCCGCGAGCTGCGCTTCCGTAAGGTCGGCACCCGGCGCGCCCAGTCGATCAGCAAGGTCGTGCTGGCCATCGGCTGGCGCGACGGCCGGCTCGGCACAGCGCTGCAGGCGCCAATTCCCTGGACGGACGTGCGGCTGGCGCTCGGGTCGGTGGCCGCCACGCCCATCCGTGCCGCGGCCACGGAGGCGGTGCTCGAGGGACGAGCACCCACCCCGGAGACCGCGGACCTCGCGGCCGAGACCCTGGCCGGCGAGCTCCAGCCGATCGACGACGTCCGCTCGACCGCCGAGTACCGCCGGCTCGTCGCGGCGCGCGTCCTCCATCGGGTCATCCGCGAGGCGGGCGGCTGGTGATGACGGCCGACCGTCGCTCGCCCGGACCCGCCGGGGCGCTCCCGGCGTCGCTGTCGATCGACGACCTCGACGTGATCGCGCCGGGCGCCTTTGCCGCCGCTGTCGCGCCGCTGTTCGAGGGCGCGCGCGGGTTCCTCGGCCGGCTGGCGATGGCCCGGCCGTTCGGAACGTCGGATGCGATGTTCGACACCGGCCGAGCGATCGCGCATGCGATGCCGCTCGACGAGCAGATCGAGCTGATCGACGCGCACCCGCGCCTTGGCGCGCCGCCGGCCGACGTGTCCGCGCTGTCCTTCGCCGAGCAGGGCTACGGGGACGAGGCGACAGCGCCCGAGACCGCGGCGACCGCCACAGAGGCGGCGCGGCGCGACCTCGCGGAGGAGCTGGACCGGTTGAACGCCGCGTACGAGTCGAGGTTCGGGTTCCGCTACTGCGTCTTCGTGGCCGGCCGGTCTCGCGCCGAGCTGCTGCCCGGGATGAGCGCGGCCCTTGCGGCCGACCGGGCGGACGAGCTCCGCCGTGCCCTCGATGCGGTCGTCGACATCGCCCGCGACCGGTATGCCACGCTGACGGCCACGGGCACGGATGCCCGCGAGGAGGGATCGGCGTGATCGAGCTCGGTGCCAATCGCTACGGCAAGGCGGCCATCCGCCTGGTCCGGATCGTCCGCGGTCCTGCCGGCGACCGGGTGCGCGATCTGACGGTCGCCATCGCGCTCGAGGGTGACTTCGAGGCGGCCCACACCGATGGCGACAACGCGCTGGTCATCGCGACCGACACGATGAAGAACACGGCCTACGCGTTCGCCAAGGACCACCTCGACGGCTCCATCGAGGACTACGGTCGCGCGCTGGCCGCGCACTTCCTCGGGTCACCGCAGGTGGACGCGGCGACCGCCAACATCCGGGCGCACCACTGGGCGGCCATCGACGTCGCCGGCACGCCTGCGCCGGGCGCCTTCGTCCGGGGCGGCGAGGGGACGCGCCTCGCCACGGTCACCGCGACCGGCGCCGGGACGACCGTGGAGGCCGGGGTCGAGGACCTGATCGTGATGAAGACCCGTCGCTCGGCGTTCAGCGGCTTCGCGCGCGATCGCTACACGACGATGCCCGAGACCGACGACCGGCTGATGGCGACCAAGGTCACGGCCATCTGGCGGTACGGTTCGCCGGAGCTCGACTTCGACGCCGTGTTCGGGGACGTCCGGGCGACCCTCCTGGAGGTCTTCGCCGACCACGACAGCCCGTCCGTGCAGGCATCGGTGTGGATCATGGCCCGCGCCATCCTCGAGCGTCACGACGAGGTCGAGGAGGTCCGGATGGTCCTGCCCAACCTCCATCACTGGCTCGTGGACCTGACGCCCTTCGGGCTCGAGAACGATCGCGAGATCTACACGCCGACGACGGAACCGCACGGTCTCATCGAGGCGACCGTGCGACGCGGGGAGGACTGAGACGATGACCGACACCACGCTCCCGGCCGGGGTCGAGCTCCGCCGCGCGCCCGTCCCCGAGGTCGACCGGGTCCTCACCCCGGACGCGCTGGCGTTCGTGGCGGATCTGCAGCGCCGGTTCGGGCCGGGCCGGTTGGACATCCTCCGCCGCCGCGTGGAGCGGCAGGCGGAGATCGACGCCGGCGTCCGGCCCGACTTCCTCGTGGCGACGCGCGACGTGCGCGAGGACGACTGGTCGGTGGCGCCGGCGCCGGCCGACCTCGACGACCGCCGGGTCGAGATCACCGGACCGGCCGAGCCCAAGATGATGATCAACGCGCTCAACTCGGGTGCGCGGGTGTTCATGGCCGATCTCGAGGACTCGCTCGCACCGACCTGGGCCAACGTGATCCTGGGCCAGGCCGCCCTGGCCGACGCGGTCCGGCGGACCCTGACCTTCGAGTCACCCGAGGGCAAGGCCTACCGGCTCGGCGAGAAGACCGCGACGCTGCTCGTGCGGCCGCGCGGCTGGCACCTGGTCGAGTCGGGGATGCTGGTCGACGGCGTGCCGGTCTCGGCCAGCCTGTTCGACTTCGGCCTGTACCTGTTCCACAACGGCGCCGAGTCGCTGCGGCAGGGGAGCGGGCCGTACTTCTACCTGGCCAAGCTCGAGTCGCACCACGAGGCGCGGCTCTGGAACGAGGTGTTCGTCCACGGCCAGACCGCGCTCGGCATCCCGCGCGGGTCGATCCGGGCGACCGTCCTGATCGAGACGATCCTGGCCGCCTTCGAGATGGACGAGATCCTGCACGAGCTGCGCGAGCACGCCGCGGGCCTGAACGCCGGGCGCTGGGACTACCTGTTCAGCGGGATCAAGAAGTTCCGCACGGACCCGGCGCTGTCGACCCCGGACCGCGCCCAGCTGACGATGACCGTCCCGTTCATGCGGGCGTACACGGACCTGCTGGTCCGGACCTGCCATCGGCGCGGGGCGCACGCGATCGGCGGGATGGCCGCGTTCATCCCGAACCGCCGCGACCCGGAGGTCACCGAGCGGGCGATGAGCCGGGTCCGCGACGACAAGGAACGCGAGAGCGGCGACGGCTTCGACGGGACCTGGGTGGCCCACCCGGACCTGGTCCCGCTCGCGACCGAGATCTTCGACGCGGTCCTGGGCGATGCGCCGAACCAGAAGGACCGGCTGCGCGACGACGTGGCCGTCTCGGCCGACCAGCTCCTCGACTTCACGGTCGCCGGTGGCGCGGTGACGGTCGCCGGCGTCCGGGCCAACGTCCGCGTCGCGCTCGCGTACCTCGACTCGTGGCTGCGCGGAACGGGGGCGGCGGCGATCGACAATCTCATGGAGGACGCCGCCACCGCCGAGATCTCGCGCTCGCAGCTGTGGCACTGGATCACCCGGTCGGTCGTGCTGGACGACGGGTCTGTCTTCGACCCGGCTCGCTATACGGCCATCCGTGGCGAGGAGCTGGACCGCCTCGGCGGCTCCGGGCAGGGCCGGCTGGCCGAAGCCGCCGACCTGCTCGATCGGCTGGTCCTCGATGACGACTTCGCGGAATTCCTGACGCTGCGGGCGTACGCGCTGCTGGAGTGACGGCTGCCGGGGGCGCGACGGCCGCTCAGACACGGCGCGCACGGACCGTCTCGCCGCGATGTCACTCGAGAGCATCAACCGGCCGGCTGTCCTCGCTCCAGATAGGCGCCGTTCCCGCGCCGACCGACGAACGCGCCGGCACGGATGACGCCTCGGCCGCGGACGAGCACGTCTCGCACAGCGCCCGCGACCTCGATGCCTTCGTACGGCGTGTAGTCGCTCGTGTGGTGGAGGTCGGCGGCGCGGATCGTGCGGCGGGCGGCGGGGTCGAACAGGACGAGGTCGGCGTCGCGACCGACCTCGATGGCGCCCTTCGCGGCGAGGCCGAACCGGCGGGCGGGGGTCGTGGCGATGAGGTCGACCATCCGCTCGAGCGTGATCCGCCCGCGCGCGACACCTTCGGAATAGAGGATCGTGAGCAGCGTCTCGATGCCCGGAGCGCCGTTGCTGATCTCGTTGAACGGCACGCCCCGCGCGGCGTCGCCCTTCTCGACGGCGAGCCGATCCGGGACGTGGTCCGTCGCGACCAGATCGAGCGAGCCGTCGGCCAGGCCGGCCCATAGGGCGTCCCGGTCGGTCGCCGTTCGGAGCGGCGGCGCGATCATGTAGCGGGCGCACAGGACAGGGTCGGGCTCGTCGTATTCCGCCTCGGTGAAGACCAGGTAGTGGGGACAGGTCTCCGCGCTCACCCGGACGCCGGCCGCCCTGGCGCGACGGACCTCGTCCAGCGCCGCCGCCGACGACAGGTGGACGACGTGGACGGGCGCATCGGCCTGGCGGGCGAACGCGAGGGCCCGGGCCGTGGCGACCGCCTCGACGAACGGTGGACGCGTGGTCGCGTGGTAGCGCGGTGCCATGTCACCACGCTGAAGCGCATCGGCGACGGCCGCGTCGAGGAGGACCGGGTCCTCGCAGTGGACCTGCAGCATCCCGCCGTGGCGCGCCATGACCCGCATCGCCTCGAACAGTCGCTCGTCGGGCAGCCGGAAGTCGAAGACCATGAACGCCTTCGACGTGGCGACGCCCGCATCGATCGTCGCCGGCAGCTCCGCCAGCGGATCGTCGGCGTGCCCGCTGATCGCGAGGCTCAGGCCGTAGTCGATGGCGCTGTCGGCGTCGGTCGCGGCGCGCCACTCGCGGACGCCCGTGACGAGCGACCGCTCCGCCGCCGGGCTGGATCCGGTCCCGGGGTTGTTGAACGACAGGAACGACGTCGTGCCGCCGAACGCCGCCGCGACCGAATCCTGGAAGAAACGGTCCGGTTCGGCGTCGCTCGCGACCCTGGTGTGTGTGTGGACGTCGACGGCACCCGGGCAGGACGAGCAGCCCGGTCGCGTCGATCGACCTCGCCGGCGCTGGCCGCGACCCCCGACAGGTCGGGCTCGATCGCCACGATCCGGCCACCCGCCACCGCGACATCGGCCAGCCGGGACCCGCCGGCGGTGACCACGGTGCCGCCCCGGATGACGACCTCGGTCACGGCCGCGAGGCCCGTCGCCCGGCCCGTCGGCCGCGACCAGCTCCCGTGATGCTCTCGAGTGGCATCAAGACCGGTGGGCCATGTCGCGCACGACGACCGTCACTCCACCTCGTGGATGGAGATCGCCTGGGCGCCCTCCCACAGGCACCGCCGGCCCACCTCGCGCAGTCGGTCGTCCCAGCCGTCATCCGCGACGACCGTGGCGAAGTGGTTGGCAGCGAGCTGGCCCACCTTCGACGCCGTCGTGCAGCCGCCGTACGGGAAGAAGATCTCGCACTCGCTGATGCCGCCCGGATAGATCGCCAGCTGGCCGGGCGCCGGATGCGAGGTGTGGTTCTCGTACTCGAGACCGGGCCGGAAGTCGCCGAACGGGATCCAGGTCGATTCGCCCGTCCAGCGGCAGTGGATGAGCTTCGACTCGATCGGGAGCATGTGCCGGATCGCGTCGACGGTCCGCGGCGCGGCGGGCTCCCAGCGAGCGCTAAAGTGGAGGTCGCCGACGACGATCTGCAAGGTACCCATCTGCGGAGGATAGCGTGACCCAGGGCGCGGATCACCCGGCCCCGACCATCTCGACGCACGTCCTCGACACCGAGCGCGGCGCGCCCGCGGTCGGCGTCCACGTCACGCTCTACCGGCTCGCCGACGACGGCCGGCCGCTCCGGATCGCGCAGGCCCTGACCGATGCCGATGGCCGGGTGCGCGACCTTCTCGAGCGACCGCTCGCGGCCGGCGACTACCGCCTCGAGTTCGACCTCGTCCGCGAGATCGCCGTCGACCCGCCGGCGCACGACGCACCCGCCTCGGAGGTGGCCCGGATGCGGGACCGCCCGGCCGCGCCACCGGCGCCCGCGACCGCCGGCACGTCCGCTGAGCGCTTCTTCCGCCGCCTCACGCTCGATATCCGCGTCACGGACACCTCGCGGAGCTACCACGTGCCGCTGCTGCTGGCGCCGTATTCGGTGACGACGTACCGCGGCAGCTGAGGGTCAGCGCAGGACCAGGAACGCGTCGACGTCGATCCGGGAGTGCCCGCGCGTCCCGAGCGAGACGAGGCGGACGCTGTGCGTTCCCGACGACGACCATGACCGTGCCGCGACGATGATCCGCGGCGTCCAGCTCGATCGGTGGAGGTCGATGGTCGAGATATAGGCGCCGTCGACGTACAGGCGGGCGCTGCCCCGGCTCGGTCCCTTCGGCGAGACGATCCCGAAGGCCCGCCCGGTGAACCGGAACGTGACGGACGCACCCTTGCCGGTGGCGTAGCGGCTGGACCCGCCGGACGACGAGCTCGTGGCGAATCGATGCCACGTCCCGTGCCAGGTCGCCAGGGACGTCGTCTCCTGGTAGCGGACCGGCGTCACGGTCGCCGCGGGCGACCACGCACCCCAGTTGCCGGCGCCGTCGCGGGCCCGCACGCGGAAGCCGTGGCCCTGCGACAGGCGCAGGCTCCGGTTCGCGCTGCGACCGCCGGTCGAGGCGAGCACCGTCGTCCACGCGCCGCTGCCCGACCGCGCCTGCAGGCCGTAGGCGCCCACGCCCGAGCGGTCGTCGGTGGCGGCCCAGTGCACGGAGACGGCCGCGGTCGAGGCGCTCATCGTCGAGCCGACCAGGAACCCGACGGTCGGTGCCTTCGCCGACGGCGGGACGCGGTCCAGGGCGCGGTAGACGTCCACGATCCGCCCGGTGACCGTCGACCCGGCGGTCGCGGCATCCGGCTTGGCGCTGCCCAGGATCCGGGCCTTGAGCGCGATCGGATCGCCGGCCATGCCCGGGACGTAGGAGGCGACGAGCGCGGCGGTGCCGGTCACGTGCGGCGCCGCCATGGACGTCCCGTCCAGCCAGCCCCAGCCCGGCTCGGGATGATCGGCGTCGGCCGGCAGGCTGCTCAGGATCGACTCGCCGGGAGCCACGAGGTCGACGGTCCGCCGGCCGTAGTTCGAGAACCAGGTCAGCCCGCCGGTGTCGTCCACGGCCCCGACCGACAGGATGTTCGGCAGGTCGAACGACGCCGGCAGGGTCGTCGACGGGCCGTCGTCGTTGTCGGAGCCGCTGTTGCCGGCCGCGGCCACGAACAGCATCCCCGAGGTCTGGATGGCGTGGTACAGGTCCGGCGAATCCTGTGGACGGCCCTCCGCGCCCCACGACGCGTTGGCGATCCGGACCCCGAACGACCTGGCGTAGGCGATGGCCCGGATGGCCATCGAGTCGTAGCCGCAGGCGTCGTCATCGCCGAGGAACTTGAGGGCCATGATCGAGACGCCCGGCGCCACGCCGACGACGCCCTGCCCGTCGAGGGACGCGGCGATCGTCCCGGCCACGTGCGTGCCATGCCAGTCGTCGTCGACGTCGTGGACGGTGTTGTCGTCGTGGCAGAAGTCCCAGCCGTGGACGTCGTCGATGTAGCCGTTGCCGTCGTCGTCGATCCCGTTGGTCTCCTTGCCGCCGCCCGACTCGCCCGGGTTCGTCCACGCCCGCTCGGCCAGGTCCGGATGGCTGAAGTCGACCCCGTCGTCGATGACCGCCACGACCGTGCTCGCCGAGCCGGTCGTGATGCCCAACGCCTGGCGACCGTCGATGTCGACGTCGGGCGTGCCGCCGGTGAACGGCGTGCCCTGCAGGATGTCCTGGCCGGTGTTGTCGAGGCCCCACAGCTCGCGCCAGGCGGGCTCGTGGGTCGGATCGGCCTCGCGGTAGCGCTTGTGGTCGATGCCGACCTGCAGGACGCGCTCGTCGGCCTGGAGCGTGGACAGCGTCGTCGCCGCGGTCCCGGAGCGGGCGCGGACGCCGACGGAGAGGCTGGCGCCGAGGTCTGCGTCGGTCGTGGCGCCGGCACCACCGATCGCCGCGCGGCGGGAGCGCGTGGACGTGCCGGGACGGAACGTGACGATCAGCCGGCCCGGATCCTCGGCCGCGGGCAGGTCCCAGGCGTGCCGAGCCGGCCGGAGCTGATCGAGCGGGACCGGTCGCGGGCTGGCCGCCTGGACGGACCCGACGGCGGTCGCGAGCACGATGAGCGCCGCCGCGCCGATGGCGATCGAGTGGCGGGTTGCACGGGCCCCGGACATGCGACCTCGGGTGATGGATGCGATCTCGTCGGCCGAATCCTATGACGGAACGTCCGGGGTCGTGACACGCTAGATGTCACGGGTACCCCGGACCTTTGGGGCATGCAAGCCACCATCCGCCCGATCAGCCCCATCCGGCCCGTGCCCGAGGCAGCCGCCGAGCACGTCCGGCTCGACGCCGAACGCATCCTCATCGACGGCCTCGTCGTGCACGACCGGGCCCTTGCCGGCTTCCTGGCGGAGCGCCCCGCCGCGGACCGGACGGAGCTCGTCGAGCGGGCCGTTCGGATCGGCCTCCTCGCGCTCCAGGACGCCGGCGTGACCGTCAACGTCGACGTCGTCCGGGCCGAGTTCGAGAAGCTCATGCGCCAGGCGGAGACGGTCAACGAGAAGGCCGCGCAGACGCTCGAGCAGACCCTGCGCGCGAACTTCGCCGACGGCGACGGGCGCCTGCCGCGGACGCTCGAGCGGTTCCTGGGCGACCGCGGCGCGCTGCGGACGATGGTGGACGAGCTGTTCGACGAGTCGAAGCGGGACAGCGCGATCGGCCGGATCGGCACGATGCTCGAGCGCTACTTCGACGGCGACGCGTCCAAGCTGGCCGTCCTGCTCGACCCGACCCGGCTGCACTCCCCGATGCACCAGTTCCGCCAGGAGATGACGGACGGCTTCAAGTCGCTCGAGGAGCGGCTGGTCGCCATCGAGGCGGCCGCCGCCGCACGCGGCGCCGAGCGCGCCCGGTCGACCGCCAAGGGCGGCGACTTCGAGGACCTGCTCGAGGCGATGCTGGCCGACCTGGCCCGCGGTGCCGGCGACCTCCTCGACCGGACCGGCACGGACACGGGCTCGGTCATGAAGTCGAAGAAGGGGGACTTCGTGCTGACCCTCGACGCCCGGGTGGCACGCGGCTGCGACGTCAAGGTCGTGATCGAGGCCAAGGACCGGCCGATGTCCATGCGGGCCATCCGCGACGAGCTGCGGGACGCCAAGGAGAACCGGGGCGCGGCCGTCGCGGTCGTCGTGTTCAGCCAGGCCCACGCGCCGTCGGGCATCGCGCCCTTCCATCTCGTCGGTGACGACGTCTACTGCGTCATCGACCCGGACGACCCCCAGCCGGCCACCCTCGAGGCGGCGGTCCGCCTGGCTCGGCTGCTCGCCCTCGCCACGCTCGTCGAGCGCGAGGTCGAGATGGATGCCGCGGCCATCGCGGCGGCGCTGACCGCCATCCGCGAACAGGTCGAGGTGATCCGCACGCTCAAGGCCCAGCTGACGTCGATCTCGAATGCGACGAAGGCGGTCTGGAGTGGTCTGGATACGATGCGCTCGAACATCCTGGCCCGCGTCGTGGAGGCCGAATCCGAGATCCGGGTGCAGGCCGGATAGGCCTATCCCGGCCCCGGACGCCATGCCTACAAGGCATGGGACCAAGGGGCGGTTGGCCGATTTGACTGCGGCGCGCACCCTAGAGCGATGCACCGACGACTCGCCGCCCTGCTGTTCGCCGTGCTCGTGGCCCTCCCCGTCGTGGCACCGGCCATGGCCACGGAACCCGTCGCCGGCCCCTCGATCGAGGTCCCGCCAAGCCCCGCCGCCGAGCCCACGCCGACCCCCGAGCCCACCCCGTCGGCCGAGCCGACGAGCGCCCCGAGCCCCTCGCCCTCGGCGAGCGACGCACCCGACGAGCCGCCCGTCGTCGCACCGACCGTCCCGACCACGACGACGACAGGCCCGGCGCCCGCTGCCGCGCCCCCGGCCGATGGCCGGCCCGACGCCACCGGTCGGTTCATCGTCATGTTCCGCAACGGCGTCGACACCACCGCCGCCGTCAAGCGCGCGAAGGGCCACGGCCTGAAGGTCGACCAGAGCTTCGGGCGGGCCGTGCACGGGTTCGCCGCGAAGCTCGACAAGAAGCAGGAGCACGACCTCAAGGCCGACCCGAACGTGCTGGCCGTCGTGCCCGACGGCGTCATCCAGCTGGCCCAGACCATCCCGACCGGCGTCTCGCGGGTCGGCGGCCAGGTCAGCGATGTCGCCGACATCGACGGCTCCGACCAGCGCGTCGATGCCGATGTGGCGATCGTCGACACCGGCATCGCGCAGGTCCCGGACCTCAACGTCGCCGGCGGCTACAACTGCTCGTCGGCGGACCGGACGGCGTGGCGCGACAGGAACGACCACGGCACGCACGTGGCCGGCACGGTCGCGGCCCTCGACAACAGCTTCGGTGTCGTCGGCGTCGCGCCGGGTGCCCGTGTGTGGGCGGTCAAGATCCTCAACGACAGCGGCTACGGCCTCATCTCGTGGTACGTCTGCGGGCTCGACTGGATCCTCGCCCAGCGCGACCCGAACGACGCGAGCCGGCCGCTGTTCGAGGCCGCCAACATGAGCGTGACCAAGGCCGGTGCCGACGATGGCAACTGCGGGCTGACCAATCACGACCCGCTCCACCAGGCGATCTGCCGCGTCGTCGCGGGCGGGATCACCGTCGTCGCGGCCGCCGCCAACGACAGCCACAGCGCGACCCACAACATCCCCGCGAGCTACAACGAGGTCATCACGGTCTCCGCCCTGGCGGACACCGACGGCCGGCCCGGCGGGCTGGGCGGCAACCGCTGCTTCTCGTGGGGCGGCTACGACAAGGACGACACGTTCGCCGATTTCAGCAACTACGGCTTCGATGTCGACCTGATCGCTCCGGGCAAATGCATCCTCTCGACCATCCCGGGCCCCGCATACGCCTACATGTCGGGCACGTCCATGGCCGCTCCCACGGTCACCGGCGCCGTCGCGCTCTACAAGGCGAGCCGGCCGAATGCGAGGCCGGCCGACGTCCGCGAATCCCTGCGCTACCTGGGCAACCTGAATTGGAAGACCTCGACCGATCCGGACTCGACCCATGAGCCGCTTCTCGACGTCTCACGGATCGGGTCGCTCGGCACCTTCGCCCTGACGCCCGGCACGAGCGCACCCGTCGTCGAGGGCAACACGACGCTGTCGATCCCGTTCAAGGTCGCCCGCAGTCAGACGTTCTTCGAGCGTGTCGGGCTGTCGGTCACGAGCGCTCCCACCGGCTGGAGCGCCGCCGCCATCCCGTCGAGCCTGATGGGCTGGACGGCGACGGCCGCGCGCGTGTCGGTCACGGTCCCGAAGGGCACGCCGCCGGGCAACTACACCATCGGCGTCCGGGGCGTGAACCAGGGTCGGACGGTCGTTCTGAACCTGCCGGTCACGGTCGTCAACGACGTCCCCACCGCGAACGTCCCGTTCAGCGCGATCCAGCTGGGCGGCACGATGGGACACACCGCGGCCAACGTCCGTGTGCTGTGGTGGGCGGCCACCGATCCCACCAGCCCGATCGTCGGGTACCAGGTGCAGCGGAGCCGGGACGGCGGAGCCTGGACCGGCACGATCGACCGGACCGGCGCCCAGAAGGAAGTCGTCCTGGCGCTGGCGTTCGGGAGCAGCTATCGGTTCCGCGTTCGGGCACTCGATCGGGCCGGGAACTGGAGCCCATGGGCAGAGACGTCGACGACGACCCGCGTGTCCGCGGTCGACGATCGCAGCTCGTCGATCAGCCGCACGGGGTCCTGGGTCGGAGCCAGCAGCACGAGCGCGTACAAGTCGACCGTCATCGGCACGACGCATGCACGCGCCCGACTCAGCCTGAGGTTCACGGGCAAGGGCGTGGCCGTGGTCGGGTCGACAGGCGCGAACCGCGGCACGGCGAACGTCTACATCGATGGTGTCTTCATCAGGACCATCAGCATGTGGTCGAAGTCGACGCTCAGTCGACGGGTCGTCTTCGAGCGCTACTTCCCGGCCGGTGGCACGCACACCATCACCTTCGAGGCGACTGGCCGCGGAACGCATCCGCTGGTGCGCGTTGATGCGTTCGTCGTGCTGAGGTAGGCGCTCGCAAGGTCGACGTTTGCCCCGGTGCGCTATGGTGGCCGTCGCGACGTCCCGGGCCGGGTGTCCCGCGGGCGCCGATGAGCACCAGTGAGGGTCGGCATGGCGCGTGCGATGTGGAAGGGGGCCATCCAGTTCGGATTGGTCACCATCCCGGTCAAGCTCTATCTCGCGACCGAGTCCAAGGGCATCAGCTTCAACATGCTCCACAAGACGGACCTGTCGCGCATCCAGATGAAGGTCTGGTGCCCCGTCGAGGATGAGGCGATCTCGCGCGGCGACACCGTCAAGGGCTACGAGTACGCGCCCGGCGAGTACGTCGTGATCACCGACGAGGACCTCGAGAACGTCCCCCTCAAGACGGTCCGCTCCATCGAGATCGAGCAGTTCACGAAGGCCGAGCGCGACGACGCGGCCGTGCGGTTCGTCAAGAGCGCCTATTACCTGGAGCCCGACAAGGTCGGCCGGAAGGCGTTCCACCTCCTGAAGTCCGTGCTCGAGGACGACGGGCTGACGGCCATCTGCAAGATCGTGATCAAGGATCGCGAGGCGCTGGCCGCGCTGGACCCGTTCGGCGACACGATGCTCCTGACCACCCTCCACTGGCCGGACGAGATCCGGGCCACGGACGAGCTCGATCTGGGCGAGGAGTCCTACGACTTCAAGCCGGCGGAGCTGACGATGGCGCGGCAGCTCGTGTCGGCGATGACCGGCGAGTTCGATCCGGCCCAGTACAAGGACGAGTACCGCGAGGCCCTCGAGACCATCATCCAGGCCAAGGTCGAGGGCAAGGAGACGGTCGCCGTCGAGGCGCCGGAGGAGAGCGGCAACCTCATCGACCTGATGGCGGCCCTGGAGGCCTCGGTCAGCGCGGCCAAGGCGGCCCGCGACGGGAGCGCCGACAAGCCGGTGTCGGTGGCCGACGCGAAGGCCGCCCGCGCGGCAGGAGCCAAGACCACCAAGGCCAAGCCCGCCGCGAAGGCGGCCGAGGACGACGAGGCCGAGGCGCCCGCCAAGCCGGCACGGAAGCGCAAGACCGCCTGATCCGCGTTTGGGGTCGTCGTCCCGGGGCGGGGTCGCGGCCGGTCAGCACCGTGCTGCCGCGCCCGGCGAGGCTCAGTAGATCCGGGTCGACAGGATCCCGCCGTCGACGACCAGGTTGTGACCGGTGATCCAGCGAGCCGCCGGCGACGCCAGGAACAGGCACGCGTCGGCGATGTCGTCGGGCTCGCCCAGGCGCCCGAGCGGCACGCGTGACAACCAGCGCTTGACGCCGTCGGGCCACGCCTCCTCGATGCCGGCCTTGTGGATCAGGCCGGGCGACACGGCGTTCACCCGGATCCCGTAGGGACCGAACTCCTGGGCGCAGGACCGGGTGAAGGTCAGGACCGCCGCCTTGGCGCTGTTGTAGTGGCTGTGGTCGGTCGCCGGATTGGACGCCGAGATCGAGCCGATGTTGACGATGGCGCCGCCGCCGCGCGCCCGCATGCCGGCCGCCGCCGCGCGCGTGCACAGGAACATCGGCTCGGTGTTGTCCCGGATCATCGACTGCCATTCGGCGAGGGCCATCCCGATGACGGGATGGAGCGGGAA
The DNA here is from genome assembly GCA_963720495.1 of uncultured Chloroflexia bacterium. Classification (GTDB taxonomy): domain Bacteria; phylum Chloroflexota; class Limnocylindria; order Limnocylindrales; family CSP1-4; genus SPCO01. Next base: position 533,251 of record CAVRFU010000006.1, read on the forward strand.
GTTCTGGCCGGCGTTGTTGACCAGGATGTCCACCGGTCCGAGGCGCTCGCGCGTCTGCCGGAACAGCGCGTCGACGTCCTCCTCGTCGGTCAGGTCGGCGCGGATGGCCACGGCCGTCCCCTTGGCCTTCGTGATCGCGGCGACCACCGCGGCGGCCTGGCGCGCACCGGAACGGTGATGGACGGCCACGCTCGCGCCGGCCGCTGCCAGGCGCGTGGCGATGCCGGCACCGATCCCCTGCGAGGCACCCGTGACCACCGCCACCCGGCCTGTCAGGTCGAGCAGATCGCGCGGATCCGGGACGCTCGCCACCATGACCGGAGTATGCCTCCGCGCCCGGCCGTTCGCGCCCCCGGAAGCGTCGCGACGATCCGGATCCCGCGGCCCCTTTGCACCTCGGCCGGTCACTCGGCACACTCCTCGTCATGCCCCTCGAGGAATACCGCCGCAAGCGAGACTTCGGGAAGACGCCGGAGCCGGCCCCTCGCGCGCCCGCCGACGGCGCTCCGTCCCGGGGCGGGCGCTTCGTCATCCAGCGGCACCGGGCCACCCGTCTCCACTACGACTTCCGGCTCGAGGTCGGTGGCGTCCTCGTGTCGTGGGCGGTCCCCAAGGGCCCGACCCTCGATCCGGACGTGCGCCGGATGGCGGTCCACGTCGAGGATCACCCCATCGAGTATTTCGACTTCGAGGGCGTCATCCCCACGAAGCAGTACGGCGCGGGCGACGTCATCGTCTGGGACTGGGGCACCTGGGAGGCGGAGGCGCCGACCCTCGACGCGACGACCGCCATCCCGGCCGGCGAGCTGAAGTTCGAGCTGCACGGCCAGAAGGTCACCGGCCGGTTCACGATCGTCCGGACGAGCGGCCGCCGGCGCAAGGGCGACGACCCGGCGGCCCGCGCCTTCGAGGACGACGAGGGCGACCAGTGGCTGCTCATCCACAAGCGCGGCCCCGATGCGCAGAAGGGCTGGGACGCCGAGGACTACCCGCAGAGCGTCAAGACCGGCCGCACCAACGACGACGTCAAGGCCGACCGCGACGCGGTCTGGATCAGCCAGGCGCCGGCCGCGGCGGCCGAGATCGACCTGACCGGCGCGGTGGAGGCGCCGCTGCCCCAGCGGATCGAGCCGATGCTCGCGACCCTGGCCGCCAAGCCGTTCAGCGACCCGAAGTGGCTGTTCGAGATCAAGTGGGACGGCTACCGGGTCCAGGCGGTCGTCGCCGACGGCGCGGTCCGGATCTGGACGCGCAACCTCCACGACGCCGAGACGTACTTCCCGCGGCTCCTCACGCCACCCAGCTGGATCGATGCCCGTCAGGCGATCGTCGACGGGGAGGTCGTCGCCCTGGACGAGGCCGGACGCCCGGATTTCGGCCTGCTGCAGGAGCGCCTCGGTGCGAAGGGCTCGCCCGGCCTCGTCTTCCAGGCCTTCGACCTGCTCTACCACGACGGGCGATCGCTGCTCGACGTCGCGCTCGAGGACCGCAAGCGCCTGCTCAAGAGCGTGCTCCGGCCGCACCCGCGCGTCCGCTTCGCCGCACACGTGGAGGCGGACGGCGAGACGTTCCACGAGGCCGCGGCGGCCCAGCGTCTCGAGGGCATCGTGGCCAAGCTCCGCCGCTCGCGGTACGAGCCGGGCCGTCGGTCGACGGCCTGGCTGAAGATCAAGATCCGTCCAGAGCAGGAGCTGGTGGTCGGCGGATGGACGGCGGCGACGAACAACGCCAGGGACCTCGGCGCGCTGGCGGTCGGCGTCTACGAGGACGGCGCGCTGCGGTTCGCCGGCAAGGTCGGCTCCGGGTTCACCGCCGCGACCCGCCGGGCGCTCCTCGCACGGCTCGCGCCGCTGACCGAGGACGCTCCCGCGTTCGACCCGCCGCCACCGAAGGACTATCGTGGCCGGTGGGGCGGCGACCTCGTCGGCGTCACCTGGGTCCGGCCAGAGCTCGTCATCCGCGCGGAGCTGGGCGGCTGGTCGCGCGACGGCATGGTCCGCCAGTCCGCGTTCAAGGGCGTCGAGGAAGGGCGGGACCCGCTGACGGTGACCCGCGAAAAGCCGGTCGCCACCGCCGCGGCGGTCCGCGAGGCCGAAGCGGATGCGCTCCCGGTCACGGACCATGACACCGGACCGGCCACCGATCCAGCGAGGAGCCCGAAGCCGATGGCATCGACGAAACGCCCGACCAGGACGACCCACGAGTTCCCGTGGCAGGTGACGGACGACGAGCTCGCGGCGCTCGACGCGCTCGGCAAGGAGGGCGTCTGGAAGGTCGGCCCGAACGAGCTCAAGCTGACCAACCTCGACAAGGCGCTGTTCGAGGCGGACCCGCCGGTCACCAAGCGCGAGCTCATCCGCTACTTCGCCCGGATCGCGCCGACGATGCTGCCGCACCTCGCGGAGCGCCCGCTCAACCTCCAGCGTTTCCCGAACGGGGCGGCCGCACCCGGCTTCTGGCAGAAGGACATCCCGGGGACAGCGCCGACGTGGCTGACCCGCTGGCACGAGACCGAGGTCCACGGCCGCGAGGACCGAGACGCGAACGACCACCTCATCGCGGACCGCGCCGCGACCCTGTGCTGGCTCGGCAACCAGGCAAGCTTCGAGATCCACGCCTGGACCGGGCGCCTGCCCGACGCCTGGCAGCCGACCTTCGCGTACATCGACATCGACCCAGGCGACGCCACGACCTGGGAGGAGACCCTCATCCTGGCCCGGCTGTACCGGACCGCGCTCGGCCACCTCGGCGTGCGGGGCTATCCCAAGACGACCGGCAAGCGCGGCATCCAGGTCTGGATCCCGGTCGTGCCGAAGTACACGTTCTCCGAGACGAGCGCCTGGGTCGAGAAGGTCTCGCGGGCGGTCGGCGCGACCGTGCCCGATCTCGTCTCGTGGGAGTGGGCGAAGGGTGCTCGCAAGGGCCGCGCCCGTCTCGACTACACCCAGAACGCGAGCATCAAGACGCTCGTCGCGCCGTATTCCGTCCGGCCGGCGCCCGGTGCGCCGGTGTCCGCGCCGATCGCCTGGGACGAGCTGGACGACCCGGCGCTCCGGCCGGACCGCTGGACGATCCGGACGATCGTCGAGCGGGTGGCCGAGGTGGGCGACCGGTTCGCCGACGCCCAGACCGACGCGCAGGAGCTCCCGACGCGTCTGACCCGATCGCCCGCCACGACCAGCCCGCCCGGCCTCCGACGGGGTGACGTGGCAGGATTGCCCGATGAACGACGACACCATCGAGCTCCGCCAGCCGGCCGGCGACCCGGTCTCCCTCCGGGCGTACGTGGCGCCGATCGCGGCGGCCTTCGGCGAGACGATCGACGACGCCGAGTTCGACTCCGAGCTCAACGTCTTCGAGGCTGACCGGGCGATCGGCGCGGTCGACGGCGAGGCCTGGGTCGGCGGTGGTGCGGCGTACTACGTTCCGGCTGACCGTGCCCGGGCGCCGCGAGGTCGGGGCCGCCGGGATCACCGGCGTCGGCGTCCGGCCGGACTACCGGCGACGCGGGATCCTGACCCGGATGATGGGCTGGCTGCTCGACCAGGCGGCCGAACGCGGCGAGCCCGTCGCCGTCCTGCGCGCCTCGGAAGGCGCGATCTACCCGCACTTCGGGTTCGGCCTCGCCACGCTCGAGGGCAGCTTCGACATGGAGCGCGCCGACCTCCGGTTCACCGCGCCGCCCGAGCCGCTCGGCCAGGTTCGCCTGGTCGACCTCGACGAGGCGATGGGCATCATCCCGGACCTGTACGACCGGGTCCGGCTGGACACGCCCGGCCAGATCAGCCGGAGCGCGGCCAAGTGGCGGGCCCAGATGCTCGCCGACCTCGGCTCGCACCACGGCCGGCTCGGACCGAAGTCACGGGCGATCCTCGAGGTCGACGGTGAGGCGCGCGCCTATGCCCTGTACCGCACGAAGGCGGACTGGGGCGACCGCGGGCCGCGCAACGAGATCACCGTGATGGAGGTCATCGGGCTCGACCCGGCCGCGGAGCGCGCCGTCTGGGCCTGGCTCGCCGGGATCGACCTCGTCGCGCGGGTCAAGGCATGGCGGACGCCCGTGCCGCACCCGCTGGCCCTCGGCGTGCGCGACGTGCGCCGGATGGGCGTCAGCGTCGCGGACGGGCTGTGGCTCCGCCTCGTCGACCTGGCCGGCGCGCTCGAGGGCCGGTCCTACGAGGGGTCGGCGGTCACGACGATCGAGCTGACCGACGCGTTCCGGCCCGCCAATGCCGGTCGGTGGCGGATCGAGGTCACCGGCGGATCGGCCGCCGTCACCCGGACGACCGACCCGGCGGACCTCGCGCTCGACACGGCCGATCTCGCAGCGGTGTACCTCGGGGCGTTCCGCTTCGGCGACCTGCTCCGCGCCGGACGCCTGACGGAGTGCCGGCCGGGTGCGGCAGCGGCCGCCGACCGGGTGTTCGAGACGCACGCCCCCGCCTGGAGCTCCACGCCGTTCTGAGCCGGCCTCGGGCGACGGTCAGCCCAGCCGGATGATCCCGGCGAGCACCTCGCCGGTCGACTGCCGCAGGTGGCCCCCCTCCATCGTCACGGTCACGTCATCGCGGTCGGGCCAGTTCGGCTCGTACAGGCGGAGCGTGATGGTCTCGCCGTCGATGTCGTAGGCCCAGGCCGCGACCTGGTGGTTCTGGGTCAGGTGGAGCGGGTTCCAGCCCGTCGCGCGGACGAGGCCGACCATCGCCAGGCGTCCGGCGTCGATGTCGGCCCGGATCCGCGGGAACTCCACGTCCCGGCTGCGGCCGGCGGCCCCGCCCGGCCCGAGCGCGCTCATCCACCAGAAGTGGAGCGGCGTGCGCAGCCACTCGAGCGACCGGACCTGGAGCCGGACGATGGTCGTGAACAGCGACGAGCCGTTGGCCGGTGGCTCCGTATCGGGCGGCACGGGCCGGCCCGACACGTAGCGGTCGCGGACGTACCAGCTCATCCCGCCGCACAGGCCGTTCGCCGCGTCACCGATGCCCACCCAGCGGGGGTCGACCGGCCCGAACCGCACCGTCGGCCCGTGCGGCCAGCGGTTGGCGAAATGGAGTCCCTGGACGCTCGGCAGGAAGCCGGGGATCGCGTTCGACTCGACCATGATCCCGAGTCTACGCCCGGCCGCATCCGGTCAGCCCCGACGGTCCGGGCTACCATCGACGGACGATGGCCGAGCGAACGAGCGCGGGGATCCTGCTCTACCGGTGGTCCGGGGTGTCGAGCGCCGACGGACGCCTCGAGGTGCTGCTGGCGCACCCGGGCGGACCGTTCTTCGCCAAGCGCGACCTCGGCGACTGGACCATCCCGAAGGGCGAGCCGGACGGGTCCCATGAGCCGATGCTGGTCGCGGCCCGGCGCGAGTTCGAGGAGGAGACGGGCACCGGGATCGACCCCGCGACGCCGGCCATCGAGCTGGGCTCCATCGTCCAGAAGGGTGGCAAGGTCGTCCACGCCTGGGCGATCCAGGGCGACCTCGACCCGGCCGAGGCACGGTCGAACATGTTCGAGATCGTCTGGCCCCCGCGATCGGGCAAACGCGAATCGTTCCCGGAGATCGATCGGGTCGCCTGGTTCGCACCCGACGAGGCGCGCCGCCGGATCAAGCCCACCCAGGTGCCCCTGATCGACCGGCTCGAGGCGGCCCTCGACGGCCGCGCCGGCTCGTCCCGCTAGGGCGCGGTCGGCAGGACGGTCACCCGAACGAGCGTGGGATCCGCGCCCGCCGCGACGAGCGATCCGTGCTCCGGGGTGACGACGTCGAGCATCAGCAGGTAGTCGCCGGGGGCGGCGGGTGTCTTGAGGTCGAGGGTGGCGTCGGCGGCCTTGCCCGGTGCGAGGGCGATCGGCAGGTCCGCACTGAGTGGCGGCGCCGTGGGATCGATCGGGGCCGACGCCCCGGCCGACAGCGGGATCCAGGTCCCGACGACGCTGGCCGCTTCCGCCTTGACGTACCCCGACAGGTTCGACGTCGGCGGGATGGCCTTGTGGCCCCACGCTGCGATCCCCAGGTTGACGACCCGGACGCCGAGCTTGAAGCCCGTGCCGGCCTCGAGCTGGGCGGTGGGTGTCGCCTGGATCGCGCCGTCGAAGTCGCCGGTGACCCGGACGATCAGGGACGGCAGGAGAGCCTGGGTGGCCGCGTCGTAGGCCACGCCGTCGCCGTCGTGGACCGTGATCGTCAGACGGTACCGGCCGGGTGCCGACGGCAGGGTGACCGGGACCTGGAACGTCGTCCTGCCGACCTTGACGGCGGCCGGGGAGATCACGTCGCCGGTCTGCTCCGGGACGACGAGGTCGAGCTGCTCAGCGGGTGGTGCCAGCCGGGGTTCGATCCGGGCCGGCGGGGGTGCGACCCGTCGTCCCTTCGGCGTGTCGGCGCCGGGTCCGACCGCGGGGGCGACGCTCGGGACGGCCGATGGCGAGGCCGACGGCTGGCCGGCTGCGGCGGGAGCCGCGGCGCCCTTGACGGGCTTCTTCGTCGTCGTGGCCGCCTTCGGGGCATCAGTGGCGGCCGTGCTGGGCGCGGCGCTGGCGGCGGCGCTCGGATCGGCCGCGGCGACCGCTGGAGCCGGACTGGCCACCGGGCTTGCCGTCGGACTCGCGACCGGCGCGGGCTTTGCGGCCGGGGCAGGGGCGGCCGATGGGGCCGCGCTCGCGGCCGGCGCCGCGCCACCGACCTCGGAGGCCGGGTCGGGCGCGACGATCGGGACGTCGATCGGGTCCCAGCGCACGCTGGCCTGGATCCCCTTCGGAAGGCCCTTGTGGTCCTTCATCTTGAACGGCACGTCGATCCGGGTCGCGGAGCCGGCCGACGGCAGCGATGCGATATCCGGCGCACCGAGCGTCAGGCCGATGCCGGTGAGGGTCGGTTCGAGAGGCTCTGCCGGCACCGCGAGATCGGTCCCGTCCGACCTGCCGACGGCGCCGGCGCGGATGTCCTTCGGCGCGAGACCCGCCTTCATGACGATCGAACGCGAGAAGCCCGACGCGGCCGTCCGGGTATCCATCTGGGCGACGTAGCCCGGGCTGCGCTGGCTCTGGAACGCGATCCGATGGCCGTTCGCGCTCGGGCTGTTCTGCCAGGCGCTCTGGATGGAGCGGCCACCACCGAGGATCGCCCGCACGAAGTACGACGGGCTGTCATAGGCCTCCGCGATGACCGCCGATGCCCCCGCCTGGATGAAGCCCGCGGCGTAGTTGTCGACGCGCTGGCGGGCGACGGCGAGCGTGCCCTCGGGCAGCTCCGGCTCCGACAGACCACTCGCGTAGCACAGGTGGTTGAGCAGGACGACCGCGTTGCGGGCCAGCTTCACCTGCGATCCGACGATGCCCTCGCCGAAGTACTGGTGGGTCGAGTCGCCGCCACCGGGCGACGGGTTCAGCCCGAACCCGTTCTGGGTGGGCGGGTAGAGCTCGTCGCGATAGCGGCTCGGGAAGCCGTTCCCGTGGCCCATGTAGACCACGAGCGAGGCGCCGTCCAGCGCCTCCCTGACGGCCGGCCAGGTCGCGTTCGGCGAGTAGAGCTCGACCACGTCCGGGGTGTAGCGCCGTGCGATGGCGGCCGCGGCACGTGCCTGCGCGCGGTAGCCGTTCGTGGCGGCGCCAGCGGGACCCACGACGAAGACGACCTTCGGGACGGCCTTGGTGGCGTGCGACGTCGAAGACGCTGCGAACGAGGCCGGCGCGAACACGCCGACAGCGATCAGGGCGGTGATGATGGCCGCGCTAAAACGTCTCACGACAGAGAGGCACGCTCCGTGTGGGGTGGCAAGCATATCGCGCTCGACGTCGGGTGCACCATACATTTCCCGCCTCAACCGGCCATCAACCCACCGTCAACGGTGCCCCGGCGCACCGTTTCGCCGCCATCCGGCCGCGTCCGCGTACCATCGGAGCCATGGCCAACCGCCTCGCCGGGGAGACCAGTCCGTATCTCCTCCAGCATGCCCACAACCCCGTCGACTGGTACCCGTGGGGACCCGATGCGCTCGCCGCGGCCAGGCTGCAGGACCGGCCGATCTTCCTGAGCATCGGCTACGCGGCCTGTCACTGGTGTCACGTGATGGAGCGCGAATCGTTCGAGCACGAGCCGACGGCGCGGTATCTCAACGATCACTTCGTCTCGATCAAGGTCGATCGCGAGGAACGGCCCGACCTCGATCAGGTCTACATGGCGGCCGTCCAGTCGATGACCGGCGGCGGGGGCTGGCCGATGTCGGTCTTCCTGACCCCGGACGGCCGGCCGTTCTACGGCGGCACGTACTTCCCGGACGAGCCCCGTCACGGCATGCCCTCGTTCCGCCAGGTGCTCGAGGGTGTCGACCGGGCGTGGCGGGAGGGGCGTGACGAGGTCGAGGCGGCGGGCGGGCGGCTGGTGGCGGGCCTGGTCGCCCAGGGCCGGATCGAGGCCGGACCGGACGATCCCACGGCCGATCTCCTCGACGCCGCGACGGCGGCCATCGAGGCGTCCTTCGACTGGGCCAACGGCGGCTGGGGCCGCGCGCCGAAGTTCCCGCAGCCGATGACGATCGAGTACGAGCTGCGCCGGGCCGCCGCGACCGGGGATCCGCGACCGCTCATGGTGGCGCGACGCTCGCTGGACGCGATGGCCGATGGCGGGGTGCGGGACCAGCTCGGCGGCGGGTTCCACCGCTACTCGACCGACGCCCAGTGGCTCGTGCCGCACTTCGAGCAGATGCTCTACGACAACGCCCAGCTGGCCCGGGTCTACGTCCACGCCTGGAGCCTCACCGGAGACCCGCGATACCGCGACGTCGCCGGGGCCGCCCTCGACTACATGCTCCGCGAGCTGACGACCGAGGACGGCGCGTTCGCCGCGAGCCAGGACGCCGACACCGACGGGATCGAGGGCCTGACCTTCACCTGGCGCGCCGCCGAGATCCGGGAGGTGCTGGGCGACGCCGCCGATCTCTTCGCCGCCGCGTACGGGGTGACCGACGAGGGCAACTGGGAAGGGGTCACGATCCTGTCCCGGGTCGCGACCGACGACGAGCTCGCGACCGTCTTCGACCGGTCGATCGACGAGGTGGCCGGCCGGCTCGCCGAGGCCCGGGCTCGCCTGCTCGAGCGACGCTCGACGCGGCCCCAACCCGCGCGCGACGGCAAGGCCCTGGCGGCGTGGAACGGGCTGGCCATCGGCGCCTTCGCCGACGCGGCGGTCGCGCTCGCCGGGCGTCGACGACGCGGCCGCGGGGCGCTACCTCGCCGCCGCGAGCCGGGCGGCCGAGACGATCGTCGGCGGGCTGCTCGGCGCGGACGGCGCCCTCGGCCGATCCTGGAAGGACGGTCGGGCGGTCGGGCACGGCGTGCTCGAGGACTACACGCATCTGGCGGATGGCCTCCTTGCACTGTATGAGGCGTCATTCGAGGAGAGATGGTTCCATCTCGCCCGGTCGCTGATGGATCGCGTGCTCGCCCGGTTCGTCGATCCGGACGGCGGGTTCTTCGATACGGCCGACGATCACGAGCGGCTCGTGACCCGGCCCAAGGACGTCCAGGACAACGCCGTCCCCTCGGGCAACGCGATGGCAGCCCGTGTCCTGCTGCGGCTCGCGGCCTGGACCGGAGCAGGGGAGTACCGGGCCGCCGGCGAGCGTGCCCTGCGCTCGGTGGTGCCGTACGTGGCCCGCTATCCGACGGGGTTCGCCCAGTGGCTGTCGGCGATGGACCTCGCGCTGGGGCCGGTCGTGGAGGTCGCCGTCGTCGGCCCGGCCGATGATCCGGCCACGGCCGCCCTCGTCGCGGAGGTCCGGCGCGGCTGGCACCCCAACCAGGTCGTCGCGCTGGCGGCCGATCCGGGGATCACCGCCGTCCCGCTGCTGGCGGACCGGGTCGCGCTCGATGGGCGTCCGACGGCCTACGTCTGCCGCGGGTTCGTGTGCCGGCTGCCGGTCACCGATCCGGCGGCGCTGCGCGCCCAGCTGGACGCCGCCGCTGCCGATGGCTGAGCCGGGCGACCGGCCCCCCTCGTCCACGTCGTTGCGGTTCGAGGACCCCGGGTGACGGCCGGCCCCGTGGAGGCCCGGCCGGCCGCGACCGTCGTCCTGCTCCGACCGGGCTCGGCCGGGCTGGAGGTCCTCCTCACGCAGCGCCCGACGACGATGGCGTTCGCGTCCGACGCCCACGTCTTTCCCGGCGGGCGGGTCGACCCCGAGGACGCAGCGCCCGGCCTCGCCGGACGCTCGGTCCGTTCGGCGGCCGACGCGTCGCTGGCTCTGGGTGGCGACCTCGAGCCGCCGGTCGCCCTCGCCGCGTTCCTGGCCGCGATCCGCGAGCTGTTCGAGGAGGCCGGCGTCCTCCTCGCCGAGACGACCGCATCGGCAGCGACGATCGCGGAGGGACGCTCGGCTCTGCTCCGCGGCGAGACGACCTTCCCGGAGCTTGCCGATGCGCTCGACCTGCGGCTGCGCACGGACCTGCTCGTGCCTCTCTCACGGTGGGTGACGCCGGAGCCCTACCCGCGCCGGTTCGATGCCCGGTTCTTCGCGGCCGCCCTGCCCGACGGGGCGACGCCGACCTTCGAAGGCGGCGAGGTCGCCGCCCATGCCTGGCTGCGCCCGACCGATGCGCTCGCCGCGATGGCCGCGGGCCGGCTGACGCTCTGGCTGCCCGACGAGCACGACCCTCCAGCAGCTGGAGCACGTGGCATCCCTCGACGAGATCCGCGAGCGCCTGGCGCCCGGGCCGCTCGGCGAGGTCCTGACGGAGACCGTCGACGACGCGATCGTCCGGATCGTCATGCCGGCCGGGGGCGGCGTCGCCGGCCAGCCGGTGTGCGCGTACCTGGTCGGGCGCCGCCGGTTCGTGCTCGTCGATCCGGGCGACCCGACCGGACCCGGGCTCGCCCGGGCGCTGGCCCTCGCCGCGGAACGCGGCGGTCCGATCGAGGCCGTCGCCCTGACCCACGTCGATCCGGACCACGCGGCGGGTGCCGAGGCCGTCGCCGAGCGCCTTGGCGTCCCGGTCCTGACCGGGCCCGGTGGTGGCCGGCCGCTGCCGTACGACGTCCGCGAGGTCGACGATCTGGTCCCGCTCGAGGCCGGCGACGTCGCCGTGCGCCCCATCCACACGCCCGGCCCGCGACCGGACCACCTGGCCTTCGTGGCGGGGGACGGCCGGTTCGTGCTCGCCGGCGACCTCGACGGGGTCCGCGGCGCGCGGTCGGTCACGGCTCCCCCGGATGAGGCGGCTTGGGCAGCCTCCCGGGAGCGGCTCGCGCGCCTTGCACCGGGGGCGACCTGGCTGGCCGGCCATCCCACGCCGGACACGCCCGGTTGACGTCTCCGCCATCCCGCCGCGACCCTGCCCGGATGCACGACGACACGGAGGACGACGGCGCGTTCGAGGAGGAAGCGTCGAGCGGGCGGCGCCTGCCCGACGCGCTCACCCGATCGTGGCCCGCCTCGGTCTTCGTCCTCCTCGCCGTGGGTTTCACGGCCTGGTACGTGTGGTTCCAGCCGTTGCAGCCCGGGGCGTCGGGCGCCGACATCGTCATCCACGTCCTGCAGCTCGTGCCGTCGGTCTGCGCGATCCTCGTGCCGGCCGCCTTCCTCGCACGCCACCCGGACGCGCCGAGCCGGGCCGGGACCCTGCTGGCCGGGACGATCCTGTTCGCCCTCGTCCAGGGCCTGGTCGTGCTGGCCGATCCGCTGCAGGTCGTCTTCGAGACCGTCACGCCACCGAGCACCGACCTCGGCGGTGTCGTACCGCTGCAAGCGGTCTACAGCGCGCTGATCAGCGCCGTCGCCGCCTTCGCGCTCGGCTACATGGCGCTCGGGTTGGCGCGGGCACGCCGCTACGAGGACCGAGCCCCGTCATGGCTGACCGGCTGGCTCGTCCCGGCCGTCACGGTCATCGTGAGTGTCGTGGGGGTCGTCGCCGCCGGGCGGGCGTTCGGCGACCTGCCCATGACGCCGTCGCTGGCGCTCTACCTCGGGACGACCATCGTCCTGAGCGTCGTCCGGGTGATCGTGTGGGCGTACCTCCTGGCCGTCACGACGCGCGGCGCGCTGGCGGGTGAGGCGCCGTCCGGTGGCTGGGTCCTGGCGGCGATCGGGGCCGCGGCCGTGCTGGTCTCCCTGGTCGTGCTCAACGTGACCGGCGCCGTCGACCTCCCGAGCGCGGATGTCGCGAACGTCGTGAGCTACCTCATCGTGATCGCCTACGCCGCCGGCAACGTGCTGCTGCTCCTGGCCTTCGTCCTGGGCCTGCCGGCACTGGCAGACGCCGACGACACCTGGGACGACGATCGGCGAGGCGCTCGTCCCGGCGCTAGCCTCGGTCCGCCGGCAATGCCGAGGCGAGATTGCGCAGGAAGTTCAGGCCCTCGTCGACCTGCTCGACCGGGGCGTACGGGCCGGGCATCAGGAAGCACGGCCGGCCCGCCAGGGCCACCTCGGGCAGATGCCCCCACGTCTCGGGCAACGCCCGGCCGGCGCAGATCGTCGCGCCGCGCTTGTAGACGAACACGACCGCGGCCGGTCGCCAGATCGCGATCTTCTGCCAGAGCGGCCCGACGCCCGCGGTGAGGACGGCGTCGGTCGCCTCGTCCCGCGGGGTCGGCAGCTTGATCAGGTCCGTGATCCCGTGGCCGGCGGCCACCAGCGCGTCGTCGGCGGCTCCGATCTCGGTCCCCGCCGGGATCACCCGGGCGGTCATGAGGCGCTTCCAGAATGTCTGCCCGAGCCGGCCCTGGTGGTAGTGACCGGCCTCCACGCTGACGGGCGAGGGATTGAGGCCGACGAACAGCAGCCGATCGCGACGGGGTGGCAGGTCGGCCAGGGTCTCGACGGCCACCCCGTCGATCTCGACGGTCGTCCGGTGCGGGCCGGGTCCCGGCCGATGGGTCAGGGCCTCGAGGTCGTCGGGCATCATCGGCCGGAGGGTCGTCGCGCGGGCTGGCGGGGCGCCCGGCTCAGCTCGGTCGGTCGTTGCCGGCGTCGGGCGGTGGCGGGGGAGTCTCGCTCGTGCGCGCCTGGATCTCCGCCTGGGCCTTGGTCGCCTCGATCTTGGCCTCCTTCACCCCCCGGCCGAGGGCCTCGCCGAGCTTCGGGAGGTTCTTCGGTCCACGCCAGATCACGGCGAGGATGAGGATGACGATGAGGATCAACAGGACGTCCGGCATGGGCGGATGGTACAGCGCGCCGGGTCAGCGTGGCCGCCGGGCGACCGGGATGACCAGGCGGAGCGCGGTGTGGGTCGCCGAGAACGACGCGACCTTGTTGTCGACCAGTCCGGCGGCTCGGGCGGCGTCCATGACTTCGACATCGCGGAGCGTGGCCGCCTTTCCCTTGCGCGAGACGACCCAGATCGCACCGGCCGGTCGGATGCGTCCGGCCAGGTCTTCCAGCGGCGCAAGGGCGGCCACGGAATCCGCGCCCAGCAGCACCAGGTCCGTCTCGGGCTCGGGCCAGCCCTCGGTCAGCTCCGTCGTGCGCTCGGCGATGAGTGGCCGGATATCGGGATCGTCGATGTCGATGAGCGCGACGCGCATCCCGGGCCGCAGTCCGAGCTTGTCCAGCAGCGGCGTGGTGTACACGCGTTCCATGGCCGGTATCGTGCCACGCATGCTGCTGGTGTACGGGCCTCGCTCAGCCACCTACGACTTCGGCCCGGCGCACCCGCTGACGCCCCGGCGGTTCGGCCCCGGGATCGATCTCCTGCGCGCGGTCGGGGCCGAGCCGGGCATCGCTCCGGAGCCGGCGCCGGACGAGGAGCTGCGCTGGTGCCACACCGGGCGCTACATCGAGGTCGTCAAGCGGTTCTCGGCCCAGCCGTACGGCGGGTTCGAGGCGGGCATCGGCGAGGGCGGCGACGATCCGCCCTTCGCCGGGATGCACGAGGCCGGGGCGATGGTCGCCGGCGGATCGCTCCGCGCGGTCGAGGCGATCCTCCGCGGCGACGTCGAGCATGCCTTCCACCCGGGCGGCGGGCTCCATCACGCGATGCCCGACCGCGCGTCCGGGTTCTGCATCTACGACGATCCCGCCCTGGCCATCGCACGCGCACGTCGCGACGGCCTTCGCGTCCTGTATGTCGACCTGGACGTCCACCACGGTGACGGCGTCCAGGCGATCCACTGGGACGATCCCGGCGTCCTGACCCTGTCGTTCCACGAGACCGGCCGGTATCTCTTCCCGGGGACCGGCGACGTCGGTGAGCTGGGCGAGGGGAACGCCGCGGGAACCTCGGTCAACGTGCCGTTCCAGCCAGGGACCGGTGAGGGCGCCTGGCTGGCCGCCGTCCGGTCGCCTGCTCCCCGAGCTGGCGGCCGCGTTCGGGCCCGACCTGATCGTCTCCCAGCACGGCGCCGATTCCCACGCCTGGGATCCGCTCGCGCACCTGCGGGTGACGACGACCGCGATGGGCGAGGCGGCCCGGCTCGTCGACACGGTGGCGCACCGGTCCGCGGGCGGCCGGTGGCTGGCGACCGGTGGCGGCGGGTACGACGCATATCGCGTCGTGCCACGGTCGTGGTCGCTGGTCTGGCTGGCGGGGGCGCATCGCGAGGTCCCGGACGCCACCCCCGCCGCGTGGCGCGATCGGTGGTCGGCGGAGGCGTCCCGATACGGGCAGGCGCCGCTCCCCGAGCGGTTCGTCGACGCGCCCAACGCGGGGATGCTGCTCGACGCGTCGCAGACGGCCGCCGAGACGCATTCGAGCGAGACCGCAGCCCTCGCCCGCCGTCTCGTCGTGCCACGCCTGCTGCGCGTCGCGCGGGACCGCGGCTGGTGGGATCCCCTTGCCGAGGCGGCAGGGCCGTCGGCCCCCGATGCGGCCGACGGCACCGACGGCGAGACGTCGATCGTCGCGTCGGTCGACGCGGGGACCTGGGCGGGCCTGACCCTGGCGCCCGGCGTCATCGCACCGGCCGATGCATCCGACGCGCATCGGCTGGTCGCCGCGGGACTGCGCCTCGGCCTCCACGCGACGATCGCGGTCACCGGCACGACCGTCGTCGGCGCGGCGCTCTCGCACCGTCCCAACGGATCGGGCCCCGAGGAGATCCTCGCCGTCGGGGTCGCACCCGCCTGGCGCCGGCGCGGGATCGCGCGGGAGCTCCTGGCCGCCCATGTCGCGACGGGCGACCTGGCCGCCACCGGCATGACGGCCGAGGTGACCGTCGCCGAGCGCGACCCGCTTCCAGCCCCTCGATGTGGCCCTGCGCCGCGACATCGCCCGGCGCCTGCTCGGCGGCGCCGGGTTCGACCTTCGCGACGCGACCGGCCCGGTCCGCGCGGCGGATCCGTTCGCGATCTCGGCCGTCCGTCCCGCCGCAACCGGAGCCGCACGGTGAGCGATCCGCAGGCGGCCGACATCGTCGACGTCCGGCTGCTGGAGGCGATGAAGCTCGGCCATTGCCCGATCTGCACGGTCCGGGCGAGGTCCGAGAAGGCGACGATGGACGCGATCATCAACGAGCGCGTCCTGGACATCGGCTTCCGCGCCGATCTCGAGCGGAAGCAGGGCTTCTGCCGGCGACACGTCGCGGAGCTGGTCCCGACCGACCGACGCGTGACCGGCGGGATCCTCGGGTCCTCGATGCTGCTGAGCGCCGTCATCGACCGGCGGATCGACCTCGTCCGCGACGGTGTCGGGTCGCGCGGGCGTCGGATCCGCGTCGGACTCAAGCTCGCCCGGACGCGTCCGCCGTGCGTCGCGTGCACGCAGGGCGAGACGGCCGTCCGGACGGCCGTCGGACGGTTCGCCGGGCGATCCCTCGATCCCGCCTGGGCCGACACGCTCGGCGAAGCCGCGTTCTGTCTCGACGACTTCCTCCTGCTCTGGGACCGGGCGGGCTCCAGACGCGAGTTCGAACCGGTGGCGCGTCGTCAGCTCGCCCGATTCGAGGACCTGCGCCGGCGGCTGGACGGCTACGCCCACCATTCCAGCCACGACCGGGTCCAGCTGATGACCGACGAGGAACGCAGCGCCGCCGACGACGCGACGCGCGTCCTCGGCGGCGACTCCCCCTAGGATCCGCCGGACCCGACCGTGGCGGATAGCGAACGACCCCCGGGTCGTCTGGGACGACGCGGGGGTCGAGATCGGTTCGCGGCGGGTCGCCCGCGAGCGTGACCTTAGGCGGCGGGCGAACCGCTCGGCAGCGGCTCGCGGGGACGGGAGACCGGGCCTGGGTGCCACGGGGTGCCGAGCATCGGGAGGACGTAGCGGTCGAGGCCGTAGTAGCCGGCGACCTTCCAGGCGAGGATCAGGCCGATCGCCAGGGTGAAGAGCACGGGGTTCACGGACGCGGAGCCCGCGAGCAGGAAGGACATGTTCATCATCGCCCCGAAGAAGGCGGCGAAGCCGGTCAGGAGACCGACGAGCAGGCCGAGCCCGACTGCCATCTCGCCGAATGCGATGAGCGGGGCGAACCAGGTGTAGGCATGGTTGTCGAGCAGTGTCTGCAGGAAGGTGCGGTACCAGTCGTAGGTGATCGCCGGGCTGCCGGCGCCCTGCGCGGGGATCGCGACCGCGTGCTGCCAATAGCCCTGCAGCGCGGTGCCGCCATCGAGCCAGCCGGTCCCGCTGACCTTGTGCCAGCCGGCCTCCAGCCAGGTGAAGCCGACGAACAGGCGGACGGGCAGCCAGAACAGGCCGGCCCGCGAGTTGCCGAACAGGAAGCGGGTGAACGCCGGACCTTCGATCTCGATGGTCTCGCCGCCCGGCTCCTTGCGCATCTCGAAGAGGACGACGAGCAGAGCGCCGAACGAGATCCAGAAGCCGACCGTCACAACCTCGCTGAGCGTGCTCTTCGGGTCAGGCGTGATCCAGGGGTTGACGAGGTAGAACAGCAGCAGGGCGGCGATGCCGCCGAGGATCGCTGCGAGGCTTCGCTTGGTGGTCATCGCGTTTCCTTTCCCTTTCGCTTCGTCGTCCGCCCATCCCGGACGTTTCCGACCTGTCGCCATTGAATCGTTCCGCGGGCGGCCCGTCGTAGTGGCCATGTGGCCTTCCAGGGGGGCCATTCGGCCCCTTTTGGGATGCGGCGCGAACCGAACATCTGGTCCAAATCGGCCCGACGCGCTACACTGACCGGCCCGTGGTCGCGCCTGCCGTCTCCGACCCGCTCGCGCCCTTCTCGCCCGCCGTCCGTGACTGGTTCCGGGCCAGCTTCGAGGCGCCGACGGAGGCCCAGGCCCGCGGCTGGGCGGCCATCTCCGGCGGCCATCACACGCTCATCCACGCCCCGACCGGGAGCGGCAAGACGCTCGCGGCGTTCCTGTGGTGTCTCGACCGCCTGACGACCGATCCGAGCCCCATCCCGACGCGCGAGCGACCGGGCACCGTCCGCGTCCTGTACGTCTCGCCGCTCAAGGCGCTGACCTACGACATCGAGCGGAACCTGCGCGCGCCGCTGACGGGGATCGCGCTCGCGTCGACCCGGCTGGGCCTGGAGCCGCCGCGGATCTCCGTCGCCAGCCGGACCGGCGACACGCCGGCGGAGGATCGCCGCGAGATCGCGCGGCACCCACCGGACATCCTGATCACGACCCCGGAATCGCTCTACCTGATGCTGACCAGCGCCGCCCGCGAGGTCCTGCGCGGGGTCGAGCACGTCATCGTCGACGAGGTCCATGCGATCGCGGGGTCCAAGCGCGGCGCTCACCTCGCCCTGAGCCTGGAACGCCTGGAGGCGCTGCGGGCCGGCGCGGCGGACACGGGCGGCACGGCCGAGACGGTCGGCACGCCGCCGGATCGCGACCGCGGCCCGGCCCAGCGGATCGGCCTGTCCGCGACGCAGCGGCCGCTCGACACGATCGCCCGCTTCCTCGGCGGCACCGGCGCCGATCGCGAGGTCGAGATCGTCGACGCCGGCGCGCGCAAGCCGCTCGACCTCCAGGTCATCGTCCCCGTCGACGACATGTCGGCGCTCGGCGAGGTCCTCCCGCCCGAGGATCAGCCCGGTGGCCCGGCGGGTCGGGGCGACCTCCGCTCGAGCATCTGGCCATCGATCCACCCGCGCATCCTCGAGCTCATCCGGAGCCACCGGAGCACGATCGTCTTCACCAACAGCCGCCGCCTGTCCGAGCGGCTGGCGCAGCGCCTCAACGAGCTGGCCGGCGAGGAGCTGGTCCGCGCCCACCACGGCAGCATCGCCCGCGAGCAGCGGGTCGAGATCGAGGAGGCCCTCAAGGACGGCCGGCTGCCGGCGCTGGTCGCGACGTCCAGCCTCGAGCTCGGGATCGACATGGGCGCGGTCGACCTCGTCATCCAGGTCGAGAGCCCGACCAGCGTGGCCCGCGGGCTGCAACGGGTCGGCCGGGCCGGCCACCAGGTCGGGGCGCCGAGCAAGGGGATCATCTTCCCGAAGTACCGGGGCGACCTCCTCGAGTGCGCGATCGTCACCCGGCGGATGCACGAAGGCGCGATCGAGACGACCCGCATCCCGCGCAACCCGCTCGACGTCCTGGCCCAGCAGATCGTGGCGATGACGGTCATGGACCGCTGGACGGTCGACGACCTGCTGGCGGTCGCGAACCGGGCGGCGCCGTACGAGACGCTGACCCGCGAGGTGCTGGAGGGTGTCCTCGGCATGCTCGCCGGCGCGTACCCGTCGGACGAGTTCGCCGAGCTGAAGCCGCGCGTCGTGTGGGACCGGGTGACCGACGTCATCGAGGGCCGGCGCGACGCCCGCGTCGTCGCGGTGACCAGCGGCGGCACGATCCCGGATCGCGGGCTGTACGGGGTCTTCATGGCCGGCGAGGCCGGCACCCCCGGCCGGCGGGTCGGCGAGCTCGATGAGGAGATGGTCTACGAGCTCCGGGCCGGGATGCACGGCGACGTCATCGTCCTCGGCGCCAGCAGCTGGCGGGTCGACGACATCGGGCGCGACCGGGTCACCGTCAGCCCGGCGCCGGGCGTGCCGGGCAAGCTGCCGTTCTGGAAGGGCGACGCGGTCGGCCGGCCGATCGAGCTCGGTCGTGCCCTGGGCGCCTTCGTCGGCGAGCTCGAGGCCGACCTGGCCCGCGGGGTGAAGGGCCGGCAGGCTGCCACGACCCGTTTGCGCGAGACGCACGACCTCGACGAGCGCGCCGCGGACAACCTGCTGGCCTACCTCGACGACGAGCGCGAGGTCACGAGCGTCCTGCCGACCGACAAGCGGATCGTCGTCGAGCGGTTCCGTGACGAGCTCGGCGACTGGCGGCTGTGCCTGCTGACGCCGTTCGGTGGCCGGGTCCACGCGCCGTGGTCGCTGGCGCTGGAGGCGCGGATCGGCGAGAGGCTCGGGCTGGAGGTCCAGACGATCTGGTCGGATGACGGGATCGCCATCCGCCTGCCCGAGGGCGATGCCCCGCTCGACGGCATCGAGGCGCTGCTGTTCCCCGAGGCGGACGAGGTCGAGGACCTCGTCGTCGGCCAGCTGGCGACGTCAGCCCTGTTCGCCAGCCGGTTCCGCGAGAACGCCGCCCGGGCGCTGCTCCTGCCGCGGCGCCGGCCCGGGACGCGGACCCCGCTCTGGCAGCAGCGCCAGCGGGCGGCGGACCTGCTCGCGGTCGCCTCGCGCTACGGGTCGTTCCCGATCCTCGTCGAGACCTACCGGGAGTGCCTGTCGGACGTCTTCGACCTGCCGGCCCTGCGCGAGATCCTGGCCGGCGTCGCCAGCCGCGAGATCGCCGTCCACAGCCTCGAGACGGCCCACGCCTCGCCGTTCGCCGGGCAGCCTGATGTTCGACTACGTCGCGGCCTACATGTACGACGGCGACACGCCGCTCGCCGAACGTCGTGCGGGCGCACTGACCCTCGATCGCGACCTCCTGCGCGAGCTGCTCGGCCAGGAGGAGCTGCGCGAGCTGCTCGATCCGGAGGCGCTGGCCGACCTCGAGCTGAGCCTCCAGTCGCTGACCGACGAGCGGCGCGCGACCACCCAGGACGGGATCCACGACCTGCTGCGCAGGCTGGGCGACCTGACCACGGCCGAGGTCGCGGCCCGGACGGAGGGCGGCAGCGCCGCGGCCGAGCCGTGGCTCGACGAGCTGGCGGCCGCCCGCCGGATCGTGCGCGCCCGGGTCGGTGGCGAGGATCGCTGGCTGGCGATCGAGGACGTGGCCCGCTATCGCGACGGGGTCGGGATCTCGCCACCGGTCGGGGTCCCGGCGGCGTTCCTCGGTCCGGCCGTCGCCGCCCTGGACGGGCTCCTGGCCCGGTTCGCCCGGACGCACGGACCGTTCCTGACGCCCGAGCCGGCGCGTCGCTGGGGTCTGCCCGCCGGCGTCGTCGGCGACGCCCTGGAGCGGCTGGCCGCGGCGGGCACGCTCCTGCGCGGCGAGTTCCGCCCCGGCGGCGCCGAACGTGAGTGGTGCGACCCGGAGGTCCTCCGCCTCCTCCGCCGCCGTTCGCTGGCGCGACTCCGGCGCGAGGTCGAACCGGTCGATCCGCCGGCCCTGGCGCGGTTCCTGCCCGACTGGCAGGGCGTGGCCCCGGTCGGTGGCGGATCGGCGCGTCCGCCGTTGCGCGGCAGTGCCGCCCTGGAGCGGCTGGCCGAGGTCGTCGATCAGCTGGCCGGGCTGCCCATCCCGGCGTCCGTCCTCGAGCGGGACGTGCTCCCGGCGCGGATCCCGGGCTACCAGCCGCGGCTGCTGGACGAGCTCGGCGCCCTGGGCGAGGTGGCCTGGGTGGGGCGGGGGAGCCTCGGCCGCGACGACGGCCGGATCGCCCTCGTCCGGCCGGGTCGCGAGATCCTGCGGCCGACGGGCACGCCCGACGGCGTCGAGCCGCCCGCCGAGCCGCGGCACGTCGCCATCCGCGAGCACCTGGCGACGCGCGGCGCGTCGTTCTACCGCGAGCTCTTCACGGCCGCACGCGGGAACTCGGACCGCGAGGTCCTCGACGCGCTGTGGGACCTCGTCTGGGCCGGCGAGGTCACCAACGACACGTTCGCGCCGCTCCGTGCGTTGCGCTGGAAGCGGACCGGCAGCGGCGCCCGGCGGACCGTCGGGCGACCCGGCCGGCTCACCGCCCTGGGACCCCCCGAAGCCGCCGGCCGCTGGTCGCTCGTCGCGCCGGACGCCGGAGCCGTCGCCCGACCGACCGAGCGGCTCCACGCCCTGAGTCTGGTCCTCCTCGAGCGCCACGGTGTCCTGACCCGCGAGGCGGTCGCCACCGAGGGGATCGACGGCGGCGTTCGCGGCCGTCTACCCGATCCTCCGGGCGATGGAGGACGCCGGCCGCATCCGGCGCGGCTACTTCGTCGACGGGCTCGGGGCGGCCCAGTTCGCGCTGGCGGGCGCCCTCGACCGGCTGCGAGCGGTCCGCGAACCGGCCGACGTCGCCGCGTCGGGTGCGGTCCACCTCCTGGCCGCGGCCGATCCGGCCAACGCGTACGGCGCGGCGTTGCCCTGGCCGCGGCGCGGCGACACGGACCGGCGTCCGCTCCAGCGCGCGGCGGGCGCGTACGTCGTGCTCGTCGACGGTGTCGCGACTCTCTATCTCGAGCGCGGCGGCGCCACGCTCCAGACGCTGCCGGCGGCGGACGATCCGGGCGTGGCGGCCCGGGCGGCACGCGCCCTCGAGACGCTCGTCGTCGATGGCCGGATCCGCGAGCTGGTGATCCGCAAGGTCGATGGCGAGGAGGTCGGCGGGTCGCGCTTCCGGGAGACCCTCCTCGAGGCCGGCTTCGTCGCCGCCTATCGCGGGCTGGCGCTGCGATCGCATCGGAACGGGTCCTGAGTGCCCGAGGGCGACACGCTCTTCCGCACCGCGGCCGGGCTCCGGCCGTACCTGGTCGGGCGGACGGTGACCGCCGCGCGGACGGGCGGGCCCGGCGCGGTCCCGCAGGTGCAGCGCATCGTCGGCCGTGAGATCACCGCCGTCGACGCCCTGGGCAAGAACCTGCTGATCCGGTTCGACAACGGCCTCGAGATCCGGACGCACCTCCGCATGAACGGGTCCTGGCACCGGTACCGGCCGGGTGAGGCGTGGCGCCGGCCACCGGCTCGCGCCCGGCTCGTGCTCGAGGTGCCGGGCGCCGTCGCGGTCTGCTTCGACGCGCCGGTCGTCGAGCTGCTCGAGCAGCGTGCCCAGTCCACCCACGAGCCGCTCAGCGGACTGGGGCCGGACCTGCTGGCGCCGGACTTCGACGTCGACGAGGCGATGCGCCGCCTGCGCGATCCCGCTCGAGCCGCCACGTCCGTCGCCGAGGCCCTGGTCGATCAGCGCGCACTGGCCGGCATCGGCAACGTCTACAAGAGCGAGGTCCTGTGGATCGAGCGGGTCTCGCCGTTCTCGCCCGTTGCCGCGGTCGCGGACGAGGCCCTTCGCCGGCTGGTCGACACCGCGCGACGTCTCCTGACGGTCAACGCCACGACGACGCGCGGACCGGAGCGCGTGACCACCGCCGGCGACCGCGGCGCACCCGGACCGCTGTACGTCTACGGCCGGACGGGACGCCCGTGCCGCCGCTGCCGGACGCCGATCGCGCGGGCGACCCAGGGCCGCGACCTGCCGCGCTCGACCTTCTGGTGCCCGGCCTGCCAGCCGAACCCCGACTGACCCGCGCGTATCATCGCGGCCCATGTGCGAGCACTTCATCGCCCGCGCCGCCGAACCGTTCCGGCTCGACGAGCTGTGGCCGTTCGCCGAGCGCCTCGAGCGGTACGGCCTCGCGGGCTTCGGCTGGGGAGCGGCGTGGGTCGGCGGCGGACGGTCGGCTCGGGTCCTACCGCGACATCCGGGCCTTCCGCGAGGACCCGGGGCGCGAGGCGGTCGGGCGGACGACGACCACGGCCGCCCTCGTCCATCTCCGGCGACCGTCGAAGCTGTCGACCCTGACCCTGCACGACACCCAGCCGTTCGACGACCCGGCCGGCCGGTTCGCGTTCAGCCACAACGGGGACCTGCGCGACTACCGGGCGCTCCGGACGGCCTATCGCGCGCAGGGCCGCATCCACGGTCGGGCCGATACCGAGGTCGGCGCGCGGTGGCTCGAGGACGCGTGGCGCCCGGACGTGCCGGTCGCGGATCTCCTGACCGGCCTCCACGACCGGTTCGGTGGGCAAGCCAACCTTGCGACCCTGGCACCGGATGCGAGCGCCCACCACTACGCCGGCAACGCGGAGAACCCGGTGTTCGCGTTCCGCCTCGGGCCGATCGGCGTCGTGTCGACGGGCATCTACTCGCTCGACCGGTCGCTCTTCCGGTTCGTCGCCCCGGGCGCCACCGAGCGCCGTCTGGTCCGGCCCGGCACGACCGCCACGCTCGACCGTCACGGGAACGCGACAACGGCGTCATAAGATGCGCCGGGGGCGGCGTCACCCGCCGGACACGTCTCGAGGTCGAAGCCCATGACCGTCCCGAGCGACACCAGCGTCCCGCCGGACGACCGGCCGACGGTGTCCCCCGGTGCGGATGGCCGGCCTGTGACGAGGCTTCCGAACCGGGAGCTGGTCCGGATCTCGCTCTACTGGCTGGGCCTGTCGTCGATCTTCGCCGGTCTGAGCTCGATCATGGCCGGCCGTCTCGAGTTCACCGACCTCGTGGACAAGGGCGAGGCGGGACGAGCGCTCTTCTTCATCTCGATCAGCGGCGTGATCATCGCGATCCTCGTGCAGCCGACGATCGGCTCGATCTCCGACTACACCATCTCGCGTTGGGGCCGGCGCAAGCCGTACATCTTCATCGGGTCCACGCTCGACGTGATCTTCCTCGTCGGGATCGCCTCGAGCAACACCTTGCTCACGATCGCGGCGTTCGTCACGCTGCTCCAGTTCAGCTCGAACTTCGCCCAGGGGCCGTTCCAGGGGTACATCCCGGATCTCGTCCCGGCGCCGCAGGTCGGGACGGCCAGCGCCCTCGTCGGGTTGATGCAGGTCCTCGGTGCCGTCTCGGGCTTCATCATCGGCGGTCTCGCGACCGCGACCCACAACTACGCAGTCGGGCTGGTCTCCCTCGGCGTCCTCGAATTCGTGACCATGCTGCTGGTGGTCTTCCGCGTTCGTGAGGGCCCGGTCGCCAAGTCGCGTGAGGGCCGTCCGTGGCGCTCGATCGCCGCCGAGGCGTGGGGCACCGACATCCTCAGGGAGCACAGCTTCCTGTGGCTCGTCGGATCGCGGTTGGCCATCCTGACCGGCGGCGCCGTCCTGACCCAGCTCGCCACGTTCTACCTTGCCCGGGCGATGGGTCTCGGCGAGAAGGATGCCGGGCTCGTGCTCATCCCGCTCGTCGCCCTCGTCGCGGTCGGAACGGTCACATCGGTCATCCCGGCAGCGAAGATCTCGGACCGGGTCGGGCGCAAGCGCGTGATCTGGGCGAGCTGTGCATTGGGAGCCGTCGGCCTCGCCATCGTGGCGGCCGCCCCGATCCTGCCCGTCGCCTTCCTGGGAGCGCTGCTCTACGGGATCTCCGCCGGCACGTTCCTCGCGGTGGACTGGGCGCTCATGACCGATATCATCCCGAAGGCCTCCTCGGGGCGCTACATGGGCCTGTCGAACGTCGCGACTGCCTCCGCCGGCGTCCTGGCCCTCGCCGTGGGTGGGACGCTCATGGACGTCATCGGCGGACCCGACTTGGCCGGGTCGGGTCCGCGCGCCGCGTTGTGGATGGCCGTAGCCCTGTTCGGCATCGGCGCGCTTCTCCTCCGGCCGGTCGACGAGCGGCGTCGCGAGGACTTCCCGCCCGTCATCGACGCGGTCGGGCCGGCGGCGGCTCCCGCGACGACCTAGGCCCGGGCAGCACGGAGTCGCGTCTGGCCGTCCGCCCACCACCGACGCCACGTCGCCGGACGCAGGAAATCGAACGGATCGGCCTTGCGATAGAACCACGGGACGGCGGCCCAGATGTAGACGAGGTAGTCGAGCCGGACCGGGCGCGCGCCGAACCCGAACAGGGCCTGCATCTGGATGATCGTCAGCGGAAGGGTGAGCACGCTGAGCCCGACCGAGACCGCCAGCCACAGGAGTCCCCACTGTTTGGCGCGGCCGGGCAGGATCGGCCAGAAGACGACCGGCACCCACTTCATCCAGGTCGCCAGCGCCCAGAGCAGGCCGCCGAGGCGCGGCCCGGTGAACTGGGCGAGCCACAGCATCAGCGTCAGCTGGAGGTTGATGTTGCCCGTGTCGAGGTTCGCCGCGAACGGGAAGGCGAGCACGGCCACGATGATCGCCGTCGTCAGCGGCCGGCGGCGGTACGCCCAGTGGATCGTCCAGAGCAGCAGCAGGATCGTGCCCACCCGCCAGACGAACCAGGCGACGTCCCACGGCAGCAGCGCCCACGGCGCGAACAGCGGCAGCATCCACGGCGCGTAGACGTAGGGCAGGAACGGGCCGGTCGGGTGGTACGGGTCGCCGCCGTTGAGCCAGATCCGGACGCCCGCCCAGTACGCCCGGGCGTCCGCCCCGCCGGCCTCGCCGCGGGCGATCAGCCCGGACAGGATGAGCGCGAAGGTCAGGCTGAGCAGCAGGATCGCGGCGATCCGTCGCGGGTCCCGGATGCGCGAGGCTTCGCGCCGGAGTGCCCGCCGGAACACGCCCGCCCGGCGCCGGGTGGCCCGATCGACCACGTCGGAGAGGTCGACGATGATCCGGCCGCGTCCTCGAGCGGACCCGGGGACCGGCCGAAGCTCAGGCGGTGGTGCCGACTCGGTCATGGCTCGCGCATTCTCGCACGGGCCACCGGACGACCCAAGGACGACCGAAGGCCGGCCCGCAACGCTGCGGGCTTCGAGGCTTGATCGCCTCCGAGGGACCGCGCGTTGGCGTCGATCGATTCTCAGCCAAAGGACCCTGCGAAGGTCCGCGCCGGCAACGCCGGTATGCGCGCCCGTTTGGGGTCCGCCCCCGCATCGTCCGCCTGGACGCCCTAACGCCTGAGCAACGTCGCCTTGTGCTGGCGTTGGTCGAGGCCGCCCGGCATATGGATGCCGCCGCGGACGATCAAGGTCGCGCGTCGGCCAAGGCGATCAGCGGCTAGCATGCCCGGCGAGACTGCGGGTACCGATCAGCCGGTTGCGGGTCGGGGCCTGACGGGCTCGATCAAGGTCAGGCCCTAGTTCCTCTAGTCGACTTGACCGAGCTTGGATCAGGCGACGGGGCATCGTCGAGCACAAGCCAGCCTTGCCGCACGGCGTAGGTCACGGCCCGGGTGCGGTTGGGTACCCCGAGCTTGTGCAAGACCGAGGTCATGTGGTTCTTGACCGTCTGGTCGCTGATGCCGAGCTCGGCGGCGATCTCCAGGTTGGTCTCGCCGCGTGCGACGAGTTCCATGACCGCGAGCTCCCGTGTGCTGAGCGGGCTAACCCGCTGTTCATCGGCGATCATGGACTGGCGGACTACGTCGACGACCCGCTCGACTAGGTCTGGGCGGCCACTGATCTCCTCCTTGAGCGGGTCATCACCCACGGCCACGCGGCGGATGGTCGCAACGAGCTCAGCGGGCTCGGCCATTTCGCCGACGTGGGCCGTGGCCCCGACCTCAAGCGCCTCGACGATGCTCGCGTCGTCGTCCTCGCCACCCATGAGGATGAGTGCCACGTTCGGCGTCTCGCGCCGGAGCCGACGGGCGATCTCGGCCGCCGCGTCCAGCTCGGATGGGAGCTTGACTAGGATGACATCAGGTGCGGTTTCGCCGACGACCCGGATTGCCTCCTCAGCCGATCGCATCTGAGCGACGACCTCGATACCATCCTCGCGAGCGAGGACGTCCCTGACGCCGACCCCGAGGATGGTCCGCGGCTCAACGACCATCAGGCGGATCACGGTGGGGCCGGGCATGGGAGCCTTCCGTCGTCGGGTCATCGGCACCTCCTGCGCTCGGGCAAAGCGCGAGGTGGCTGAGCGTACCGTGGGGACAGGGCGATTGCATGAGCCGATCGGGGGGCTCGGTCAGGCTCTTTCGTCCGGGTTGCCCCGGAACGCGCGACCTTCGCCGCGACGTCGTGGCCGCCTCGTCGCCGTGCTCGCGACCGTGAGATCGAGGCGGCTGGCCGGCACCGTCCGGCCGTGACGATGCGGTTCGGGATCCGGTCGGCGGCTCACAGCGGGTCATGCACGCCATGGAGGATCGGCATCCTCTGGACAGCACATGCATCCTTGACCTTGCTCCGCGGTGCCGCGGCCCGCTGTGCAGCTCGTGCGACCCGACGAGGAGAGGTCGCAGTCCAGCCTGGGGCAAGCCTCCCCAGGACGAAACCGAAGCGCGTGCGACGACCGCGGTACCTCCCCGGGCAGGGATGGGCGCCCCGCAACGCGCCCAGGCATCGCTCAGGGGGTACCAGACCATGCGACGTCGTCTTTCCATCATCCTCGGCACTCTGGCAATCGTCGGCCTCGCTGGCCCCGGGCGTCGCGACCGCAGCACCCGGCCAGAGCTCGTGGGACAGCGGCACCGGAAGGGCCTTCGACCAGTGCACGGGCGAGTACTTTGACAACGACTTCAACGCCCACTTCGTTGAAACGGATTCCGGGCCTTCCCACTTCAATGTCCACGTCGAAGGGATCGGTGAGACGAGCGGTTCGCGCTACGTGGGCGAGAACGTGGACAACGAGTTCTTCCATGCCCGTCCCGACGGCACCTTCATGATCGACCAAGTTCTCAAGGTCCGTGTCGTGAGCCAGGGCAACTTGCCCGACTCGTGGCTCACCGTCCGCACCCACTTGGTCGTCGACTCGGACGGCAACGTGATCTCCGGGACGAGCGACTTCTCGTTCGGCTGTCACGGCAGCTGACGCGATCGCTGATGAGGGGCGCGAGGTCCTCGCTCCCGGGCCCCTCCTCAGCTCTTCGCAGCACCTATCGGCCGGCTCCGGTCCCGGACTCGCGATCCCGCGAAACGCGGCCAGCGGAGTCCGGGTCGACCGAGCCCAGTGTCAGCGGTTGACCGAGGCCGTCAGCCACAGCGTGACCGCCGCGACTGTCGCCGGCACGACGAAGATCAGCGCGACGTTGAGGCGGGCCGGGGCACGACCGCGGACCCGCTCACGCGCCGACATCAGTGCCACGAGCATGACGGCGGCGAGGATCGCCACCCCGATGGCCACCGCCCAACCGATGACGAGTCCCGCGACGATCGTGCCGATGGCGTCACCCTCGCGGGCGATCCAGGTCGGGCGCAGGAGCAACAGGACGACCGTCCCCACGACGGCACCCACCAGCCCCATCGCAAAGCCAACGAGGCACCCGATCGTGACGTCGGAATCGTCCGCGTTCGATCCCGGCTTGGAACCCATTGCGGCGACTATAGGCGGGCCTACGTCACGGTAGCCGACAGCCCCGTCTCCGGTCCCGGGACTCGCGATCCCGCCCCCATGCGGCCCGCCGTCCGGGCCGACCGGGGCGAACTATCCCGTGCCGCTCGTGATCGCCTTCGCCAATACGTCGACAGTGAACTCTCTGCCCGCCCCGACCACCCCTTCGAGGATCCCACGAAGACGGCCCTTCTCGCCGGGATCTTCCGTCGCAGCGATGCGGGCCTCCAGCTCAGTGACGAGCGCATCGTAGGCATCGTCCGGCCACTGTCCGAGGAGTACCCGCCCACGCTGAGCGAGCCGCGGTTCCGTCAAGCGGACCGTGCCATCCATCGTCGGGCCCTCTTGGGTCCAGGTGATGTAGTCCGCCTCTTTGACCGAGCGCAAAGGAGTGTAGTGGCTGCGGTCGTCCGCTATCCTCACCGGAAGCCGATAGGAGCCTACCTAGTCTGTGGCCGATGGAACCGTCATCATCATCGGCGGTGCGGAGGACAAGGTCCGCGACCGCGTCATCCTGAGCCGATTCGTCGCGCTCGCGGGTGGGGAGAACGCGACGATCGCGGTCATCAGCACCGCGTCGTCGCTCGGCCTCGAGGCCGGCGAGCGCTACCGCGCGGTCTTCGGCGAGCTCGGGGTCACCCGCGTCCGGCCGCTCCACGCCGTCACCCGGCCGCAGGCCAACGACGATGCGGCGGCGCTCGCGGTGCGCGATGCCACGGGCATCTTCCTGACCGGCGGCAACCAGCTGCGCCTCTCGTCGACGATCGGCGGGACGCGCCTGGCGGACGCCATCCTCGAGCGCTTCCAGGACGGCGCGGTCGTCGCGGGCACGTCGGCGGGAGCATCGGCCATGTCCAGCCACATGATCGCGTTCGGGGCGTCCGGCGCGACGCCCAAGCACCGGATGGCCCAGATCGCCGCGGGTCTCGGCGTCCTGCCGGGGGTCATCATCGACCAGCACTTCCAGCAGCGGAACCGGCTGGGCCGGCTGCTCAGCCTGATCGCCCAGAACCCGAGCCTGCTCGGTCTCGGAGTCGACGAGGACACGGCCGGGGTGGTCGGCCCGGACCACGTCATGGAGGTCATCGGACGCGGCTCGATCACGGTCGTCGACGGCTCGCGCTCCGAGACCGACGCCTGGGAGATCCACGGCCACCGCCCGCTGATGATCAGCGGCGTCGTGCTCCACTCGCTGCCCGCGGGCTACCGGTTCGACCTTCGTCGTCGCGAGCGGGTGGCGACGCCCAGCCTGCACGCATTGCCGGGCGCCGAGGCCGCCTCGAGCTAGCGACCCTGGCCGGCGCCGGTCCTCTCGGCCGTGAGCGAGATGGCCTGCGGCTTCATGAGAGCGAGGTAGATCGGACATCGCTCGCGCCACGCGGCGAGCATCGCGTCCACGCGGTCGTCCGGGGACGCGGACGTGACCCGGATCTCGAGCGCGATGTCCGTCAGGTCGGGGATGGCGTCGTCGATCCCGAGCAGGCCCCGTGCGTCAGCGGAGCAGCGCGCGACCGCTGTGAGGTCGTCGATCGTGACGTCGAACTGCGGCGCGAGCGTGTCATGGATGAACGCCACGCCGCACCCGGCGAGGGCTCCCAGCAGGTACGCGGTCGGGCTCGGAGCAAGGTTCTCGCCACCGAGGGCCGCCGGCAGGTCGGCGTCCCAGTTGAACGGACCGGCCGACAGGCGCGCGCGCCCGTTGGCCAGACTCGCCGTGACAGTCGGTGTCGATCGCGCCGCGGACGGGTCGCTCCGGAATCGTGTCTCCGTCTCGGCGAGGGCGGTTGCTGACATGTGCCTGACCTCCGGTCGGTGCCGCCACCTCGGGCGACCTGGGGTGACCGTAGGCGCCTGCCACGGCGCGGTGGAAGGGCGCCAGCACCCAATCGGCGACAGGAGATCGACCGGGTGATGGCGGCCGACACGTACGTCCCCGGTCCGCGGGATCTCAGGCGAGCTGGTGCCGCAGGTACTCCGCAACCGCGGCCGTGCGCGCTGACCGGCCGGTCAGACCCAGCTTCGCGTACACGTTCGACAGGTGCCGCTCGACCGTCCGGACACTGAGGGTCAACGAAGCCGCGATCTCGTCGTTCGTCCGACCGTCTGCGGCGAGTCGCAGGACTTCGCGTTCGCGATCCGAGAGCGCCTCGGTCGGTCGGTCGGCGGCGTGACGTCCTGTCGCCTGACGTTCCGGTTCCAGGAATGAGGCGACCTCATCGATGAACACGCGCCACGCGGGCTCATCGGCCAGGAGGATGTGGTTGCGACTCTGAAGCGGGACGAGGCGAGCATTCGGGATCAGCGACGAGACTTTCACCGCGTTGTCGAACGTCGTCGATCGGTCGCCGATCGCCTGGAGCACGATCGTCGGCGCCGAGATCTTCGGGATGTCGGCCTCGATATCCACCTGCTGGCGGGCGATGCGGCTGGCGACGGCGTTGGAGGCGGAGGTCGACATCCGCTGCAGATCGTCGAACCAGCGCAGCTGTTCCTCGGTCGCCCCGGGGATGAAACGCATCGTGAAGACCCGCCGGAATGCAGGATCCTCCTTCGCCCAGCCGACACGGATCATGCTCCGATACGTCTCCTCCTCGGCCAGCTCGTCCCCCGAGAATGCCACGGGCTCGCCGCAGGCCGTCCCGTACAGGATCAGCCGACTGACCCGCTCCGGATGCGCGATCGCGTAGGCCATCGCCACGGCCGAGCCGCCGGACATGCCGAGGAGGGCGAAGCGCTCGACTCCGGAAGCGGCGACGACGGCCTCGAGGTCGGCCAGCCGCGCGGGGAGGGAGAAATCGTCAACGATCCAGTCCGACAGACCGAAGCCCCGCTCGTCGTATCGCACGACGGTCGCGAGTGCCCCGAGCTGGTCGAGGAAGTGGCGCCAGACGGGGCTCTGCCAGTCGTATTGGAGGTGGCTGAGCCAGCACGAGGCGACGACGAGCGGCGGCCCGCTTCCGTGGATCGCGTACGCGAGCCGGACGCCATCAACGGCCCGACAGAACCTGATGTCCTGGTGCGCCGGATCGGACGACCCAGCCGGGGTCGCCGGAGCGTTGATGGCCGTCATGACACGCGCCATCGTACGGCGGTCGCTCAAGCCTCATCGACAAGCAGATACACTCGGCGTCCGCAGCCTTGAGGAGGCCGACGTGGCGCAGGCTCGACCCGCACCTCGGACCCGGAAGACGATGGCGACAGGCGGCACCGGCGCGTCCACGGTCTCCGCGTCAGGTCCGCAGCCGACCCTGCGCATCCTCGAGACTCGCGTCCTGCGCGGTCCCAACTACTGGGCGCGCGAGCCGGTCATCCGCCTGCTGGTCGACCTGGGCGTGCTCGAGGCGTACCCGTCCAACCTGCTGCCGAACTTCACCGACGCGCTGGTCGCGCTGCTGCCGACCCTCGAGGACCACGCGTGCTCGCTCGGCCGTCGCGGCGGGTTCATCACCCGGCTCCGCGAGGGGACGTGGGTCGGCCACATCGCCGAGCACGTCGCGCTCGAGTTCCAGAACCTCGCCGGCACGGACGTCCGCCACGGCAAGACCCGCGGCGCCGGCAAGGTCGGCCAGTACAACTGCATCTTCGAGTACCGCGAGGAGGCCGTCGGGCTGGAGGCCGGCCGGATGGCGGTCGCGCTGGTCAACCACCTCGTCGCGCCGGACGACCCGGACCACTTCTTCGACTTCGCCCCCGAGCTCGAGCGGCTCATCCGACTGGCCGAGCGGCAGGCGTTCGGACCGTCCACCCAGGCGCTCATCGACGAGGCGGTCAGCCGCGACATCCCGTTCATCCGGCTCGACCGGCACTCGCTGGTGCAGTTCGGGCACGGCGTCCACCAGCAGCGGATCCGGGCGACGATGACCTCGCTGACCTCGGCCATCGGGGTGGACGTCGCCTCGGACAAGAGCCTGACCAATCGCCTGCTCGATTCGGCCGGGCTGCCGGTCCCGCGGGCGGACGTCGTCGACACGGAGGACGGCGCGGTCGCGGCGGCCAAACGGCTCGGCTATCCGTGCGTCGTCAAGCCGCTCGACGGCAACCACGGTCGTGGCGTCCACCTGGACCTCCGGTCCGAGGACGCGGTCCGTGCCGCCTTCCACGGCGCCCTCGCCCAGAGCCGCGGTGGGGACGTCGTGATCGAGACCTACGTGGCCGGCAACGACTACCGCTGCCTGGTCATCGGCGGCAAGGTCGCGGCCATCGCGGAGCGCGTCCCGGCCTCGGTGACGGGCGACGGCGAGCACACGGTCCGCCAGCTGGTCGACATCGCCAACAGCGACCCGCGCCGGGGCATCGGCCACGAGAAGGTGCTGACCCGGATCAAGGTCGACGAGGCGGCCGAGGCGCTCGTCCGCGAGCAGGGCTACGGGCTCGACGACGTCCTGGCGGCCGGGGTCCGGGTCAAGCTCGCGCTGACCGGCAACATGTCGACCGGCGGCACGTCCATCGACCGGACCATCGAGGCGCACCCGGACAACGTCGAGATCGCCGAGACGGCCGCCCAGATCGTCGGGCTTGACGTGGCCGGCATCGACTTCATCTGCCCCGACATCGCGACGCCGGTCCGCGAGACGGGCGGCGCGATCGTCGAGGTCAACGCCGCGCCGGGCTTCCGGATGCACACCCATCCGACCGAGGGCGAGCCCCAGTACGTCGCGCGCCCGGTCATCGATTCGCTGTTCCCGGCCGGTGTCTCGGCCCGCATCCCGATCATCGCGGTGACCGGGACGAACGGCAAGACGACGACCGTCCGGATGATCGCCCACATCCTCAAGCTGATGGGGCGGCGGGTCGGCATGACCTCGACCGACGGCATCGTCATCGACGGCCGGCTCATCAAGAAGGGCGACATGTCCGGACCGAAGTCGGCCCTGATGGTCCTCCAGAACCCGACCGTCGACACGGCCGTCTTCGAGGTCGCGCGCGGCGGGATCCTGCGCGAGGGGCTCGGCTACGACCGCAACGACGTGGCCGTCGTGACCAACGTCACGGGCGACCACCTCGGCCTGGGCGGGATCGACTCGATCGGCCAGCTGGCCAACGTCAAGGGCGTCGTCGTCGAGGCGGTGCCGCGCTCCGGCACAGCCGTGCTCAACGCCGACGACCACCTCGTCTACCGGATGGGCCGCCACTGCGCCGGCCGGGTCGTGCTGTTCAGCATGGCCACGGCCAAGGGCGAGGACGGCTTCGACCGTGTCGACGGCCACACCAGCCGGGGCGGCGCCGCGTTCACCCTGGAGACCTCGGCCGAGGGCGAGCTCATCGTCCTCCGCCTCGGCTCCCGGACGATGCCGATCCTGTACACCCACCTCGTGCCCGCGACCTTCGGCGGCCGGGCCCGGATGAACGTGGCCAACGCGCTCGCCGCGGCGGCCGCGGCCTGGGCGGCCGGGGCCCACCTCCACGACATCCGCCAGGGCCTGCGCACCTTCTCGACGTCGTTCTTCCAGGCGCCCGGCCGGCTCAACCTGGTCGACGTCGGCGGCGTGCGGGTCGTCATCGACTACTGCCACAACGTCGACGGGATGCGCCAGCTGGCCGACTTCGTGGGCCGGATGATGGTCGACACGCAGACCCGGCCCGGCCGGCTCGGCGCCGGGTCGACCGCGACCCGTTCGGGACGCGCCATCGGCGTGCTCGGCATCCCGGGCGACCGGCGCGACGAGGACCAGCGCGAGTACGGCGCGATCGCCGCGGGCGCCTTCGACGAGATCATCGTCCGGGAGGACAAGAACCTGCGCGGCCGGGCCGCCGGGGAGACGGCGGCGAACGTCCTCGAGGGCATCCGTGGCGCCAAGGCCGCCGGTGGCGCGCGCGCCGGCCGCGCCGAGAAGGTCCTCGACGAGATGGCCGCCGTTCGGACGGCGCTGCGGCGGGCGATCCCGGGCGATCTCGTGGTGTGCTGCGTCGACGACGCGATCGGGGTCTATCGGGAGGCGACCGCCGCGGCCGGGACCTCGCGCGGCGGGACCGCCTTCGCCGACCCGGGTGAGCTGGCCGCGCCGGAGGGATGACTCTCGCGCGATGAGCGAGACGCCGTGGGTCATGCGGATGCGCTGGCTCGACCTGCTGTTCGCTCATTGGCCCGTCCCGGTCGAGACGCTGCGGCCGCTCATCCCGGCCGGGCTGGAGGTCGACACGTTCGAGGGCCGCGCGTGGCTGGGCATCGTGCCGTTCCGGATGGAGGACGTCGCACCGCGGTTCCTGCCGGCCGTGCCGGGTCCGGGCGCCTTCCCCGAGCTCAACGTGCGGACCTACGTCCGGTGGCGCGGCCGAGGCGGGGTCTGGTTCCTCAGCCTCGATGCGGGCAGCCGGCTGGCCGTCGCCGGCGCCCGGACCGCCTTCCACCTGCCGTACTTCCGTGCCCGCATGTCGTCCGACACCGACGCGGGCTGGGTCGAGTACCGCACGGAGCGGACGGACCCGCGCGGGCCGGCGGCCGCCTTCGACGCCCGCTACCGCCCGACCGGGCCGGTGGAGCCCGCCCCGCCCGGCTCGCTGGCCGCGTTCCTGACCGACCGGCGCGGCCTGTACGCCGCCGACCCCGCCGGACGCCTGGCCTGGACCGCGATCCGCCACGCACCGTGGCCGCTCCAGCCGGCCGAGGCCGAGATCCGCGTCGACACGATGGCCGCCGCCCACGGGATCACGCTCCCGGACGTGGAGCCCGTCCTGTACTTCGCGAAACGGCTCGACGTGGTCGCGTGGTGGCCGCGCCGGCTGCCGGCGGCCTGATGCGGCAGTGGCCCGCGGTCAGGGGCGCCGGGGCCGGCCCTGGAGGCGGGGGACCAGCTCGGTCAGCTCGGAGGCGACGTCGACCGGCCGCGCGCCGAGGCTCTTGAGCAGCTCGAAGACGCCGTCCCGGTCCTCGTGGCACATCAGCACGATGACCCGCGCCGAATCCGCCCGGCCGCCGTTCGACCGCCCGGCAGCCCCGTTGAGCTCCGCCCTGAGCGCGTCCGTCTCGGAGTCGTAGATCGGGACGGCGGTCGCGTCGCCGCCACCGGCGACGATCCCGACGAGCAGCTCGCCGACGACCGATTCCGCGGTCCGGCCGCGCAGGTAGCGGAGGGTCTGCTTGATCGCCACCCGCTGCGCTCGCTCGGCGGCGATCCGCCCGATGCCGCGCAACGTGTCGTCCGGCCGGTCGCCGGCGGTCCCGATGATCGCGGTGATCGGCGCCGCCCGTCCGGCCGCCCCGGCGGCGATCCCCTGGGCGACGTCGAGGACCGCCCCGACACCGGCCTCGTTGTGGGCGAAGTCGACGATCACGACCCGGGACCCGACCCGGAACAGGTTGAGCCGGCCCGGCGAGCGCTCCGCCGTCGGTGCGAACGAGATGAAGCCGTCGCGCACCTCGGCGATCGTCGCTCCCAGCCCGCGCGCCCCGCCGGCGGCCGCCAGCGCGTTGGCGACGTTGTGGCGAGCCAGCCCGCCGATCGTGATCGGGACCCGCGCGACGTCGACGATGGGCGTCTCGGTCGCGCCGTTCGCCTCGACGATCGTCCCGTCGCGCACGAGGTAGGCACGACCGCCGCGCTCGCGATGGCGCGCGACGACGGCCGAGGCATCGCCCTCGAGCGTGAACAGCGCGACGTGGGCCTTGACCCGGCGGGCGACCGCGGCGACCAGCGGGTCGTCGGCGTTGAGCACGACCCAGCCGTCCGGCACGGTGATCCGGCAGATCGTCGACTTGACCTCGGCCAGCTCGGGCAGGGTGTGGATGCCCTGCAGGTCGAGGTGGTCGGACGAGACGTTGGTCAGCACGCTCGCCTCGTTCGATTCGTAGCCGACGCCGCGCAGGACGATGCCGCCGCGGGCGGTCTCGAGGACGGCCACGTCCAGGTCGCTCCGGGCGAGGATCTGGTGCGCGCCGCCGGGTCCCGTCCAGTCGCCCGGGTCGACCATCCGCTCGTCGACCAGCACCCCGTCCGAGGTCGTCGTCCCGACGCGCCGGCCGGCCAGCAGCAGGACGTGGGTGATGAGCCGGGTCACGGTGCTCTTGCCGTTCGTGCCCGAGATCGACACGACCGGGATCCGACGATCGGCGTCCCGGACCCAGGTCGGCGGCGTGGTCCGCGCCGCGGCGATGCGCTCGGTCCAGCGCGCGACGAGGCGCTCCTGGGTGCCGGTCAGCCGGGCGGTCCGCGACGACGACACGTCGCGCTCGGCCAGGGCGATGGCGGCCTCGGTCAGCGTCAGCGCGCGCTCCGCCCCGACCCACGGGAAGGTCACGATCCAGTGGCCCGGATCGGACGAGCGATGGACGCGCAGCCCGCCGCGCCCCTCGTCGTGCTCGAGCCGGAGCCGCCGGACCCAGCCGGCGATGGCGGCCACCCCGTCCGGCCAGTCGCGCGCGGGGATCGCCGCCCCGAGGTGGACCAGCGCATGGCGACCGGGGTCGCGCTGGCCGTACCACGTCCGGCGACGGCCGATGGCGACCTCGAGCTTGACCACCGGCTCGAGCCGATAGACGTTGGGACCTTCGAGCAGACGGGTCTCGACCAGGCGCACGGTCCGGGCAGGATAGCAAGCGCCCGAGGGCTAGACTTCGCGACATGACCAGCACGACCGACGACCCGCCCCTCCCGTCGACGGCCGAGCTGGACGGCCTCCGGGCCGTCATCAGCGCCGACCTGCCGGCCTACCTGGCCGATCTCGAGGAGCTGGTCAACATCGACTGCGGGAGCTACACGGCCGACGGCGTGGACGCGGTCGGACGATGGGTGGCCGAGTTCGCGACCGAGCTCGGCGCCACCATCGAGCGCCGGCCCGATCCGGCGGGCCGGCTGGGATCGACGGTCATCGCCACGTTCGACGGCCAGGCCGGCGGGCCGCGGGCCCTGCTGATCGGCCACATGGACACCGTGTTCGACCCGGGCACGGTGGCGGAGCGCCCGTTCCGGACCGAGGACGGCATCGCCTACGGCCCCGGCGTCACCGACATGAAGTCCGGGCTGCTGGCCGGGCTGTACGCGCTCAAGGCGATCATCGTCGAGCGTGGCGGCCTGCCCTTCGAGCGGTTGGTCTTCGTGGCCAACCCGGACGAGGAGATCGGCTCGCCGACCTCCACGCCGCACATCTCGGCCTTCGCCGCGGACAGCGACGTCGCGCTCGTCCTCGAGTGCGCCCGCGCGAACGGCGACATCGTCTCGTCGCGCAAGGGCATCCTCGACGTGCGCCTGACGGTGACCGGCCGGGCCGCCCACGCGGGCGTGGAGCCGGAGAAGGGCCGGAGCGCGATCCTCGAGGCGGCCCGGATCGTCGAGGACCTCCACGCGCTCAACGGCCGCTGGCCGGGTGTCACCGTCAATGTCGGGGTCATCGCCGGCGGGACGCGCCCCAACGTCGTCGCCGAACGGTGCACGTTCGAGGTCGACGTCCGGGCCACGGGCCGCGATGCGCTGGAGACCGCCGAGGCCGAGATCCGGCGGATCGCCCTCGCGACCGAGGTCCCCGACACGACCGTCGACTTCGAGCCGATGGCCCGCTGGTGGCCGATGGAGAAGCTGGAGCGCAGCGGGCGGCTGGTGGGTCACGCCCAGGCCGTCGCGCGAGCGCTCGGCTTCGAGGTCGCCGACGCGGCGACCGGCGGCGCGTCCGACGCCAACACGACGTCCGGGCTCGGCGTGCCCAGCCTCGACGGCCTCGGCCCGATCGGCGGCAACGATCACGCCCCCGCGGAGTACCTCGAGCTCGACTCGATCGTGCCCCGGACGACGCTCCTGGCGGGCCTGCTGCTCGCGATCGCCGCCGATCCGGAGGTCGCCGCCTGGCGCGACGAGCGCGTCGAGCGCGGCGGCGGGCCAGCCGACCAGGCGAACACCGCAGGCTCGTGAGCGATCGCCGGCTCATCTCGTCGGGCGGGCCGTACGAGGCATCGGTCGGCTACAGCCGCGCCATCGTCGTCGGCGACTCGTGCTGGGTGGCCGGCACCACCGACGCAGGCCCCGACGGGCGATCGCTCCACCCGGGCGACCCGGCCGCCCAGGCACGCGCGGCGCTCGGCATCATCGAGCGCGCCCTGACGGAGGCCGGCTTCGCCCTGACCGACGTCGTCCGCACGCGCATCTTCGTGACCGACATCGCCACCGCCGGCGACGTGACCGCGGTCCACGGCGCGATCTTCGGCGGGATCCGGCCGGCCGCCACGCTGGTCGGGGTCGGCGGCACTGATCGACCCGAGCCTGCTCGTCGAGATCGAAGCCGAGGCGCGTCGCGGCTGACCGCTCGCCGGTCAGCCGAGGCTCAGGGCTCAGCTGTCTCAGGCCGGGATC
This sequence comes from uncultured Chloroflexia bacterium, assembly GCA_963720495.1. Taxonomy (GTDB): domain Bacteria; phylum Chloroflexota; class Limnocylindria; order Limnocylindrales; family CSP1-4; genus SPCO01. The sequence continues at coordinate 571,730 of CAVRFU010000006.1, forward strand.
GCGGCCAGCCCCGTCGCCCGGGCGACGACCACGATGGCGACGGCCGCGATCAGGCCCAGCAGCAGGTTCCGGCGCCAGGCGACGATGGCCAGGCAGACGAGCACGGCGACCCACTCGATCCCGACATGGAACGACGGCACGTCGTCGTCGCCGACGACGACCATGACGCTGACCGCCGCGAGGGCAGCCAGGACGGCCGGTCCGACGAGGTGCAGGTAGTCGAAGGCGATCTTCGGCAGGCGGTCGAGGCCGGGCGTCAGGAGGCCGACCGCCCGGGTCGGATATGTCACCGCGAACATCAGGACCGCGAGCAGGACGAGGTCGGTGCTCATCGGGGCGCCGCGTCCAGATCGGCCGGGTCGAGCGTCCCGACCCGAGGGTCTCCGCGCACGGGTCGCCGGCGCCGGGACGAGCAGACCCACCAGCGGCCCGACGATCCCGCCGGCGACGATGCCGATCGCGGTGCTCGTCGCCAGGGCCACGCCCACGGCCACGCCGGCCCCGACGATGGCCGCGACCAATTCGCGACGGCCCGTGATCAGCCCGACCGCCAGGCCGATCATCGCCGCCGGGAAGATGACGTCGATGCCGAGGCGCGCCGGATCGGGGATCTGCGCCCCGAGGATCACCCCGGCGAGCGTGGCGAGGTTCCACGGGATGAACGTCGCGCCGACCGCCCCGATCCAGTACCCGCGCTCGTCGGTCCGGCCCAGGCGCCGGAAGTGGCTGATCGACAGCGCGAACAATTCGTCGGTCAGGAGGTGGGCCATCACCGCTCGCCGGCTTCGCGGCACCGGGCGGAGCCAGGGCGACAGGGCCGCGGAATAGAGCAGGTGGCGCGCGTTCAGGAGGGCCGTCAGCAGGATGATGGCCGGCCAGGCCAGCCCCGTCGCCACGTAGCCGACCGCCGCGAACTGGGCGGCCCCGGCGAAGACGATCGTGCTCATCGCCATGGCCTCGACGATCGAGAAGCCGGCTTCGCGCGCCGCCAGGCCGTAGACGAACCCGAACCCGAGGGCCGAGACCGCGATGCCCGCCGAGTCGGCGATCAGCCGGCGGCGGCTCCCCCGAAGGTCGTCGTCATCGCTCACGAGGGCAGGGTACGGTGCGCTCGCGGCCGGGGTCGGCCGCGGCGGCGCCTAGCGCAGGAAGGTCTTCCCGCAGGTCCCGTCGCAGACCACGTACACGGCGTGCTTCTCCGCCGCGTAGCCCGCCACGTGGAGCAGGCCCGGGCAGCCGGTGGTCGGGCACTTCCAGACCCACCATCGCTCGTTGGCGTCGAGCGGCGTCGTCTCCGCGGCGAGCTTGGCGGCGAGCCCGTCGCGAGACTTCACGAGCGCGGCGATCGCGGCGGATCGGCCGGCTTCGGTCTCGCTGGTGTACGGGTAGTTCTGGCCGACGTTGGAGCTCACGCGGCCGAGTATCGCACGGGGCCAGCCCGCTCGGCAGCGTCGCCCCGACGGGCCGATCAGGCCGCCGGGTCGCCCGCGAGGACCTCGCCGGTCGCCTGGTCGAACTGGTGCTCCTGGGTCCGCAGCTGGGACAGCGGCACGACCGCGATGCCCAGCAGGACGAGCGTCGCGATGAACATCCCGTCGATCCCGCGCCAGTCCGCCGCCACGCCGCCGATCAGGCTGCCGATGATCTGGCCGAGCGCGAGGAAGACCGAGTAGAGGCCCATGATCGCGCCGCGGTCGGACGGGAAGCGCTCCGACATGTCAGCCAGCAGCCCGAGGGCGGCCGGCGTCGCGCCGGCCAGCAGGAACAGGCCACCGGCGGCGGCCAGCGCGGCGATCAGGCCGACGACCGGCAGGCTGAGCGGCGAGGTGGTTGACGACGATGCCGGCCACTACGAGGACGGCCCCGCCGAGCACGCCGTAGCCGATGATCGTGGTTCGGCGGTACGTCTTGAACCGGTTGCCCCAATAGATCAGGCCGGCCCCGAAGACGCCGGCGATCACGAGCGCTCCGATCGTGATCTGGTTGGCCGTGAAGCCGCCCATCAGCAGCTGGTCCGGGAACTTCGGGTTGCCCTTCGCGAGCTGGAAGACCGACTGGCTGAGCCAGACGCCGATGTGCCGCGTTGACCGCGATCCAGGTCGGTGCGAGGAGCCACACGTGCGACGTCCGGATGAGATCGAGGTAGCGGCTCACCCGCACGTGCTCGCCGGCCACGGCCGCCTTCTCGCCCGCCGGATCGGACACGCCGAACCGGTAGATGAGGAACGACACGCCGTACAGCACCGCGTTGAAGAAGAACGCCACCGGCCCGACGATCTCGAACAGCTTGACCCCGACGATGGCGCCGGCGCCCAGGCCGGCCAGGGTGGCCGCCTCGAACCTGGCCGAGGTCTTGCCCCGGAGGACCTCGTTGCCGGCCGTGGCCATGGCGATGAACCCGAGGATCGAGGGCACGCTGGCCGCACCCGACGCGCCCTCCAGGATCCGCGTCCCGCCCAGCAGCACGAGGTTCGTCGTCACGGCGGTGATGAGGACCGCGACGGCGCCGAAGACCGGGCCGTAGAGCATGACCCGGTGATGGCCGATCCGGTCCGACAGGATCCCGAACAGCGGGGACAGGACCAGCTCGGCCAGGTAGAACAGCGCGGCGTACAGCCCGACCACGGCGCCGTTGACCTCGGGACCCCCGTGCTCGTGGAGGTGGGCGAGGTAGAACGCCAGCATCGAACCCGTGAGCCCGGTGCTGAACCGGAGCGTGAACGTGCCGAGCAGCACCGCCCGCAGGGATCGATCCATCGGCGGAATCCTAGCCGGTCCGTCTCCGGGCTGGACCGGGCCCGTATCATGCCCGCAACGTCCCGGCCGCCAGCGTCCGCGGCGGTCATCGGAGGAGGACCCTGGTGAGCCCCGTCGCGATCTTCACGGATTCCGCGTCCGACATGGACCCGGCCGTCGCCGCGGCGGAGGGCATCACGATCGTGCCCCTGCTGGTGACCTTCGGCAGCCAGAGCTTCAAGACCGGCGTCGACCTGTCGACGGCCCAGTTCTGGGACCGGATGGTCGCCCCGGATGCGCCGTTCCCGACCACGGCCGCGTCCTCGCCCGGCGAGTTCAAGGAGGCCTACGAGGCCGCCTTCGCCGCGGGCGCGGATGCGATCGTCTCGGTCCACGTGGCGAGCGAGCTGTCGGGCACGATCAAGAGCGCCCAGATCGCCCGCGGACATGCTGCCCGATCGCGAGATCCACGTCGTCGATTCGCGCGGCGCCTCGATGGCCGAGGGGATCCTGGCGCGGCTCGGGGTCGAGCTCGCGGCCGATGGGCGTGCGGCCGAGGACATCGCCGCGACCCTCGAGGCGCGCGGCCCGGACATGCGCATCTACGTCGCGCTCGAGACCCTCGACTACCTGCGCAAGGGCGGCCGGATCAGCGGCGCGCAGGCCGCCATCGGGACGCTGCTGTCGGTCAAGCCGATCATCCGCGTCCGTGACGGCGTGGTCGACACGGTCGATCGGGTCCGGACGCGCTCCAAGGCGCGCGAGCGCCTGATCGAGCTCATCTGCGAGCGTCCGATCGAGCGCCTGGCGATCCTCCACACGATCAGCCCGGACGTCGAGGCCTTCCGCGACGCGGTCCTGGACCGCGCGCCCGGCGGGCTCGATCCGGCGGACGTGACGATCGACCTGGTCGGGGCCTCGGTCGGACCGCACCTCGGGCCGGGGTGCGTGGGAGCGGCGATCCTCTACCGGGCGTAGCGCGGCACCGGCCCCGCGTCAGGCCCCGCCGCCGCCGGCAACGTTGCGGCAAGGTTGCGACAGGATTGCCGACCGGTACCATCGGGGAGGCGCGAGATCGCCGCCCTCGGGCTATACTCCCGACGCACATGAGTCGCGCGCAGGCCATCCGAGATCGGTCCTTCGGGACCCGGCGGCGCGCCCCGTGGGGTCGTCCGGGAGACGACCCAACAACGGCGGTCCTGTGACCGCCCGACACGTGAGGACACACCTTCCATGACAACCGAGCACGTCGCTGCGCGCATCAACGCGTGGGAAGTCGCTCAGCGACAGTTCGACCTCGCGGCCGAGCGCCTCGGCCTGGATGCCGGGATGCGGCTCGTCCTGCGCGAGCCGCGGCGCGAGTTCACCGTCCATTTCCCGGTCCACATGGACGACGGCTCCGTCCAGGTCTTCACCGGCTATCGCGTCCAGCACAACCTCGGCCGCGGCCCGGCGAAGGGTGGCATCCGGTACCACCAGGACGTCTCGCTCGACGAGGTCAAGGCCCTCGCGATGTGGATGACCTGGAAGTGCGCGGTCGTCGGCATCCCGTACGGCGGCGGCAAGGGCGGCGTGATCGTCGATCCGAAGCAGCTCAGCAAGAAGGAGCTGGAGGGCCTGACCCGGCGCTTCTTCACCGAGATCGAGATCCTGGTCGGGCCGGAGAAGGACATCCCCGCGCCGGACGTCAACACCAACGCCCAGATCATGGCCTGGATGATGGACACCTACTCCATGCACGCCGGCTACACGGTCCCCGGCGTGGTCACGGGCAAGCCGATCAGCCTCGGGGGCTCGGAAGGCCGCAACGAGGCCACGGCGCGCGGCTGCGTCTACACCATCGTCGACGCGGCACGCCACCTCGGCATGAACCTGAACAAGGCGCGGGTCGCGGTCCAGGGCTTCGGCAACGCCGGGTCGATCGCCGCGCGGCTCATCAGCGAGGAGGGCTCGACGGTCGTGGCCGTGTCCGACTCGACCGGCGGCATCCACAATCCGGCCGGCCTGGACATCGCCAAGGTCGTGGCCTGGAAGGGCGAGCACGGGACCGTCCAGGGCTTCCCCGGCGCGACCGACGTGACCAACGCCGAAGTCCTCGAGGTCGACTGCGACATCCTCATCCCGGCGGCCCTCGAGAACCAGATCAGCTCCCGCAACGCCGGCCGGATCAAGGCCAAGGTCATCGCCGAGGCCGCCAACGGCCCGACCACCCCGGATGCCGACGAGATCCTGTTCAAGAACGGGGTCTTCCTGATCCCGGACATCCTGTGCAACGCCGGCGGCGTGACGGTCAGCTACTTCGAGTGGGTCCAGGACCTCAACCGCGATCACTGGAGCGAGAGCGTCGTCAACGCCAAGCTCAAGGAGATCATGGTCAAGGCGTTCCACGAGACCCTCGACATGGCGACCCGCGAGGGGGTCAACATGCGGACCGCCGCCTACCTGCTCGCGGTCAAGCGCGTCGCGGACGCGATGGAGATGCGCGGCCTCTACCCGTAAGCCGCGCGTCCCCGCACGAGGGCTGGCGGCCGGTGCGGCCGCCGCCGCGGGAACGTTTGCCTCGGGGCGGCCCGGGCCGCTATGGTTGGCCGGTGAAGACGTCCCGATCCGGCGAGTCCATCGTTCGCCTCGCCGGCTGTTGTCCCTGGCGGCCTCGCCGTCGGGAGGCACGCGTCTGACGCACGCTCGACCACCGGGTCGAGACCAGGTCGGATGTCCCCGAGGGGCCGTGGTTCCAGCAATGGATCACGGCCTTTTCGTTGCCCGGGACGGCGCTCGGTCGCAGACCACGATCGGGCCCGGTGGTCGACCGGTCGGGCCCGACACTCCACTGGTCGAACCCGCCGGAGACCCAGGAGTGCACACCGCGATGTCCACGACCCTCGACGAAGTCCTTGCTGCGAACCGCGCCTACGCCGACACCTTCGGCGCGCGCGCCGAGCTTCCGCTGCCGCCCGCCCGGCGGATCGCCATCCTGACCTGCATGGATGCCCGGCTCGACCCGGCCGGGTATGCCGGTCTGAGCGAGGGTGACGCGCACGTCATCCGCAACGCCGGCGGACGGGCCAGCGACGACGCGATCCGTTCGCTCGTCATCTCATACAAGCTGCTCGGCACGGCCGAATGGTTCGTCATCCACCACACGCATTGCGGGATGGAGTTCTTCACCGACGAAGTCATCCGGGGCCTTCTCGCTCAGAGCCTCGAGACCGCCGCCCTCGGTCCGAACGGCTTCTACGACGTCGGTCGCGGTCCGGGCTCGACCGAGGCTGCGTACATCGATTGGCTGACCATCGCCGACCAGTCCGGCAGCGTCACCGACGACGTCCGCCGGATCCGGTCCCACCCGCTGGTGCCGTCCAGCATCGCGATCTACGGCTTCATCTACGACGTCCGGACCGGGCTCCTCGCCGAGGTCCCCGAGGCCACGGCGGTCGGTCGCGCCGCCTGACCATCGCCGGCCCGGTCGCGCCTTCGTGGCCGGCCGGGCCGCCCGTCACGGGAGCGGTCGCCAGGCCCTCCCGAGCAGCATCCCCGTGCCGGCCAGGAGCAGGCCGATGGCCACGAACGCGACGCTCAGCTCGACGACCTCGTGCTTGGTGATGAGGTTCGTCGGCAGGTCGGCGAAGACGCCCTCGAGCTGGTCGGCGCTCTCGGCCGGGTAGTAGGTCGCGCCGGTCCCGTCGGCGATCTGCTGGAGCGCCTGGTCGTCGATGCCGCGCCGGAACCCGCCGCCTCCGCCACCGCCGCCGAACCCGCCACCCCCGAACCCGTTGCCGGGCTCGCTGCCCCGGAATGCCGTCGCGCAGTTCCGGTCGAGCTGGCCACCGTCCGCCGTCCCGAACCCGATCGTGTAGACGCGGATGCCGCGTGTGGCCGCCTGCGTCGCTGCCTCGAGCGGATCGGGCCCGAAGTTGCTCGCGCCGTCGGTCAGCGCGACGATGATGTCCGGCACGTACGCGCCGTTCGCGACGGGCGGCGGCTCCACCCCCGGGCGGCCGTCGCCGGTGCTGGCCTGGACGGACGGGTCGACCTCGGAGATCGCGTCGATGGCGGCCAGGATCCCGCTGCCGATGGCCGTCCGGCGTCCGGTCGTGAGGCTGCGCAGGGCGGCCTGGAGCGCGACCTTGTCGTTGGTCGGTGACTGGACGACCTGGGCGAAGCCGCTGAACGCGACGATCCCGATCTGGGTGCCGGACCCCTGGTGCTCGATGAACGAGGCGGCCGCGGATTCGGCGGCCTGGAGCCGGGTCGGGGCGATGTCGTCCGAGCACATGCTGCCGGACACGTCGATGACCAGCACGATCGTCGTCTGGTTGGTGGGCACGCTCGCGACCGCGATCGGGCGGCCGATCCCGAGGCACAGGGCGGCCAGCGCCACCGCGAACAGCGCGAACGGGAGGTGCCGTCGCAGCCGTCCGGAGCCGGGCTGCGCCGCATGGATGAGCGACAGGCTCGAATAGCGGACGCCGGTCGGCCGCCGGCGACGCAGGCTCCAGACGTAGACGCCGACCAGCAGCGGCACGGCGGCGAGGAGGAGCAGGAGGCCCGGCCACAGGAAGGTCATGGCAGACGGCCCAGCCAGGCGAGCGATGCGATGGCGCCGGCCAGCAGCAGCGCGAGACCGGCACCGGCCAGGACGGCGGTCAGCTCGATGTCCTCCGGCCGGACCACCAGCGCGGTGTCCAGATGCTGGTAGACCGAGTCGAGCGTCGCGGCGTCCTCGGCCGCGTAGTACGTGCCGCCGGTCAGGTCGGCGATCCCCTTGAGGGACTCGGCGTCGAGCTGGGTGTGGACCTGGAACCCGTCCAGGTCGAGCGTGGCGCCGCCCGGGCTGCCGATGCCGACCGTGTAGATCCGCACGCCCCGGTCGGCGGCGGCCTGGGCCGACACCATCGGGTCCGGCCGCTCGTTGTTCTCGCCGTCGGTCAGCAGCACGATGACCGCGGGCAGGTGCGTGCCGGCCGGGACCGGCGTGGGGACGGGTGTCGGCTCCGGTGACCGGTTGCTGTAGTAGTCCACGTTGGGGCCGGCGGCCGCCGCCTCGATCGCCGTCAGCGACGCTTCGATGCCGCGCCCGAGCGAGGTCCCGCGCTGCGGCGTCAGGCGTCCGATCGCGGCGAGCACGGTGGCGGGGTCGTTGGTCGGCTGCTGGACGGCGATGCCCGAATCGCTGAAGGCGACGACGCCGATCACGACGCTCGGCGGCTGGCGCTGGACGAAGTCGGTGGCGGCCGCGATCGCGGCGGCCATGCGGGTCGGCTGGAGGTCGGTGGCGGCCATGCTGCCCGAGATGTCGAACGCGAGGATGACCGTGCCCTCGTTGCGGGGAACGTCGATCCGGCCCTGCGGCCGCGCCAGCGCGATGACCATGACCGTGAAGCCGGCCACCAGGAGGATCCCGGGGACGAGCCGCCGGATCCGACCGACGCGACGCGGCGACGGGGCTGCGGTGGTCGTGGCGGCCGTAGCGGCCCCGGTGACCGGTGTGCCGGACGTCGTCGACGGCCTCTCAGCCGGCGTGACCGAGCCGAACGCCCCCGACCCTCCGAACGCCGCGACCTTGCGGCGCTGACGCCGGTCGATCGCGCGGTAGGCGAGGAGCCCGAGCGGGATCAGCACCAGGAGGAGCAGGGCCTGCGGCCAGACGAAGGTCATGACGACGCGCCGCCTCCGGCGACGAAGGGCGGCCATCCGGACGATGGCGCGGACGAGGTCCTCGTCGGTCGACAGCGAGACGGCGTCGACGCCGGCGCGCCGGAAGGCCTCGCCGATGGCCGCTTCACGGTCCTCGGCCGCCGCCTCGAACCGGCGCCGGAAGCCCGGATCGCCGGTGTCGACGTAGAGCTGCTCACCGGTCTCGGCGTCCTCGAGGATGATCGGCCCGACGTCGGGCAGCGTGACCTCGCGCGGGTCGACGAGCCGGACGGCCATGACCTCGTGCCGGCGGTCGAGCAGGTCGAGCGACCGCTCCCAGCCGGGCTCGCTGATGAAGTCGGAGATGACGAACACGAGCGACCGGCGCTTGATCGCCTGGTGGCCGGCGTCGAGCAGCGGCGCGAGGTCGGTGAACGGCGCGGCCGACCGGCGCGGCTCCCGCAGCAGGGCGTCGGCGATGCGCAGGACCTGGACCCGGCCACTGCCGGCCGGGATCGTGTGGCGGACCCCGCCGCTGTCCAGCACCGCCCCGACCCGGTTGCCGCGCCGGGTCAGCAACCTGGACAGCGTCGTCACGAAGTCGATCAGGACGGTCCGCTTGCGCCGGTCCATGTCCGCGGTCCCGAAGTCGACCGACGGGCTCAGGTCGAGCAGGAACCAGGCCGTCAGCTCACGGTCCTCGGTGTACTCGCGGACGAACGGCGCGTCCATCCGGGCGGTGACGTTCCAGTCGATGTACCGGACGTCGTCGCCCGGCTGGTACTCGCGCAGGTCGGCGAGATCCAGGCCGTATCCGCGGAACAGCGTCCGGTAGTCGCCCTGGAGCAGCCCGTCGAGACGGCGGACGACCTGCCAGTCGAGGCGCTGGAGGATGCGTTCAGGCGTGGATGTGGACGTTCGGAAGCTCCTTCGTGGGAACGGTCGGGGCGGCCACCGTGCGCAGGACCGTGGTCAGGATGTCGTCCGGGCTGACGTCGTCGGACAGGGCCTCGAACGACAGCACCAGGCGGTGGCGGATGACGTCGCGGGCCATGTCGGCGACGTCCTGCGGGAGCGCGTAGGCACGGCCGCGGATGAACGCCAGGGCCCGGGCGGTCAGGATCAGGTTGATCGAGGCGCGCGGACTGGCCCCGAACGTGATGTAGCGCTGGAGGTCCGGCATCCCGAAGGCCCCCGGGTTCCGGGTCGCCGAGGCCAGGCGCACCGCGTAGTCGAGCAGGGACGGATCCACGTAGACCTTGTCCGCCGCCTGCTGGAGGTCGACCAGCTGCTCCGTGGTCAGGACCTGGTTGACGGTGTCGAGCGCGCCCGTCATCCGCTCGACGATGGCGTACTCCTCGGTGTGGCTGGGGTAGCCCACGAGGACCTTCAGCATGAACCGGTCGACCTGGGCCTCCGGCAGGGCGTACGTGCCCTCGGTCTCGATCGGGTTCTGGGTCGCCAGCACGAGGAACGGGCTGGGCACCTTGAACGTCTCCAGCCCGATCGTGACCTGGTGCTCCTGCATGACCTCGAGCAGCGCCGACTGGACCTTGGCGGGCGCCCGGTTGATCTCGTCGGCGAGCAGGAGGTTGGTGAAGACCGGGCCGAGCGACGTGCTGAACTCGCCCGTCTTCTGGTTGTAGATGCGGGTCCCGATCAGGTCGGCCGGGACCAGGTCCGGCGTGAACTGGATCCGCTTGAACTGGCCGCCGATCGACGCGGCGAGGGTCTTGATCGCCATCGTCTTGGCCAGCCCGGGGACGCCCTCGACGAGGAGGTGTCCGCGCGCAAGCAGCGCGACCGCGAGCCGTTCGAGCAGCACGTCCTGCCCGACGATGATCTTCTTGACCTCGTACAGGACGCTCTCCATCGGCCGCGCCGATGTCGCGGTCGCTGTTCCGTTGGTGTCGTGGTCCACGCGGCTGGTCCTCCCTCAGTACTGGGGCAGGCCGGCGGCTCCGCCGGCGACGTCGATGGGCACCGCGAAGCCGATGCCGACGAAGACATCGTCCTTGGTGGGGTTGATGAGCGCGGCGACGATGCCGATGACCCGGCCGTTCCGGTCGAGCAGCGGTCCGCCCGAGTTGCCCGGGTTGACGGCCGCGTCGATCTGGATGAGGTCGTGGAGGACCGGCCCGCCGTCGTCCGACTGGAAGGTCCGGCCGAGGCCGGACACGACGCCGCTGCTCATCGAGCCGTACAGCCCGAACGGATTTCCGACCACGAACGCCTCGCTGCCGATCTGGACGCCGCCCGGATTGCCGAGCGTCGCCGGGACGACGGTGCCGGGCAGGGTGTCCGCCTGGAGGACCGCGATGTCGTTGTCGGGCCGGCTGGTGGCGATGGTGGCCGACGACTTGGTGCCGTCAGCGAACGTCACCTGGATCGTCGTGGCCTTGTCGACGACGTGGAGGCTGGTCAGGATGTCGCCCTGGTCATCGATGATGACGCCGCTGCCGAGCCCGGCCTTGGAGCCATTGGCCTTCGGCGGAAAGGTCGTCTCGATGAGCACGAGCGACGGACGGATCGCGTCGTAGGCCGCCACGGACAGGGCGGGCGCGGGCGTCTGTGAGGCAAGGGCCTTGGTGATGGCGTCGGAGACGTCGCGCTGGGACAGGGGAGCGGGTCCGGGAACGAGCGCGCGGTAGACGAGGATCGCCAGCAGGGCGGCGACGATGCCACCGGTGAACAGGCCGATCGTCCGGATCCGCCCGGCGCGCCGCGATGCCGGGCCGGGGGGCCCATCGGGACGAGGCGCGTCGTTCGGCGTGTCGGCCATCGGCGATCCGAACTCCAGTCGGGGGCTGGGAACGAGCGTCGCCGGTCGCCGGACAACCCCCGCGTGGCAAGTATGGCGGATGTTCGTGAGGGAACCCTGAGAACGACTACGTCGCGATGACCGGGACGGTTCGGGAGGGCGTTAGGAGGCCGGCCGGTCCCGGCCACGCTCGGTGCTACCATCGCCGGCATGCTCGATCACGAAGAGAAGTTCCTGTTCAAGGAGGAGATCCTCCACCTGTCGAACGCGGTCGCCGAGCCCGGCGTGCTCGACAACGTCGAAGACCTCCTGACCGACGTCATCACCAGTCCGCGGTTCGATTCCGAGGTGTTCACCCTCGAGCGCAGCCTCCAGGTGATGCTCGGGCCGCGCGCGGGGACGACGCTGGTCGGCCTCCTGACGGTGGCGCCCGAGGTCTTCGACGAGGTCGCCGAGGTGCGCATCCCGTCCGAGGTCCACGAGCGGCTCGTCGCCTGGCGCGCCCGGTTCGGCCTGGCGATCGACAACGCGCTGAACTTCCTGAACAACCCGGACGGCATCCAGGGCCACAACTTCGCGACCCAGATCGCCCATGTCGAGGACCGGCGCGTCCTCCAGGGCCGGCTGACGCTCGTGCGCTACAACAACGAGCCGCAGTTCTTCGTGGCCGACGCGAGCGTCTTCCTGAGCCTCGTCGCCGACATCATGGAGCGGCTCGGGCCATACCTCGAGCCCGACGCCGTCGAAGCCGAGACCCTCGCCCGCCTGCGCGACGCCATCCAGCTCATCGAGCGCAAGACCGCCAGCCACAGCTAGGCGCCGCCCGATGCGCCATGTCTACCTGGCCGCGACCGGGCAGAACCGGGGCAAGACCACGGTCAGCCTCGGGGTGCTGGACGGGTTCCAGCGGCGCGGGCTGTCGACCGCGTTCCTGAAGCCGGTCGGCCAGCGCACGATCATCGAGGATGGCGTGCCCGCGGACGAGGACGCGATCCTGATGAAGCAGGTGTTCAGCCTGCCTGAGCCGCTGCAGCAGATGAGCCCGGTGCACATCCCGCGCGGCTTCACCCAGGCCTACATCGAGGGCCAGGTCGTCGAGGACCTGCCGGCGCGGATCCGGACGGCGCATGCCGCCTTCGCCGAGCGGGACATCCTGCTCATCGAGGGGACGGGCCACGCCGGGGTGGGTGCGGTCATCGGGCTGTCGAACGCGGCGGTCGCGTCGATGCTCGGGGCACCGGCCGTCATCGTGTCGGAGGGCGGGGTCGGTCGCCCGATCGACGAGATCGTCCTCAACGCCGCGTTGTTCGAGCGACAGGGGGTGACCATCGCCGGCGCGATCGTCAACAAGGTCGACCTGGACGCCAAGCCCGGCCTCGCCCGGACCCTCGAGCGGGGCCTGGCCCGCCACGGCATCCCGCTCCTGGGCGTCCTGCCGTACCGGCCGATCCTGTCCAACCCGACGCTGGCCATGGTCCAGGCCGGTCTCAAGGGCCAGACCATCCACGCCGGCCCGGACCTCGACGAGGTCATCGGCGGGATCGCCATCGGGGCGATGGAGCCGGAGCACATGCTCGAGCGGATCGGACCGCGCAGCCTGGTCATCGTGCCGGGCGACCGGACCGACGTGATCGCCGCGATCGTGGGCGCCCGGCACGACGGCTCGGACCGCGGCGAGGGCGCGCTCGGGCTGGTCCTGACCGGTGGCTACCGTCCGGACCCGGCGGTCCTGGACGCGGTCAAGGTCGCCAACCTGTTCGCGATGATCGTGCCGGAGGACACCTACCAGGTCGCGTCCGAGCTCCACGACCTGCTCATCAAGACGCACCCGGCCGACGCCGGGAAGATCGCCGAGATCAAGGCGCTGCTCTGGGAATACCTGTTCATCGACCGGGTCCTCGAGGTCGCGGAGGAGGCGCGGCTCGACTGAGCCGCGCCTCCAGCGCCTCCTCCCGGTCGGGGTGCCGTCGCGGGACGGCCGTCGGACGGGCGGACCGTCAGGCCGCGCTCGTCCGGCCTCGACCGCGCGCCGCGATGACGATCCCGGTCAGCGCAAGACCGATGACCATGAGCGCGGCCAGCCAGGCGCCGTCGACGGAGGGAGCCGTCCGCGGCGCCGGGGCGGGAGGAGTCGGCGTGGTCGGGTCCGCGGCGGGATCGGCGACGGGCGCCACGGGCGCCGGGGCCACCGCCGCCTCGCGCCGCTGCCCGGGGGCCGGGGCACGCCCGGCCTCGGTCCTCGCCTGCGCTGCGGCAGCGGCGGCCTCGGCCGCGGTCGTGTCCGCGACGCGGAAGAACTCGAAGCTCGAGACGCAGGTGCCCCGGGAGCACATGTCGCCGCGCATCCCGAACGCGACGTCGCCCAGGCCGCCCGCGGGCACCACGACCCTGGCGGTGAAGTGGCCCTGGCGATCCTGTCGTCCCGGAGCGTCGAAGGAGGCTCCTGACGGTGGCGTGAACCGCAGGAAGACGCCCTCGGCCCAGAACGGGAGTGTCGTCCCGTCGTCCTGCCGCAGGTCGAGCGACCAGCCGATCGTGATCGTCGAGCCGGCCGCCGGGCCGGGCGGCAGCGGCTCGTCGAGCGTCGCGATGGCGTCGCCGCCCTTGGCCGCGACGCTGCCGACGCCGACCAGGACGAGGCCGAGCGCCATCAGAACGGATGCGGTCGGTCGAAGGTGGCGCATGGCGGTCCTCCACGGTCTCGATGGGGCGCTGTCGTCCTCCATACACCGCCGGCCTCGGCCGGGTTCCCGGCGCCCTCCGCGCGCCGCCACGGCCGGCGCGCCCGGTCTCCTCAGGCCGGGTCCGCGTGACGGACCGGTCGCGCGATCCGGCCGGTGCCGGGACCCAGGAGCGCGATCGCGACGATCCCGGTCCCGGCCAGGCTGGTCGCGGCGCCGACCAGGAACAGGCCCGGGATCGACAGCGCCCCGGCGATCTCGCCGCCGGCGAACGAGCCGATGATCGTGGCCAGGCCGGCACATCCGGCGAACAGGCCCTGGGCCGTGCCCTGGAGGCTGGCCGGCGCGTGGGCCGCGAGCACGGTCACCCCGCCGACGAAGACGCTGGCGAACCCGATGCCCTCGAGCGGCGCGATGAGCACGAGCGCCACCGGATCGACCGCGAGCGCCGCCAGCAGAGCCCGCACGGCGAACGCGAGCGAGCCGACGACCACCAGTCGCTCCGTCCCGAACCGCCCGGCGATCCGCGGGAACGCGAACATGTACGGCACCTCGATGGCGGCCCCGACGGCCCACGCGATGCCGACCAGGCCGGGGCTCCCGCCGAGCGCGACGACCTGGATGGAGTAGAAGGCCGAGACGGCGGCCAGCGACGCCCAGACCACGGTGAACCCGACGAGGAACAGGGCGATGCCCTTCGTGGCGAGGAACTCGCCGGCGCCGCGCAGGATGCTGGCGGACCGGGTGGCGGTCCCGCGCCGCGGGATCGTCGCGGTCACGAGGGCCGTCGCCACGAGGAAGGGCAGGTACGCCCAGAACAGCGAGCGGGCGCCTTCCGCGTCGAGGAGGAACCCGACCGCGACCGTCGAGACCACGAAGGCCAGCGAGCCGAACGCGCGCACCTCGCCGAACCGGCCGCGCCGTTCGGGGCCCAGCGTCTCGAGCGTGCGTGCGTCGAGCGTCGGTCCGATCCCGGACAGGCCGCCATAGAGGATGAGCGAGCCGGCGAAGACCATCTCGATGTCGGTCGCCAGGAACAGGATCGTCGCCCCGATGGTGGCGACGACCGCCGCCAGCGGCAGCGTGAGCCGGGTGTGCGGGAAGCGGTCCGCGAGACCGCCCCAGACCGGCGCCAGCAGCAGCTGGACGGCCGCCTGGATCGCGGTCAGCGTGCCGATCTGGGCGAGCTCGAGGCCGAAGTCCCGGTAGAAGACCGGCAGGTAGGGGAAGGCGGCGCCGATGGACCCGAAGTAGACGAGGTAGGCGAGGAGGATCCGGCGACCGGCGGCCATGCCGGGGTCAGTCTGGCGTGAGGGCGGTGCCCAGCGGCTCGTTGTCGATCAGGCGGGTGGTCCCGAAGCGGACCGCGAGCGACAGCAGGGCCGGCCCGTCGACCCGCTCGAGCTCGGCCAGGGTCGCGCCGTCGGCGACCGAGACGTAGTCGACCTCGGCCAGCGGCTCCGCTGTCAGCGTCTCCCACATCACGTCGCGCAGGGACTCGGCCGACCGTTCACCGGCCTCCCACCGGGCACGTGCGGCCAGCAGGGCGCGATGCAGGACGGGCGCCGCGGCTCGCTGCTCCGGGCTGAGGTGGACGTTCCGCGACGAGAGCGCCAGGCCGTCCGGCTCGCGCACCGTCGGGCAGGCGATCACCTCGGTCCCGATCGCGAGGTCCCGCGCCATCTGGCGGATGACCATCACCTGCTGGGCGTCCTTCTGTCCGAAATAGGCGTGGTCCGCCGCGACCAGGTCGAACAGGATCGCGACCACGGTCGCCACGCCATCGAAATGACCCGGCCGGGCCGCACCCTCCAGCGGCTGCGCGACGGCGCCGACCGACACGACGGTGTCGAAGCCGGGCGGGTAGACCTCGGAGGCGTCCGGCGCGAAGACGAGGTCGACGCCCTCGGCCTCTGCGATCGCCAGGTCGCGCGCCTCGTTGCGCGGGTACTTGGTGTAGTCGGCCGCGACGTTGAACTGGCGCGGGTTGACGAAGATCGTCACGACGGTCGTGGCGTCGGCCGAGCGCGCCTGTCGCATCAGCGCGCGATGGCCCTCGTGCAGCCAGCCCATCGTGGGGACGAGCCCGACCGGGCGCGCGGCCTCGGCCAGGGCAGCGCGCAGGGCGGCGCGAGTGCGGACGACCTGGGTCAAGCGGCCGTGTTTAGAGGTCGCGGTCGAGCGGGATGCCCCCGGCGGGGATCGAGCCGGCCGGGCGATCGGACGCGCCACGACCGAGGACCTCGTCGAGGACCGCGTCGTCCATGCGGACCGACTCGGCCTCGCCCGGGAACGTGCCGGCGGTCACGTCCGCCGCGTAGGCGGCCGCAGCCTCGAGGATCGTCTCGCGAACGTGCGCGTACGGGCGGGCGTGACGCGGGACGAAGTCGCCCAGCCCGATCAGGTCCGTGAAGACCTGGACCTGACCGCTGCAGCCGGCACCGGCTCCGATGCCGATGGTCGGGACCCGCAGCCGCTCGCGTGATGGCCGCGGCGAGCTGTTCCGGGACGAGCTCGAGGACCATCGCGAAGGCGCCGGCCTCCTGGACCGCGAGCGCGTCGGCGACGAGGGACCGGGCCTGGTCGCGGGTCTTGCCCTGGACCCGGACCTTGCCGAAGGTGTTGATCGCCTGCGGGGTCAGGCCGATGTGGCCCATGACCGGGATGCCGGCCCGCACGAGCGTCTCGATCGTCCGGGCGGTGCGCACGCCACCCTCGACCTTGACCGCCTGGGCGCCGGCCTCGCGCAGGAAGACCCCGGCATTGTCGAGGGCGTCCTCGGGCGTCGAATAGGACAGGAACGGCATGTCGGCGACGACCAGGGCGTGCTGCGTGCCACGCACGACGGCCTTGGTGTGGTGGACCATCTCCGGCATGGTCACCCGCACGGTCGTCTCGTAGCCGAGGATGACCTGGCCGAGCGAGTCGCCCACGAGCAGCAGCGGGATGCCGGCCTCGTCGAGGAGCTTGGCGGTCGGGAAGTCGTAGGCGGTCAGCATCGGGATGCGCTGGCCGTCGGCGTAGAGCTTGGCGATGTCGACGACGGTCAGGCGGCGGATGGTCTCGGACGTGGCGCTCATGCCCTCTCCCGCAGGGGATCGATGGTGCCCTCAGTCTGCGCGGCGGCGTCGCGCTCGTCCAGCGCGACGGCGACCCGGTCGAGCAGGGCGTCCGCGACGGCGCGCTTGCTCTGCAGCGGCAGGTCCGCCCGCGATCCGTCGGCGGCCAGGATGGATACGCGGTTGGTGTCGGTCCCGAAGCCCGAGCCCGGCTCGGCCACGTCGTTCGCGACGAGCAGGTCCACGCCCTTGCGCCGGAGCTTGTCGGCGGCCCGCTCGAGCGAGCCCGTCTCCGCGGCGAACCCGACCAGGACCGGGACCGGCTGCAGCGGCTCGCGCGTGGCGGCGCCGTCGCTGTCGAGGCCGTGGGCGATCCGGGCGACCTCGGCGAGGAGGTCCGGGGTCGACTCCAGTCGGAGGGTCAGGTCGTCGGTGCGCGGGAGCTTGGTCTCGGCGGTGGCGACCGGCCGGAAGTCGGCCACGGCCGCGGCCATGACCAGGGCGTCGAAGCCGGCGGTCGGGGCTGGACCCTGGGTCAGGCGCAGGAGCGCGGCGCGCAGCTCGGCGGTCGAGCCGACCCGGACGACCGTGGCCGCGGGCGGCAGATCGACCTCGACGTTCGCGGCGACGACCGTCACCCGCGCACCGCGGTCGAGCGCGGCCTCGGCGATCGCCGCGCCCATCCGGCCGGTCGAGCGATTGCCGATGAAGCGGACCGGGTCGATCGCCTCGCGCGTCCCGCCGGCGGTGACCACCACGTGGCGGCCGGCCAGGTCGGCGTCGCGCGCCGGACCGACCAGGGGCGGGCGTGCCGCCGGGTCGGGCGCGCGGACCGCCGACGCCGCGACGGCGGCCACGACCGCGTCGACGATCGCGCCGAGCTCGGCCAGCCGGCCGATCCCGTCCTGACCGGAGGCAAGCGGACCGGATCCGGGCTCGACGACCGCGTAGCCGAAGGACCGCAGACGCGCGACGTTGGCGACCGTGGCCGGATGTCGCCACATGTCGCCGTCCATGGCCGGTGCGACCACGACCGGCGCCGACGTCGCGAGACACGTGGCGGTGACGACGTCGCCGGACAGGCCGCCCGCCATCGCCCCGAGCCAGTGCGCGGTGGCGGGCGCGACGACGACCACGTCCGCCGTGTCGGCGACGACGATGTGGCCGATCCGGCCGTCGGGGAGCAGGGCGAGCACGTCGGTCTCGACCGGGTGGCGGGACAGGGCGGCGAACGACAGGGCGCCCACGAACTGCGCCGCGGACTGGGTCAGCATGACCGACACGTCCGCGCCCTCGGCGCGGAGGAGACGCAGCAGCTCGACCGCCTTGTAGGCCGCGATCGAGCCGGTCACGCCGAGTGCGACCAGCCGGCCCTGGAGCCGCCCCGCCGCGCCGCCGGCGCCTCGGCCTCCGTGCCCGATCCGTCGCTCACGCGAGGCCCAGCTCGAGTGGCTCGCCGCCACCGACCTCGGCGTGGAGGATGGCCAGCCCCTTGAGCGTCAGGTCCGGATCGATCGCGTCGATGTCCTCGAGGACCTCCGCCCACGGAGCCGCCGACAACCCGCCGGTCAGGATCGCCCGGACCGCCGCGGGTGCGATCCCGTCGGCGTCGGCCAGCTCACGCCGGATCCGGGCCAGCAGGCCCGCCACGAGGCCGGCGTGGCCGAGGACCGCGCCCGACTGCATCGCGCTGACCGTGTCCCGCCCGATCGCCCGGTCCGGGGCGCGCAGCTCGATCCGGGGCAGCTTGGCGGTCCGTGCCGCGAGCGCCTCGAGCCCGAGGGCGAGGCCGGGTGCGATCGCCCCGCCGACGTACGCCCCGTCACCGGCCACGCAGTCGAACGTGGTGGCAGTGCCGAGGTCGACCACGACCGCCGGCGCCCCGTACAGTCGCGCGGCGGCCAGGGCGTTGACCAGCCGGTCTGCCCCGACCTCGCCCGGCCGGTCCACGCGGACCGCGATCGGGATCGTGCCGGCGCCGGCCACGAGCAGACTGGCCTCGTGCCGCTCGACGAAGGCCGCCACCGCGTCGGTCAGGCTCGGGACGACGGACGCCAGCGCCACGGCGTCGATGTCGGCGGCGGCGATGCCGTCGAGCCGCAGCAGGCCGTCGAGCAGGAGCGCGAACTCGTCGTTCGTGGCGCGCGGGTCCGTCGCCGCGCGGCGGGTCGCCAGCAGTGCGCCCGCCCGGAACAGGCCGAGCGTCACGTTCGTGTTGCCGATGTCGAGGGCCAGGAGCATGGCGCCGATGATACGCGGGCCGCGCCGGCCGCCAGCCGCGTGTCGGCCGCCCGCCCGGGGCGCCATTTTCGGGTCGTCGCGGCAGCCACGGTGCGGTACCATCGCACCGGTCCGTCCCCTTCCGCCCACCGAGGAGACGCCGGGTGTCCAGCCAGCCTCCCGCGAAGTTCTTCGTCAACCAGGGCGTCGTCACGAGCCGGACGGACATGCTCCACCTGCTCAGACCGCTGCTCAAGCAGACGGTCACCTACCGCTATCAGCGCGGTCGCGAGCTCGTGTCGCACGGGACCGGCTGGGTCGAGCGGATCGTGGTCGACGCGGATGACACGTCGACCTACTTCACGCCCCTGGCCATCACCCTCAACATCGATTCCTTCGAGCATCTCGAGTTCGAGACGCGGCCCGATCAGCTGCTCGTCTACACGCTCGTCCAGGGTGACGAGCGGGTCGTCGTGGAGTTCGCCCCGATCGGACCGGGCGCGCCGGACGATTCGCCCTTCGCCCCGCGACAACTGGCCTTCGACACCAGCGAGTTCGTCCAGATGGAGCTGCTCGGCCTCGAAGCCCGCGAGGACGAGTAGCGGATCCGGAGGGCCGGACGCGGTCCGGCTCGGAGCGGGAGCGCGACCGTGAGGGAGCGGTCGCACGACCGGTCAACCGCGCGTCTCGAGCCTGCCCCCAGGGTTTGGCGCGCATCGTCCGGGCGAGGAGGTCGGGACGCAGGTGAGCGCTGAAGCGCAGCCCAGCACACAGCCACCAGCCGCATCGGCCGGCGGATCGAGCGGCGGTCTTGCCGGCTACTTCAAGTTCGAGGAGCGCGGGACCAACGCCGCGATCGAGGCCAAGGCGGGCCTGACGACGTTCTTCGTCATGGTCTACATCATCTTCCTGAACGCGGCCATCCTCGGCGCCGGGTTCAAGCTCGACCCGGCCGGCGTCGCCGCCGTCTCGGCCGGGACGGCGCTCGTCGCGGGCATCGCGACCATCGTGATGGGGATCGTCGGCAACTACCCCCTCGCGCTGGCCGCCGGTCTCGGGATCAACGCGATCGTCGCCTTCTCCCTGACCGGCCGCGGCCTGACGCCCGCAGGGTGCGATGGGCGTGATCGTCCTCGAAGGCCTGGTCGTGACGCTGCTGGTCATCGTCGGCTTCCGGGAAGCCGTCATGAACGCGGTGCCGCTGGCGCTGAAGAAGGCGATCGGCGCCGGCATCGGCCTGTTCATCCTGTTCATCGGATTCGTCGGCGGCGGCTTCATCGCCACGCCCCAGGGCGGCACGCCGATCGTGGCCCCGGTCTTCCCGACCACGCCCGGCCAGTTCCTGTTCCTGGGCGGGCTGTTGTTCACCATGGTCCTGTTCGTCCGGAAGATCCCCGGCGCCCTGATCATCTCGATCTTCGTCATCACCGTCGTGGCGCTCCTCACCGGCATCGCGAAGGTGCCGGACACGATCTCCGTGACTCCGAGCTTCGCGACTCTCGGCCAGTTCGACCTGACCAACGTCTTCACGGTCCTCGGGCCGTTGGCGGCGGTCCTGACGATCTTCGCGATCATGCTGACCGACTTCTTCGACACGATGGGCACGGTCACCGGCGTCGCCTCCGAGGCAGGGCTCGCCAGGGAGGACGGCTCGGTCCCGGGCGTCGGGCGCGTGCTGCTCGTCGACAGCCTCGCGGCGGTCGCCGGTGGCGCCGCCGGGGTCAGCTCGAACACGACCTTCATCGAGAGCGCGGCCGGCGTCGCGGAAGGCGGCCGCACCGGGTTCGCCTCGATCGTGACCGGGATCCTGTTCCTGTTCGCGATCTTCCTGTCACCGCTGGCGACGATCATCCCGACCCAGGCGACCTCGCCGGCCCTGGTCATCGTCGGCTACCTCATGTTCACCCAGCTCAAGGGCATCGACCTCAG
This sequence comes from uncultured Chloroflexia bacterium, assembly GCA_963720495.1. Taxonomy (GTDB): domain Bacteria; phylum Chloroflexota; class Limnocylindria; order Limnocylindrales; family CSP1-4; genus SPCO01. The sequence continues at coordinate 592,753 of CAVRFU010000006.1, forward strand.
CGACGTCGAGGATGGCTTCCCGGCCCTGCTGACGATGATCCTGATGCCCCTCACGTACGACATCACCATCGGCATCGGCGCCGGCTTCATCTCGCTGGGTCGTGATCAAGCTCGCCATGGGCAAGATCGGCGAGATCCACCCGCTCATGTGGGTCGTGTCGATCATGTTCCTCGTCTACTTCCTGCAGGGCTGGCTCAACACGCTGATCGCGACGCCCGCGGCGTCCTGATCGCGCCTCCCGCGCGGCGTCCGGATCCGCCGGACCGGGCGCCGCACCGCAATCCGCTACCATCCCCTGCGATGTTCGAACGGACCGCGCTGCCTGCCGGGCCACGCGTGATCAGCGCGCGGCTCCCCGCGGCGCGCTCGGTCTCGATCGCCGCGTACGTCCTGGCCGGATCGCGCCTCGAGGCGCCGGGCCAGGTCGGCGTCGCCCATTTCATGGAGCACATCACGTTCAAGGGCACGACCGCGTACCCGTCGACGCGCGCGATCAGCGAGGCGATCGAGGGGGTCGGCGGCTCGTTCAACGCCGCGACCGACCGCGAGTCCACGGTCTACTGGGTGCGCGTCCCGCGGCGCGAGGCGGCCCGGGCGATGGACGTCATCGGCGAGCTGATCGTCCGGCCGCGGCTGCAGGGCGTGGACATCCAGAGCGAGCGGACGGTCATCATCGAGGAGATCCGCTCGTACCTGGACGACCCGTCCGAGTACTGCCAGATCCTGTTCCAGACCGCGATGTTCGGCGACGGGCCGCTGGGTCGCGAGATCTGCGGCGAGGAGGCGGACATCCTGGCCCTGCCGGAGGCGGCCATCCACGACTTCTGGCGGAGCGTCTATCGGCCCGCCAACACGGTCGTCGCGGTCGTCGGCGACCTGCCCCACGAGGAGGCGACGAGCCTCACGGCGGCGGCGTTCGGGACGGGCAACGGCGCGATCCCGGGCTACGCTCCAGCGCCGGCCCTCCCCGCCGGGGAGCGCGTCCGGACCGGCAAGCGCGACACCAGTCAGGCGCAGGTCTGTCTCGGCGTCCCGGCGCTCCACCGCGACCACCCCGACAGCTGGACCCTGGCGGTCCTCAACGCGGTCCTCGGCGACGGTATGAGCAGCCGATTGTTCCTGTCGGTGCGCGAGGAGCTCGGGCTCGCCTACGACGTCTCGTCCGGGCTGGTCGACTACGCCGATGCCGGGGCCCTCGAGATCTCGGCCGGCGTCGATCCCGCCGGTCTGCCCGCCGCGCTGGAGGCGATCCTCGTCGAGCTGGCGCGGCTTCGCGACGAGCTGGTCCCCGAGGCCGAGCTGACCAAGGCCAAGCGCTACCTGTCCGGCGGCCTGGAGCTACGGATGGACGACACCCGCCACGTCGCCTCGTGGATCGGTGGCCAGGAGGCCCTCCACGACCGGGTCCTCACCCTCGACGAGGCGCTCGCCGCGGTCGACGCGGTCGACGCGCCCGCGATCCAGCGCCTGGCCGGCCAGCTGTTCCACGACGACGCGCTCCGCCTGGCCGCCGTCGCGCCCGCCCGTCATCTGCGCGGCCTCGAGCCTCGGCTCCGTCTGCCGGCATGACGACCATGGCCCTGCCCGAACGCGCCGAACCCGCCCGCGGCCGGACGATCGAGCTGGTCCTGGCCCACGCCCACCTCCGCCTCGGCTCGCTGGCCCTCGCCCGGGTCGAGCTGGAGACCCTGGCCGGGCTTGCCGGTCTCGACACGATCGGCCTGGTCGACCTCGCCGAGGTGCGCTGGCGGACCGGCGACCTGCTGGGGGCGGGCGAGGCAGCGGCGGCCGCCCTGGCGAGCGGCAGCGACGACCCGATCGCGCTCGTCATCGCCGCCGAGGCGGCGTCATCGCTGGGCCGGCCGAGCGAGGCCCGCCGGCTCGCGACGCGGGCGATCACCCGCGCGCCGGGCACGATCGACGCGATCTTCGCCGGGATGCCCCGGTCCGGTGTCTGGGCGCCCGATGCCAACGAGCCCGCCCCGACCGCACCGACCCTGTTCGATCGCGGCCCGGAGGTCCCGAGCGTGTCGCACGCGGGCGAGTCGTCGGCGGCACCGGCCGCGACCGCGCATGCCCCCGCCAAGGGCCCGGCGACACCGGTCAACCTCGGGTTCTGGGACGCCGAGGACGGGGCCGCCGGCGAGGTCACCTCGGAGCTCGATCCGGCGCACGAGTTCGAGCTGGGCCGGTCCGCGCTCATCACCGGGGCCGTCGACGAGGCCGGCTTCCGGTTCGGGCTGGCGCTGCGACTCGCTCCGGCCCTGGCACCGGCCGTGCTGGAGGCGACCGAGGGCGCCCGTGCAGCCAACCTGATGGTCGTCCGCGGCGACGCGTACCGGCTCGCCGGTCACGAGCCGGAGGCGCGACAGGCCTACGCGATCGCCGCCAACGGCGGGCTGCCCGAGCGTCGTTCCCGGGTCCGGCCGCGGCCGCGGGTCAAGCCGGTCGTCGTCGACGACGATGACGAGCTCGAGGGGCCGAGCCTCATGGACGGCGCGATGACCGACGGGTCGTCGCCGTCCGCACGCCACCGCCACGACGACGATCCGGACGAGATCCTGTGGGACCCGGCCGAGATCGATGCGGCTCCTGCGAGCTCCGCCGACACGCCCGATGCGGCGCCGTCCGCCGCGACCGACCCCGACGGGGCCGATCGCACCGCCGGCTCGTCCGTCGCCGACGCTTCCCCGGATGGCCCGCCCGCCTGATCGCGGCCCGCTATCCGATACAATCCCGGCTCGTCCAGCCCGACCGTACCCAAGGTAGACATGCCAGGCACCGAACGAACCCTCGTCCTCGTCAAGCCCGACGGCGTCCAGCGCCAGCTGGTCGGCCGGATCCTCGCCCGTTACGAGGCCCGCGGGCTCAAGCTCGTCGGGCTCAAGCTCGTGCGGGTCGACCGCGACCTCGCCGAACGGCACTACGCGGCCCATCGCGAGAAGCCGTTCTTCACCGGCCTGGTCGACTTCATCATCTCGGGTCCGCTCGTCGCGCTCGCCTTCGACGGGCCGAATGCCATCGCCGTCGTCCGGGCGATCAATGGGGCGACCCGGCCGCACGAGGCGGCTCCGGGGACCATCCGGGGCGACTTCGCCCTCGAGACGGCCCAGAACATCGTCCACGCGTCGGACAGCCCCGAGGCGGCAGCCACGGAGCTCGCCCTGTGGTTCGCGGCGGACGAGCTGCAGGACTACGAGCGCGACATCGATCGCTGGGTGCTCGCCGACGACTGAAGGAGGGGCTTCAGTCCCGGTTCGACGCTACGGCTCGACCGACTCGACCGGGACCGGCAGGTCGCCCGAGGGGACCGGCGCCACGAGCTCGCCCGGCCCGCTGAGGCTCGGCGGCAGCCCGGCGGCCGCGACCGGCCCGTCGAACGCCCCGCTCGACGTGGCCAGGGCGAGGACCGCGAGCAGGATCGCGATCGTGACGGTGGTGAAGGCGCGGTTGGCGTTCCAGGTGTGCCCGAGCCAGGCCGGGATCGCACGCGGGTCGGGTCGTGTCACACGCGGACGCCACGCATCCATCGGCTCGCCGGCACGGTCGGGCGCCATCAGGCCGATCGCGAGCAGCCGCCCGTAGTACGCGAGCGGCGCCAGCGTGGCCACGAGGACGAACGTCGCCAGCGGCTCGTCGAGGGCCAGCCCGACGAGGGCCGCCCGTGAGTCGAAGGACGCGGTCCCGGGCCAGCCGATGGCCGCGATGGCGACGCCGATGAGCGCGACGGCGAGGATCGGCGAGCGACGCGCCCAGCCTCGAAGGTCGGCCACCCGCCCCGTGAAGAAGCCCGCCCGGATCCCGGCCGCCCAGGCCGCGAACGCGCTGCGGGCCACGACGAAGACGAGGATCCACGTCCGGGCCGGGGCCCAGGCGGCAGGGTCCAGGGTGGCCAGGGCCAGCATCACCACGCCGGCGTCACCGATGATCGAATAGCTGAGCACGTGCTCGATGTCGTCCTGCACGAACGCGGCCACGGCGGCGAGGACGATCGACGCGATCGCGATCGACAGCACGATCAGCCGGACCTGCCAGAGGTCGACGAGCAGCGGCGCCACCGATGCGTCCGTCCAGGCGAGCGCGACGATCGCGAGGGTGGCGGGAGCCAGCGCCGTCAGGATCGGCAGGGCGGCCTCGGGCACGGCATCGCTGAGCCGCGCCGCCCACAGGTGGAACGGGATCGCGCCGAACCGCATGGCCACCGCGACCGCGAAGGCCAGGTACGCCAGCCCGAACACGACCGGCTGGGCCGCCAGCTGGCTCAGGTCGCGCCCGAACCACGCCGTCGCGGCGATCGCCAGGGCCCCGGAGACGATGACCGCACGCGTCTCGCGGATGCCGACCGTCGCGCCGGCGCGGCCATTCGTGGGCAGGAGCGTGACGAGCACGCCGAAGAGGCCGCCCGCCGTCGCGACGAGGACGGCGGCACGGGGGTCGACCAGGCCGAGGGTCAGGCCCCCGGTCGCGAGGATGCCGAGGGTCACCGCCGGCGCGTCCCGGCGGGAGCCGCCGGCGAGGCCCGTGACCGCCAGGCCAAGGCCGACCAGCGAGCCGAGGATCAGGAACAGACGCAGGTAGGCGGTCGTGGCCAGGCCGCCGCCCTCCACGACCACGATCTGGCCCGGCTGGATGAGGATGGCCGCCACGAGCGTCGCGCCCAGCCCGATGATTCCGACCGCGTTGACGACGCGCGGGCGCGCCCGGACGCCGAGCGCGAGGCCGGCGAAGACGCCGGCCACGACGACGAAGACGATCAGGCTCATCCGGGTTCGGCCGGGTGGGCGTCAGCCGGGTGGGCGTCGGCCGGGTGGGCCTCGGCCACGTGGCCGGGACGGCGAGGGGTGGTCGCGCTCAGCTCGAACCCGGATCCGCCGTCCGATCGGGCGGCGATGGCCAGGATCGCGACGGCACCGCCGAGGGTCGCCACGAGGCCGGCCGTCATCAGCTGCTCGATGGGGTCCGGCGTGCCGCCCAGGCTCGTCCGCACGAGCAGGGCGCCACCGAGGAGGAGGCCGAGCCCCAGCCCGATCCGCAGGATGTCGCGTCCGGTGACCACCGGCAGGACGGCGAGGGCGGCCAGGGCGAAGCCCGCCGCGGCGGCCAGCGCCGGACCCGCCGCCGGCGCCCCCAGGCCGTGGCTGCCGTAGCCGACGGTCGCGGCCGCGATGGCCAGGAACGTCTCGGTCGGCCAGCCGACCAGGGAGCCGCCCGTCCGGACCCGGGGGCCGCGGGTCGCGATCCACAGCAGGTAGCCGGCCAGGACGGCGGCCACCAGGCGGGCGGCGAGGGGGAGGGGAGCGGCGACGGGGTCCGCCAGCAGCGGGACGCCGACCATCGTGATGACCAGACCGAAGATCGCCGTGCGCGCGTTCCTCGCGGACCCGGCGATGACGGCTCCGACCACGACCGCGAGCGCGACCCCCGCGAGGGCCGGGTTCACGGCAGTCGGCTCATTGCGTAGGCAGTTCCGGGTAGGTCGGCGTCTCGAGGACCCCGAACACGTCGAACGGCCAGTACCGGAGCCAGGCGCGCCCGATGACCTGCGTCTCCGGCACGGTGCCGAAGGTCCGCGAATCCTCGGAGTTGGCCCTGTGGTCGCCCATCAGGAACAGGTCGCCGGCGGCGACGACCCAGCGGTGCTCGTCACCCTGGACGGTGGTCGGCTGGGGGCTCGACTCGCCGGGCTCCGTGTACAGGTAGTCCGCCTCGTCGATCTTGGTGTCGTTGATGTAGACGTTGCCGTCGCGGATGTCGACCACGTCGCCGCCGAGGCCGATGACCCGCTTGATGAACGGCGTGCCGTCGTCCTGGATCCAGTCGGCCGGTGGGGTGAAGACCACGATGTCACCACGCTTGTAGGCGTCGAAGCGGGGCGTGATCTTGTCGACGAGGACGTACTGCTCAGGCTCCAGCGTGTGCTCCATCGACCGCTGCTTCACCTGGTACGGCTGGGCGACGAACGTCTGGATGACGAAGAAGATGATGAGCGTGAGGGCCAGTGTCTCCGCGATCTCGAGGAGACACCCAAGCATGGGTCGTCGGGTCACAAGGCGGCAGTATAGGGCCGCGTCCCCCTCACCGCCGTCGGCCGTCCGGGAGGTGCATAACGTGCACGACGAGCGGGTTTGACCCGGCTTCTCGCGCCTTGTTACACTCCGCGACGGCCTGCAAGGTCCCGCCCCGATTCGGATACCGAAGGGACCCCGAGCCGACACTCCCAAACGTCGCCCGCTCCCGAGTGGCGCACGCCACGCGCTGGGATCGGACCGGACCCAAGCCCTTGGTGGAGGACCTTCTGACCCCGATGGATGCGAGTTCGCTCCAACTGATCATCCTGCCCGCGGGCATCATCGCGATCCTGTTCGCCCTCTACCTGGCCAGGGACGTCCTGTCGCGCGACACCGGGACCCAGGCGATGCAGGACGTGGCCGGCACCATCTATGAGGGTGCGACCGCCTTCATCCGACGTCAGTACACGACCATCGGGATCCTCGCGGTCGTCGGCGCGGTCGTCATCGGGGTCGTCATCGGCCTCGTCGAAACGGCCGATGTCGCAGACGTGCCGAAGCTCGCCGGCCTGCCCATCGGGGTGTTGACGGGCATCGCCTTCCTCATCGGCGCCGCCTGCTCGATGGCGTCGGGGATCATCGGCATGCTCGTCGCGGTCAAGGCCAACGTCCGAACGGCATCGGCGGCTCGCCGCAGCCTCGTCGAGGCGGTCCAGGTGGCGATGCGCGGTGGCGCCGTCTCGGGCTTCCTCGTCGTCGCCCTGTCCCTCCTCGGGGTGTGGAGCATCTTCACCGCCTATTCGACGTTCGTCGGCGAAGTGACCGTCGCCCAGGCGCCGTTCCTCATCGTCGGCTTCGGCTTCGGGGCATCGTTCGTCGCGCTGTTCGCCCAGCTCGGCGGCGGCATCTACACCAAGGCCGCCGACGTCGGCTCCGACCTCGTCGGCAAGGTCGAGAAGGGCATCCCGGAGGACGACCCCCGAAACGCGGGCGTCATCGCCGACCTCGTCGGCGACAACGTCGGCGACTGCGCCGGCCGTGGCGCGGACCTGTTCGAATCGACCGCCGCCGAGAACATCGGCGCGATGATCCTCGGCGTCGGGGTGTTCGCCATCGCGGACGCCGCCGGCTGGCCGAACCCGCAGGCGTGGATCTTCTTCCCGCTCGTCGTCCGCGCCTTCGGGCTGCTCGCGACGATCGTCGCGATCTTCTTCGTCCGGGGCAAGGAAGACGAAGACCCGATGAACATGCTCAACCGCGGCTACTGGGTCACGACCCTGTTGTCCGTCGTGGGCCTGTTGATCACGACCTCGGTCATGATGAACACGAACGGCGGGCACCGGGAACGGCGGCCTCCCGACCTGGGTGTACTTCTTCGCGGCCGGCATCGTCGGTCTCGCGACCAGCGTCGCCTTCGTCTACATCACCCAGTACTACACGGCCGGCTCGTATCGACCCGTGCGTGACATCGCCGAGGCGTCCAAGACGGGTCCTGCGACCAACATCATCGCGGGCACGGCCATCGGCTTCGAGACCACCGCAGTGACCGCGATCACGATCGCGATCGCCCTGTTCGCCAGCTTCTGGCTGGGCACGCAGGCGAACCTGATGTCGTCGACCGGCGTCAACGTCGGCGGCATCTTCGGGACCGCGGTCGCGACGATGGGCATGCTGATGACCACCGCCTACATCCTGGCGATGGATACCTTCGGCCCGATCACGGACAACGCCGGTGGCATCGCCGAGTTCAGTCGGATCGAGGAAGGCGCGCGCGAGATCACCGATCGCCTCGATGCCGTCGGGAACACGACCAAGGCGCTCACCAAGGGCTACGCCATCGCCTCTGCGTCGCTCGCGGCGTTCCTGCTGTTCAGCGCCTACATCGACAAGATCAACCTGATCCAGGGCCGGCGGATCCTGGCCGGCGTGCCCGGCGCCGAGCTGCTCAACTCCGTCAACCTCGCCAACGTCAACGTCTTCATCGCCGCGCTCCTCGCAGCCACCCTCGTGTACTACTTCAGCTCGCTGGCGATCAAGGCGGTCGGCAAGACGGCCCAGACGATCATCGTCGAGGTCCGCCGCCAGTTCCGCGAGATGCCCGGGATCATGGATTACAGCCAGCGCCCGGACTACGCCCGGGTCGTCGACATCACGACCGCCGCAGCGCTCCGCCAGATGATCCTGCCGGGTGTCGTCGCGGTGGCCACCCCGATCGCCATCGGCGTCGTCCTCGGCTTCGAGGCCGTCGCCGGCATGCTGATGGTCGGGACCATCGCGGGCGTCCTGCTCGCGACCGTGCTGAACAACGGCGGTGGCGCGTGGGACAACGCCAAGAAGTACATCGAGTCGGGCAACCTCAAGGACGATGACGGCAACGTCCTCGGCAAGGGCTCCGATGCCCACGCCGCGGCCGTCGTCGGCGACACGGTGGGCGACCCGTTCAAGGACACCGCCGGCCCGTCGCTCCACGTGCTGGTCAAGCTGCTCGCGACGATCTCGCTGGTCCTCGCTCCGCTCTTCATCCGCTAGTCCATCGCCGTCGGCCCGCCCCGGCGGGTGAGGCACAAACCAGATGGATCTCTTCGGCCAAGCGCTCGTGATGGGGATCGTGCAGGGGCTCACCGAGTTCCTGCCGATCTCGTCGTCCGGGCACCTGATCATCGTCCCGTACCTGTTCGGCTGGACCGATCCGTTCATCACGTCACTGGCGTTCAGCGTGATGCTCCACCTGGGGACGCTGCTGGCGCTGCTCGTCTACTTCCGCGCCGACTGGATCCGCCTGGTGCCGGCCGGCTTGGCCGCCATCCGCGACCGGTCGTTCCAGGGCGATCCCGACCGGCGGCTGGCCTGGCTGCTGGTCGCGGCCACGATCCCGGCGGCCATCGCCGGCTTCCTTCTGAGCGACCTCGCCGAGACCACGTTCCGCGAGGTCGGCCTGGTCGCGGTGACGCTGGTCGTCGGCGCGGTGATCCTGTGGCTCGCCGACCGATGGGGCGGCCGGACCAAGGGCGTCGACGACGTCACGTTTCCGATCGCCGGCGGGATCGGCGCAGCCCAGGCGCTGGCGCTGGTGCCGGGCATCAGCCGATCGGGCGTCAGCATCTCGGCCGCCCGCTTCGCCGGTCTCGACCGTGAGGCAGCCGCCCGGTTCTCGTTCCTGATGGCCACGCCGATCACGCTGGGCGCCATCGTCTTCGAGGTGCGCAAGCTCATCACCGGCGAGGCCGGCGTGGAGGTCAGCCTCGGGCCGTTGCTGGTGGGCATGCTCGCGGCATTCGTCGCAGGCATCCTCGCCATCGGGTTCCTGCTGCGCTACCTGCGGACGCGGTCGCTGACGATCTTCGTGGTCTATCGGCTCGTGCTGGCGGCGGTCGTCATCGTCGCCTGGCTGCGCTAGCCGGGCTGGCGCCGGACCGCCCATGGAGGTCATGAAGCAGCTCCGCCAGCGGGCCATCCGTGATCTCGTGGAGCAACGCCCCATCCGGACCCAGCAGGAGCTGGCCGGCGCCCTCCGCGATCGTGGCTTCCGCACGACACAGGCGACCATCTCCCGCGACGTGGCCGAGCTCGGACTGATCAAGGTGACCCGCGAGGGGACGGCTGCCTACGCGTTGCCGCCACGCCTGATCGAGGCCGAGACGTCCGGCGAGGATCGGCTGCGCAAGCTCATGACCGACCTGCCGGTCGAGATCCACGAAGCCGGCCTGCTGCTGGTCGTACGCACGCTGCCGGGGTCCGCCCACGCGATCGCCGCAGCCCTCGATCGGGCGCGGTGGCCGGAGGTCGCCGGGTCCATCGCGGGCGACGACACCCTGTTCGTCGCCCTGCCGGATCGCGGTTCGCTCCAGCGTGTCAAGCGACGGCTCATCCGGCTGAGCGAAGGCCTCGCCGGCAGCTGAGTGGCACTTTGACACGCATCCGGCCCGCGGCTACCATTCGCTCCCGGTCGGAACTTCAGGCGCGCGGGTGAGACCCGCGATCTGCCTGGAGTTCTTTCCTTTATCGAAGACCGCCCAGCTCGGTCTGCCCAATCCGACCACCTGCATCGCGGGGGCCCAACGTCCGTGAACAACAAGCCGACCTACCTCTCCAAGGACGGTCTCGAGAAGCTCCGCTCGGAGCTCGACGAGATGGTCTCGGTCAAGCGACCCGAGGTCGCCAACCGGATCCATGACGCCAAGGAACACGGCGACCTCTCCGAGAACGCCGAGTACGAGGACGCCAAGAACGAGCAGGCCTTCGTCGAGGGCCGGATCCAGACGCTCGAGGCGCTGATCAAGAACGCCACGATCATCGACGAGAACCATTCGACCGACCACGTCCAGATCGGGTCGACCGTCGCGGTCGAGAGCCCGGACGGCAAGGAAGCGTTCACGATCGTCGGCTCCGCCGAGGCCAAGCCCGCCGAAGGCCGGATCTCGAACGAGAGCCCGGTCGGGCGCGCCCTGCTCGGCAAGAAGAAGGGCGAGAAGGTCGTCGTCAAGGTCCCGGCCGGCGACTTCACCTACAAGATCGTCGGCATCACCTAAACAGCCGCGGAGGTCGCATGGACTGGGCGGACGAACTCGCGGCCCGGGTCAGCGGCCCGCAGGTCGTCAACGACTCCAAGACGCCGTCGGGGACGGTCCACGTCGGGAGCCTTCGCGGACCGGTCATCCTGGACGTCATCGCCCGCGCGTTGCGTGCCAGCGGGCACGAGACCACGCTGCTCTACGGCGTCGACGACCTCGATCCCATGGACGCCCAGGCGCTCCTGACGCCCGACGCGATCGAGCGCGAGATGGGCCGCCCGCTGGCCCACGTCCCGGACCCGGCCGGCGACTGCCACGCCAGCTACGCCCGTCACTTCGCGAGCATCTTCATCGACGTCTTCGCCGGGCTCGGCATCCAGCCGGATCGCTACTACTGGATGAGCGACATCTACCCGACCGGGGCGATGGATCCGTACATCCGGCTCGCCCTCGACCGGGCGGCGCTCGTGCGCGACATCTACCGCCGCGTCGCCAACGTCCAGCACCCGGAGACGTGGCATCCGATCGGCGTCATCTGCCCGACGTGCGGAAAGGTCGGTACGACGATCGTGACCGCCTGGGACGGCGACAAGGTCTTCTTCGAGTGCCGCCCCGACCTCGTCACCTGGGCGCGCGGCTGCGGCTCGTCCGGCTGGATCAGCCCGTTCGGCGGGAACGCGAAGCTGCCCTGGAACCTGGAGTGGGCCGCCCAGTGGTCGCTCTTCGGGGTGACGATCGAGCCGGGCGGCAAGGACCTCTCGACCGCCGGTGGCTCGCGCGACCGGAGCGACGCCATCGCCCGCGAGGTGTTCGAGCGCGAGCCGCCGCTCAACGTGCCCTACGAGTTCCTCAACATCGGCGGCAAGAAGATGTCGACCTCGAAGGGCCACGGCGCGGCCGCCCACACGATCGCCGAGGTCATCCCGCCGGAGCAGCTCCGGTTCCTGTTCCTCCGGCCGCGCCCCAACCAGGCGATCGAGTTCGACCCGGACGGGACGGATGCGGTGCCGCGTCTCTTCGACGAGTTCGACAAGTTCGCGGCCGCGACGGCCGGCCGTGAGGTCAAGGGCGAGATCGCGCCCGGCTACGAGGCCACGTTCCGCTACTCGCTGCTGGACCCGAACGCCGACGTCGCGACCGAGGCTGCCGCCTACCGCCCGCCGTTCGCCCACCTCGCCCTGCTCGTCCAGGTCCCCGGAGTCGACACCGCTGCCCGGGTCGAGACGGAGAAGGGCAGCGAGCTGACGGAGCGCGAGACGGCGATCCTGGAGGAACGCATCGACGCTGCGCAGGCATGGCTCACGACCTACGCCCCGGAGACGGCGAAGGTCGCGATCCAGCCGGAGTTGCCGGCGGCCGCCCGGGAGATGACGGACGACATGCGTGGCTACCTGCGCGCCGTCGCGATCGCCGCCGAGACGCTGCCGCCGTATCCCGGCGGCGCGGAGTGGCAGAACCTCCTGTTCGAGGCGGCAGTCGGCCTGGGCATGCGGACCAATCGTCGATCCTTCTCGGCTCTCTACCTCGCGTTCCTCGGCCGCGAGAACGGCCCGCGCGCCGGCTGGCTCCTCGCATCGCTCGACAAGGAGTTCGTCGTGCGCCGGCTCCTCGAAGCGGCGGACGCCACGCCGGCGACCACAGCGGGAGACCGGTCGTGAGCGTCGGTCTCCAGCGGCTTCGCGACGACGCCGACACGATCCGCGACGGAGCCGTCCGCAAGGGCGAGGACCCGGCGCTCGTCGACCGTGCCCTCGAGCTCGACGCCGAGCGTCGGCGCCTCCTCGGCGAGAGCGAGACGCTCAAGGCGGAGCGCAACGCCGCGTCGAAACGGATCGGGGAGGCGATCAAGGGCGGCGCCGCGCCCGACGGCCCGGAGGTGGCCGACCTGCGCGCCGCGTCGACGTCCGCCGGAACCCGCATCACCGAGCTCGACGCCGCCCTGGCCGAGACCGAGGCGGCCCTGGACGACCAGCTCCTGCGCATCCCCAACCCGCCTGACCCGGACATCCCGGTCGGTGGAGAGGAAGCCAACGTCACGATCCGCACCTGGGGCGAGATGCTCGGTCGCGACCAGCCGCTCGTCGGGGAGATCGGTGCCGACGCACCGGCCGGCGGCGCGACCTGGACCCGCAAGCCGCACTGGGAGCTGGGCGAGGCGCTGGACATCCTCGACAACGCCCGCGGCGCGAAGATCACCGGTTCGGGCTTCCCGGTCTACAAGGGCGCCGGGTCCGCGCTCCAGCGTGGCCTGATCAACTGGTTCCTCGACGTCCACACCCGCGAGAACGGCATGACCGAGGTCTGGCCGCCGGCCGTGGTCAACACCGCGAGCGCGACGGGCACCGGCCAGATCCCGGACAAGGAAGACCAGATGTACGTCGTGACCCGCGACGAGCTGTACCTGGTCCCGACCGCCGAGGTCCCGGTCACCAATCTCCACCGCGACGAGATCCTCGAGGCGACCGAGCTGCCGATCCGGTACGCGGCCTACTCGCCGTGCTTCCGGCGTGAGGCCGGCGCGGCCGGCAAGGACACCCGCGGCATCCTGCGGGTCCACCAGTTCGACAAGGTCGAGATGGTCCTGTTCGAGCGGCCCGAGGACTCGGCGGCCGCCCTCGAGTGGATGACCGAACGGGCCGAGATCCTCCTCCAACGGCTCGGTCTCGCCTACCGGGTCCTGCTCATGAGCACCCGCGAGATGGGCTTCACCCAGGCCCGCAAGTACGACCTCGAGGTCTGGTCGCCCGGCGTCGAGCGCTGGCTGGAGGTCAGCTCGTGCTCGAACTTCCGCGACTTCCAGGCGCGCCGCATGGCCATCCGCTACCGGCCGGAGCCGGGCGCCAAGCCCGAGCTCGTCCATACCCTGAACGGGTCCGGGCTCGCTCTCGCCCGCATCGTGGCCGCCATCCTGGAGACCTATCAGCGCCCGGACGGCACGATCGCCGTCCCGGAGGTGCTTCAGTCGTATCTGGGGCGCGCTACCATCGCCTGACGCAGGGAGGGTGGACCATGACAACGTCACCACCGCCGACGGTGCAGTGGGAGTCTCCGGACCCTGTCGAGGGCCCGGCGCCCGGCGTCGAGTTCGCGCCTCATGGCGCGCGGCTCGTCGCCTACATCATCGACACGATCATCGTCACGATCGTCGTCATCGCGGTGTTCCTGGTCGGCTCCGCATTCGTCGTCAACGGCTCGACGACCGACGCGAACGGTCGGATCACCGCTCTGGGCGCCTCGGCCGCGGTCGGCTTCCTCATCCTGCTCATCGGCTTCCTCATCGCGCTGCTGTACTTCCCGTTCTTCTGGGCGCGAGGTGGCCAGACGCCGGGGATGAGGCCGTTCGACCTGCGGGTCGTCCGGGATCGGGATGGCAGCTCGATCGGATGGGGGACCGCCCTGCTCCGGCTGGTCGGGCTGTGGGTCGCCGCGGCCGTCTTCTACATCGGATACATCTGGATCTTCATCGACAAGCGTCGCCGGGGCTGGCAGGACCTCATCGCCGGCACCGTCGTCGTCAAGAAGCCCTGACCGGCCGACCGTCCAAGGAGCGTACCGATGACCCAACCAGTCGCCTGGCAAGCCCCCGAACCGGAACCCGGTCCGACCGTCGGGACGAGCTTCGCGTCCCCCGGATCGCGGCTCATCGCCTACATCCTCGACATCCTCGTCCAGTTCGTCATCGTCGCGATCCTGGCGATCCTGTCGATCGTCTTCGTGGCGATCTTCTTCCCGCTTGCGATCATCACGTCGCTCGCGATCATCGTCGTCAGCGTCGGCTACTTCCCGTATTTCTGGGCACGGACCGGCCAGACGCCGGGCATGTCGGCGATGAAGATCAAGGTCGTTCGCGACGCCGATGGCGGGCCATTGACGACCGGGCAGGCCATCCTGCGGCTCATCGGCCTGTGGATCGGCCTTGCCGTCTTCTACATCGGGGTCATCTGGATCTTCGTCGACAAGCGCAAGCGCGGCTGGCAGGACCTGATCGGCGGCACGGTCGTCATCGAGCAGCCGGCCACCGTCTACACCTCCTGACGCGGTCGGCCTGACCCACCCGGGGAGCGCGCACCTCGCTGGTATCCTGACCAACCGGAGAGGTGGCCGAGCGGTTGATGGCGGCGCTCTTGAAAAGCGCTGAGTCGAAAGACTTCGTGGGTTCGAATCCCACCCTCTCCGCCACCTGACCGCGTCCGCCGGCGGGGCGGTGCGTCCGGGCACTGGGCCTCGATCGACCGCCGACAGGACGATTGGCCGACGGAGTGGTCCGTGCGGAGCCTCCAGACTCGACATGCTCGTCCAGTCGAGAGGGGGATCGTCGACCGTGCGTCGCCAATGTCGTCCGGTCCGTCCTGGGTGCCGGGCTCGCTGGTCTGGCACTCCTCGTCCTGCTCATCCCGAGCGCGACCGCCAGCCGCGACGGCACGGCGTCCTCGGGGTGCTGAACGTGCCGCCGGTCGGGACGAACGACGCGTACACGACCCCGTACGAGACACCGCCTGGACATCGATACGCCCGGCGTGCTCGCCAACGACATCGACCTCGACAGCGACCAGCTGTTCACGGTCCTCGTGACCGATACGACCCACGGCGTCCTCGACCTCGACAAGGACGGCAAGATCCGGTACACGCCCGATCCGGGCTTCAGCGGTGTCGATCACTTCAGCTACCGACCGTTCGACGGGACAAGCCAGGCGCTCCTCGCGGTGACGGTCACGATCACGGTCAAGCCCAAGCCGACCCCGAAACCGACGCCGACCCCGAAACCGACGCCGACCCCGAAACCGACGCCGACCCCGACCCCGACCGCCACGCCCGACCGCCGACGCCCGCGCCCACGCCGGTCCCGACGCCCACCCCGACCCTGGTGCTGCCGACGCTTCCGATCATCCCGCTGCCGACGCGGATCCCGCCGACCCCGAAGCCGACGCCGGTCCCGACTGCCACTCCCGCGCCGACCGCGGTGGTCACCCCGGCACCGACGCCCATCCCGACGCCGAGGCCGACCCTCGTCCTGCCGACGCTGCCGATCCCGACGCTGGTGCCGCCGACGCCACCGACAGCCACGGCGCTCCCGAGCCCATCGCCGGCGCCCACGCCGGTCGCGACGCCGGCCGTCACGCCGGCGCCCGATTCGACGCCGCGGCCGTCGGCGAGTCGAGCGGCTCGCCGGATGCGACCGACCGGCCGGACGCCTCGCCGACAGCGGCCGTCGCCGTCGTCGTCGGCGCCGGCACGGGCGGCGGGAGCGGCCCAGCGGGCGGAGCGGACCTGGGGCCGACGATCCTCGCCCCCGAGCGATCGGACGACGGTCCGTTCTCGTTCACGTCGTTCGGTGACGTGGGCAGCGGGATCGAATGGGTCGTGCCGAGCGTTCTCGTGACGGTGCCGGGGTTCGTGCTCATCGCCGTCGCGGCTGGCGCAGCTGTTCGGTGGCTTCCTGTGGCTCCCGCTGGCCCGGCGCTGGCTGCGCGGCGACGGCCGCCGGACAGCCCTCGCGAACCTGTCGCGCCCGCGCTGAGACGACCACACCGGACCGCACAGGACTTCCGTCCCGTGGGCGCCCGCCGGGTGCATCCCTAGAGTCCGCGGAGCCAGTCGTCCTCCGTACGGGGTGGTCATCGGTGTTCGGTTCCGCGGCCCGCGTCCCTCGACCGGTCCTCTTCGTGCTGGTCTACGGGATCTTCCTGGTCATCGTCGGCGTGACGGCGACGGCCCAGACGATGCTGGTCTCGTCCAACTTCTCGACGTCCACGCTGTCATCGGTGGTCGGAACGGATGCGGCGCTCATCCGCAGCGTCGTCAACACGTACGTCTCGCCGGGCGACATCGATGCCGACGGTCCGACCGCGACCCGGCGGGCGGCGCTCGAAGCCGATCTGGCGCGCCTCGTCCGGCGCGCGGAGATCCTGCGCGTCGAGCTGCGCCGGCCCGACGGCACGATCATCGCCAGCGACCGGGCCGACGTGAGCGGACTCGCCGCGGCCGGGTCGCCGGACTTCCGCGCCGCCGCCGAGGGCCAGACGATCGCCGCCCAGATCGCCGACGTGAGCGTCAGCGAGGCAGCCGGGCCCCCTCTGTCGACGCCGAGCGTGCTGCGCGAATACTTCCCGCTCGAGGCCGACGGCCGGGTCCAGGCCGTCGTCGGGGTCTGGCGTGACGCGGTGCCGATCCTCGCCGAGCTCGACCGGCTGCGGCAGGCGATCGTGATCACCACGCTGACCGCCGCGATCGTGGCGGCCATCGCGCTGTCGCTCGTCTTCCGGTCGGCGCAGGGCCGGATCAGCCGCCAGACGGTCGCCCTGGTCGACGCCACGCGGCGCGACCCGCTGACCGGGTTGCTGAACCACGGCGCCCTCGTCGGCGAGCTCGCCCAGATCGTGGAGCAGGCGCGCAGCGACGGGCGCCCGATCGGGATCGCGCTGATCGACATCGACGGCTTCCGGCTTCTCAACGAGACCTACGGCCACGACGCCGGGGACCGCGCCCTGCTGACGGTCGCGGAGGTGATCGCCACCGATCTGCCGGCGACCATGACGTGCGGTCGCTACGGACCCGACGAGTTCCTGATCATCGTGCCGGCCGACCAGGTCGCCGAGCTCGCCCCGGTCGTGGACCGGCTCCGGGTCCGGCTCGCGGACCAGGCGCTCCAGTTCGACGCCTCGGAGCGGCTGCCGATCAGCGTCAGCGTCGGCATGTGCACGTATCCGGAGCATGCCGACTCCGTCACCGCCCTCCTGACGGTCGCCGCGGTGACGCTGCTCGAGGCACGGGCCAGCGGCGGGGATTCCGTCCGGTTCGCCGCGCGCGAGACCGAGGACCCGGCCGATCGCCAGACGTTCGACGTCTTCCAGGGCCTGATCCTCGCCGTCGATACCAAGGACCGCTACACCAAGCGCCACTCCGAGGACGTCGCTCGGTACGCGGTCTATCTCGGGCGGCAGCTGGACCTCGATCCGGCCACGCTGGAGATCCTGCGCGTCGCCGGCCTCCTCCACGACATCGGCAAGATCGGGATCCCGGATCACATCCTGCGGAAGCCGGGCAAGCTGACCGACGAGGAGTTCCACGTCGTGAAGCAGCACGTCGCGCTCGGCGACGTCATCGTCCGGGACCTGCCGGACGTCGAGACGATCCGGGCGGGCGTCCGCCATCACCACGAGCGCTGGGACGGGGCCGGCTATCTCCACGGCCTGGCCGGCGAGACCATCCCGCTGATCGCCCGGATCCTCGCCGTCGGCGACGCGTTCTCGGCGATGACCACGACCCGGCCGTATCGGAAGGCGCTGGACGTGACCGAGGCGTTGCGCCGCCTGGAGGATGCCGCCGGGACCCAGCTCGAGGAGCGCCTGGTCGTGGCATTCGTCGACGGCATCGAGACGGACGCGGATGCCCCGCTGCCGGGCGGCGAGGGCGGCCTCGGTCTCTGGACCCCATCGAGCCGGGTGGCCTGACCGCTACCCTCCGGTCATGACGGACGGAGCGAGTGCCGGGCGGCCGGGGCCGGACCCTGGGCTGTGCGGGACGTGCCGGCACTCGCGGGTCGTGGCGACGAAGCGCGGCTCGGTCTTCCGGTTGTGCGAACGGTCGGCGACGGATCCGGCTTACCCGCGCTATCCGGCGCTGCCGGTGGTGCGGTGCGCGGGCTACGACCCGCCGAAGGCGTGCCGGCCGGCCACGCTTGACGCCTCGCGAGGGTCGTGCCCATACTCCGCGGACATCACGAACAAGCGGGCTGTGAACGGGACGAGTACCCGTCGAGAGTCGACCCAGAGATCCGGCGGTTGGTGCGAGCCGGAACGACGACGACGAGGGAATGGCCCCGGGAGCCTCCGGACCGAACACGAGGCGGCGTGAGCCGCGGACGTCAGTAGGCTCCGGCGCAGAGCGCCAGCGATACAGGGCAGCGCCGATCGGCAGCGATCTCGGAGACGAGACCAGGCAGGCCCGTCGGTCACGCAAGTGCGGCATCGCCGAATGAGGGTGGCACCGCGGAAGGCACGACCTTTCGTCCCGGAGACGATAAGGTCGTTTTGATTCTCCGAGGCCACCACCGATGTCGACAGCCGATCCGATCAGCCTGGCGCAAGCCCAGCGTCTCGCCGCCAACGCGGACACGATCCTGCTCCGCGCCACGCGCCCGGCCGACCTCGAGACCCCGATCGGGGCATTCCTGCGTCTCGACGACGGCGGTCCGGCCTACCTCCTCGAATCGGTCGAGGGCGGCGAGCGCCTCGGGCGGTATTCGTTCCTCGGCGTGGGGCCGCGGCGACTCCTCGAGGTCAGCGGTGGACAGGCGCGGATCCAGACCCGGCCCGTCACGGAGCCGACCTATTCCCCCGACCTGCCGATCGAGACGGTCGAGGCGGACGACCCGCTGGCCGCCATCCGCGCGTTCGTGCCGCGTCGGCGCGTCCAGCCGACCGACGGCATGCCGCGGTTCACCGGTGGCGCCGTCGGAGCGCTCGCGTACGACGCCATCTCCGCGTTCGAGCGCACGGTCCCGCTCCCGGAGCGCGACCCGGTCGGCGTTCCGATGGCCTCGTTCATCGAGACCGACCTCGTCCTCGTCTTCGACCACCTGACCCACACGCTGTCGGCGATCGCCTCGCTCCACACGGACGCGCCCGACCTCGAGGGTCGCTATCGCATCGCGGAGAAGGCCATCTTCGACGCGCTCGACCGAACGGCGCGACCGAGCGCGGCGGAGCTGAACGGTCGGCCACGGCCGGTCGACGGCTCCGGGACGGCCGCGCGACCCGTCCCGGCGTCCGCGCTCGGTCCGGCCGCCCAGACCAGCCTCGGGCGGGACGAGTACGTCCACGCGGTCGAGGTGGCCAAGGACGCGATCGCGGCCGGCGAGGCGATCCAGGTCGTGCTGGCTCGACGGCAGTCGTTCGAGCTCCCGGCGGACCCGGCCACCGGGACCACGCTGGACGGCATCGGGCTCTACCGCGCGCTCCGGCGCGTCAACCCGAGCCCCTATCTCTTCTTCACCCGGACGCCGACGTTCGAGGTGGTGGGCGCCTCGCCGGAGCTGCTGCTCCAGGTCGAAGGCGACCGGCTGACCACCCACCCGATCGCCGGCACCCGCCCGCGCGGCGCCGACGCCCGCGAGGACGCCCTGCTGGCCGAGGAGCTCCAGCGCGATCCCAAGGAGCGGGCCGAGCACGTCATGCTCGTGGACCTCGGCCGCAACGACCTCGGGCGAGTGGCCCGCGCCGGCACGGTCACCGTCAGCAAGTACATGGAGGTCGAGCGCTACAGCCACGTCCTGCACCTCGTCTCGCACGTCGAGGGGCGGCTCAAGCCCGACCTCGACGCGCTCGACGCGCTGCGCTCGGTCTTCCCGGCGGGCACCCTCTCCGGCGCCCCGAAGATCCGGGCGATGCAGCTCATCGCCGCGGCGGAAGGGCGAGCGGCGCGGGCTGTACGGCGGCGCGGTCGGCTACCTCGGCTACGACGGCAATCTCGACACGGCCATCACGATCCGGAGCGCGGTCCTCAAGGACGGCCAGGCGCACGTCCACACGGGCGCCGGGATCGTCGCCGGGTCCGTGCCCGAGAAGGAGTTCGAGGAGACCGAGCACAAGGCGGCGGCCCTCCGACGGGCCATCGAGATGGCCGCCGGCGTGGCCGAGACGCCGCGACCGGACCGCCTGGCCGAGATCGAGGCCGACGAGGTCGACGCGACGAACGAGGTCCCCGCCCGGCCATGATCCTCGTCATCGACAACTACGACAGCTTCACCTTCAACCTGGTCCAGGCGCTCCAGGCTGCCGGCGCCGAGGTGCACGTCGTGCGCAACGACGCGATCCCGGTCGAGGCGGTCGCGGCGATGGCCGACGACCCGACGGCCGACCTGCGCGGGATCGTCATCTCGCCCGGTCCGGGCGACCCGGACGATGCCGGGATCTCGGTCGGAGCCGTCGGGGTCGCCGCCGAGCGGGGCCTGCCTCTGCTCGGGCGTCTGTCTCGGGATGCAGTCGATGGCGGTCGCCTTCGGGGCGTCGATCGTCCGCGCCCCGACGCTCGTCCACGGCGAGGCGTCCGAGGTGACGCATGACGGCCAGGGCCTGCTCGAGGGCATGCCGCCGGCATTCATGGCCGCGCGCTACCACTCCCTCGCGGTCGACATCGCGACGCTCCCGCCCGAGCTGCGTGTGACCGCGATGAGCGAGGTCGACCGGGTGGTCATGGGCATCCGCCACGTCGCGCTGCCGCTCGAAGGAGTCCAGTTCCACCCCGAGTCCGTCCTGACCCCGCAGGGGCCGCACCTCCTCGCGAACTTCCTGCGCCAGGCCGGTGAAGGCGAGGCCTCGCGGCTGGACGACGCGTCCGGCTCGTTCGCCACGGCCGGCCTGGCCGAGGCGGTCGGGGACGGCGTCCGATGAGCGACCTGGTCCGCGCCGCGCTCAACACGATCGTCGACGGCGGCTCGCTGACGATGGACGAGGCGCACGGGGCGATGGGCGCGGTGATGGACGGCGAGGCGACGCCGGCCCAGCTGGCCGCCCTGCTGATGGGCCTCCGCATGCGCGGCGAGACCGTGGACGAGCTGGCCGGGTTCGCCGCGGCGATGCGCGAGCGCTCGGTCCATGTCGAGGCGCCGGACGGCGCGATCGACGTCGTCGGGACGGGCGGCGACGGCAGCGGCACGTTCAACATCTCCACGACCGCTGCCCTCGTCACGGCGGCCGCCGGGGTCCCGGTCGCCAAGCACGGCAACCGGGCGATGACGTCGAAGGCGGGCTCGGCCGACGTCCTCGATGCGCTGGGCATCCGGATCGACCACGACGCGGCGTCGGCTGGGGCTGCCCTGCGCGAGCACGGGTTCGCGTTCATGTTCGCGCCGAACTTCCATCCCGCGATGCGCTACGCCGGCCCGACCCGCAAGGAGATCGGCGTCCGCACGGCGTTCAACCTCATCGGCCCGCTGACGAACCCGGCCGGCACGCGCCGCCAGCTGCTCGGCGTCGCCGACCCCGCGGTCGCGGCGCGGATGGCGGAGGTGGTCCAGCGGCTCGGCACGGACCGGACGTTCGTGATCCACGGCGACGGTGTCGATGAGCTGCCGCTCGACGGGTCGGGCGTGCTGTACGTCATCGCCGACGACACGATCGTGCGTCACGAGATCGATGCCGCCGCGCTCGGGTTCAAGCGAGCGGCGACCGCCCGCCTGGCCGGCGGGACGCCCGACGAGAACGCTCGACTGACCGAGGCAGTGCTCCGTGGCGAACCCGGGATCCGCCGCGACGTCGTGCTCCTCAACGCCGGCGCCGCCCTGCTCGTTGCCGGTGTCGTCGGCCAGCTCGAGGAGGGGATCGAGCGCGCGGCGCTGACCATCGACGCGGGCCTCACGGCAGAGCTGCTCGAGGAGCTCCGCGCCGAGCGGCGAGCCGCCGAGGCGGCGACGGCCGAGATCGCCGCGACCGCCGACGGCGCCGCCACCCAGCCGAGCCAGGCATGACTGTCGCGGACCGCCCGGCGCGCACGAGGTCGAAGCGCTCGAACGTGGTCGCGGAGATCGCGGCCCGGCGCCGGCAGGACGTCCTGGCCGACGTCGCCGCGACCGGCCTGGGCGCGCTCATCGACGCCGCCGTGGCGACACCCCGGCCACGCCCGATCGCGGAACGGCTCGCGGCGCCGGGCCTGCACCTCATCGCCGAGATCAAGCGCTCGTCGCCGTCCGCGGGTCGGATCGCGGCGGCCGACGAGGACATCGTCGCCCGCGCGCTCGCCTACGAAGCCGGTGGTGCGGCGGCCATCTCGGTCCTGTGCGAGCCGCACTGGTTCGGCGGCTCGGTCGAGGACCTGCGTGCGGTGCGCGCTGCCGTCGCCATCCCGGTCCTCGCCAAGGACTTCGTGGTCGAGGAGATCCAGCTGCCGATCCTCCGCGCCGCCGGCGCGGACCTGGTCCTCCTGCTGGCCGTCCTCCATCCGGCCCGCCGCCTGGCGCGGCTCGTCGACCGTGCCCTCGAGATCGGCCTGGAGCCGCTCGTCGAGGTCCACGACGCCCGCGAGCTCGATCGCGCGCTCGCGACGCACGCCCGGCTCATCGGGCTGAACAACCGCGACCTCCGGACGCTCGAGGTGGATGTCGATCGAGCGGGACGCCTCCGCGACCAGGTGCCGGACGATCGTCTCGTCATCGCCGAATCGGGTGTCCGCGAGCCCGCGATCGTCGCCCGCTGGCGCGCACTCGGGTTCGACGGCGCGCTGGTGGGCGAGGCCCTGGTGCGGGCGGCGGATCCGGCCGCGGCGGCACGGGCGTTCGTCGCGGCCGGTGCCGTGCCGGACGATCCGGCCAACGTGGCTCGGCGACCGTTCGTCAAGATCTGCGGCGTCACCGACCTGCCGGGGGTGCTCGCGGCGGTCGCCGCCGGGGCCGACGCGATCGGGCTCAACGTCGTCCCGGGCACGCCCCGCGAGCTGTCGCTCGACGAAGCCGCCGACCTGGCCCGGATCGCTCGCGCCACGGGGGCCGGCGACCATCGCCCGACGATCGTCGCGATCACGGCCGATGCCGCTCCCGACGACCTCGCCGCGATCATCGCCGCCGTCGACCCCGACGTCGTCCAGCTCGCGGGCCGCGAGTCGATCGAGGCGGCCCGCGCGGTCGGACGGCGGACCTGGAAGGTGCTCCAGATCCCGCCGATCGGAGCCCGCGGACGTCGTGGCTGCCACCGCCGACGCCGTGTCGCGGGCGCAGGCGTTCCTCGACGCGGGTGTCGACCGGATCATGCTCGACGCGGCCGGCGGGCCGCATCCGGGCGGGACCGGCACGCGCGGCTCGGAGCGCCTTGCCGCCGCGATCGCCCGCGAGGTGCCCGTCGTCCTCGCGGGGGGCATGCGACCGTCCAACGTGGCCGGTGCGCTTCGAGACATCCCGGCGACCGCCGTCGACGTCGCGTCGGGCGTCGAACGACCCCGGGAACCCGGGATCCGCCCGGTCAAGGACCCGCTCCTGGTCGCGCTCTTCATCAAGCGCGCCCGGGCCGCCCGCGACGATCGCCCGAATGTCGCCTTCGGTCCGACCCCCGTCCATGCCGGGCTGCTCGACGCCGACGGCTCCGGGCGCTGGGGGATGGAGCGCGACTTCGGTGGTCGCTACGTGCCGGAGACGCTGATGGCCGCGCTCGAGCAGCTCGAGACCGCCTACGACGCCCTCCGCCAGGACCCGGTGTTCTGGGCCGAGCTGCGCGACCTGCTGGCGCATTTCGCCGGTCGTCCGACCGCCCTCTACCGCGCCGACCGCCTCGCTGAGGCCGTCCGGACCGAGGCGGTCCGGCTGGCACGCGACGCCCCCGAGGCCCGCCGCTCAGGCGACGTCCCCGGGATCCCGGACCTGCGCCTCTACCTCAAGCGCGAGGACCTGGCCCACACGGGGGCGCACAAGATCAACAACGCCCTCGGTCAGGCGCTGCTCACGCGGCGTCTGGGCAAGACCCGGGTCATCGCGGAGACCGGTGCCGGCCAGCACGGGGTCGCGACGGCGACGGCCTGCGCCCTGCTCGACCTGCCGTGCGTCGTGTACATGGGCGCGGAGGACATCGAGCGCCAGGGACCGAACGTGCTTCGGATGCGCGCCCTCGGTGCCGAGGTGCGCTCCGTCACATCCGGCACGGCGACGCTCAAGGACGCGGTCAACGAGGCGATGCGCGACTGGGTGACGAACGTCCAGACGACCCATTACGTCCTCGGCTCGGCGATGGGGCCGCACCCGTATCCGACCATCGTCCGCGACCTTCAGCGCCGCATCGGCGACGAGGCGGCGGCCCAGCTCCGGGCGGTCGAGGGCCGCCTGCCGGACCTTGCGGTCGCGTGCGTCGGCGGCGGCTCGAACGCCATCGGGCTGCTTGCCCGGTTCATCGGCGAGCCCGGCGGTGCGGCTTGCGGTCGTCGAGGCGGCCGGCGACGGGATCGAGACCGGCCGGCACGCCGCGGCCATCCTGGGCGGCACGCCCGGGATCCTCCATGGGTCCCGCTCGCTCATGCTCCAGGACGCCGACGGCCAGGTCATCGAGGCCCACTCGGCCTCGGCCGGGCTGGACTACCCGGGGATCGGCCCCCAGCTCGCGGCTCTGGCGGAAGGCGGTCGGATCGAGGTCGCCGCGGCCACGGATCGCGAGGCGGTCGCAGCGATGAAGACCACGACGCGCACCGAGGGGATCCTGCCCGCGCTCGAGACCGCCCACGCCGTCGCGGCACTCCCCAAGCTCCTGGCCGGGGTCGGCGGGGTCGGCGGCGGCTGGCCGGCCGAGCTATTGGTCCTCCTCGGGTTCTCCGGTCGCGGCGACAAGGACCTGGCCGCACTGGAACGGTTCGCCGACGTCGAGCCGTGGGCGGGCGACCGATGACGACCGCGCACCCGACTGCCACGGGCGCCTCGCGTCCGGCCCGGACCGTCGCGACCGAGGCGGGGACCAACGCGACCGCGGGCGCCCGGCGGATCCACGCCGCCTTCGCCCGGGCAAAGACCGAGGATCGCGCAGCGCTGATCCCGTACATCGTCGCCGGCTACCCGGATGCGGACGCGAGCTTCGAGATCGCGCTCGCCGCGGCGGATGCCGGGGCGGACCTGCTCGAGGTCGGCCTGCCGTACTCGGATCCGCTGGCGGATGGCGCGACGCTCCAGCGCGCCTCGGGCGTGGCGCTCGCCGCGGGCGCGACGCTGGAGCGGTCGCTCCGCCTGATCGAGCGGATCGGCGCGGCTCGGCCGGACCTGCCCCTCGTGCCGATGGGCTACGCCAACCAGGTCATCGGCGGTGGAGAGGGGGAGGCCGTCGCGCGCCGGCTGGCCGGGGCCGGGGCCGCCGGTCTCATCGTCGCCGACCTGACCCCGGACGAGGGCGCGCCGTTCGAGGCCGTCGCCCGTGCGGCCGGCTTGGCGGTCGTCTACCTCGTCGCGCCGACGACCCCGCCGGCCCGACGCGCCGCGATCGCGGCGCGCAGCGGTGGGTTCCTCTATTGCGTCTCGCTGGTCGGGGTGACGGGCGCCCGGACGACGCTGCCGACGACGGTCGGAGCCCTGGTTCGCGACGTCCGTGCCGTCTCGCCGGTCCCGGTCGCCGTGGGGTTCGGGGTCAGCCGCCCGACCCATGTCCGGGCGATCGCGCGGGCCGGTGCGGATGGCGTCATCGTCGCCTCGGCTCTTGTCGACGCGCTCGGCCCGGATGGTCGCGACATCGCCGGCCTCGCGCGCCTCGTCGGGGAGCTGCGTGCGGCCACCTGAGTCGATGGGGCATCATGGCCATATGGCGACGTTCGACGAGCGAGCGAAGGACTGGGACACGCCGGAGCGGATCGCTCGCGCGGGCGAGGCGGCCGACGCGATCCGCGCCAACGTCCCGCTCGCGTCGACCGACCGCGTCGTCGACATCGGGGCCGGGACCGGTCTCCTCGGCCTGGCGCTGCTCGACGACATCGGTGAGCTCGTCCTCGCCGAGCCGTCGGACGGGATGCTGGCGGTCATCGGCGAGAAGCTGACGGCCGCCGACCTGCCGCAGGTCAGCGCCATCAAGCTCGACCTCGTGGCAGACCCACCACCGTCTCAGCCGTTCGACCTCGCCGTGTCGTTCCTCGTGCTCCACCACATCGAGGACACGGCCGCCGCCCTGGCGGCGATCCGCCGCATGCTGGTGCCGGGCGGCCGGTTGGCGTTGTCGGATCTCGACAGCGAGGACGGCACCTTCCACAGCGCCGAGGCCGAGGGGATCCACCACCTCGGGTTCGACCGGGACGGCCTCGTCGGAGCTGGCCCGCAACGCCGGCTTCGTCGACGTCGAGGCGCGCTCGGCGATCGACATCGAGGACGAGGGTCGCCACTACCCGGCCTTCCTGCTGCTCGGCCGGAACCCCTGACCGCCCGTCGAGGCCCCGGTATCCTCGGGCCATGCACCAGGATCGCGTCGAGATCGCCGAGGAGGTCGGCAGCAAGCGGACGTTCCTCTGGGTCGTCGACTGGCCGGGCTGGTGTCGCGCCGGCAAGGACATCACGCTCGCCATCGACTCGCTGATCGAGCACGGACCGCGCTACGCGATCGTGACGCGCGCCGCCGGCCTCGAGCTCCCCGATGTGACCGCCCACGACCTCTTCACGGTGGAGTCCCTGCCGGGGTCCAGCGGCACCGAGTTCGGCGTGCCGTCCGCGATCGGCGAGCTCGACCGGCGCCCGACCGACGCCGGCGACGCCGAGCGCCTGGCCCGGCTCGTCGAGGCGGCCTGGGCCGAGCTCGACCGGGTGGCGGCGTCGGCACCTGCCGAGCTGCGGAAGGGTCCGCGGGGCGGTGGCCGCGATCGCGACAAGATGATCGGCCACGTCGACGAGTCGGACGGCTACTACGCGCGCGAGATCGGGGCGTACCAGAGGCAGCCGACCCTGGCGGATCGTGCGGCGGTCGAGGCGATGCGGGCGGCGATGCTGGACGTCCTGCGCCGGCCGTCCGACGGGACGCCCCTCGCCGGGCGCACGTGGACGGCCCGCTACGCGGCCCGCCGGATCGCCTGGCACGCGCTCGACCATGCGTGGGAGATGGAGGACCGCTCCACCGATGCCTGACCCGTCCGAGACCGACACCACGACCGTTCGATACGCCAACGGCAACGTGAAGATGGAGGGCGCCCACCTCGACGGCGAGATGCACGGGCCGTGGCGCTGGTTCCGGACGGACGGGACACGTCATGCGGACCGGCGCCTTCGTGCGTGGCCGCCAGGTCGGCCCGTGGCGGACCTTCGACCGTGCCGGGCAGGCTCGTCAAGGAGACCGACTACGGGTCGCCGGCCGTCCCCGGACGGCGCGAGCTCAGCCGCCGACTAGCGTCGCGACGTCGGCCGCCTCGATCGGTCGCGGCGTTTCGATCAGACCGACCGCAGCCGCGGCCCGGCCGATCAGCTCCGAAGCGGTGGCACCGGCCGTGCGCAGGTCGCGAACGGACGTGGCGCCGTCAGCCTTGGACAGCTTGCGGCCGTCCTCGCGTCGGACGAGCGGGTGATGCGCGAACGCCGCCGGCGTCTCGCGGCCGAGCAGCCGGCCCAGGCGGATCTGGGCGGCCGTGGCGCCGAGCAGGTCGCGCCCGCGGACGACCAGGTCGACTCCCTGGCGGAGGTCGTCGACGACGACCGAGAACCCGTACGTCCAGTGGCCGTCCCGGTCGCGGACGGGACAGGTCGCCGCCGCTACCCGCCACCTCGTCCGAGCACGGCCCGATCAGGCGGTCCATCCACCGTTCGGAGCCGCCACCCAGGGCGACCCGCACCACCGGCCCGGCCAGACCACGGGCGCGGCACCCGCCCGGACAGCCCGGCCCGTGCCACTGGCGGCCGTGGTCGCGCGCCCATGCCTCGAACGTCGACCGCGTGCAGTCGCAGCCGTAGACGAGGCTCTCCGCACGGAGTCGCTCAAGCGCGGCGGCATACGGACCGTCGTCGTCGGATTGCCGCATCGGGCCCTCGTCGGCGACGAACCCGAGCCACGCCAGGTCCTCCAGCAGGTCCGCCTCGAAGGCCGGTCGCGACCGGACGCGATCGTGGTCCTCGATCCGAAGGAGGACGCGGCCCCCCTCGGCACCAGCCAGGCCCCAGACGAAGATCGCGTTCGCCACGTGTCCGAGATGGAGATGGCCGGTCGGCGCCGGTGCGAACCGCGTCCTCGGCGGTCGCCCGTCAGTCGTCACGATCGGGGTCGGACCCGGGTGGCGAGACGATCGTCGGTCCCGACCGGGCCGCCCGGTCCCGCGCCTCGAGCGCACGGGTGGCGGCCATGAGGCGCCGATAGAGCGCGAGCAGGTCCGCCTGCCCGAGCGGTCCCTCGTTGGCCATCGTCACCCGGAGGAGGACCTCCCGCTCGCGTTCGGCGTCACGGATCGCCCGGCGACCCTCTGCCGCCTTGACCCGCCCGGCCTCGCGCGCCAGGCCCGCGCGCTCGTTGAGGAGTGCCACGATCCGCCGATCGATGGTGTCGATCTGCTGCCGGAGCCGGCGCAGCTCGGCGCTCTCGCCGCGTCCCGAGGTCGGCCTAGCCACCGGCGCCGCCCGATCGCCGGGCGATCGCCTCGAGGGCCAGGTGATAGCCCCGGGCACCCTGGCCGACGATCGATTCGAGCGCGACATCGTGGAGGAAGTTGACCTGCCGGAAGGCCTCGCGCTTGGACGGATCGGACAGGTGGACCTCGATGAACGGCCGCTGGACCGCGAGCAGGGCGTCGCGCAGCGCCACGCTCGTGTGGGTCAGCCCGCCGGCGTTGACGATGGCGACGTCGAAATCGCGCTGGTGCAGGCGATCGATCAGCGCGCCCTCGTGGTTCGACTGGAAGAAGTCGACCTCCAGCCCGAGCTCCGTCGCGCGGGCGGCGATGCCGGCGTGGATCTCCTCGAGCGTGTCGTAGCCGTAGATCTCCGGCTCGCGCGTCCCGACGAGGTTGAGGTTGGGACCCTGGAGGACGAGGACGCGGGTCATGTCCCCCTCGCGCTCGGCACGGCCAGGAGGCCGGCCACGGCCCGCTCGACGAGGGCGGGCTCGATGTCATCGCGGACGACGACGCCGTCGGCGGTCGGCAGGACCCACCGGAGCCGGCCGGCCTGGTGCTTCTTGTCCGTGGCCATGTGGGCCAGGACGGCCTCGAGCGGGTAGGGGAGCGGGTCGGTGGCCAGCCCGACGTCGTCGAGCAGCCGCTCGATCCGGGCGGCGCGGTCCGGTGGCGTCACCCCGGCCTCCAGACCGATCCGGGCGGCAGCGCGGAGTCCGTATGCGACCGCCTCGCCGTGCAGGAGCGCCGCGTAGCCGGCGGCCGCCTCGACGGCGTGACCGACGGTGTGCCCGAGGTTGAGCGTGATGCGGCCGCCGGTCGCGCCGCGCTCGCGCTCGTCGGCCAGCACGACCTCCACCTTCGCCCAGGCCGCCCGCTCGACCACCTCGGCGAGGACGCCGGACGCGAAGACGCCGTCATCGCCGCGGGCGATCGCGGCACCGTCCCGCTCGAGCAGCGCGAACAGCCGCTCGTCACCCAGGGCCGCCATCTTGACCGCCTCGCCGAGCGCGGCCCGAAGCTGACGCTCGGGGAGCGTCCGGAGCAGCGCGATGTCGATCACGACCGCGGCGGGCTGGTGGAACGCCCCGAGCAGGTTCTTGCCCTCCGGCAGATCCACGCCGGTCTTGCCACCGATGGACGAATCGATCTGTGCGACGAGCGTCGTCGGGACCTGGATGGACCGGATGCCGCGCAGATAGATCGCGGCCAGGAACCCGGCCGTGTCGCCCAGCGCGCCGCCACCGATCGCGACGAGCACCTCGCCCCGCTCGACGCGCAGCCTCGCCAGCTCGCGACCCGCCGTCTCGACGACGTCCAGGCGCTTCGCCGCTTCGCCCTCGGGCAGCATGACCACCTCGACTTCGCGGCCGTCCGCACGCAGGCCGTCCGCGAGCGATTGACCGACGGCGGCCCACGCCCCCGGCTCGCTGATGACGATGGCCCGGCGTGCCCGGAGCGCGTCGAGCTCGGCGGCCAGCGCCGAGCCGGCCATCCCGTCGCCCAGCACGAACCGGCCGATCGGCGTGACCGCCCGCAGCAGGGTGGTCCCGTCCG
This sequence comes from uncultured Chloroflexia bacterium, assembly GCA_963720495.1. GTDB lineage: Bacteria > Chloroflexota > Limnocylindria > Limnocylindrales > CSP1-4 > SPCO01. Next base: position 622,854 of record CAVRFU010000006.1, read on the forward strand.
TCGTGTCGGCCGGACGCAGCTGCGCCTCGATCGCGTCGACGACACCCTGCACCTCGCCGACGCCTGCATGGTGGATGCCGGCGGCCGCGTAGAACCGCTCGCGCCGGACCGCGAGATCGCGCAACGTGCCGATCGGGTCGCGACCGGTCACGAGCGGCCGGACGTGCGGCGAGCGGCGCAGCCGCTGGGCAAGGACCTCGGGCCGGCCGTCGAGCCAGACCGCGCTCCGACCGCGATAGAGCGCCCATCGGTTCCGTGGGTCGACCACGGCGCCGCCACCCGTCGAGATCACCCGGCGGACGTCGGGCGCCTCGTCGGCCGGGCCGAGGTCGGCGATCGCCGCGCGCTCCATGGCCCGGAAGGCGGGCTCGCCGTCCTCCTCGAAGATCTCCGGGATCGACCGGCCGGCGGTCGACTCGATCCGGTCGTCGAGGTCGATGAAGCTGGCCGCGTGGCGGTGCGCCAGCCGTCGCCCGACGACGCTCTTGCCGCTGCCGGGCAGCCCGATCAGGACGATGTCCACGGTCCCGGCCTCAATCGTCGCCGCCGGAGCCGGCCTCGTCGGTGCCGCTCAGGCCGTGCGTGGCGGGGACCTCGGCCGTCCGCCGGCCGCCGGCGACGGGCGCCTCGGGTGTCGACGCGATCCGTGCCCGGTAGTGGTCCAGCGCGGCCCGGACGTCGTCCATCGTGTCGCCCCCGAACTTCTCGAGCACGAACGTGGCCAGCGTCAGCATCACCATCGCCTCGGCCACGACACCCGCCGCCGGCACCACGCTGATGTCGCTCCGCTCGTAGTGCGCCTTGTCGACGGCCTCGCCGGTGACCAGGTCGGCCGACGGCAGCGGTCGGGCGAGCGTCGAGATCGGCTTGACCGCGCCACGGACCACGAGCGGCTCGCCGTTGGTCACGCCGCCGGTCAGGCCGCCGGCGTTGTTGGTCCGGTGGATCCAGCGGCCGTCGTCGGCGCGACCCTCGATGACGTCGTGGACGGCCGACCCGAACCGGCGGGTCTGCTCGAAGCCGAGACCGAACTCGACGCCCTTGACGATGTTGATGCTCATGACCGCGGCGGCCAGCGCGGCGTCGAGCCGGCGGTCCCAGTGGACGTACGACCCGAGCCCGATCGGCAGGCCGTGGACGACGACCTCGAAGACGCCCCCGACCGTGTCCCCGGCCGACCGCGCCTCGTCGATCCGGGCGATCATCGCGGCCTCTGCGTCCGCATCCGGGCAGCGGAGCGGCGACGCGTCGGCCTCGTCGCGCGACCGTGTCGCCTTGGCCGGGTCGAGCGCGACGCCACCCACCTCGGCGGTGAACGACCAGGTCTCGATGCCGAGCTCGCGCAGGAACGCGCGGGCGACCCCGCCGGCCGCCACCCGGGCGGCGGTCTCGCGGGCCGACGCCCGTTCGAGGACGTTGCGGACGTCGTTGAAGCCGTACTTGAGGGCGCCCGCCAGGTCGGCATGACCGGGACGGACACGGGTCACCGGCGTCGCGCGCTTGTTGCCGTCCGCCGCCGCGTCGTGGAGGGCGGCCGCGGCCGTCGCGTCGAGCGGTTCGACGGCCATGACCTGGGTCCAGTTCTCCCAGTCGCGGTTGCGCACGAGCAGGAGGATCGGCGACCCGAGGGTCAGGCCATGGCGGACGCCGCCGAGGATCTCGGCCCGGTCCTGCTCGATCGCCTGGCGGGCGCCGCGGCCGTAGCCCTTCTGGCGACGGGCGAGATCGACCGCCAGGGCGTCGGCCGTGATGGCCAGACCCGCCGGCACGCCCTCGATCGTCGCGCCGAGCGCAGGGCCGTGCGATTCACCGGCCGTCAGGAAACGGAAGGCGCCCATCGATCGCGCTCTGCGTCGCTCGTGGCCGGACGATCAGTCGGCGGTGCCGGCGGTCGCCGGTTCGCCGTCGGTCGGCGCGTCCGCATCAGGCCCGTCGGCGCGTCGGTCGCGCCGGTCGCATCGGCCGTCGCGTCGTCGCCGGCCGCATCGGCCGCACGCCCATCGCCCGCCGCCGCCCGGTCGTTGCCCGGCTCGGGGGCGTCGTCGGCCGCCGCGCCGCTCGGCTCGCCCTCGGCCGACCGGAGCCCGCCGGCCCGTGCCTCGGCGAGCTTCGTCTGCATCAGGTCGAGCGGAGCCGCCTGGCCCGTCCACAGCGTGAACGCCGCGGCACCCTGGTGGAGGAGCATCGACTCGCCGTCGGCGACCGTCGCCCCGGCCGACGCGGCGGCTCGCAGCAGGGCGGTCTGGGCGTAGATGAGGTCGAGCACCAGCAGGTCGCCATGGAGGATCTCGGCCGGGATCGGGCTCACGTCGCTGGCCAGACCGATCGAGGTCGCGTTGACCAGCACCCGCGTCTTGGCCAGCTCCGACTCGATGATCGAGTCGTGCCACGGCATCGCTCGCAGCTCCATGTGCGCTGCGCTCCGGCCGAAGTGCTTGACCAGGCCCTCCGCGCGATGGAGGTGGCGATTGAAGACCACGATCCGCTGGAACCCCTCGGTGATCAGTCCGTAGACGACGGCCCGGGCGCCCCCGCCCGCCCCGAGGACGACGGCCTGGCGCGGCATCTTCTGCTTGCCGACGAGCCGGTCGAGCGCGACCTTGAAGCCCGGCACGTCCGTGTTGTGGCCGATCAGCCGCTTGCCCTCGCGGGTGATGGTGTTGACCGCGCCCGTGACGTGCGCCTCGTCGGTCAGCCGGTCCACCAGGGGGACGACCCGCTCCTTGTGCGGGATCGTGACGTTGGCACCGAGGAAGTCGTCGCCGCGGATCTCCTCGATGGCGCCCGCCAGGGCCATCGGCGAGCGGTCCCACAGCTCGTAGGTCGCGTCGATGCCGAGCGAATCGAACGCCGCCTGCTGCATCGCGCCCGACAGCGAATGCGCCACCGGATGCCCGATGAGGATCACGCGCTTCGTCATGCTCGCACCCTTTCGAGGTCGTCGAAGAAACCCGGATAGGAGATGGCGGCAGCGCCCGGACGGCCCGACCGTCGTCTCGCCGGTGGCGATCAGGCCGGCGATCGCGAAGGTCATGGCCAGGCGATGATCATCGAGGCTGTCGGTCTCGGCGCCGTGCAGGATCGCCCCGCCGGTGATGCGCAGGTCGTCGCCGTCGATCTCGATCCGGGCGCCCAGGGCGCGCAGACCGGCGGCCGTGCCCTCGATCCGGTCCGATTCCTTGTGGCGCAGCTCGCCCGCCCCGCGGATGACCGTCGTGCCGTCCGCGGCGGCCGCGGCAAGGCACAGGATCGGGATCTCGTCGATCGCCGCGGCCACCTCGGCCGGCCCGAGGTCGACGGCGTGGAGGGACGATGAGCGGACGACCAGGTCGGCCAGCGGCTCGCCGACGCCGTCGTCGGGCCCCTCGGCGTGGGGCCGTTCGTCGATGTCGGCGCCCATCGAGCGCAGGATGTCGATGACCGCGCGGCGGGTCGGATTGACACCGACGTCGTGGATGACGAGCTCGGCATCCGGGTGGACCGCGCCCGCGACGAGCCAGAACGCCGCCGCCGAGACATCGCCCGGGACCTGTTCCGCGATCGCCGCCACTGCCCTGCCTCCGTCAACTGTCCAGGCCACCGAGCCATCGGCCCCATCGGTCCGTTCGACCGGCACGCCCCGCGCCCGGAGCATCCGTTCGGTGTGGTCGCGCGTCGCGACCGCCTCGCGGACCGTCGTCCTGCCATCCGCCCGCAGCCCGGCCAGCAGGATCGCCGACTTCACCTGCGCGCTCGGGACGGCGGTCGTGTACTCGATCGCCCGGAGCGGGGTGCGACCGACCACGGTCAGTGGTGGAAGGGAGTCGTTGCGACGGCCGTGGAGGGTGGCGCCCATCGAGCGCAGTGGCTCGATGATACGAGCGACCGGTCGGCGGCGCAACGAATCGTCGCCGTCGAGGACCGCGGTCAGAGGCAGCCCGGCGAGCATGCCGCTGATCAGCCGCAGGCTCGTGCCGGAGTTGCCGCAATCGAGGATCCCGTCCGGTTCGACCAGGCCGTCCGCCCCCGGCGAGACCACCCGGTAGCCGACCGTCGGCCCGTCGCCCTCGATCCGATCGACGGTCGCCCCGAGCGCCGCCATGACCGCGGCCGTCGATCGGACGTCGGCCCCGTCGCCGGCACCGGCGATCCGGCTCTCGCCGGTCGCCAGCGCGGCCAGGATCAGGGCCCGATGGCTGATCGACTTGTCGCCCGGCAGGTGGAGGTCGCCGCGCAGCCGGCCGCTCCCGCGGACGCGGGCGGCGGAGCCACCGGACATCGCGGGCGCGCTCATCCGCCGGCTCGCGCCGCGGGCGACCCGTACAGGGAGCGGACCGACGCGTGGACCGGCCGGATGGCATCCATCATGTCGCTGAACATCGCGAAATCGAGCTGCTGCTCCGCGTCGGACAGCGCCTCGTCCGGGTTCGGGTGGACCTCGACCATGATCCCGTCGGCCCCGACCGCGACGCCGCCGACGGCCAGCGGCTTGACCAGCCAGCGCTTGCCGGTCGCGTGGCTCGGGTCGACCACGATCGGCAGGTGGGTCAGCCGGTGGAGGAGCGGGACGGCGGCCAGGTCGAGCGTGTTGCGGGTGTACGTCTCGAACGTCCGGATGCCCCGCTCGCACAGGATCACGTTCGGGTTGCCGGAGCTGACGATGTACTCGGCGGCCATCAGGAACTCCTCGACCGTCGCGCCGTAGCCACGCTTGAGCATGACCGGGCGGGCGACCCGGCCGACGTCGCGCAGGAGCGAGTAGTTCTGCATGTTCCGGGTGCCGATCTGGAGGATGTCCGCGTACTCGGCGACGATGTCGACCTGGCTCGGCTCCATCACCTCGGTGATGACCGGCAGGCCGGTCCGCTCGCGGACCTCAGCCAGGAAGCGCAGGCCCTGGATGCCCAGGCCCTGGAACGAGTACGGCGAGGTGCGCGGCTTGAACGCGCCACCGCGGATGATCGTGGCACCGGCCGCCTTGACCGCGTCGGCCGTCTCGAACAGCTGCTCCCGGCTCTCGATCGAGCACGGCCCGGCCATCATCGTCAGCGAGCCATCCCCGATGACCGTGTCCAGGATCGGGATGACGGTGTCCTCGGGGTGGAACTCGCGCGAGGTCAGCTTGAACGGCCGGGAGATCGGGGTGACCCGCTCGACGCCGGCCAGCCGGCCGAAGCGCTCGAGCAGCGCCGGCTTGCGCGAGCCGATCTCGCCGACGACGGCGATCGTCGTCCGCTCGGCGCCGACGTGGTCGAACGGCGTCAGGCCCTCGGCCAGGATCTGGCTCTTGACGCCGAGGATCTCGGCCTCGGTGGCGCCGACGGTCATCACCACGAACATCGCGTTGGTGTCTCCTCAGTCGGTCGACCGGCACAAAACAAAAAAGCAGAGGTCTCGCCTCTGCCTCGTTTGCCCGGCACGACCCGTGCCCCGTGGTCTCAGCGACCTGGGAGCGTCATGCCGGGCATCGAAAGTAGAAGGGGTGGCTCATGTGCGTGCCCGGACGGTATCGATTGGCGCGCTCGCTGTCAACGCGGCGCGGTCCCGCCGGCCTCGGCCAGACCTCGCGCGATGATCCCCTCGACGACCTCGCCCTTCGCATCGGCGTAGTCCTGGACGAAGACCCAGTGACGGGCGGCCAGCTCCCGCTTCGTCGCCAGGTACCGCTCCCGCTCGTCCTCGTGCGTGCGGAGCCGGTCGCGGAAGGCGAGCATCCGGTCGATCTCGGACGAGCCGGCGCTGAACGTGTGGAGGTTGATGTCGATGTCCGGACCCTTGAACAGCCGGTGCTCGTGCCACGCGGGCTCGCGGATCCGGAGCCGGTAGCCGGCGGCCTCCATCGCGGGGACGTAGGCGGGCTCGTCGGCCGAATCCGCGACCGCCAGCAGCATGTCGACGATCGGCTTGGCCGGGAGACCCGGGACCGATGTCGAGCCGGCGTGCTCGAGCAGGAGGACGCGGTCGCCGAGGATGCCGCGCACGCGGGCCGCCTCCCGTTCGTACAGCACGGGCCAGGCCGGGTCGTAGTCGGCGAGGAAGATCGGCCCGTCCACCCGGGTCGGTCCCCCGATCGTGGCGGCCTGGAGCTGCGCCTCGCGCGCCCGGTGCGCCTCGGTCATGGGCCTACTCGAGCGAGGCCAGGTTCGCTTCGGCCTGGAACAGGTTGATGCCGCTCTCGATGAGGTCGACCACGTGCTGGAGCTTGGACTCCTCCTCGACCTGCTCCTCGATGAACCACTGGAGGAACTGGAAGCCGCGGTGATCGCCGTTCGCGACAGCGACGCTCGCGGCCCGGTCGAACTGCGCGGCGACCGTCCGTTCGGACTCGAGCGCCTTGCGCGCCGCCGCAGCGGGCGAGTCGAACCGGGTGGAGGTCGCCTTGAGCGCCGGCAGGTCGAAGTCCACGTCGTTGTCGATCAGGAAGTCGATGATCTTCTGCGCGTGCTGGGCCTCCTCGATCGACTGCTCGCGGAAGAGCTTGCCCCAGCCATCGAGGCTCTGACGCTCGAAGTACGTGGCGATCGCCAGGTACAGCTGGTGAGCGGCCAGCTCGTTGCCGATCTGGGCGATCAGGAGCTTTCGGAGGTCGGCGCTGAGCATGCTGGCTCCTTCGGGGGCACGCCATTCGGGCGGGTCGGGTGGGGCGAAGACTCCATGATAGGATTCCGGCCGCTGTCGCGACGGAGAGGTCGCATAGAGGTCTAGTGCAGCGGTTTGCTAAACCGCCATGTGGGGTAACCTGCATCGAGGGTTCGAATCCCTCCCTCTCCGCCAGCCCTCCAGCGCGTGCGCCCGTAGCTCAGTGGATAGAGCGTTAGGTTGCGGACCTAAAGGTCGTGGGTTCGAGTCCCGCCGGGCGCGCCACTTTCCGATGATCACAGCCTCGTGGCCGCGCGCCGCCGCGGCGCCACGATCGCGCCTGACAGGCGCCGTGTAACGGATGCCGCCGCTCCCGCCATGTATGGGTGATCGAACCCGCTCGGAGACCTTCATGGCACGCCCCGACCCCCACGACCCACCGGCCGACGCGGACCTACTCCGGGACGCGCGACGCGACCCGGCGGCCTTCCGCCAGCTCTACGACCGGCACGCCGAACGCATCCACGGCTTCCTGCTCCGCCGGACGCGCGACGCGGATGCCGCCATCGACCTGACCGCCGAGACCTTCGCCCAGGCGTGGATCTCGCGCGAGCGTTTCACGGACCACGGGGAGGGCACCGCGGCTCCGTGGCTGTTCGGGATCGCCCGGCACGTCCTGTCCGCCTCGGTCCGCCGACATGCCCTGGAACGGTCCGCCCGGGATCGCCTCCAGCTGGAGCTCGCCCCGCATCCCGTGGCGGTCGACGAATCCTGGCTCGACGGCCTCGACGACGACCTCACGGCCGCATTGGCGAGCCTGCCCGACGGCCAGCGTCGGGCGATCGAGCTCCGGGTCCTCGCGGACCAGGCGTACGAGACGGTCGCCGGCGAGCTCGACATCTCGCCGCAGGCCGCCCGCGTCCGCGTCCACCGCGGGCTCCGCTCGATCCGCCGCCGTCTCGAAGCAGCGTCGGGCGGCTGATCCATGACCACCATCGACAGCGAAGGAGAGACCTCCGTGAGCCTGACCACACCCCAGCCGAGACTCCAGGAGCTCGGCGACGAGCTCAGCCGGGCGACCGAGCGCGACGTGCGCCGCGGGCGTCCGCGCCCGATCCGGCGGGTCGCCCTCGCCGTCGTCATCCTCGCCGTCATCGGCACCGGGACCGCGGCGGCGGCCGGCCTGTTCAGCCCGAAGCAGATCGAGGCCGCGATGCCGGCCGGCGCCGTCCTGTTCGACCAGACCGACCCGACCTGCGCCCACCAGGGCTCGAACGGCGCCTTCCGGTGCACGCTCGCGACCGCACCGACCGTCGACGGTCCCGGCTACCTCGGCACCAAGGAGACCCTGGTCGTCGCCGGGAAGATCGCCGGTGGTTGCATCGGACGAGATGAGGCCGGCCTGACGTGGGATTGCTATGTCGGCCAGGACGCGGTCGATCAGGAGATCATCACCAAGGACTTCCTGGGCGAGCCGGCGGGTCCGAGCCGGGGCTAGCCCGGATCCGTGCTCGGAGCCCGGCGATGGAACGCCGGGCTCCGACGGCCTGCTAGGCTTCGATGGACGGTCGGGGTGCGGAGGATGCGCCCCGTCCTTCCCTGAAGCCCTGAGGTCTTGCCGTGTTCCGTTCGCGTCCCACCCTTCGACGGCTCGGGTTGCTCGGGGTCGCCCTCGCGCTGCTGAGCGGGCTGTTCGTCATCCCGGCCATCGCCGCCAACAGCTCGGTCACCGGCTCGCTGACCACCGAGGAGACGGTCACCCTCACGCCGGCAGCCGTCGCGATCGTCACGATCGTCGACACGACCGCCACCGCGGACGCCGGCGTCGTCATCGGCCAGCAGCGGATCGACGCTCCGGCCAGCGTGCCGATCGACTTCTCCGTGCTGGTCGACGGGACCACCATCGATCCGACCCACTCGTACGCCCTCTTCGCGACCATCTCGGACGGGAGCGCCACCTGGCAGAACACCAGCGGCGAGCCGGTCATCACCGGCGGGCCGACCAAGGGCATCGACCTCGTCCTCCCCAGCGTCCAGGCCAACCCGGGCGGGACCGTCGGTGGCGCCATCCTCCCGCCGGCGGCGACGACCCTGTCGCCATCGGCGGTCACCATCGCGGCCCTGATCAAGGTGGAGACCGGGACGCTCGTCGCGCGCCAGGTCCTGCCGGTCAGCGCCCAGACCACGCAGGCCGCCGGCCCGACCAGCCTGTCCTTCGCGATCGGCTACGACCCGTCGGTCATCGACCCGGCCGCGACCTACGTCGTCAAGGGCGGCGTCGTCGACGGCGCCAACGTCTGGCAGAACCGCGACGGCGTGACGGCCATCAGCGGGGGGACCGCGACACCGACCGTCGACCTCCCGGTGACCGCGGCGCCCACCGGTGTGCCGGTCCCGTCGAGCGCCGCCAGCGCGGCCCCGTCCGCGTCGGTCGCTCCGTCGGCCGCCCCGTCGGTCGCTCCGTCGGCCGCGCCAACGGCGACGCCCACCCCCGGCCCCACGGCAGCGCCGACCGCCACACCGGCTCCGACCGCCACACCCGCTCCGACGCCGACGCCGGCACCGACGGCCACCCCGACCCCCACCGCCGTCCCGACGCCGTCCCCGTCGCCGACTCCGAGCCCGTCCCCGTCGCCGACCCCCAGCCCATCGCCGAGCCCGACGCCGACACCATCGCCGACACCCACGCCGACGCCGCTGCCGTCGGGCGTCCCGACCCCCACGCCGATCACCGGCCCGGTGACGGGGACCCTGACCTACAAGGAGCCGCATCAGCTGAGCGGCGACGCCTTCGCGGTCGTGGCGCTGGTCCGCGGCTCGGCCAGGGTGACCGAGAGCTCGATCGTCGCCTCGGAGATCGACCGGGACGTCACGTCGGTCCCGGTGTCCTTCAGCCTGGACCTCGGCTCGGCCACCATCGACCCATCGTCGACCTACACGCTCCAGGCGACGATCGTCGACGGTGACAACGTCTGGGTGACCGCCCACGGCGTCCCGGTCCTGACCAAGGGCAATCCGACCAACGTCGCGATCACGCTGGCCTATCGGCCCGACCTGCTGAAGGGTGCCGTCACCGGACAGGTGACCGCGGTCGGCCTCGCGCCGACGGCGACCGCCTATTCGATGACCGTCCTGGTCGACCCGGCGACCGGTGAGTCGCTCGGCATCGACGTCCGGAACATCGGCGCCGGTCTCCCGGCGGCCTTCTCCGTCCCGTACGCCATCACGGACATCCAGCCGAACCAGGACTACGTCGTCACCGCCGAGGTCGGCGACGAGGGCCAGACCTGGCGCAACGTGGCGGGCGTCCCGGTCATCACCAACGGCAACCCGAAGAGCGGGGTCCAGATCGTCGTGACCCCGGTCGCCGTGGCGCCGAGCCCGAGCCCGAGCGCAACCCCGAGTCCGGCGCCCAGCGCCGCACCGGCTCCGGATCGGGGACGGTCGGACGACAGCAACCTGCTCGGGATCATCATCCTGATCGCGGTCATCGCGGCGCTCGCGGCGTTCCTCATCGCCCGCGGCCGCAACTCGACCGACGAGTTCCCGCCGCCGACGACCGACGGCGAGGCGGCGACCGGTGACGCCGCGCGGCCGACACGGCTGACGGCGCCGCGGCCACCGACGCTGCGGCGGCCGCCCCGGCCGAAGGCGCCCCTCCGGCCACGGAATCGCCCGCGGAGCCCGCCCCGCCGGACGGCCCGGCACAGACGTCATGACCGGGGATCCCTCACCCGAACGAGGGCGCGTCGCCTTCCTCGGCCTCGGCACGATGGGGGCCGCGATGGCGGCCAACCTCGCGCGTGCCGGGTTCACCGTCACCGGCTGGAACCGGACGCCCGGTCGCGCCGACGAGCTCGCCGATCTCGGCGTCGTCATGGCCCCGACCGCGGCCCAGGCCGTGGCCGATTCGTCCATCGTCGTCATGTGCGTCTCGGACACGCCGGACGTCGAGGCCGTGCTGTTCGGCCCGGACGGCGTCGTCGACGGCGCCCGACCGGGGACGCTCATCGTCGACTGTTCGACCATCGCCCCGTCGGGCAGCTGGGACTTCGCCGCGCGACTGGCGGAGCGCGAGCTGCGCATGGTCGACGCCCCCGTCTCGGGCGGGAGCGAGGGCGCCCGCAACGCGACGCTGACGATCTTCGTGGGCGGCGACGCGGCCGACGTCGAGAAGGCCCGGCCCGTCCTGACCGCCATGGGCCGGACGATCACCCACGTCGGCCCGATCGGCGCCGGCCAGGCGGTCAAGGCCGTCAACCAGGTCATCCTGGCCGGCACCTACCTGGGCGTCGCCGAGGGCATCGTCCTGGCGATCAAGGCCGGCCTCGACGTCGAGCAGGTCATCGGCGCCCTCGGCGGGGGAGCGGCGCAGAGCTGGGTCCTGGCCAACCGGAGCGGCCGGATGCTCGCCAACGACTACCCGCTCGGGTTCAAGGTGGCGCTCCACCGCAAGGACCTCGGGCATCGCCCTCGACCTGGCCGGGCAGCTCGGCGCAGCGCTGCCCGTGAGCGCCCTGGCCGCCCAGCTCGAGACCGGCCTCGTGGCCGGCGGCCACGGCGACGACGACATGTCCGCATTGGCACGGGCGATCAGGGCTCTCTCGGCCCTCGACGCCTAGGACGGCGGCCCGCTGGACGGCGCGGGCGTTCGTTGGCGCCTGCGCTCCTCGCTCAGGCACCTGCGGGTGCGCTCGCTCCGGTGCTCGGACGCCGCCTTCGCCGGCACCGCCCATCGGCCCGATCCTCCGTTCAGTCGAGGCCGACCAGGAGCATGGGGTCGCCCAGTTTTCCGTTGTAGCGCGGGCGGAACCGTTCCGTGTTGTACATCGCCGGGACGTCCACCCGCCGCGGCCCGAGGGCCGGGTCGGGCAGGCCGGTGTGGGCGTACTTGCCGTCCTGGATCGCCATCATCCGTCCGGTGACGCCACCCTCGATGAGGTCCATCGCGATGTTGGCGAAGGTCGTGGCCACCAGCGAGTCGAGCGAATCGGGCTCGCCGCTCCGGAGGTCGTAGGTCAGCTCGGACGCGAGCGTCTCGATGCCGGTCCGCTCGCGGATCTCGAACGCCAGCGCCTCGCCGATGTCGGCCTTGTGGCGGTGGCCGAACGCGTCGGCGCCGCCGACATCGACCATCTGCGCGCCGCGCCAGATCGCCCCTTCGGCGGTGACGACGAACGCGTAGTGGCTCGGGTTGGCCGCGTGATCGGCGGCCAGCAGGGCGCACAGCGCATCCAGGTCGTACGGCGCCTCGGGGATGACACAGCGGGCCGAGGTCACATACGCGGTGTAGAGCGCGGAGAAGCCCGCGTCGCGCCCGAAGATCCGGAAGACCCCGATCCGCTCGTGGCTGCCGAGCGTCGTCCGCTGGCGGTTGATCGCTTCCTTGGCCCGGGTGATCGCCGTCGAGAAGCCGATGCAGTACTCGGTGCCCTGGACGTCGTTGTCCATCGTCTTGGGGATCGCCATCAGGGGCACGCCGTGGTTCACCAGGACCTGCGAGTAGGACAGCGTGTCGTCGCCCCCGATGGTGACCAGCACGTCGACCCCGAGCTCGTGGAGGTTGTCGAGCACGCGCGGCGTCAGGTCGTAGAGGTCGTCGTCCACGGCATACCGGGCGCGTTCCGCCTCGGGCATCCAGGCGGGCAGGCCGGCCGCCGCGCATCTTGCGCGGGTTCGTCCGGGAGGTGTGCAGGATCGTGCCGCCGGTCCGCTCGATGGTCCGGGTGTTGGTCCGATCGAGCGGCCGGAGGTAGTCCGGATCGGGCTCTGCGCCGGGACGCAGGTGGGTCAGGCCCTCCCAGCCGCGGCGGATGCCCGAGCGCCGTGTAGCCGACCTCGGTCGCCCGGTAGACGACGCTCTTGATGACCGCGTTGAGCCCGGGCACGTCGCCGCCGCCGGTCAGGATCGCGATCCGTCGTGTGTCTGTCACTGCGCGCGTCATGCTACCGCTCCGACCGCGCCCGGTCCGTTGCGTTCCGGTATCGGATGGAGCCGCCCCGCGACGGTCGGGAGCGGACCGTCTGCTAGCATCGGACCATGAACTACGAGCTGTTCATGGGCGAGGCGTTGGCCGAGGCCAGGCTCGCCCTCGAACGCGGCGAGCGGCCCATCGCAGCCGTGGCCGTCGTCGACGAGGCGATGGTCGTCCGGGCCCACGACCGGGTCCAGGAGGCCAACGACCCGACCGCCCACGCCGTGGTGGTGGCCCTGCGCGAGACCGCCCGCAAGCTGGGCACGGTGCGTCTCGCCGACGCGACGATCTTCGCGACCCAGGAGCCCTGCGCGATGTGCGTCGGGGCGCTGCTCGAGAGCGACGTCGAGGCGCTCGTCTTCGCGGTCGCCAACACCCGCGACGGCGCCGCCGGGACGATCATCCAGCTGGCCCAGCATCCCGCCCTGCCGCGCCGGATCAAGGTCGTGAGCGGGATCCGCCGGGACGAGGCCGAGGCGCTCTTCGCGCCGCTCGCCACGGGCTGACCGAGCCGCTTCGGCGGGGTCGACTCTCGGCGTTTGGTATCCTCTCCCGCGGAGAGGTGTCCGAGTGGTTGATGGTGCCGCTCTCGAAAAGCGGTGTGCGAAAGCACCGCGGGTTCGAATCCCGCCCTCTCCGCCACATTCGACCCAACCCGGACCTGCCAGCCTCCCTCCGGCGGGCTCCGCTGCCTTCGGGGGAGAGGTCGCCTAGTGGACTATGGCGCCGCACTGGAAATGCGGTTCGGGGCAACCCGTCGCGGGTTCGAATCCCGCCCTCTCCGCCACCTCCGCACGCCGCGGATGACGCCCATGCGTGCGTTGTCGCCTCCGGTCCTCGCTCACGCACCTGCGGGTGCGCTCGCTCCGGTCCTCGGCTCCGCCTTCGCCTCGCCGCCCTGACGGCGCGCTGGGTCACGCCTCGCTTCGAGGGCTCGTCGCGGCACGCTCTCGTCGCGTCGCGGCGGGACGGGTTATCCTTCCCGAGCCGTGCTAGGCGGGGAACTAGCGGTGCCCTGTACCTGCAATCCGCTATAGCAGGGCTGAATCCCCTCCCGAGGTCTCCGTTCTCGGATGCCGCCCGACGAGCGACGTTGAGGACCGGGTCCCGCGCATCGGCGAACCGCGAACCGTGTCAGGTCCGGAAGGAAGCAGCACTAAGCGATCATCGTCGAGTGCCGCGGAACGGCCTGGTCCGAGCCGCTCGTCATGGTGGGCACGAAGAGCGTTCTGGTCGACGGAGGGTGCACGGCAATTCGACTCCAGCTGCCCGCCACGGATCGGAGGAGGTCGTGACGCCGACCGTGCCGCACCAGGCGCTCTACCGGCGCTGGCGTGCCCAGACATTCGGGGAGATCGTCGGCCAGGAAGCGGTCGTCGAGACGCTCCGGAACGCCGTCCGCGCGGACCGGGTCAGCCACGCCGTCCTCTTCGTCGGACCGCGCGGCACGGGCAAGACGTCGCTCGCCCGGATCCTGGCCAAGGCCGTCAACTGCACCGACCTCCAGGACGGCGACGCCTGCGACCGCTGCCCGTCGTGCGTCTCGATCCGTGAGGGCACGACCCTCGACCTGATCGAGATCGACGCCGCCAGCAACCGCGGCATCGATGCCGTCCGCGACCTCCGCGAACGCCTCCCGTATCCGCCCGGCCAGCTCCGCCGCAAGGTCTACATCCTCGACGAGGCGCACCAGATCACCCGGGACGCCTGGAACGCGCTGCTGAAGTCGCTCGAGGAGCCGCCCGACTTCGTCATCTTCATGTTCGCCTCGACCGAGCCGTCGGGCTTCCCGCCGGCCATCCTGTCGCGACTCCAGCGGTTCGACGTCCGCCGCCTCACGGTCGCGGAGATCGAGGGCAAGCTCAACCGGATCCTCGAGGCGGATGGCCGGGTCGCCGATGCGGCCGCGGTCCACCTGATCGCCCGGCTGGCCGCCGGCGGCATGCGCGACGCGGAGTCGATGCTCGACCAGCTCCTGTCGGCCGCACCCGACCGGATCGACGAGGCGACCGTCCGCGACCTGCTCGGTCTGGCCGACGCCGAGGTCGTGGACACGTTCGTCGATCACCTGGTCCGCGGCGACGGCGCGGCCGGCGTGGCCCTCCTCGAGACGCTCGACGAGCGCGGCCGGGACGTCCGGGCGCTGCTCGACCAGGCGGTCGACACCATCCGCGCCGAGCTGATGGCCGGCCTTGCCGATCCGGCCGCCGTGCGCCACGAGCCGGCCGCCCTGGCCGCCGCCGGTCGCCGGCTGGCCGCGATCGACCCGAACCGGGCCGGCATCGGCGGTCTCCGCTTCCAGCTGGAGCTCGCGATGTTCGCGCCGGGCGCCCCGTCGTCGAGCGACGTTGCCTCGATGCCGACCGGCTCCGCGGCTCCGTCCCCGGCCGCGCAGCGACCGGCCGCGAAGCCGGAGCCGGCGACGTCACCCGTCACGCCGCCCGTCGAGGCCCCGGCCACCGCGACGCCGGCGCCACCCGCCGCGGCAACACGATCGACCCGCGGCAAGGAGACCCCGGCCACGGTCGAGGCCGCGGCAGCCGCGCCCGCGCCGACACCGACACGGCCACGAGCCGACGCAGACGACACGATCGCTCCGACGACGTCCGCGCCCGAGGCCCCCGCCGCACCGACGCCATCCGCCCCGCCCGAGGCACCCGCCGCGCCCGCCACCGCCGCCGCGACCCCCACGCCGGCCGACGCGCCCCCGACTCCAGCCGCTCCCCAGACGCCCGCCGACGCCGCCGAAGACCCCAGCCGCCGCGGACCCGGAGCTCGAACAGCTGCTCGCGGCCTGGCCGGCCATCGTCGCCCAGCTGAGCGCCCATCCGCCGACCAAGCCGCTGATCGTCGCCTGCCGGCCGGTCGCGGTCGACGGCGCGATCGTCACCCTCGGCTTCCCGGAGGAGCAGGCGTTCCTCAAGGACGCAGCCGAGCGCCGGCGGCCGGCGATCGAGGCGGGCATCTCGGCGGCGCTCGGTCATCCGGTCAACGTCCGCTGCATCGTGGCGAACGTCGAGCTGCCGCCGGCGGCGACCGAGGCTGCGGACGCCTCCTTCGTGCTCGCCGAGGCGCGCCGGATCTTCGCCGACGACATCGTCGACGTCGGAGAGATCAGCTGATCGCCGGCGTCGCGGGCTGCAGCCGACGGTCCGTTCCGGCAGACTGACGACCACGGCACCCACGAGAGGAGACACCCGGCATGGGGATGGCCAACCTGCAGAAGATGGCGCAGCAGATGCAGCAGGAGATGCTGCGGATCCAGACCGAGCTCGAATCGACCCTGATCGACGGGTCGGCCGGCGGCGGCGTCGTGAATGCGACGGTCACCGGCAAGCAGGAGCTCGTCAGCGTCTCGATCGATCCATCGGCGGTCGACCCGGACGACGTGGAGATGCTCCAGGACCTGGTCGTGGCCGCGGTCAACGACGCGCTCCGGTCGTCGCGCGAGCTGGCCGAGCAGAAGATGTCCGCCGTCACCGGTGGGCTCCGCCTGCCGGGGATGTAGGCACACGCCTCGGTGGCCAGCCCCGTCATCGAACCGGTCGCCCGGCTCATCGAGTCGTTCGCGCGCCTGCCCGGCATCGGACCCAAGACCGCCCAGCGGCTGACGTTCCACCTGCTGCGTGCCCAGGAGTCGGAGGCGCGAACGCTGGCCGCCGCGCTGATCGACGTTCGCGACAAGGTCGTGTTCTGCGAACGCTGCTTCAACATCAGCGACCAGCCGCTCTGCCCGATCTGCCGCGACCCGAACCGCGACACGACGCGACTGTGCGTGGTCGAGGAGCCGCTCGACGTCCTGGCCCTCGAGCGGACCGGTGAGTTCAAGGGGCTGTACCACGTCCTCAACGGCGCGATCTCGCCGATCGACGGGATCGGCCCCGACCGGCTCCGGATCCGCGAGCTGCTGGAGCGCGCCGATACGGCCGCCCGCGACGGCGAGCCGTTCGTCGAGGTGATCATGGCCACCAACCCGACGCTCGAGGGTGAGGCCACCGCGATGTACCTGGCCGAGCGGCTCGAGCCCGTCGTCGGCATGGTCAGCCGGATCGCTCGCGGCCTGCCGGTCGGCGGCGACCTGGAGTACGCCGACGAGGTCACCCTGATCCGCGCCCTCCAGGGCCGCCGGGCCGTCTAGGGCCGATGAGCAACCTCGTCAACGAGATCCTGCTGCGCCTGGCCAAGGCCGGCATCGCGGCCCTGCTGGCGGTCGTCCTCTGGCTGATCCTCGTCGGCCCGTTCGGCGCGACCGGAACGGTCGAGCTGGCGCTCCTGTGCTGGCTCAGCGCCACCGGCTTCGTGCTGCTCGTCGAGTCCGGTCTGTTCTGACGGTTTCGGGAGGCCGTGGCGGCCCCTGGCGGAGGCGGCCGCCGGGCCATCGCTGCGGCGTTTGACAGGCCCGGAGGGCGTCCCTACCATTCGCCCTCGTGCCTCCTCCCCGGGAGGTCGCACGGACCGTTCGGAAGCCCGGACGCGTCGCGTGGCCCGGTTTGACACCTGGGCCGCCAAGCCCCATCATTCGACGTCTGCGCCGCGGGCCTTCGCGCCTCGGCTGCTGCACCTTAACAACTGAAGAGTGACAGGAAATCCGTGATAAGGATGTGCGAGTGGTCAAACCCTCGGACAAAAGTCGCGACCGCAAGGTCGTGCATCTTTTTGGAGAGTTTGATCCTGGCTCAGGATAAACGCTGGCGGCGTGCATGAGACATGCAAGTCGAACGGACACTCGGGGCTTGCTCTGAGTGTTAGTGGCGGACGGCTGAGTAACGCGTAGGTGACCTGCCCCGAAGTGGGGAATAACTGCCCGAAAGGGTGGCTAATACCGCATGTGGTGGTGTGTTCATTCACACCAGTAAAGCCGCAAGGCGCTTCGGGAGGGGCCTGCGTCCGATTAGCTCGTTGGTGGGGTAACGGCTCACCAAGGCGACGATCGGTAGGTGGTCTGAGAGGACGATCACCCAGACTGGGACTGAGACACGGCCCAGACTCCTACGGGAGGCAGCAGTCGGGAATTTTGCGCAATGGACGAAAGTCTGACGCAGCAACGCCGCGTGAGGGATGAAGGCCTTCGGGTTGTAAACCTCTTTTATCAGGGAAGATAATGACGGTACCTGATGAATAAGTCACGGCTAACTACGTGCCAGCAGCCGCGGTAATACGTAGGTGACAAGCGTTGTCCGGATTTACTGGGCGTAAAGAGCGCGCAGGCGGTCGATCAAGTCGAGTGTGAAAGCCCCCGGCTCAACTGGGGAGGGTCATTCGATACTGATCGACTCGAAGGCAGGAGAGGGTAGTGGAATTCCCGGTGTAGTGGTGAAATGCGTAGATATCGGGAGGAACACCAGTGGCGAAGGCGACTACCTGGCCTGTTCTTGACGCTGAGGCGCGAAAGCTAGGGGAGCAAACGGGATTAGATACCCCGGTAGTCCTAGCCGTAAACGATGGACACTAGGTGTTGGTGGTATCAACCCCGCCAGTGCCGAAGCTAACGCATTAAGTGTCCCGCCTGGGGAGTACGGCCGCAAGGCTAAAACTCAAAGGAATTGACGGGGGCCCGCACAAGCAGCGGAGCGTGGGGTTTAATTCGACGCAACGCGAAGAACCTTACCAGGGCTTGACATGACCAGGATCCCGGCGGAAACGTCGGTTCCCCGCAAGGGGCCTGGCCACAGGTGTTGCATGGCTGTCGTCAGCTCGTGTCGTGAGATGTTGGGTTAAGTCCCGCAACGAGCGCAACCCCTACTGTGTGTTGTATCACTCACACGGGACTGCCGAGAGAAACTCGGAGGAAGGTGGGGATGACGTCAAGTCAGCATGGCCCTTACGTCCTGGGCTACACCCACGCTACAATGGCCGGTACAACGGGCTGCAAAACCGCGAGGTGGAGCTAATCCCTTAAAGCCGGTCTCAGTTCGGATTGTAGGCTGCAACTCGCCTGCATGAAGCCGGAGTTGCTAGTAACCGCCGGTCAGCATACGGCGGTGAATATGTTCCCGGGCCTTGTACACACCGCCCGTCACGTCATGAAAGCTGGCAACACCCGAAGCCGGTGGGCCAACCCGCAAGGGGGGCAGCCGTCGAAGGTGGGGTTGGTGATTGGGACGAAGTCGTAACAAGGTAGCCGTACCGGAAGGTGCGGCTGGATCACCTCCTTTCTAGGGAGATCCGAGTCTCGACTCTTGGTGGGGTCGAGGCGTTGATGGCTCCTAGGGTTGATCGCACGGTCGCTCGAGCATCCCCGCCAGGTGGAGCTCGCCGGCGCCGGTCCGCAAGGATCGGAGGCCGGAGGCCGATACGCGACCTGGAAAGAACACCGAACCCACTCGATCGCATCCGGTTCTGGACTTCCTGTCACTCTTCAAGGGTCAAGGTGCAGCCGTCCGCGGCGACGACCGTGTCGTCAACGTCAGGCACGGCAACCACCCGCGGAGGGCGATTAGCTCAGCTGGTTAGAGCGCTGCCCTGATAAGGCAGAGGTCTCTGGTTCGAGTCCAGAATCGCCCACCACTCCCCACACCCTGGCGCGGGGACGTAGCTCAGCTGGTAGAGCATCTCCTTTGCAAGGAGAGGGTCAGGAGTTCGAGTCTCCTCGTCTCCACCACCACTCGAGCACCTGCGCCGGCAGCAATTCGAAGAGATCGGGTCCCATCCCCGAAACCCCCCAAGATCCATCACCCCGGGACCATGTCCCGACGAACGAGCCTCTGATCCGTGTCCTCCCCTCCTCGGAAGGCAGGCCACGGACCAGCGGATCGCTGGGCGACGGGTCGGCTTCGGTCGGCCATGTCGGGAGGTTCGCCCTTCGGGGTGAGCCGCACCTTAACAACTGGATATGTTTCGGCAGATTGAATGAATCTTCGATTTCGCCGAGTAGTCAAACGAAATGATCCCGATCCGATCCCGTTCAGCGACTGGCCACCTGGTCAGAGGCTGGAGGGGGTCAAGCTACAAAGGGCACGGGGTGGATGCCTTGGCGCCAAGAGCCGATGAAGGACGTGGCAGGCTGCGAAAAGCTCCGGGGAGTCGCGAGCAGACTTTGATCCGGAGATGTCCGAATGGGGAAACCCGGCTGGGGTCATGCCCAGTCACTCCCGGTTGAATCAAATAGGCCGGGAAGAGGTAAGCCAGCGAACTGAAACATCTCAGTAGCTGGAGGAAAAGAGATGATTCCCTGAGTAGTGGCGAGCGAAAAGGGAACAGTCCAAACTCACTCAGCGTGATAGGTCGCCGCCGTTTCTGAGTGGGGGTTGTAGGAGTCGATCATCGGGACCCGGCGAGGTCCCAACGGAGTTACCAAGTCGATCGCTAGTCGAGCTGCCCTGGAACGGCAGGCCAGAGAGGGTGAGAGCCCCGTAGGCGAAAGCGAGCGACCTCCGTGATCGGCCACCTGAGTACCACGTGGAAGGTCTCTCATGTGGGAATCTGGGCGGACCACCGTCCAAGGCTAAATACTCTTGGCGACCGATAGTGAACTAGTACCGTGAGGGAAAGGTGAAAAGCACCCCGGAAGGGGAGTGAAATAGTACCTGAAACCACGTGCCTACAAGCAGTCAGAGGGTGTTGCCGGTTCGCCGGTAGCCTGATGGCGTGCCTTTTGAAGAATGAGCCGACGAGTTACTAGCGTGTGGCGAGGTTAAGTCCGCGAAGGACGGAGCCGGAGCGAAAGCGAGTCTGAATAGGGCGATCAGTCGCACGCTGTAGACCCGAAACCGAGTGACCTATCCATGGCCAGGTTGAAGCGAGAGTAATGTCTCGTGGAGGACCGAACTCACTAGCGTTGAAAAGCTAGGGGATGAGCTGTGGATAGAGGTGAAATGCCAATCGAACTCGGAGATAGCTGGTTCTCCCCGAAATAGCTTTAGGGCTAGCCTCGGGCGTTCAATCACGGGGGTAGAGCACTGGATGGGCTAGGGGGCTTCCCGCTTACCAACCCCAACCAAACTCCGAATCCCGTGATTTCAGAGCCCGGGAGTCAGACTGCGAGGGCTAAGCTTCGTGGTCAAAAGGAAAACAGTCCGGACCGTCAGCTAAGGTCCCTAAATCCAAGCTAAGTGGTAAAGGATGTGGATTCGCATAGACAACCAGGATGTTGGCTCAGAAGCAGCCACCATTGAAAGAGTGCGTAACAGCTCACTGGTCAAGTGGATCTGCGCCGAAAATTCAGCGGGGCTCAAGCTTGGTACCGAAGCTACGGACTCCATGACCGGTTCGCCGGTCGTGGTTTGGTAGGGGAGCGTTCCGTCAGCAGTGAAGGTCGACCGTGAGGACGGCTGGAGTGGGCGGAAGTGCGAATGTCGGCATGAGTAGCGCAATGTGAGTGAGAATCTCACACGCCGTAAGCCTAAGGTTTCCTGAGGAAGGCTTGTCCGCTCAGGGTTAGTCGGGCCTAAGCCGAGGACGAACGTCGTAGGCGATGGACATCGGGTTGATATTCCCGAACCACTAACGATCGTTTGCACCGCAAGGTGTCGCCTGGGGGTAGGAGAACGGAGGTTGGCCGGCGAAAGTCGGTCGAGTCCAGGATCCGAGCCCAGGTGAGAGCAATGGCATGACACGGCACGGTAGTTCGAGCGCCCCGTTGGTTGTGGGCGTCTAAGCAGGTAGGGGGATTGGACAGGTAAATCCGTCCGATCATTCAACCCCGAGACGCGAATGCGAGAGGCTTTGCCTTGAAGTCGAGTGAGCCGAGCTGGCAAGAAAAGTGTCTAGCGAGATCAATAGTGTCCGTACCGCAATCCGACACAGGTAGGCGGGTAGAGCATACCAAGGCGATCGGGAGAACCCTCGTTAAGGAACTCGGCAACATGGCCCCGTAACTTCGGGAGAAGGGGCGCTTCGCAGCTCGCTGCTTGCAGTGGGTTGATCGAAGCCGCAGTGAAAAGGCCCAGGCGACTGTTTAGCAAAAACACAGGTCTCTGCGAAAGCGAAAGCTGACGTATAGGGGCTGACGCCTGCCCAGTGCCGGAAGGTTAAGAGGAGAGGTGCAAGCTTTGAATCGAAGCCCCGGTAAACGGCGGCCGTAACTATAACGGTCCTAAGGTAGCGAAATTCCTTGTCGGGTAAGTTCCGACCCGCACGAATGGCGTAACGATCTGGGCGCTGTCTCAACGAGGGATCCGGCGAAATTGAAGTACCTGTGAAGATGCAGGTTACCCGCGGCAGGGCAAAAAGACCCCGTGGAGCTTTACTGCACCCTGACATTGGATTGGGGTTCAGCTTGTGTAGGATAGGTGGGAGGCTTTGAAGCTGGGGCGCTAGCCTCGGTGGAGCCGACCTTGAAATACCACCCTTGCTGGATTTCGTTTCTAACCGCGACCCGTGATCCGGGCGCGGAACAGTGTCAGGCGGGCAGTTTGACTGGGGCGGTCGCCTCCTAAAGTGTAACGGAGGCGCCCAAAGGTTCCCTCAGGCTGAATGGAAACCAGCCGAAGAGTGCAAAGGCATAAGGGAGCTTGACTGCGAGACCTACAAGTCGAGCAGAGACGAAAGTCGGGCTTAGTGATCTGGTACCTCCGAGTGGAAGGGGTATCACTCAACGGATAAAAGCTACCCCGGGGATAACAGGCTGATGGTGCCCAAGAGTTCACATCGACGGCACCGTTTGGCACCTCGATGTCGGCTCGTCGCATCCTGGGGCGGAAGTACGTCCCAAGGGTTTGGCTGTTCGCCAATTAAAGCGGCACGCGAGCTGGGTTCAGAACGTCGTGAGACAGTTCGGTCTCTATCCGCCGTGGGCGTAGGGAACTTGAGAGGAGTTGCTCCTAGTACGAGAGGACCGGAGTGAACGAACCGCTGGTGTGCCAGTTGTCCCGCCAGGGGCATCGCTGGGTAGCTATGTTCGGTCGGGATAAGCGCTGAAAGCATCTAAGTGCGAAGCTCGCCTCGAGATGAGGTTCCCCACCGGGTCAACCGGGTAAGACCGCAGGGAGACCACCTGTTTGATAGGCCGCATGTGGAAGTCCGGTGACGGATGAAGCTGAGCGGTACTAACGGTCGAGGGCTTGACCTCTTCAGCAACTGACCAGGGGTCGGTGGCTGGGGTGGATCGTGATCAGATCCCAATTGACTACTCGATATCGAAGACCATTCCGGCGCCCCGCGCGATCCTGACGGACCGTCGCGTCGAGCCGCTGCCGAAACGATCCAGACGCGAAAGAATCCCGGTGACTCTAGCGGAGAGGCCACACCCGTTCCCATCCCGAACACGGAAGTTAAGCTCTCCAGCGCCGAAGATACTGAGAGGGCAGCCTTTCGGGAAAATAGGTCGTCGCCGGGATTTTTTGCGTTCCGCGCACCCTCGACAGGGCGGTCCGCCGGCCATCCGCCGGGACGTCCGGGCCCGACGGGACGGCCCAGCCGGCCTCGACCGGCCCGTCCGGTATCCTTGCCCCCATGACCGCGGTCGACGACCAGCAGCGCTCCTCGCCGCCCGCGACGAACCCCGGCCCCCAACCGAACCTGGGCGCGATCTGCCCGTATCTCGGTTCGGCCGACGGCAGCTGGCGGAGCACCACGGCCGCCCGCGACCATCGCTGTGGCGCGGTCTCCCCGCCGGCCATCCTCGCCGCCGAGAAGCAGCGGCGCCTGTGCCTGACCGACGACCACCTCGCGCTGCGCGACCTACGAGGCCGCCCGCGCGGCCCGGCCGATCGCCCAGGACCGTGCGGCGACGCTGCCCCGGCCGCTCGCCCGCACGACTCCGGTCGTCCTCGACCACGGTCGGATCCAGGTCACCGTGCCTGCGTTCCGGTCCGAGCGGGTGCCGGCACAGGCCATCCTGATCATCCTCCTCGCCATCGCGTTCGCCGCGATCGTCCTGGCCCGTCTGACGGGTGGCGGCGGGACGTTGGGGGCCGCCGCCTCGGCCTCGGCTTCGTCCCGACCGTCGGCCCTCGCGAGCGCGAGCGCGCGCCCGACCGCTGACCCGACCAGCCGCCCATCCCCGTCCGTGGAGCCGAGCACGCCCGCGGCGACACCGGTCGCCTCGAAGCCGCCGGCCACCGCGCGACCCACGGCCAAGGCGACGCGCAGCTACAAGGTCAAGGCCGGCGACACCCTCATCGGCATCGCCGCCAAGTACAAGGTCACGGTCGCGGCGATCCGGAAGCTGAACCGCCTGAGCACCCGCACGAGCATCCACATCGGGCAGGTCCTCAAGATCCCCTGAGCCGGCGGCGTCTCCGGCGGCCGCGCCCGGTGTCCTCGCGCGCGAGCGTCAGTGCTGGCAGCCGCGGCAATACGAGGTGATGAACCCACCGGCGCGGACCTCGGTGATCCTGGTGCCGCAGCGCGGGCACGGCTGTCCGCCCTTGTCGTGGACGGCCAGGAAATCGCGGACCTGGCGCTCGAAGGTCGGGGGCACCCGTTCGCGCAGGACGGCGATCGCGTCGGCCAGGGTGGTGCGCGTCGCGGCGTACAGCGCGTCGACCTCCTCGGCCGCCAGCGACGAGCGCTTGCGGAACGGCAGGAGCTTCGCGGCGTGGAGGATCTCGTCGCTGTAGGCGTTGCCGATCCCGGCCACGAACGACTGGTTGCGCAACAGGTTCTTGAGCTCGCCCGGATGGCGCCGGATCCGCTCCCGCCAGACGTCCAGGGTCAGGGCCGGGTCGTCCGCGTCCGGTCCCTGGTCCGGGCCGCCGAGGCCCGGCACGTCCCGCTCGACGCCGGCCGGTTGCAGGTAGATCTTGCCCATCTGGGTCGGGTCGCGGTAGCGCACCTCCGCCGGTGCGTCGTCGGCCGGCAGCCACGGCGCGCCGCGAGTCCAGCGTGCGGCGTCGCGCGGCCGGGCGGTCCGTGGTCCGAAGCCCAGCACGACGGCCGTCTTGGCGGGCAGCTTGTCGCCCGGCGCGGCCAGCTGGAAGCGCCCGGTCAGCATCGGGTTGCACGCGATCGCGTCCCGCTCGAGATCGATCAGCAGGAACTTGCCGCGCCGGCGGATGGACCGGACGCGCTGGCCCACGAGGCCGGCCAGCTCGGCCGGCGTGCCGCGCACGGCAAGGGGTCCGGGCGCCTCGGCCGACACGACCGTCCGGCCGGCGAGCGCGGCATGGAGGGCGTCGGCGACCACGGTCAGATCAGGCAATTCGGGCACGGCGCCGCGATTGTAGCCGTCGAAAGGCGTGTGCTAGACTCTCCCGGCCCCAAGAGGCAGGACAGTTGAAGAGCGACAGACAAGCCACTCGACGCACGAAGGAGCGGACCGCGGATCGATCACCCCGGACCACCTGAAACGTATCGGACCCGGCTTGAGCGTCGCTCAGGCCGTTTTGATTCTCGGGCGCAAATCCACCACCAGGAGAGACCACCACCTTGACCGAAGAGCAGTCGGGCGGGACCGCGCCGGAGCCGGAGGCCATCGCCTCCGTCGCCGACCAGGCGTCCGAAGACACCGTCACGGCGGTCGCCGTCGCTGACGAGCCCGCCACCAGCCCAGACGTCCCCGAGACCCCAGTAGCCGCGGACGCCCCCACCACCACAACGAACGAGGACGACGCCCCAGCCGCCCCCGAAGCGACGAGCGACGACGCCGTCAGCGTCAGCGCGCCCGCCGACGAAGCGGAACCCACGCCCACGGCCACGAGGCCGACGCGCGCGCCGCCGCCGACGCGCCGCCGCCGCCGATGCGCCCGCCGCCGAGGCGCCCGCCGCGACCTCGACCGAGTCGGCGCTCAGCGCGGACGACACGGCCGATGCGCCGGCCGCCAGCGACGACGAGGAGGAGCCCGCCCCGCGTGAGCTCGGCCCGGAGCCGACCACGATGGAGGAGCTGCTGGCCGAGCAGGACTCGGACATCAAGAGCTTCAAGCACGGCGACGTCGTCGAGGGCCAGGTCGTCCGCATCGACAAGGACGAGATCCTCGTCGACATCGGCGCCAAGAGCGAAGGCGTCGTCAGCAACCGCGAGCTGTTCGGTCGTCACGGCGAAGGCCAGCCCGAGCTGGCCATCGGGGACACGGTCCTCGTGTACGTCCTCCAGCCCGAATCGCCCGAGGGCCACGTCGTCCTGTCGCTCCGCCGCGCCGGCCTGGAGCGCAAGTGGCGCGCGATGCAGGAGCAGTTCGAGGCGGGCGTCATCATCGAGGCGCCGGTCATCGACCACAACAAGGGCGGCCTCATCGTCGACTGCGGCATCCGCGGCTTCGTCCCGATCAGCCAGATCGTGGACTTCCCGCGCCGTCCGCAGAACGACCAGCCGCGCGACGCGGCCCAGGAGATCGCCGAGAAGCTGATGCCGTTCGTCGGCCGCAAGCTCCGGCTCAAGATCCTCGAGGTCAACCGCAAGGCCAACCGCCTGATCCTGTCCGAGAAGGTCGCTCTCTACGAGGAGCGCCGCGAGAAGCGCGACGAGCTGTTCAGCAGCCTGCAGGTCGGCCAGAAGGTCACCGGCACGGTCCGCTCGATCGCCCCGTTCGGCGTGTTCATCGACCTGGGCGGCATCGACGGCCTCGTCCACAAGAGCGAGCTCTCGTGGAACAAGGTCAACAACCCCGAGTCCGGCTACCACGTCGGCGAGGAGGTCGAGGCCGAGGTCATCGACATCAACCACGAGCGTGGCCGGATCAGCCTGTCGATCCGACGGCTGCAGCCCGACCCGTGGCACTCCACGGTCGCCGACTTCAAGGTCGGAGACATCATCGACGGCACGGTCACCAAGCTCGTCAACTTCGGCGCGTTCGTCCGCGTCCGCGACGGGCTCGAGGGCCTGATCCACATCAGCGAGCTGTCCCACCAGCGCGTCGCCCACCCGGGTGACGTCGTCCACGAGGGCCAGTCGCTCAAGCTCAAGATCATCTCGCTCGACTCCGAGCGACATCGTCTCGGCCTGAGCCTCAAGCAGGCGGAGGAGCCGCCGGCTCGTCCCGTCGCCGAGGCCGGTGCCCCGGGTGTCGCGAGCGCCCCCGGCGCCCCGCGCGCCGAGCGACGCCCGCGACCCGAGCGCAGCTACTCGATGTCCGACGCGGTCCAGGAGCCCGAGGGCGGGATCGACAACACGCTGGCCTCCGCGTTCGCGCAGGTCCGCCAGCAGCTCGCCGCCGCCGAGGTCGACGAGGTCGTCGAGACCGTGGCCGAGGACGAGGCGGTCGAGGAGGCCTTCGCGGCCGACAGGATCGAAGGCGTCGCCGAGACGGTCGCCGAGGACGAGGCGATCGAGGAGGCCTTCGCGGCCGACAAGATCGAGGGCGTCGTCCAGACGGTCGCCGAGGATGAGTCGGTCGAAGAGGAAGCGGCGTCGGAGACGATCGAGACGATCGTCGGCAACGTCGCCGAGGACGAGGCCATCGAGGACGCGTTCGCCGCCCAGAAGATCGACGCGATCGTCGACACGGTCGCCGCCGACGAGGCATCGCTCGAGGCAGCTGCGGCGGCCGAGGTCGATCGCCTGGCCGACGTGGCCGCCGCCAACGACGACAACGCACCCGCTGCCGATGCGGCCGCGGCCGACGTCGTCGAGACGGTCGGGGTCCTCGAGGACGCCGAAGAGGACGCCGCCGCCGAGCAGATCGAGACGATCCTCAAGGACGTCGCCGAGGACCACGCCGACGAGGAGGCCATCGCGGCCGAGTCGATCGAGACGGTCGTGGGCAACGTCGCCGAGGACGAGGCGATCGAGGAGGCCTTCGCGGCCGACAAGATCGAGGGCATCGTCGAGACCGTCGCCGAGGACGAGGCGGCGGAGGAGGCCATCGCGGCCGAGACCGTCGAAACGGTCGTCGAGACCGTCGCCGAGGACGAGGCCGCCGAGGAGGCTGCCGCCGACGAGACGATCGAGACGATCGCCGAACGCACCATGGAGGCGAACACGGAGGGCTGACCGGCCCGACGCGCCACCCGACGACCCGCCGGACCCCGGCGGGTCGTTGCGATTCCTTACTCGGTCCTGATGCATCCGGATGGCGTCGACGGACGTTTGTACGGGTAGGCTGGACGTACGTCCATCCCGGCATGCATGGGGTGGGCGTCGTGCTAGCATGGCCGGAGCGTCACCCTGCTGACGCTCGAGAAGGGAACAGGCGTTCGACTCGATGGATCGCTTCGACAAGTTCACGGATCGCGCGCGCAAGGTCCTGACCCTGGCTCAGGACGAGGCGCAGCGGTTCAACCACAACTACATCGGCACGGAGCATCTGCTCCTCGGCCTCGTGCGTGAAGGCGAGGGCGTCGCCGCGCGCGTGCTCGAGAACATGAACGTCGAGCTGCCCAAGGTCCGGACCGCGGTCGAGTTCATCATCGGGCGGGGCGATCGGCCGGTCGTCGGCGAGGTCGGGCTGACGCCGCGCGCCAAGCGGGTCATCGAGCTGGCCATCGACGAGGCGCGCCGCCTCGGCCACAACTACATCGGGACGGAGCACCTGCTGCTCGGACTGGTCCGGGAGGGCGAGGGGATCGCCGCCGGCGTCCTGGAGTCGCTGGGGGTCAATCTCGACAAGGTCCGCCACGAGGTCATCCGCGTCCTGTCCCAGAGCTCGTCCGCCGGTCCCACGCCGGAGACGAAGCGGGCCAGCAAGACGCCGACGGTCGATCAGCTCGGCATCAACCTCACGGACGCCGCGAGGGCAGGAAAGCTGGATCCCGTCATCGGCAGAGAAAAGGAGATCGAGCGGGTCATCCAGATCCTCTCGAGACGCACGAAGAACAACCCTGCCCTGATCGGGGAGCCGGGCGTCGGCAAGACCGCCATCGCGGAGGGCCTGGCCCACCGGATCGTGGCCGGCGACGTGCCGGAGACGCTGCTGAACAAGCGCGTGCTGACCCTCGACATCGGCTCGCTGGTGGCCGGGACCAAGTACCGCGGCGAGTTCGAGGAGCGGCTCAAGAAGATCATCGAGGAGCTCCGCAACACGAACGACGCGGTCCTCTTCATCGACGAGCTCCATACGCTCGTGGGTGCGGGTGCCGCCGAGGGCGCGATCGACGCGGCCAACATCCTCAAGCCGCCGCTCGCCCGCGGCGAGCTGCAGTGCATCGGCGCGACCACGCTGGACGAGTACCGCAAGTACATCGAGCGCGACGCCGCCCTCGAGCGGCGCTTCCAGCCGGTCATGGTCGAGGAGCCGACGCTCGAGCAGACCATCGACATCCTGATGGGCATCCGCGAGCGCTACGAGCAGCACCACAAGGTCACCATCACGGACGAGGCGGTCAAGGCCGCCGCGGACCTGTCGATCCGCTACATCACCGACCGGCACCTGCCGGACAAGGCGATCGACCTCATCGACGAGGCCGCCTCACGGGTCCGCCTGCGCCACGCGTCCGCGCCGCCCGCCCTGCGCGAGGCGCAGAAGGAGCTCGACCGCCTGACCAAGGAGAAGGACGCGGCGATCAACAACCAGGAGTACGAAGAGGCCGCGACCCTGCGCGAATCCGAGGCGACCGCCCGCGAGAGCGTGGACGCCCAGCGCGCGGAGTGGCAGTCGCAGGTCTCCGGCGACCAGCCCACGGTCGACGAGGAGGAGATCGCCCAGGTCGTCGCGATGTGGACCGGCATCCCGGTCACGCGGATCGCCCAGGAGGAGTCCCAGCGGCTGCTCAAGATGGAGGAGTCCCTCCACAGCCGGGTCATCGGCCAGGAGGAGGCGATCGGGATCGTCTCGAAGGCCGTCCGCCGGGCGCGCGCCGGGCTCAAGGACCCGAAGCGGCCGATCGGCTCGTTCATCTTCCTGGGCCCGACCGGCGTCGGCAAGACCGAGCTGGCCAAGGCGCTCGCCGAGTTCATGTTCGGCAGCGAGGACGCCCTGATCAAGATCGACATGAGCGAGTTCATGGAGCGCCACAACGTCAGCAGGCTCGTCGGGGCACCCCCCGGCTATGTCGGCTTCGACGAGGGCGGCCAGCTGACCGAGGCGGTCCGTCGCAAGAACTACTGCGTGGTCCTGCTGGACGAGGTCGAGAAGGCCCATCCGGAGGTCTTCAACATCCTCCTCCAGATCCTCGAGGACGGTCACCTGTCGGACGCCAAGGGCCGCCGGGTCGACTTCCGCAACGCGATCATCATCATGACCTCGAACCTCGGCGCCAAGCAGCTCCAGACGAACTCGAGCCTGGGCTTCCGGGCGATGGGCTCGACCGACGCCAACCGCGCCGAGAGCTCGTACGAGCTGATGAAGGAGAAGGTCGCCGCCGAGCTGAAGCAGAACTTCCGACCGGAGTTCCTCAACCGGATCGACGCCACGGTCGTCTTCCGGTCGCTGACGGTCGAGGAGATCGCCCAGATCGTCGACCTGATGCTGGCTCGCGTCCGCGACCAGCTGCGCGCGCAGCAGATGCAGCTCGAGGTCACCGACGCGGCCAAGGAGCACATCATCAAGCTCGGCTACGACGTGGCCTACGGCGCCCGTCCGCTCCGCCGGGTCATCCAGAACATGATCGAGGACGTCCTCGCCGAGCACCTGCTGCTGGGCAAGTACGAGCCAGGATCCACGATCGTCGTGGACAAGGACCCGGAGGCGGGTCTCGACATCCACCTCGCGGAGCCGTCCGAGCCGCGCACCCCGGTCGAGGCGCGGTGACCCGCGCCGCCACACCGGCGGCCTAGCGATGGCGCGGCCGAAGAGCCGCTTCGTCTGCCAGTCCTGCGCGGAGTCGTTCCTTCGCTGGGAAGGTCAGTGCCCCGCCTGCGGCCAGTGGAACACCCTGGTCGAGACGGTCGTCCACGAACCGTCACGGTCCGAGCGAGCCGTCGCCCGGGGCGCGGGCATCGGCGCCGCCGCGCCGGCCGGGCTGGCGGCCATCGCCGACGCCGACCTCTTGCGCCTGCCCGTCGGGATCGCCGAGTTCGACCGGGTGCTCGGCGGGGGCCTCGTGCCCGGCTCGCTGGTGCTCGTCGGCGGCGAACCGGGGATCGGCAAGTCGACGCTCCTGCTCCAGGCCGCGGCCGGCCTGACCCGGAACCCGGCCGGGGCCGTGCCGGTCCTCTACGCGACGGGGGAGGAGTCGCCCGGCCAGGTCCGCCTTCGCGCCGCCCGGCTCGGTCTGCTGGCCGGTCCCTCGGCGGAGGGCGTCCGGGTGCTCGCCGAGCACGACGTCGGGCGCATCGTCGAGGCGGCGCGGGCCGAACGGCCGGGGCTCGTCATCGTCGACTCGATCCAGACCGCGACCGTCGACGAGCTGGACGGGGCCGCGGGGAGCGTCGGGCAGGTCCGGGAGGCGACCCTGCGGCTGATGGACCTCGCCAAGGGCGACGGGATCGCCGTGATCCTCGTCGGCCACGTGACCAAGGACGGCGCGATCGCCGGCCCGAAGACGCTCGAGCACCTGGTCGACGCCGTCATCGGCCTCGAGGGCGAGCGCTACGCCGCGCTGCGGCTCCTCCGGGCGACGAAGAACCGCTTCGGCTCGACCGACGAGGTGGGCGTCTTCGAGATGGCCGAGACCGGCCTTCTCGAGGTCGCCGATCCGGCCCGGGCGTTCCTCGCGGACCACGGTGGATCGGCCCCGGGCAGCGTCGTGGCGCCGACCCTCGAGGGCAGCCGGCCGTTGCTCGTGGAGGTCCAGGCGCTGGTCAGCCCGACCGGCTACGGCACCCCGACACGGCGGGCCAGCGGCCTCGACGCGAACCGCCTCAGCCTCCTCATCGCGGTCCTCGGCCGGCGAGCGGGGATCGCCCTCGGCAGCCACGACGTGTACGCCAACCTGGCCGGCGGGCTGTCGGTCGCCGAGCCGGCGCTGGATCTCCCGCTCGCTCTCGCGCTGGCCTCGTCGACGCGGGACCGGCCGATCCCGCCGGGGACCGTGGCGATCGGCGAGATCGGTCTGCTCGGCGAGCTCCGGACGGTCGTCGGGCTGGAACGCCGGCTGCGCGAGGCCGCCCGCCTCGGGTTCGACCACGCGATCATCCCGGCCGGCCCGACGGACGCATCGCCGATCCGGATCGACGGGCTGGCCATCACCCGGGCCGGGAGCATCCGTGACGCCATCGAGGCCGCCCTGGCCGACCGACCGCCGCCTCGTGGCGAGGCGGTCCCGGCGATGCTAGGCTGACCGCCCGGCCAGTCGTTCGTCACCACTGGACACCGGCGCTGCCGAAGGGAACCGCTTGATCCGCTACATCCGCGTCCTTGGCGCCGCGCTCGGAGGCGCCATCGGACTGGCCCTGGCCACCTCCGGCGACGGCCTGTTCGCGGGCCGCGACTACTCGGGCGCCTACCTGGCCGCCTGGGTCATCGCCTGGGTGGTGGTCGGGTTCGCGATCCTGCCGTACCTGACGGTCGTGCCCGCCCAGTGGCTCATCCGCCAGGTCGAGGCACTCTCGACGGCCGAGTTCGTCGCCGCCGTCATCGGGCTGCTCCTCGGTCTCCTGATGGGCCTGCTCCTCGGCATCCCGCTGTCCGGCCTGGCCCCGCCCTGGGGCCAGCTGCTGCCGCTCGGCGTCTCGGTCTTCCTCGGTCTCGGGATGCTCGGCCTCGTGGTCGCCAAGCGCAAGGACCTCCTGATCGCGGCCGAGGCCGTCGGCATCTTCCGGCCGCCGGCACCGGAGCGCGGCGCCGGCCTGTCCCGCGGCGAGCCGCGGATCGTCGTCGACACCAGCGCGATCATCGACGGACGGATCGCCGAGATCGTCGAGTCCGGGTTCATCTACGGGACGCTCGTCATCCCGCGCTTCGTGCTCGACGAGCTGCAGCACATCGCCGACAGCTCGGACGCGCTCCGCCGGAACCGCGGCCGGCGGGGCCTGGAGATCCTGAACCGGATGCAGAAGGAGCCGGGCACGCCGGTCGAGATCGTCGAGGACGACGTGCCCGACATCGCCGAGGTCGACGCCAAGCTGGTCGCGCTGGCCCTCGCCCGCAGCCGGGTCATCCTGACCAACGACTTCAACCTGAACCGCGTCGCCGAGCTGCAGGGCGTCCGGGTCATGAACATCAACTCGCTGGCCAACGCGGTCAAGCCGGCCGTGCTCCCGGGCGAGGAGCTGCGCGTGCGGGTCATCCAGGAGGGCAAGGAGGTCGGCCAGGGCGTCGGCTTCCTCGACGACGGCACGATGATCGTCATCGAGGGCGGTGCCCGCCATATCGACAAGGACCTGGACGTCTCGGTCACCCGCGTCCTGCAGACCGTCGCCGGCCGGATGATCTTCGCCCAGCCACGGCTCGATTGAGCGGCGCGGGTTCGGACCTCGGCGCTGACACCATCGTCGTCGCGGCCGGGCGCTCGACGCGCATGGGCGGCGAGGACAAGCTCGCGTTCGAGATCGAGGGGCGGCCCCTTCTCGCGTGGACCCTGGGCGCGCTGGCGGCGGCACCGGCGGTCGGGCGGATCGTCGTGGTCACGGCGGCCGACCGGCGTGCGGAGGTGGCATCCGCCGCGTGGCTTCCGGCAACCGTGGTCGATGTGGTCGCGGGCGGGGAGCGGCGGCAGGAATCGGTCCATGCCGGGTTCGCGGTCCTCGATCGTGACGCGGACGACGACGGGGGCGTCGTCCTGGTCCATGACGCGGCCCGGCCGCTGATCGGGGCCGACCTCGTCGCGGCGGTCGCGGAGGCGACGGCTCGTCACGGGGCGGCCATCCCGATCGTGCCGGTGGCCGAGACCCTCAAGCGGATCGACGGCGACCTGGTCGGCGCGACCGTCGAGCGCAGCGGCCTGGGCGCCGCCCAGACGCCCCAGGGCGTCCGCCGCGACCTGCTGCGCGAGGCCTATCGCCGGTTCCCGGCCGACGGACCCGACACGTTCACCGACGAGGCCGCCCTCCTCGAAGCCTGTAGCATCCCGGTCCATGTCGTGCCCGGCGATCCCGGCAACCTCAAGGTGACGCTCCCCGGCGATCTCCGGCGGGTGGCCACGGCCCTCGGCACGTCCCGACCCGTCCGGACGGGGATCGGCCACGACAGCCATCCGTTCGGGCCGGGCGGTCCTCTGCACCTGGGCGGGCTGGAGATCACGGGCGCGCCGGCCCTGGCCGGTCACTCGGACGGCGATGTCGTCCTCCATGCCGTCGCGGATGCGCTGCTCGGGGCCGCCGGTCTGGGCGATCTCGGGCGCCTGTTCCCGCCCGACGCCCGCACCCCGCGCGGCATCGCCAGCACGGTCCTGGTCGACGAGGTCCGGCGACGCGTCGAAGGAGCCGGCTGGCGACCGGCGAGCGTCGACCTGACCGTCATCGCCGCGCGGCCACGGCTCGCGTCCTGGCTCGACCCGATGCGCGACCGGATCGCGACCCTTCTCGGGCTGGACCCGGGCGCGGTCAACGTGAAGGCGTCGACCGGCAACCTCGACGGGGCCGAGGGCGCCGGCCGGTCGATCTCGGCGCTCGTGGTGGCGACCGTGGAGCCCCTCAGGTGACGATCCGGCTGCAGGACACGCTGTCGGGCGAGACGCGGCCGCTGGTCCCGCTCACGCCGGACCACGTCGGGGTGTATTCCTGCGGGCCGACGGTCTACGGCCCGGCGCACATCGGCAACTTCCGCTCGTTCCTGTTCGCCGACCTGCTCGTCCGTCACCTGCGCTGGCGCGGCCTGGACGTGACGTGGGTCATGAACATCACCGACGTCGACGACAAGATCATCCGCGGAGCGGCGGCGTCCGGCGAGACGATCGAGACGCTCGCCGAGCGCTACCTGGCCGCGTTCCTGGCCGACGCCGCGGCGCTCAGGATGACCATGCCGGACGTCATGCCGAGGGCCACCCGGTACATCGAGCAGATGGCGACGCTCATCAAGACGCTGCTCGACGGCGACCACGCCTACCGAACCGAGGACGGCTCGATCTTCTTCCGGATCTCGTCGTGGCCGGCCTACGGCCGGCTGGCCCGCCTCGACCCCGACGGGCTCCGGGTGGGGGAGCGGGTGGAGGCCGATGAGTACGGCAAGGACGACGTCCGCGACTTCGCCCTGTGGAAGGGTCCCAAGCCGGGCGAACCGGTCTGGGAGACGGCGATCGGCCCCGGCCGGCCGGGTTGGCACATCGAATGCTCGGCGATGAGCATGGCCCACCTCGGGCCGTCGTTCGACATCCACACCGGCGGCATCGACCTGATCTTCCCGCACCACGAGGACGAGATCGCCCAGAGCGAGGCGGCGACCGGCCAGACGTTCGTCGGCACGTGGCTCCATTGCGCCCACCTCCGGATGGGCGGCTCGAAGATGGCCAAGTCGACCGGCAACATCGCGCGGGTCGGCGACTACCTGGCCGCCGGGGTCTCGCCGCGGGCTCTTCGGCTGGCGCTCATCTCGGTCCACTACCGGGCCGCGCTCAACCAGTCGGACGACTCCCTGGCCGCGGCGGGCGCCGCCCTCGAGCGGCTGGATGCGGCCGTCGCCGCGCTCGACGCCTACCGCCAGGACGGCCCGGACGACGCCACGCTGGTCGAGGCCCTGGCCGAGGCCCGGGACGCCTTCGGGGAGGCCCTCGACGACGACCTCAACGTGTCGGCCGCCCTCGGGGCGCTGTTCGACCTGGTCCGCGACCTGAACCGGCGGATCGAGCGGCGGACGCTCTCGACCGCCGACGCCGGCCGGGCCCTGGAGCTGCTCCGCGACCTGGACCGCGTCCTGGCGATCCTGCCCGACGTGACCGACGACCTCGAGCCGGCCGCCGTGGCGCTCCTCGACGAACGGGCAGCCGCACGCGCGGCCCGCGACTTCGCGGCATCGGACCGGCTGCGCGACGAGCTGGCCGAGCTGGGCGTGACCGTCGAGGACACCCGTGACGGCCAGCGCTGGCGACGGACCGTGGAGGCCGGACGTGGCTGACCGGCCGGAACCGGGAGAGTCGGCCAGGCCCGGGCAAGTCCGGCAAGCCGGCCCGCAAGGGCGGCGCGAAGCCGGGCGGCAAGCCCCGTGGCAAGCCGGCGGGCAAGGCCGGACGGGCCGGACCATCCGACCGCGCCCATCGACCGGCCGACCGCCCGGACCCGACGATCCCGGACGGCCCGACGCGCGGAACCCCGGGCGACTGGGTCTCCCCGAGCGAGGACCTGGCCGTCCGCACGGGGCAGGGCAACACGGACCCACGCGCGGCCGCCCACCCGCCGATCGCCGGCCACCGGATCGTCGTGGCCGGCCGCCGGGCGGGCCGGGTGCCGGCCGGCCGCCATGGGACGCCGATCGCGGTCGCCAGGGCGGTGGCCCCGGCAGGCCCCGTCCCGCGCCGTGGGCCGGATCCGATCGACCGGACGCGCGGCCCACGCGGCGATCGGCCGGACCCGGCGGCGCGCGGATCCGAGCCACACGCGCCACGACCCGGCCCCGGCGGCGACCGTCCGTTCACACCGCGCCCCGGCGGCCCGCCGCCCGATCGCGGGCCGTGGCGTCCACCCGGCGGGCCGCCGCCCGATCGCGGCCCATGGCGTCCACCGAGCCGTGGCGGTCCACCACCTGACCGCGGCCCGTGGCGACCGGCGTTCCGGGAACGACCGACCGGCCCACCCGGATCGCACGACCGACCCCGGGCCCGCGTGACCCGTGGCCCCGGCCGTCGCGCCCGGGGCCGGCCGAGGCCTGGCCGCGGCGGACCGAATCCATGCCGGCGCCCGAGCTGCTCGGGCCGGACGAGGAGCTGGTGGCCGGCCGTCGCCCGGTCGAGGAGGTGTTCGCGGCAGGCCGCGTCGCCCATCGCCTGCTCGTCGTCCCGCAGCGACGCAACGCCCTCGAGCAGCTCGTGCTCCACGCCACGCGCCTGCGGATCCCGATCGTGGAGGTGGAGGGCGGCTCGCTGACCGCGATCGCCGGCTTCGACGGCCACCAGGGCGTCGCCCTCGTCGTCGAACCCCGCCGGTTCGCCTCGATCGCCGACGTGCTCGCCCGGGCCGAGGATCGCGGCGAGGCGCCGTTCGTGCTCGTCCTCGATTCGCTCGAGGACCCGCAGAACGTCGGCACGCTGCTGCGCAGCGCCGAGGCGGCCGGCGTCCACGGCGTGGTCTTCCCGACCCGGCGGCAGGCGCCGCTCTCCGCGGCCGCGGTCAAGGCATCCGCCGGGGCGACCGAGCATCTCCTCCTGTGCCCGGTCGACGACCTGCCGGGCGCCCTCGCCGACCTCCACGCCCACGGCCTGCGGATCGCGGGATCGGAGGCGGACGCGCCGCTGACCGCCCGTCAGACGGACCTGCGGGGGCCGCTGGCGATCGTCGTCGGCAGCGAGGGCCAGGGCCTGGGACCGACGGTCCGCCGCCGCTGCGACCTGTTCATGCGGATCCCGATGCAGGGTCGGATCGGGTCGCTCAACGCCGCGGTGGCCGGCTCGGTCCTGCTGTTCGAGGCGGTCGCCCAGCGCGATCCGGCCGGGACGCGGTCCACGACCGCCGCGACCGCGCCGCCGTCCGAGACCGCATCGGCATCCGCCGCCGCGGAGACCACCGAACCGGCCGACGACGCCCCGGCCGACGACGCCCAGGCCGCACGACCGCCGAGGACCCGGCCGACGACGCCCCGGCCGGAGCCCGAGGCCGCCCCGGAGCCCGAAGCGATCGCGACCGAGCCGCCCGCCGAGCCCGCAGCCGAGCCCACCGACGAGGCTGCCAGCGCCCGGCGACGAGGACCTCCTGCCCGGCGGTCCGGCTCCCGCCG
Source organism: uncultured Chloroflexia bacterium (assembly GCA_963720495.1). GTDB lineage: Bacteria > Chloroflexota > Limnocylindria > Limnocylindrales > CSP1-4 > SPCO01. The sequence goes on from CAVRFU010000006.1 coordinate 659,887, forward strand.
ATCCGCCACCGACGCGCAAGCCGAGAGCGCCCCGCACGCCCCGCGCTTGACCCATCCGCCCGGGCGGCCCTATCATTCCCCGGCGCCGAAAGGGTCATCTGCGGTATGGCCCTGCCCGTCGTGCCGACGTAGCTCAATTGGTAGAGCAGCTGTTTTGTAAACAGCAGGTTCCGGGTTCGAGTCCCGTCGTCGGCTCCGATAGCGAACATGATCCGGTGACGGGTAGGCCAGGGACCGCAGTCTCGAAACGGTGCCGTCGCCACAGTGGGTAGGTTGAGCAGGTGGTGAGCTCCGCTGGCTGTAGACCAGCCGCCTTCGGCTGTGGGGGTTCGATTCCCTCCCTGCCCACCAATACATCTCGAGCGATCGGTCCCGGGCCCACATAGCTCAGCTGGCAGAGCACTTCCTTGGTAAGGAAGAGGTCATCGGTTCGAGTCCGATTGTGGGCTCCACGCCCAGGCGGCGAACCCGCCCCTGAAATCGAAATGAAGCGGCGAAGCCGCGCCTAGTCAAGGAGTGAAACGGTCTCGTGGCCAAGAAGAAGTTCGAGCGCAACAAGCCGCACGTCAATATCGGCACGATCGGCCACATCGACCATGGCAAGACGAGCCTGACCGCGGCGATCACCAAGTACCTCGCCCTCAAGGGCGAGGCGGAGTACCGCGCCTTCGACACGATCGACAACGCGCCCGAGGAGCGCGAGCGCGGGATCACCATCGCGATCGCCCACGTCGAGTACGAGACCGACGCCCGGCACTACGCCCACGTCGACTGCCCCGGGCACGCCGACTACATCAAGAACATGATCACCGGCGCCGCCCAGATGGACGGCGCGATCCTGGTCGTGGCCGCGACCGATGGCCCGATGCCCCAGACCCGCGAGCACATCCTGCTGGCCCGCCAGGTCGAGGTCCCGTACATCGTGGTCTTCCTGAACAAGGTCGACATGGTCGACGACGAGGAGCTGCTCGACCTCGTCGAGCTCGAGGTCCGCGAGCTGCTCAGCAAGTACAACTTCCCGGGTGACGACATCCCGGTCATCCGCGGCTCGGCGCTTGAAGGCGCTCCAGGCCGGCGACGACACGGCCGACCCGGCCTACGCGCCGATCCAGGCGCTGATGGACGCGGTCGACAGCTACATCCCGACCCCCGAGCGCGACGTCGACAAGCCCTTCCTGATGCCGGTCGAGGACGTCTTCGGGATCAAGGGCCGGGGCACCGTCGCCACCGGGCGGATCGAGCGCGGCATCGTCAAGGTCGGCGACGAGGTCGAGCTGGTCGGGGTCAAGGCCACCCGCAAGATCGTCGTCACCGGCGTCGAGATGTTCAAGAAGCTGCTCGACCAGGGCCAGGCCGGCGACAACGTCGGCTGCCTCATCCGGGGCATCGAGCGCGAGGAGATCGAGCGCGGCCAGGTCCTGGCCAAGAGTGGCTCGGTCAAGCCCCACACCAAGTTCACCGCCCAGGTGTACGTCCTGACCAAGGAGGAGGGCGGCCGCCATACCCCCTTCTACAACGGCTACCGGCCGCAGTTCTACCTGCGCACGACCGACGTGACCGGGGCCATCGGGCTGCCCGACGGCGCCGAGATGATCATGCCCGGCGACAACGTCGAGATGAGCGTCGAGCTGATCACCCCGATCGCCATCGAGATCGGCCAGCGCTTCGCCATCCGCGAGGGTGGCCGGACCGTCGGTGCCGGCGCCATCGTCAGCATCGTCGAGTAGGGACGACATGGCCAGAGTCGAAGCACGTCCGACCCTCCAGCTCGCCTGCACCGAGTGCAAGGAGCGGACCTATACCACCCGCAAGAACAAGAAGAACGACCCGAACCGCCTGGAGCTGATGAAATACTGCCCGCGCGACCGACGGCATACACTTCACCGCGAGGCGAAGTAGGCGGGCCAGCCCCCACAGGGGTGTAGCTCAATTGGCAGAGCACTGGTCTCCAAAACCAGCGGTTGTAGGTTCGAGTCCTATCGCCCCTGCCACTTCACTTCCGTAGCCCGAGAGAAGAACCACTGACGTGACCCGCATCCGCCGCTACTTCGACGAGGTCTGGTCCGAGCTCCGCAAGGTCTCGTGGCCGACGCGCGAGCATGTCCGCAACCTCACCGTCCTGGTCTTCGCCATCAGCCTCGTGGTCGGCATCTACATCGCCTTCTGGGACGCCGTGTTCCAGCAGGCGATCGCGCTGATCGCGGGATAGGGGATCGACTTGATGACCGAGACCACGACGGAGACGCGGGCGCCCGAGAAGCGCTGGTACGTCATCCACACCTATTCCGGCTACGAGAACAAGGTCAAGGCGAACCTCGAGCACCGCATCGAATCGATGGGCATGGAGGACAAGATCTTCCAGGTCCTCGTCCCGATGGAGGACGAGATCGAGATCCGCCAGGGCCAGCGCCACACCGTCCAGAAGAAGGTCTACCCGGGCTACGTCCTGGTCGAGATGATCCTGGACCCCGACAGCTGGTTCGTCGTCCGCAACACGCCGGGCGTCACCAGCTTCGTCGGCGGGGCCAACATCCCGGGCGTCCGCAGCGAGCCCATCCCCCTCGACGAGAACGAGGTCAAGCAGATCCTGCGCCACATGGGCGTCGAGACACCCAAGTACCGCGTGGCATTCACCAAGGGCCAGAGCGTCCGGGTCACCGACGGGCCGTTCGCCGAGTTCATCGGCACGGTCGACGAGGTCAACCCGGAGCGCAACAAGGTCAAGGTGCTGGTGAGCATCTTCGGCCGCGAGACGCCCGTCGAGCTGGACTTCCTCCAGGTCGAGAAACTCTAGGAAGGGACCCGTACCCCCGTGGCCAAGAAGATCCGCATCGTCCTGACCCTGCAGCTGCCGGCCGGCAAGGCAACGCCCGCCCCGCCCGTCGGCACGGCCCTGGGCCCGCACGGCATCAACATCGTCGAGTTCACGAAGTCCTACAACGAGAAGACGGCCGACAAGGCGGGGCAGATCATCCCCGCCCAGATCACCGTCTTCGAGGACCGCTCGTTCACGTTCATCCTCAAGACGCCGCCCGCGGCCGACCTCCTGCGCAAGGCGGCCGGCGTGGACAAGGGCGCCACCACGACCAAGCGCGAGAGCGTCGGCCGGGTCACCCGTGACCAGGTCCGCGAGATCGCCGGGATCAAGATGGCCGACCTCAACGCCAACGATGTGGACGCCGCGATGCGCCAGATCGAGGGCACCGCCCGCAGCATGGGCATCGAGGTCGTCAACTAGGCCCTCGGCGAGGGACAGCCACCGCGCGCGACCTCACCCCGGGTCCGCGTCACCGTCAAGAGGGGGAGGCCGGGAACGCCGGCCGACAGGAGGAACAGCACATGGCACACGGCAAGAAATATCGCGAGGCGGCGGAGCTCATCGACCGCGAGCGGATCTACCAGCCTCTCGAGGCGGTCGATCTCGCAAAGCAGACGACCTACGTGTCGTTCGACGCCACGATCGAGGCCCACCTCAAGCTCGGCGTCGACCCGCGCCATGCGGACCAGATGGTCCGTGGCACGGTCGTCCTGCCGCACGGCACCGGCAAGGTCGTCCGGGTCGCGGTGTTCGCCCAGGGCGAGAAGGCCCAGGAGGCGCTGCGCGCCGGGGCGGACGAGGTCGGCGGCGACGACCTGGTCAAGAAGATCGAGGCCGGCTGGCTCGAGTTCGACGTCGCGATCGCGACGCCCGACTCGATGGGCATGGTCGGCAAGCTCGGCAAGATCCTCGGCCGGCGCGGCCTGATGCCGAACCCCAAGGCCGGCACGATCACCTTCGACGTCGACCGCGCGGTCCGCGAGGTCAAGGGCGGACGGGTGGAGTTCCGCGTCGACAAGACCGCCATCGTCCACGCCCCGGTCGGCAAGAGCAGCTTCGAGCCGGACGCCCTGCTCGACAACCTGGCCGCCCTCGTCGACGCCATCAACCGGGCCAAGCCGGCCGGCGCCAAGGGCCAGTACCTCAAGGGCCTGACCATCGCCAGCACGATGGGACCGGGCATCCGGGTGGACCTGCCCGGCGTCCTCGCGGCCGCAGTCGCGTAACCCGCTCCGACCGGCGCGTGCCGGTCACCAGACGCGGTGGCGGTCGAGAGACGCGTCACCTGACAAGACAGACGAACCCGCCACAGACAGCCTGCGCCCGCAGCCCGTGACCGACGACCAGTCGGTGGCGGACGGGGCTTGATCCGTCGAACCGGACCGGCATCCGCCGGGGACGACGACGAGCACGCCGAGGCAGACGCTCCTCCACCTTCGGGTGGGCAGCGCTCCTGCGAGATGGGGCCGGCCTTCGAGAGAAGGTCGCCATGGGACGTCGCAGGGGCCGCTCGATCGAGATCGCTCGAGCGCCCGCCGCGCACGCCGGTCGCGTGCCGAAGGACAGGAGGGCCACCATGCCCACCGAGGCCAAACGGGAGACCGTCGCCGAGCTGCGCGAGGAGATCGCCAACGCCCGGACGATGATCGTCTCCGAGTACCGCGGCCTCAAGGTGAAGGAGATCGCCGAGATCCGGCGATCGCTGCGCAAGCAGGACGTCTCGTACCGGGTCGTCAAGAACCGACTGATGCGGATCGCCGCCGAGGATTCGGTCGGCGAGGCGCTGAGCCCGTTGCTGATCGGACCGACCGCCATCGCGTTCGGGACCGACGAGGCGAGCACCGCGAAGGCGGTCCTCGACGCCACCCGGCCGTATGCACGTGTCGTCCGGATCACCGGCGGCGTGCTCGGCGACCGGGCGATCGGTGCCGAGGACGTCACCCGCCTGGCGGCACTGCCGTCACGCGAGGTCCTGCTGGCCAAGCTGGCCGGCGGGATGCAGGCGCCGATGGGCACGCTCGCGGGCCTCTTCGCCGCCCCGCTGCGCAACCTGGGCTACGCCCTGCAGCAGGTGGCCGACCAGAAGGCCGCCGACCAGGGCGCCTAGCCACCCACCGACTCACCGACACACCCAGACCCACGAAGGAGATCACCCATGGCTGTCCTGACGCAGGACGATCTGCTCGAAGCGATCGACAAGATGACCGTTCTCGAGCTGTCCGAGTTCATCAAGCGCTTCGAGGAGCGCTACGGCGTGACCGCGGCCGCTCCGGCCGCCGTCGCAGCCGCCCCGGCCGCCGGTGGCGGTGGCGGGGAAGCCGCGGCCGCGCCCGAGGAGCAGACCGAGTTCACCGCGACCCTGACCGAGATCGGCCCGAACAAGATCCCGGTCATCAAGGTCGTCCGTGAGCTGACCGGCCTCGGCCTCAAGGAGGCCAAGGACCTCGTCGACGCATCGCCCAAGGCCGTCAAGGAAGGCGTGACCAAGGACGAGGCGGAGAAGATCAAGGCCGCTCTCGAGGAGCAGGGCGCCAAGGTCGAGATCAAGTAGCACTGTTCCCTGGGGACGCCGACGGACCATCGGACCGTCGGCGTCGCCCGGACCGATTCCGGGGAGTTCGGATCCAGCGAATTCGCCGTATCGTCGGGACAGAGTCCCCATGACTGACGACCCCGTCCTCTCGGCCCCAGCCGGACCCACCGCAGGAGTCGCGACGTCCGGTCTCCGACACCGCCTCGTGAGCGTCGTCTGGTGGGCCGGGACCGTCCTTCTGGTCCTCATCGCGGCCAGCGCGTTCGTCATCACCGTCGATCAGGTCAGGGCCACTGTCGGCACCCGCTTCACGCGGTCAGACGTGGAGTTCCTGGCGATCGCGGCGGCGCTGGTTTTCGCCGGTCTGGGGGGCCTTGCGGTCGTCGTCGGGCTCGCCCGCCGGGGCCACGCGACCGCGGCCCTCGCCACGGGCCTGGTCACCCTCGTCATCGTGCGCTCGATCGCCATCGCCGCGACCCCGACGCCCCTCCAGACGGACTGGCTCGACTACCACACCGTCGCGACCGAACTGGCAGGCGGCGGAGCCTATGTGTCGGCACGGTCGCCCGGATGGCCATATGTCCTGAGCATCCTGTACCGGATCGGCGGTCCCGACCCGGTGCTCGGCGAGCTTGCCAACCTCGCCTTCGCCCTCGCGACGGGGATCCTCATCTACGTCATCGCACGCCGAACCATGGGTGGCGTCGCGGCGGCTGGGGCGCTCTACCTCTGGGGCATCTTTCCTGGCCCGGCGATGTTCGTCGTGGCACTTGCGAGCGAGCATCTCTACACCTTGCTCTTCGTCGCCTGTGTGGCCCTCGCGATGCGTGCCCTGGGTCGCGGGTGGGTCGGCTGGATCCCCGTCGGCATCGCCCTCGCCCTGGCGCAATACGTCCGGCCGACGGGGCTCGTGATCGTCCCGGCGTTCCTGATCCTGCCGTTCCTGACCGATATGCCGAGCCGCCGCGCCGGGGCCAGTGCGCTCGCCGTCCTCCTCGCCTTTGCGGTGGTCATGGGGCCGGCGGTCGCCTGGCAGCACGAGCGCTTCGGCAGCTGGACGCTGTCGACATCGAACTTCGATGGCTTCAACCTGCTGGTCGGGTTGAACGTGGCCCACGGGGGACGCTACAACCGGGAGGATGCCGCCAGCGTCGGCGCACAGCCGCCGACGCGCGAGTTTCGCGACCGTTCATACCAACTCGCCATCGAACGGCTGAGGCGTCATCCCGGCGCGGTCATCACCCTCGCGGTCCCGAAGTTCGGGGTGATGTGGGGAGATGGCACCTACGGACCCCAATGGACGCTCGCCGTCGCCCCCGGCGCCGATGCACGGGTGAAGGCGACCGTGGAGCTGGTCTGCCAGATCGCTTACCTGATCGTCGTCATCCTCGCCGCGGCCTGCCTGGTGATCCGCCGGCGGACGCGCGACCCGGTCGCGCTCTTGACCATCCTGTGCCTCGGTGGCGTCGCTGCATCCGAGCTCCTGCTCGAGGTCCAGCCGCGCTATCACGCGGCATTCGAGCCCCTGTTCTGCGTGCTCGCGGGCACGACCGTCGCCTGGCTGTTCGATCGATATCGGCGGCGGCCACAGGCGTTCGAGACGCCGGCGTCCGCGACGCCGGTAGTCGCGACCGGTCCGGAGGTATCGGCCTTCGGCGCCGAGGTGCGTCGCTCCGATCCGTCGGTCCCCACGCGCGCGACGGGGCATGCGCGGGGCCGTCGATGGCATCGGGCCGGAGGCACCATTCGGGCGGATGACGGGCCGGGGAACGGTCCGTCGGGCCAGAAAGCCCTAGCACGTTGTAGGGCGTTTGACAAGACTGAGAATCGCGGTATCCTACTCCTTCTGTGAGCCCGGCCTCTCTTTCCCCCTTCAACCTCCGTCAAGGAGTGGTGCTTCATGCTGTCTGCTGAGTCTTCGAATCGCGCCCGCACGCCGTCGGGCCGCATCTCGTACGCCCGGATCGATCGGAAGGTCGACGGGATCAGCTACGAGAAGTTCGAGATCCCCAACCTGATCGAACTCCAGCTCGACTCGTTCGCCTGGTTCGTCGACAAGGGGTTGCGCGAACTGTTCGACGAGATCAGCCCGATCAAGGACTTCACCGGCAAGGTCATGGAGCTCCAGTTCCTCGACTACGAGTTCGGGGCGCCGAAGTACTCCGAGGAGGAGTGCCGGACGAAGGACCTGACGTTCAGCAAGCCGCTCTACGTCAACGTCGAGCTCCTGATCAAGGAGACGGGCGAGATCCAGCGCCAGCGCGTCTACATGGGCGACTACCCGTGGATGACCGACCAGGGCACGTTCGTCATCAACGGCGCCGAGCGCGTCGTCGTCAGCCAGCTCGTCCGCTCGCCGGGCGTCTACTACAGCGAGACCGAGGATCCCGCCTCGGGCCGGATGCTGTTCAGCGCCAAGGTCATCCCGAATCGCGGCGCCTGGCTCGAGTTCGAGACCAACAACAAGGACCAGCTCTGGGTCAAGGTCGATCGCAAGCGCAAGATCGCGGCGACGACCCTCCTGCGCGCGGTCGGCTACGAGCAGAACGACGAGATCGCCGGCCTGTTCACGTCGGTCGACGTGGACATCGAGCACCCGTTCATCGCGGCCACCCTCGACAAGGACCTGACCCGCACCCAGGCCGAGGCCCTCATCGAGGTCTACAAGAAGCTCCGCCCGGGCGATCCGCCCACCGGTGACAACGCCCGCCAGCTGGTCGAGAGCCTGTTCTTCAACTTCCGCCGCTACGACCTCGGTCGGGTCGGCCGCTACAAGTTCAACAAGAAGCTCGACCCGGTCGCCGCGCGCCTCGGCGTCGAGCTGCCCCGTGAGGGCCGGACGATCACCCGCGAGGACATCGCGGCCATCGTCGGCCACCTCATCGAGTGCAACCGCGGGCTCCACCCCAAGGACGACATCGACCACCTCGGCAACCGCCGCATCCGGGCCAACGGCGAGCTGATCCAGAACGCGTTCCGGATCGGCCTCCTGCGCATGGAGCGGGTCGTCCGCGAGCGGATGACGATCCAGGAGCTGGACAAGGCGACCCCGAACGCCCTCATCAACATCCGCCCGGTCGTGGCGGCGATGAAGGAGTTCTTCGGTGGCAGCCAGCTCAGCCAGTTCATGGACCAGACCAACCCGCTGGCCGAGCTGACCAGCAAGCGCCGCCTGTCGGCGCTGGGCCCGGGCGGCCTGTCGCGCGAGCGCGCCGGCTTCGACGTCCGCGACGTCCACCACAGCCACTACGGCCGGATCTGCCCGATCGAGACCCCGGAAGGCCCGAACATCGGGCTGATCGGGTCGCTCGCGACGTACGGCCGGATCAACAGCTACGGCTTCATCGAGACCCCGTATCGGAAGGTCAAGCGGACCGTCGGCTACGACGATCCGGACCTGCTCACCTATGAGGCCGGCGACAACCTGATCGCCAAGAGCGGCGAGGTCGTGCTCAAGGCCGGCAAGCCGTTCAACGCGGCGGCCGTCGCCGAGCTCAAGAAGCAGAAGGCCCACGCCTTCCCGATCCGGCCGATCGTCACCGACGAGATCCACTACATGCCCGCCGACGAGGAGGAGGAGCACGTCGTCGCGCAGGCCAACGCGCCGCTCGACGACGAAGGCCACTTCACCGCCGAGCGCATCCCGTCGCGCTACCGGGACACGTTCCCCGAGGCGCGCGCCGGCCAGATCGAGTACATGGACGTCTCGCCCAAGCAGGTCGTCTCCGTGGCGACCGCGCTCATCCCGTTCCTCGAGCACGACGACGCGAACCGGGCCCTGATGGGTTCGAACATGCAGCGCCAGGCCGTGCCGCTCCTCGAGCCGGAGTCGCCGATCGTCGGCACCGGGATGGAGGAGCGCGCCGCCCGTGACTCGGGCCAGGTGCTGGTCGCCCGCCGCGGCGGCCTGATCACGAGCGTGACCGCGGAGCGGATCCACATCGAGACCGACGCCGGCGAGCTCGACGAGTACAAGCTCCTCAAGTTCGTCCGCAGCAACCAGGGCACCTGCATCAACCAGCGTCCGATCGTCAACGTCGGCGACCGGGTCGGAGACGGCCAGCCGCTGGCCGACTCGAGCTCGACCCAGCTGGGCGAGCTGGCCCTCGGCCGCAACATCCTCGTCGCGTTCATGAGCTGGGAGGGCGGCAACTACGAGGACGCGATCGTCATCAGCGACCGCCTCGTCCGCGACGACCTGTTCACCAGCATCCACATCGAGAAGCACGAGATGGAGTCGCGCGACACCAAGCTCGGGCCCGAGGAGATCACCCGCGACATCCCGAACGTCGGCGAGGAGTCCCTCAAGGACCTCGACGAGGAGGGCATCGTCTACATCGGCGCCGAGGTCCGCCCCGGCGACATCCTGGTCGGCAAGATCACGCCCAAGGGCGAGACCGAGCTGACCGCCGAGGAGCGCCTCCTGCGGGCGATCTTCGGGGAGAAGGCCCGCGAGGTGAAGGACAGCTCGCTGCGCCTGCCCCACGGCGAGCGCGGCAAGGTCGTCGAGGTCCGCGAGTTCCGTCGCGAGCTCAACGACGACCTCCAGCCGGGCGTCAACCGCCTGGTCCGGGTGTCCGTCGCCCAGAAGCGCAAGATCAGCGTCGGCGACAAGATGGCCGGCCGTCACGGCAACAAGGGCGTCATCGCCAAGATCCTGCCCGCCGAGGACATGCCGTTCCTGCCGGACGGCACCCCGGTCGACATCATCCTCAACCCGCTCGGCGTGCCGAGCCGGATGAACATCGGCCAGATCCTCGAGACCCACCTCGGCTGGGCCCTCCACGCCAAGGGCCTGAAGGCCGCGACCGCCGTGTTCGACGGCGCGACCGAGCACGACATCAAGCGCGAGCTGACCGAGGCCGGCCTGCCGGACGACGGCAAGACCGAGCTGCGCGACGGCCGGACGGGCGAGCTGTTCGACCGCCGGATCACCGTCGGCTACATCTACATGCTCAAGCTCCACCACCTCGTCGAGGACAAGATCCACGCCCGGTCGACCGGCCCGTACAGCCTGATCACCCAGCAGCCGCTCGGTGGCAAGGCCCAGTTCGGCGGCCAGCGCTTCGGCGAGATGGAGGTCTGGGCGCTCGAAGCCTATGGCGCGGCCAACATCCTCCAGGAGCTGTTGACCGTGAAGTCGGACGACGTCCTCGGGCGCGTCCAGACCTACGAGGCCATCGTGAAGGGGGAGGAGATCCAGCCACCGCGGGTCCCCGAATCCTTCAAGGTGCTCATCAAGGAACTGCGGAGCCTCGGCCTCAACGCCGAGATCCTCGATCCGAACGAGGAGGAGATCCCCTTGGCCGAAGACGACGCGTCGGGCTACCTGTTGCCCGACCTCGGTGGGATCAACCTCGCCGGGTTCGAGGACTGATCGTCTGTACCTGTATCTGAACCAGACCCCGACCCGACACCCGCGGAGCCGCGCCATGGCCGGCACGACTCCGCTCGCTCACGGTCCGCATCGCGTTGCCGAGCCAGACGGCGGCGCGGAGGAGAACCATGCTCGAAGTCAATAACTTCAGCGCGATCCGCATCTCGCTTGCCAGCCCGGACCAGATCCGGGAGTGGTCGAAGGGCGAGGTCACCAAGCCCGAGACCATCAACTACCGGACCCTCAAGCCGGAGAAGGACGGTCTCTTCGACGAGCGCATCTTCGGCCCGACCAAGGACTGGGAATGCTATTGCGGGAAGTACAAGCGGATCCGGTACAAGGGCATCATCTGCGACAAGTGCGGCGTCGAGGTCACCCGCTCGAAGGTCCGCCGTGAGCGCATGGGCCACATCCAGCTGGCCAGCCCGGTCAGCCACATCTGGTACTTCAAGGGCACGCCGAGCCGGCTCGGCATCCTGCTCGACATCAGCCCGCGCAATCTCGAGCGGATCCTGTACTTCGCCCTGTACATCGTCACCCACGTCGACGAGGACGCCCGCAAGCGCGCCCTGGCCGCGATCGAGGAAGAGGCCGAGGGCCGGGGCGGCAAGGCCGGCCAGGCGCTGGCCGCCCGCGAGGACGAGCTCCGGGCCGAGCTGAACAAGACCAAGGACGAGCTCAACGCCGAGCTGGCCCGGACCAAGGCGGACCTGGAGGCACAGCGTTCCTCCCGGACCGAGGAGATCGCCGCGCTCGCCCAGGGCACCCAGGCCGCGCTGGCCGAGCTCAAGACCGGCGGTCGCCGCCGAGACGATCGCGTTCGAGCCGACCGGCGAGGTCGTGGTCGCCGCGGGCGACAAGGGCGGCAAGGAGGCGACGGCTCGCCTGCGCAAGATCGTCGGCGAGTACACCGAGCAGGTGAACGCCGATCTGCAGCAGCGCGAGGTCGACGAGGCCCGCGCCGTCGAGCAGAAGATCGAGGACCTGCGCGCGGCGATGGACGACACGCTCCGCCACGAGCGCGAGCAGCTCCAGGAGCAGGCGCAGGGGACCAAGGACGAGCTGCGCAAGATCCGGGACGAGCTCGAGTCGCTCAAGCCGATGCAGACGCTCGGCGAGACCGAGTACCGCAACCTCGACGAGCGCTACGGCGCGGGCGCCAAGGGCGGCCGGGTCTTCGGTGCCGGCATGGGCGCGGAGGCCATCCGCGAGATCATCAGCCGGATGGACCTCGAGGAGCTGGCACGCTCGCTCCACGTCGAGGTCCGGACCAGCTCCGGTCAGCGACGCAAGAAGGCGATCAAGCGGCTGCGCCTCATCGAGGCCTTCCGCCGCTCCGGCACGCGCCCGGACTGGATGATCCTGTCCGTGCTGCCGGTCATCCCGCCGGACCTCCGCCCGATGGTCCAGCTGGACGGTGGCCGCTTCGCGACCTCCGACCTCAACGACCTGTACCGCCGCGTCATCAACCGCAACAACCGGCTCAAGCGACTGCTGGAGCTGGGCGCCCCGGAGATCATCATCCGCAACGAGAAGCGGATGCTCCAGGAAGCCTGCGACGCGCTGATCGACAACGGCCGCCGCGGCCGGGCGATCGCCGGCACCGGCAACCACCGCCTCAAGAGCCTGTCGGACATGCTCAAGGGCAAGCAGGGCCGGTTCCGCCAGAACCTGCTCGGCAAGCGCGTGGACTACTCGGGCCGCTCGGTCATCGTCGTCGGCCCGGAGCTCAAGCTCCACCAGTGCGGGCTGCCCAAGAAGATGGCGCTCGAGCTGTTCAAGCCGTTCGTCATGCGCCAGCTCGTCGAGAAGGGCTTCGCCCACAACATCAAGAGCGCCAAGCGCATCGTGGAGCGCGTCCGGCCCGAGGTCTGGGACGTCCTCGAGGACGTCATCAAGGACCACCCGGTCCTGCTCAACCGCGCCCCCACGCTCCACCGCCTGGGCATCCAGGCGTTCATGCCGGTCCTCGTCGAGGGCTCGGCCATCCAGATCCACCCGCTCGTCTGCACCGCGTTCAACGCGGACTTCGACGGCGACCAGATGGCGGTCCACGTGCCGCTCTCGACGGCCGCCCAGGAAGAGGCGCGGACGATGATGCTGTCCACCGCCAACCTGCTGTCGCCCGCCGACGGCTCGCCGGTCGTGGCGCCGACCCAGGACATGGTCCTCGGCTGCTACTACCTGACGATGGACGCCGACGCGGTCAAGGGCCAGCGGGTCCGGGTCTTCTCGTCGGAGGACGAGGCGATCCTGGGCTACCGCCTGCGCGAGAAGACCGGCGCGACGCTCCACGAGCTGATCGACGTCGAAGTCAAGACGTGGGACGCCGAGACCGAGTCGCTCAAGCTGGAGCGGCACCGGACGACCATCGGCCGGGTCATCTTCAACCAGATCCTGCCGGACGCCCTGCGCTTCCATGACACGGTCATGCGCCGGGCGGACCTCAAGGAGCTGGTCGACGTCTGCTACCGGCAGCTCGGTCCGGAGGAGACGGCGCACCTGGTCGATGGGATCAAGAGCGTCGGCTTCGAGTTCGCGACCCGCGGCGGGATGACGATCGGCCTGTTCGACATCGAGATCCCGACCGACAAGCCGGAGCGGCTGCCTCGCCGCCGACGCGTCCGTGTCCGCCATCGACAAGCAGTTCCAGCGCGGCCTCATCACCGAGGACGAGCGCTACGAGCAGGTCGTCGGGGTGTGGCAGGAGACGAGCTCGGCGATGTCCGAGCAGATGATGCAGTCACTCGACCCGAACGGGCCGGTCACGATGATGACCGCGTCCGGTGCCCGCGGGAACAAGGGCAACATCGGCCAGCTGGGCGCCATGCGCGGCCTGATGGCCGACCCCTCGGGTCGGATCATCGACGTCCCGGTCCGCAGCAACTTCCGCGAGGGCATGACCGTCCTCGAGTACTTCATCTCCACCCACGGCGCCCGCAAGGGCCTCGCCGATACCGCCCTGCGCACGGCCGACTCCGGGTACCTCACCCGGCGCCTGGTCGACGTCGCCCAGGACGTCATCACCCGCGAGGAGGACTGCGGCACCGAGGAAGGCAGCTGGATCATCCGGAGCGAGTCGAGCGACGAGAAGGGCGCCTTCCAGAAGCGCCTCGTCGGCCGGCTGGCGGCGGCCCCGCTGCCCGACCCGCGGGTCGAGTCCAAGAAGGGCAAGGAGCCCACGCTCCTGGTCGACCGCAACGAGCTGATCATGGAAGAGGCGGCCGCGCGGATCGACGCGGCCGGGGTGGACGAGGTGCTCGTCCGCTCGCCCCTCACCTGCGAGGCCCGCCACGGCGTCTGCCGGGCGTGCTACGGCCGCAACCTCGCCACCGGCGAGATGGTCGGCTCGGGTGAGGCGGTCGGGATCATCGCCGCGCAGTCCATCGGCGAGCCGGGCACGCAGCTGACCATGCGGACGTTCCACACCGGCGGCGTCGCCGCGGGCGTGGACATCACCGCCGGTCTGCCGCGCGTCGAGGAGCTGTTCGAGGCCCGCATCCCCAAGGGCAAGGCCGAGATCAGCCACATCGACGGCATCGTCGAGATCGTCCGCGGTGAGGGCCCGACCAAGGTCAAGGTCATCTCGCGCGAGATCTATGACACCTCGCTGGCGCTGCCGGCGGGGGCCGAGCTGCTGGCTGCCCCGGGTGACACCGTCACCCTCGGCCAGGTCGTCGGCCGGACCGAGGCCGACGGGGCCACGACCGACGTCACCTCGCCGGTCGCGGGCTTCCTCGTCAAGGGCGACGACGGGCTCGTCGTCCGGGCCGAGGACATCGTCGAGCGCGAGTACCTCATCCCGCACAACGCCAAGATCCTGGTCGACAACGGCGCGGAGATCCGGGCCGGCGACGCGATCACGGACGGGCCGATCAACCCGCAGGAATACCTCGACACCCGGGGCAAGGACGCCGTCCAGCGCTACCTGGTGAAGGAGGTCCAGAAGGTCTACAAGAGCCAGGGCGTCACGATCAACGACAAGCACATCGAGATCATCGTCCGGCAGATGCTCCGCAAGGTTCGCATCGACCAGCCGGGCGACGTCGACCTGCTGCCGACGGAGCTCGTGGACCGGCTCGAGTTCGAGGAGCACAACAACCGCGTCCTGGCGGAGGGTGGCGAGCCGGCGACGGCCCAGACCGTCCT
>CAVRFU010000007.1:0-58940 GCA_963720495.1 uncultured Chloroflexia bacterium
TCGTGTTCCCCTCGAGCGAGATCTACGGCGGCATCAACGCCGTGTGGGACTACGGACCGCTCGGCGTCGAGCTCAAGAACAACGTGAAGGGGGCCTGGTGGCGCTCGATGGTCCAGGAGCGGGACGACATCGTCGGGCTCGACGCCGGGATCCTGATGCATCCGCAGGTGTGGATCACGTCCGGGCACGTCGGCTCGTTCAGCGACCCGCTGGTCGAGTGCCAGACCGACCACAAGCGCTTCCGGCTCGACGAGCTGCCCGGGACCGAGAACCTCACCGCGACCGACCTGGCCGACCCGACCATCGTCGAACGGCTCGGCCTGCGCTGCCCGGACGACGGTGGTCCGCTGTCCGCCGCCGCGCCGGTTCAACCTCATGTTCAAGACGTTCATGGGCCCGGTCGAGGACGAGGCGGCGGTCATCTACCTGCGCCCGGAGACGGCCCAGGGCTCGTACGTCAACTTCAAGAACGTCCAGCAGTCGTCGCGCAAGAAGCTGCCGTTCGGGATCGCCCAGATCGGCAAGTCGTTCCGCAACGAGATCAGCCCCGGCAACTTCGTCTTCCGGATGCGCGAGTTCGAGCAGATGGAGATGCAGTACTTCGTCCGGCCGGAGGCGGCCGCCGCCGCGGCGTTCGAGGAGTGGCTGCCGAAGCGACGGGCCTGGTACGAGCGCTACGGCGTGACGCCGGAGCGGCTCCGCCTGCGCGAGCACGCCCCGGACGAGCTGGCCCACTACGCCAAGAAGGCGGTCGACGTCGAGTACCGCTTCCCGTTCGGCTGGAAGGAGCTGGAGGGGGTCCACAATCGGGGCGACTTCGACCTCAGCCGCCACAGCGAGGCGTCGGGCGAGAAGCTCGAATACTTCGACCAGGCGACCGACGAGCACATCGTCCCCTGGGTGGTCGAGACGGCCGCCGGCGCCGACCGTGCGGCGTTCACGTTCCTGATCGACGCCTACCGGGAGGAGGAGGTCCGGGGCGAGACGCGAGTGTCGCTGGCGCTGCACCCGGACCTGGCGCCCTACAAGGTCGCCGTCCTGCCCCTGCTCAAGAAGCGGCCCGAGATCGTCGAGCTGTGCCACCGGATCAAGGACGACCTCAAGCGCCACACCATGGCGGTCTACGACGACACCGCGGCCATCGGCAAGCTCTATCGGCGGCAGGACGAGATCGGTACGCCGTGGTGCGTCACCGTCGACGTCGAGTCCCTGGAAGACGGGGCGGTGACCGTGCGCGACCGTGATTCGATGACCCAGGAACGGATCCCGGTCGAAGGGGTGACGCGGCTCATCCTCGATCGCCTGGAGGCGGCGCGGAGGGCGACGGCGTGACCGCCGGGGCGTCCGCGATGGCGCCGCTGCCGCTCGCGCGGGTCGCGGGCTACCTCCTCGGCATCGCCGGGCTCGCGTTCTGCATCGCCCTGCTGTGGCTGGGCATGCGCGCCGTGATGGACCTCGGCGGGTTCTGCGCCTCGGGCGGGCCGTACGAGATCGCCGTCGAGTGCCCGGACGCGGTCATCGCGACGACGCCGCTGTCGATCCTCGGCGGCTTCCTCGCCGCGGGCCTGATCATCTGGGGCGCGGCCGGCCTGCCCGGCGCCTGGATGAGCCTCGTCTTCCTCGCCTGGCCGGCGCTGTTCCTCTCGCTCGGCTGGAACTTCCTCGAGTACGGCTTCTTCCCGCCCGAGGGCGGCTGGGTCTGGAGCTGGCTGTTCTGCGGCGTGCTGTTCGTCCTGATGGGGGCCGTGCCGCTCGTCATCGGGATCGCCGCCTTCCGAGCGGAGGGCGGCGGTGGCCGCGCCTACGCCTCGGGCCGGGTGGTGGTCCGGCCGCGGCCGAGCCCGCCTGAGGTGCGTCGCCACCGGTCGTGAACCGGGCCGCGACCCCGTCGGCAGCCCCGGTCATCGCAGAGGACGGTGCGCTGGTGGACCGGCTCGAGCGGCTGGCGGCGATGCGCCGGCGGGGCGACCTCACGACCGCCGAGTACGAGACCGCCAAGGCCGCGACCCTGGCCGAAGCGGCGGCCGGCGGATGAACGGCTCGTTCCAGCCCGTCTGGCTGCGCGTCGCGGTGCTTCTCGCCGCGATCGCCGGCGTGCTCGTCGCGGTCTGGCTGTTCGCTCTTCTCGCCACGAGCGGGGGCTGACGGCCGACCCGCGATCCCGCCGCGGCTCGACCCGTCTACCGCGAAGCGACGGGAGCGCTGAGGCGGATGTCCAGCGGACTCGACCGCGGGACCTCGTAGGCGCAGCTCATGCACGCCCAGGGCGCGGTCTCGAGGCGCGGGTCCCACGGCAGGACGCAGCGGTGGACGATCTCGCCGGTGGTCTCGTTCCTGACGATCACGTTGCAGTTGCGGAACCACTCGATCGAGCGGCAGACCGGGCACTGCAGCTCCGACTCCGACGATGCGAGCGGATCGGCGGCCACGTCGGAATCCGTCCCCCGGATCTCTGACATACCGAGATGATGGTCCTGGGTCGTCATCCGGGCAAGACGCCCGCCTGAGGCCTACTGGTCCTCGTTCTCCTCGGCCATCGCGATCGCGGCGGCCAGGTCGGCGCCGGCCACGCCGCGCGGCTCCTTGCCCTTCGGCCAGTACAGCTCCTTGTGGACCTGGTCCTCGGGGTAGCCGCGACCGAGCAGGGTCTCCTCGGCGCTCAGGATCATGTCCGGGTTGCCGCAGATGTAGGCGATCGAGTTCGAGGGGTCGAGCTCGAGCTCGTCGAGGACCGGTCCGAGGATCGTCTCGACCCGGCCGGTGCGACCCAGCCAGTCGGCGTTGGCCGGGTCGTCCGCACGCGAGACGGTCGGGATGTAGGTGACCGGGTAGGCGCCGGACGCCTCCCACGTCTCCACGCGCTCGCGATAGCCCAGCTCGTGGGCGTACGAGACGCCGTTCAGGAAGATCGCCCGCCGCGGCCGCCCATCGGCCTGGAGCTGCCGGATCATGGAGATGAAGGGGGCATTGCCCGTGCCCGACGAGATGAAGACGTGGGTCCGGTCGTCGTCCGGCCTCAGGACGAACTTGCCCTTCGGGCCGATCATCCGCATGCCCTGGCCGATCGGCATCTTCCACAGGAGCGGGGTGAACATCCCGCCCTGGACCAGCCGGACGTAGAACTCGTAGCCCTCGTCGCCCGCCACGACCGGTGGTGACGCCACGGAATAGGGCCGCTGGATGAGCTTGCCCTCGACCATGACCCCGATGGTCATGTACTGGCCGGGCTCGAACGGGGTGGGCTCGCCGTCGAAGCGGACGAAGAAGTACGCCAGCGAGTCGGTCTCATCGACCCGGCGGATCAGGCGGGCGTTGTACTGCGGGGCCTCGGCGTCGATGACGCGCGGGTCGGCGGCGAGATCGGTCATCGCCCGATGGTACCCGGCCGGACGGCCCCAAGGCGTGGCGACCGGAGGGAGTCATCGCCTCCGGTCGCCCGTGATGGCCAGGTCGGCGGTCAGCCGCCGTTGTCGCCGTTGCCGCGGCACGACACGTTCGGGTTCCAATCCTCGAACGCACCGAGCGGGTTGGTCTTGTACAGCCAGTAGTGCCGCTCGTAGAACCCGGGCTCGATCCCGTACCGGTTGGGTGCCGGGCGGTACAGCATGTCGTGGCCGAGGACCGTCGGCCCGGTCGTCACCTGCGGGCCGACCTGGACCCATTCGAGGGCGACGAGCTTGAACGTGCCGTTGGCCTGCGGCTCGTAGACGAGCGCCTCCGGCTTGAGCGGGATCGACGGTCGGGTCGTTGACGAGGTCGAAGTTCACGTAGTGCTGGCCCATCGTCCCGACGCCCGGCTGCTCCGCGCAGATGTAGAAGGGAACGTAGCCGGCCTTGGTGGCCTGCTGGATCGAGTCGAACCGGGCCGTCACCGAGTGGACCGTCCCGAGCGTGTCCTGCTTCGCCTGCGCGCCGATGGCGCCGCCCAGCGCGATCACGGTCAGCGCCGCGACCGTGGTCAGAAGGATCGCGATCCGTCGTCGTTGCATGTCAGACCTCCACCGTGAGCGAATAGACCTCGGGCGTCGGGTGACCGGCCCGCTCGTGGATGCGCATGACCGCCTCCCGGGACGGCCCTGTCGCGAGGCAGAACACCTTGCCCGCATCCGGGTCCATCCAGGCCTTCTCGAAGTGGACGCCCTCGTCGCGCTCGATCGCGAGGTCGCGGTCGTGCGCCTCGCGGAGCTGGTCCCCCGAGACTCCGAAGAATCCCGAGTGGACATCCATGAACTGCGCCATGTGCTGCCTCCTCGTGTGGTGAGCGGCCTGGTTCGGCCGTTCCGTGCGTCGCAGACTCGATCCCGGCCGCGGACTCGTCATCGGTCGAATGACCGATGACCGTCGACGGACGGGCCCTACACTTCGAGCCATGCATGTCGCCCCACGCACCGTTCGCTGCCCGCTCCTGATCGGGCGCGACGAGCTGCTCGAGCTGGCGGACCGTCGCATCGAGGACGTGCTGGCCGGTCACGGCCAGTTCCTGCTGCTCGCCGGGCAGGCCGGCATCGGCAAGACGCGGTTCCTCGGCGCGATCACCCGGAAGGCGCAGGCGCGCGGGTTCGTCACGGCGCAGGGCTCGGTCGCCCCCCAGGACCACGACGTCCCGGCGGCGTCGATCCTCGACCTGGCCCGCACGATGATCCGCATGCCGGCGTTCGCGAGCCTCGGCGAGCAGCTTCTCGCGCTCGACGACACGGCCGCGAGCTCCGAGCACGTCGGCCGGCGACGCTTCGTGACGGGATCGGTCGACCTCATCCTGGCGTCGATCACGTCGCCGACGATGCTGTCGTTCGAGGACCTGCACTGGGCGGATGACGTCAGCCTCGAGATCATCGCCGAGCTCGCCCGCCGGTCGCGCGACACGACGCTGCTGATCACGGGCGACTACCGGAGCGAGGAAGTGCCGAGGGGCACGAACCTCCGCGCCTGGCGCTCGCGCCAGGTCACCCAGCGGATCGCCGAGGAGGTCCACCTCGACCGGCTCGACCTCGCCGGGACGGCCCTGGTCACGACGCTGCTGCTCGACACCGGCCTGCCCGCGCCGCGCGACGTCGCACTCGCGGTCTACGAGCGGACGGACGGCATCCCGCTGCACATCGAGGAGCTGCTCGGCGCGCTCAGCGCCGATGCGCGGGCCGACGGCACCGCGATCCGCGAGGCCAACGTGCCCGAGACCATCGAGGATGCCGTCATCGCCCGCATCTCCCAGCTGTCGCCGGAAGCGCAGGCGACCGCGCGCGCCGGGGCGGTCATCGGCCGGTGCTTCGTGCCGGACGTGCTCGCCGGGATCATGGACCTGCCGCCCGACGCGATCGAGGCTCCGCTCCAGGAGCTGGTCGACCAGTTCGTCCTGGACGCGCCCGGCGTCCGCGGGCTGTACGACTTCCGCCACCAGCTGCTGCGCGATGCGCTGTACCGGACGATCCCCGCCTCGGAGCGCCGCCGCTACCACGCGCGAGCAGGCGAGTTCGGAGCCCGGCTGGAGGGCGCGTCGGAGATCCACGCGTCCGTCCATTACGAACGGGCCGGTCTCCGCCGGGAGGCGTTCGAGGCGGCCCTCGCGGGCGCACGCGAGGCGGCGGGTCTGTCGGCACGGCGCGAGGCCTTCGAGCTCTACCGACGTGCGGTGGAGAACATGCCCGACGACCTCGGTGACCTGGAACGGGCGACGATCCTGGAGGCCTGTGCCGAACAGGCAGGGTCGATCGAGGAGGAGGCGATCACCGTCGATATGGCGCGACGCGCAGCGCACGCATATCGACAAGCGGGCGAGCCGGCCCGGGCGGTCATGGCGCTCACCAGCGAGCTGACCGTCTGGCGGCGGGAAGGCCGGCCCATCTCCGAGCGCCTGACGGCGATCGAGGAGCTCTGGACGGAGCTCGAGGGGCTGCCCGACACCCCCGACGTCATCGAGGCGCGGGCTCTCATCTGCTTCCTGCTGGCGATCACGCACCTCGATGCGGGGGCGATGCCCCTGGTCCGGGTCGAGCTCGACCGCATGGCCGACCTTGGCGACAGGCTCGGGGATCCGGAGTGGCGGGCGATGGCCGAATGGAAGAACGGGCTCGCCGATGTCAAGGAAGGCGACGTGCAGGGCGGACTCGCGCGGGTCGGGGCCGTCGCCCGCGCGGCGGCACGCGTCGGCTGGGAAGGGACCGGCGTCACCGCCTTCCGGGAGGCCTCGATGGTCGCAGCCGCGGCGATGGACTACGCGGCCGCCGCCGACTTCATCCGCGAGGGCGTCCGCTACTCCGACTCGATCGAGCAATCGCATTGCGCCCACGTGATGCGGGCGACCCTGGCGATGGTGTCCTGGGCGGGGGCGCATCCGCGCGAGGCGGAGGATCGGGCGCGACAGGCCATCTCGGACAGGGGCTGCCGGCTCGGCGTCATGACGGCACAGTGGGCCCTGGGCTACACGACCATGTCACGCGGGGAGCTCGACGATGCCACGACCGTCCTGACCGACGCGCTCGCGTTCGGAACGAGGAGCGAGCAGACCGAGCTCATCCTGCCGCCGCTGTGGGGCCTGGCCGAGGTCGCCCTCCAGGCCGGCGATCCGAAGGGCGCATCGGACCTCTGCCGCGACGCCCTGGCCCGCGCGGTCGCGGTCGACGAACGCGTGCTGTTGACGCCCTTCGTGGTCACCGGCGTGCGGGCGGCGCAGGGGGCGGGCCGGCCGGCCGAGGCCGCGAGCTGGCTCGAGGCGTGCGTCGCCCAGCTCGATCCGATCCGCGATGTCGCGGGTGCGGCGCTCGACCACGGCCGCGGGCTCGTGGCGCTCGCCGACGGATCCACGGGGATCGCGCGCGTCGCCCTCGAGGCTGCCGTCGACGGCTGGGACGGGCACGGGCGGGTCTGGGAGGCCACCGGGGCGCGTCTCGACCTGGCTCATTGCCTGATCCGCACGAACCGGTTCGCGGAGGCCGTCGATATGGCGACCGCG
Source organism: uncultured Chloroflexia bacterium (assembly GCA_963720495.1). Classification (GTDB taxonomy): domain Bacteria; phylum Chloroflexota; class Limnocylindria; order Limnocylindrales; family CSP1-4; genus SPCO01. The sequence continues at coordinate 6,947 of CAVRFU010000007.1, forward strand.
GCGCGGACCGGGGCAGAGCGCCTGGCGTCGCCCGCTCTCGCGGAGCGCGCTGAGACGTTGCTGCGGATGGCGCGCGGACATGCCTCGGACGACGAGCCGTGGCGGCCGCTGACCGCCCGGGAGTTCGAGGTCGCGCGGCTGATCGGCGAGGGGATGACCAACGCGGAGATCGCCGACAGCCTCGGCATCGCGCCGAAGACGGCCAGCAGCCACGTCGAGCACATCCTGGCGAAGCTCGGGGCATCGCGCCGCGCCGAGATCGCGACGTGGGCCAGCCAGGTCCGGACGCGGACGACGTCGTCGGCCTCGACCGGCGGACAGTCGGTCGGCACCGCGACCCACGCGTAGCGGCTCGTCACACCCACGGGCTCTTCCGTTCGCCCTCGCTCTCGCGGGTGCGCCCGGGCCGGCGGATCGGACGATCGTTCCCTTCGCGGGACGCGCCAAGACGCCGGCGGGCATGCCGCCGGCGTGAGTGGACGCGCGTCGAGCTATCCGAAGACGAGGATCTGGTAACCCGCGATCGTGCGCAGCTTCGCCGCGAGCTCGCTGGACGACTCGGCCCGGGATGGATCGACGGAGACCGCGCTCCCACCGGGCTGGTCCAGCTTCAAGGGGCTGGGAACTGCGACCGATGGTTCCGTGCCCGTGACCGATGGCCTGGTCCGTTCGACCGAGCCGGCCGTGGCGCCGCCGGGTGTACTGTCGAGTGGTCAGCCTCAGCCGCAGACAGGAGCGGGGACCACGGCGATGCCCACCTCGACCGAGACGTTCACCGGCTTCCGACCCGAGGCCATCCAGTTCCTGGCGGACCTCGCGGCCAACAACGAGCGCGAGTGGTTCACGCCACGCAAGGCCGAGTACGAGCGGCTGCTCAAGGCCCCGCTCGAAGCGCTGTGCCGTGCGCTCGACGACGCGTTCCGGGCGCGCGGCATCCCGCTCGAGGGCGACCCGACCCGATCGCCGTTCCGGATCTATCGCGACGTCCGGTTCTCCAAGGACAAGTCCCCGTACAAGACCAACGTCGCCGCATCGTTCCCGTGGGCCGAGGGCGGCGGATCGGACGGCCCGCACGGCTTCGGCGAGAGCGGCAACCCGGGTGGCTACTTCCACATGGCGCCCGGCGAGGTCTACATCGGCGGCGGGATGTGGCATCCCTCCACGGCGAAGCTCGGGGGGTTCCGCGCCGCCGTCGTCGCCGACCCGGCGGCGGTTCGCCGGCTGATCGACGAGCCGCGGTTCGTCGAGACCTTCGGCGCGGTGTCGGGCGAGAAGCTCAAGCGGGTTCCGCCGGGTCTCCCGGCCGACCACCCGGAGGCCGAGCTGCTCAAGCAGAAGGACCTGACGTTCGGCCGGCGGCTCGCGGATGACGACGTCTTCTCGCCGGGGCTCCCGGACCTGATCGCGGACTCGTTCGAGACGGCGGTCCCGGTCATGCGCTGGCTGGCCACGCTCTAGGCGGACGGGCCAGCCTCGGCCTCGCTAGCGCAGCAACGCCTCGATCTGCTCGCAGTGCGCCGTCTCGTGCTCGGTGAGATATCGGACGTAGCTCGCGACCGTCTCCGGGCGGTCGCGGATCAGCGATCCACGGGTCCAGCCATCGGCGGGGAGACCGGCGAGCCGGTCGAGGAGGCCCGCCCGGCTCGTCCGGAACGCCGCGAGGTTCTCCGCGAAGGTCCGATCCACGTAGTCCGTCTTGCGCAGCTCCGAGCGCGGCGACACGTAGCGCAGGGTCGCGTGCTCGCCGGTCGACATCGCGTCGATGAACCGCTCGCGGACGTCCGCGGCCGAGCGGACGTGAGCGAGGATGTCGTTGACGGACCAGGGCTCGTCCGCGGTCCGCCGGTGCAGCCGTGCCGCATCCACGCCCGCCGTCGCGCGCTCGATCCGGACGGGCGCCTCGGCGAGGAGCCGCAGCGACGTCGGCGATGACCTCCGGACCGTCGCTCTGCGTCCGTCGCCACCTGCCCCATGACCGTCAGCATCGCGCGCCATCCGCGAGGGCGTCAAGGCTGTCGCGACCCACTCGCAACCCGATGCCGGGCGGGTCCCACGGTACAATCGGCCGGTCAGATCACCGACGTCTCACCGCGGTCGCCCACGCCGGCCGCCGCTCGGGAAGGATCCACCCCATGACCCAGACCGCCCCGCCGGCCGACCGGCCGCATGCCGCCGCGAAGCGCTACATCTACGCCTGGGGTGGCGGCCATGCCGAGGGTGACGCGACGATGCGCGACCTGCTCGGTGGCAAGGGCGCCGGGCTCGCCGAGATGACCAATGCCGGGCTGCCCGTGCCGCCCGGCTTCACCATCACGACCGAGGCCTGCAACGACTACTTCACCGCCGGCGAGCAGCTCCCCGCCGGCCTGTGGGACGACGTCCTGGCGGCGGTCCGCGAGGTCGAGGGCCTGACCGGCAAGGGCTTCGGCAACGCTGCCGACCCGCTCCTCGTCTCGGTCCGCTCCGGCGCCAAGTTCTCCATGCCCGGGATGATGGACACGGTCCTCAACCTCGGCCTGAACGAGGAGACGCTCCACGGGATGGTCGCCCTGACCGGCAACGAGCGGTTCGGCTGGGACGCCTACCGGCGCTTCATCCAGATGTTCGGGCGGATCGTCATGGAGGTGAAGCCGGAGCGCTTCGACGAGGCGCTCGAGGCGAAGAAGCACGCCCGCGGCGTCGAGCAGGACACCGAGCTGACGGCGGACGACCTGCGCGAGCTCGTCGACGAGTTCAAGGCGATCGTCCGGGCCGACACCGGGCGCGACTTCCCGAGCGACCCGTACGAGCAGCTGGACCTCGCGATCAAGGCCGTCTTCGCGTCGTGGTTCGGCAAGCGCGCCATGGACTACCGGAACAACCAGCACATCGCCCACGACCTCGGGACGGCGGTCAACGTCGTGACCATGGTCTTCGGCAACATGGGTGACGACTCGGGCACCGGGGTCGCCTTCACGCGCGACCCGAACACCGGCGAGAAGACCCTCTACGGCGAGTACCTCACCAACGCCCAGGGCGAGGACGTCGTCGCCGGCATCCGGACCGCGCCGAAGATCGCCCAGATGCAGACCGACATGCCCGAGGTCTACAGCGAGTTCCAGCGGATCGGCCAGCAGCTCGAGCGCCACTACCGCGACGTCCAGGACCTCGAGTTCACGATCGAGCGCGGCAAGCTGTACATGCTCCAGACGCGCTCGGCGAAGCGGACCGCCGCGGCGGCCGTCCGGATCGCCACGGACCTCGTGGACGAGGGCCTCATCACCAAGGAAGAGGCGCTCGGCCGGATCGAGCCGGCCCACGTCGACCAGCTCCTGCGCGACCAGTTCGACCCGGCGGCCCGGACCGCGGCCACGCGCCTGGCCAAGGGGCTCAACGCGTCGCCCGGCGCGGCCGTCGGCAAGGCGGTGTTCGACGCGGACACCGCGGTCGAGTGGGTGGCCAACGGCGAGCGCGTCGTGCTGGTCCGGATCGAGACGTCGCCCGACGACTTCCACGGCATGGCCGTCGCCCAGGGCATCCTGACCGCGCGCGGTGGCGCCACCAGCCACGCCGCGGTGGTCGCCCGCCAGATCGGCAAGCCGTGCGTGGCCGGCTGTCACGAGCTGCACATCGACTACGCGGCCGGGACGGCCGAGGCGAACGGCGTCCGCTTCGCCCAGGGCGACTGGATCAGCGTCGACGGCTCGACCGGCGAGGTCTTCCTCGGCCCGTTGCCGACGGTCTCCGCCCGGTTCGAGGACCAGCCCGAGCTCCAGACGATCCTCGGCTGGGCCGACGAGGTCCGCCGCATGGAGGTCTGGACCAACGCCGACAAGCCCGAGGAGGCGGCCATGGCCCGCCGCTACGGCGCCCAGGGCATCGGCCTGTGCCGGACGGAGCACATGTTCCGCGAGGGCGAGCGGCTCGAGATCGTGCGCGGCGCGATCCTCGTCGCCAACGTCGCCACCCGGGCCAAGGCACGACGAGCGGCCGGCGCCACCCTGACCGCCGACGAGACCGAGACGGTCGCGACCTTCGACGCGGCGATGGCCAAGCTCGAGGTCCTCCAGCAGGGCGACTTCGAGGGCATCTTCCGCGCGATGGACGGGCTGCCGGTGGTGATCCGGCTGATCGACCCGCCGCTCCACGAGTTCCTGCCCAACCTCGAGGACCAGCTGGTCAAGGTCACCCGGGCCGAGGCGACCGGTGGCGCCTCCGAGGAGGACAAGGAGCTCCTGGCCACGATCAAGAGCCTGCACGAGCAGAACCCGATGCTCGGGCTGCGCGGCTGCCGGCTCGGCCTGATGATCCCGGACTTCGTGAAGGTCCAGACCCGCGCGATCCTCAACGCGCTCATCGCGGTCCAGGCGTCCGGCGGGCACCCCAAGGCCAAGATCATGATCCCGCTGGTCGGCCACGTGAACGAGCTCAAGGCGACCCGCGACATCCTCGAGGCGGAGGCCAAGGCGGTCGAGTCCAAGGCCGGCCTCGAGGTCGAATACGTGTTCGGGACGATGATCGAGGTGCCGCGCGGCGCGCTCACCGCCGACGAGATCGCCCGGCATGCCTCGTTCTTCAGCTTCGGCACGAACGACCTGACCCAGATGACGTTCGGCTACAGCCGCGACGACGCCGAGGGCGGCTTCCTGCTCAAGTACGTCGAGGACGGGATCCTGCCGGTCAACCCCTTCCAGACGCTCGACGACGCGGTGGCCGGCCTCATGAAGACCGCGGTCGACAAGGGCCGGGCGACCCGGCCGGACCTCGAGCTCGGGATCTGCGGCGAGCACGGTGGCGACCCGGAGTCGATCCACAAGTGCGAGCAGATCGGGCTGGACTACGTGTCGTGCTCGCCGTTCCGCGTGCCGGTCGCCCGCCTCGCCGCGGCGCAGGCCGTGCTGGCCAGCGCCGAGCGCGACAAGTAACCGCCCCAGCGGCGTGACCGACGGGGGCGACCGGTCCGTCGCGGACCCGTCCCGCTGACGCCGCCCGCGCCGCCCCGCGCGACCCGAGGCGTCCGGCGCCTGTTCCTCGATACGCGGCCGCTCAGGCTCGACCGCGACTACCGATGGCTGTGGTCCGGCCAGGTCGTCAACGGGATCGGCAACCAGATCACCCGGATCGCGCTGCCGTTCCAGGTCTACGTGCTGACCGGGTCGACCCTGGCCATCGCGGCGCTCGAGCTCTTCCAGCTCATCCCGATCCTGCTGTTCGCCCTGGGCGCGGGCTCGCTGGCCGACGCGGTGGACCGGCGGCGGCTGCTGATCGCGACCCAGATCGGCCTCGCCGCCTGCAGCCTGTCGCTCGTCCTGCTGACGGTCGCCGGGCCGCCGCCGGTCGCCGCCCTGTTCGTGGTGGCGTTCGCGGCGGGCGGCCTGGCAGCGGTCGACCAGCCGGCCCGCGCGTCGGCCATCCCGCGGCTCGTGCCGGCGGAGCGGCTGCCGTCGGCGATCGCGCTCAATCAGCTCAACTTCCAGCTGGCCTCGATCGTCGGCCCGGCGATCGGCGGGCTCCTCATCGCCACGGTCGGGCTGGCCGGCGCCTACACGGTCGACCTCATCTCGTTCATCGCATCGCTGACGGCGCTGCTGGTCATCCACCCGATCCCGCCGATCGGCGTCGTCACCCGTCCGGGTCTCGAGGCGATCCGCGAGGGCCTCCGCTACGCCCGGCGACGCCGCGCGATCCTCGGCTCGTTCGTGATCGACCTCAACGCGATGATCTTCGGCATGCCGACCTCGCTCTTCCCGGTGCTCGCGCTGTCGGTGTTCGACACGGGCGCCGCGGGCTTCGGGCTGATGGCCGCTGCGCCCGCCGCCGGCGCCTTCCTCGGCGCTCTCTTCTCGGGCTGGGTCGGGTCGGTCCGGCGGATCGGGCGCGCCATCCTCTGGGCGGTCGTCGCCTGGGGCCTGGCGATCACGGCGTTCGGCCTGGTGACCGTGTCCTTCCCGCTGGCGCTGTTCTTCCTGGCGGTCGCGGGTGCGGCCGACGTGTTCTCGGCGGTCTTCCGCTCGACCCTCGTCCAGCTCGATACGCCGGACGAGCTCCGCGGCCGGATCATGTCGATCCACGCCCTGGTCGTCACCAGCGGCCCGCGCCTGGGCGACATCGAGGCGGCCGTCGTGGCGACCCTGACCAGCCCGCAGTTCGCGGTCGTCTCGGGCGGCGTGCTGTGCGTGATCGGGGTGGGCGTCGTGGCGCGCTGGTTCCCCGAGCTCGCCCGCCACACCATCGGGTCGCCGGCCGGGAAACCGGCGGAGCGGGCCGTTGGCTAGAATCAGGCCATGACTGCGACGGCCGACGTCCCGCGTCTGCCCCACCGGGTCACGATCGTCGGTGGAGGCTTCGCCGGGCTGTACGCGGCGAAGAGCCTGGGCATCGACCCGGAGGTGCGCCTGACCCTGGTCGACCGGCGCAACTTCCACCTGTTCCAGCCGTTGCTGTACCAGGTCGCGACCGGCGCCCTGTCGCCGGGCGACATCGCGCAGCCCCTGCGCTCGATCCTGCGCAAGCAGCGCAACACGACGGTCATCCTCGGCGAGGCGATCGGCATCGACCCCGAGCGCCGCGAGGTCCTCCTGGCGGACGAGGGCCCGATCGCCTACGACACCCTCATCGTCGCGACCGGCGCGCACCACACCTACTTCGACCATCCGGAGTGGGCGTCGATCGCTCCCGGGCTCAAGACCCTGGAGGACGCGACCGAGATCCGGCGCCGGATCCTGATCGCCTTCGAGGCCGCCGAGCGCGAAGCCGACCCGGAGCGGCGCAAGGCGTGGATGACCTTCGTGCTGGTGGGCGGCGGCCCGACGGGGGTCGAGCTGGCCGGAGCGCTGGGCGAGATCGCCCACGACACGCTCAAGCGGGACTTCCGGTCGATCCGGTCGGGCGAGGCCCGGATCATCCTGATCGAGGCGATGGATCGGGTCCTGCCGCCGTATCCGCCCGGTCAGTCCGCGTCGGCGCAGCGCCAGCTCGAGAAGCTCGGGGTCGAGGTCCGGACGTCGACGCGGGTCGTCGACCTGCACGAGGACGGTGTCCGCGTGACCGGCGCCGACGGGACGGAGGAGACCATCCCGGCGCGCACGATCTTCTGGGCCGCGGGTGTCCTCAGCGCGCGCTTCGCCCGGACCGTCGCGGAGGCGACCGGGGCCGCGACGGACCGGTCCGGGCGGATCATCGTCGAGCCCGACCTGACGATCCCGGGCCACCCGGAGATCTTCGTCGTGGGCGACGCCGCGGTCGAGCCGTGGAAGCCGGGCAAGCCGACGCCCGGCGTGGCCCAGGGCGCGATGCAGGGCGGCTCCTACGCGGCGAAGGTCGTCCGCCGGCGCATCCTCGGCCGGCCGTACGAGCCGTACCAGTACAGCGACCACGGCGACGTCGCGGTCATCGGCCGGCTCGCCGGGGTCACCAACATCAGCTGGCTCGGCCCCTTCGGGCAGCGGGGCGGGTTCACCGCCTGGCTGCTGTGGCTCGGGATCCACATCTTCTATCTCATCGGGTTCTCGAACCGGGTGATCGTCCTCATCCGCTGGGCCTGGACCTTCGTGACCCACGGTCGCGGGACGCGGCTCATCACGGGCTCGCACCTGCTGCCACCGATCGTCGAACCGGAGCCACCGGTCATGGCGCCGCTCGACCCGGAGGTCGAGATGACGGCCGGGACCGCGATCGGCGCGGTCGGCTCGAACGGCGCCGATGGGACGGCTGCCCCGACGGGCGAGGTCGGCGCTCCGTCACGGGACTGACGCGCCTCAGTCCGCGGCCGGGACCTCGATCAGGAAGGTCGTGCCGGCCGGACCCGTCCGCTCGACCCGGATGCCGCCGCCGTTCGCGGTCAGCAGCTCGCGGGCGATCGTGAGGCCCAGCCCGAGCCCCGTCGGACGGCCGGTCGTCGGGTCGGTGGCGCGGGCGACGTCCGCCCGGTAGAAGCGCTCGAAGACGTGGTCGACGTCGCCCGGCGCGATCCCCGGGCCCGTGTCGCTGACGCGGATCCGTGATCGATCGATCCGGCCCGCTCCGCGGCCACCGTGACGACCCCTCCGTCGGGGCTGTGGCCGAGCGCGTTGGCCACGACGTTGCGCAGCGCACGGCCCAGGTGACCGGGATCGGCCCACGCGGCGAGCCCCGGTGCGACGTCCACCGCGATCGTCGCGTCGCGCGCCCGGCGCGGGCCGTCGAGCGCGAGCGCCACCTCGGGGATCGCGACGCTCAGGTCCACTCGCTCCGGCCTCGACTGGAGCGGCGCGGCTTCGGCGCGGGCGAGATCGTCGATGTCGGCCACGACCCCGGCCAGCGCCGCGGCGGCTGACCGGGCCACCTCGAGGCCGGCCGGGTCGGTCGGCACGACACCGTCGATCATCGCCTGGAGCTGCGATTCGAGGACGGTCGCCGGCGTGGCGAGGTCGTGGGCGATGTCGCTGGCCGCGCGCCGGCGCAGCATCTCGGAGCGTTCCAGGCGGTCCGCCATGGCGTTGAACGCCTCGGCCAGCTGGGCGGACTCGAGGTCGTCGCCGCCGGTCGCCCGCGCGCCCGACTCACCGGCGCCGAGGCGCCGGGCCGCGGTCGCCACGTCGTGCAGCGGCCGGGTCAGCCGGCCCGCGATCGACGCCGAGATGACCACGATCGCGACCACGCTGATCAATCCGGCCAGGGCCAGCGTCGCGTTGAACAGCGGCAGGAACCCGCGATCTCCGGCACGGGCCGGCACGTCGGCCTGGAGCGTCGCGACGACCTGGCCGTCGACCTCGATCGGGACCTCGTAATGCGCCGGATCGCCGGTCGGCTGGCGCCCGTAGGCGGCCAACGTGGTGCCCGCGGTGCTGACCACCTCGACCTGGCCGTCGAGCGACGTGGCCAGCCGGGTGACGACCGCCTGCGCCCGGACAAGGCCCGTCGGCCGGGCGAGGCGGTCGGCCAGGGTCACGGCCGCGTCGTCGAGCCGCTGTTGCTGCTGCTCGGTCAGGACGGTCTGGAACCCGCTGCTGACGACGCGATTGACCACGACGCCGACGAGCAGCAGGACCACGACCACCGAGACGCCGAGGAGCAGCCCGAGCCGCCAGGCGAGCGAGCGACGCCGCCCATGCGTTGCGATCGCCGGGGCGGACGGGCCGAGGGCGGGCGTCGCCGCGGCAGCCGAGGTCGAGGCGGCCGGGTCGGTCATGGTGCGTCACGCGTGGCGACGAGGCGGTACCCGGTCTGCGGGATCGTCTCGATGAGCCAGGGTTGCGCGGCGTCGTCGCGGAGCTTCCGCCGCAGGTTCGCGACGTGGACGTCGATGACCCGGTCGTAGACCTCGTCCGGACGCCGGGTGACCGCCTCCAGCAGCTGGTCGCGGGTGAGCACCGCCCCGGGTCGGCGGGCGAGCGCGCCCAGCAGCCCGAGCTCACCCGGTGTCAGGCGGCCGTCGACGGGCGCCGGCTCCGCCTCCAGGGCGTACCGCCGGCTGGCCGGGTCGACCACGAGGCGGCCGCCGTCGAACGACCACGGCGGCTCGTTCGTCGCCGGGAACCGGCCGGGGCCGGCGACGTCGCGACCCTCCGCGGGCCGGCTCCGGCGGAGGATGGCCGCGACCCGGGCCGTCAGCTCGTTCGGGTTGAACGGCTTGGCGAGGTAGTCGTCGGCGCCCTGGCGGAGCCCGGTGATCCGGTCGGTGTCGCTGCGCCGCGCGGACGCGATCAGGACCGGCGTGTCGCCCCGTTCGCGGATCGCGGCGAGGACCGCCTCGCCACCGATCCCCGGCAGCATCAGGTCGAGCACCACGAGGTCCACCGGCGCGGCGTCGAACGCCGTGATCGCCGCACGGCCGTCACCGACGACCGTCACGACGTGGCCGTCGCGCTCCAGATAGCGACGCAGGATGTCCGCCAGCCGAGGCTCGTCCTCGACGACCAGGATCCGCGCGCGGGGCACCATGCCGCGCATCGTAGCCGGGGCCGGATCAAGGAAACGTGAAGAGCCCGATCCGCATCCACACACCTTCTTGACGTCCCGGCCCGATGGTCTGGCCACCGACGCGACCGGGATGGTCGCGCGGCCGACCGCATCGAGGGTCACACGGACATGTCCACCATCCGGCTCGTCGGGTTCGCCGGCCTCCTGGTCGTCGCGGCACTGGTCGGCGGCACGATCATCGGGTCGGTCGCCGCGTCTACCCTGTCGCACGCGTCCAGCCCCGATCCGGTCGCCCCGGAGCCGGCGGCCGCGGCCTCCGCCCCACCCGCCGCGGCGGAGTACTGCGCCGCCTTCCGGCGCGCGTTCGCGAGCAACCTGGGCGTCGACGAATCCGCCCTGGCGCCGGCCGCGAAGGCGGCCGCGATCGCGGCCATCGCCGACGCGGTGGCCGACGGGCGGATGACCAAGGCGGCCGGCGACCGACTGACCGCCCGGGTCCAGGCCGCGGCGGCCGATGGCTGCACGCTCCTCGCCGGGAAGCTTCGCGCACTCAAGGCGGCGAGCGGGACGGCCGGGGGCCTCGGCGTGGTCCGCGATGGCCTCACCGCCGCCGCCAAGGCGCTCGGCGTGACGCCCGCGGAGCTCGGTGCCCGCCTGCGTGCCGGCGCGTCCCTGAAGGACCTCGCGACGACGGCCGGCATCCCGTTCGAGACGGTCTCGGCGGCCGCTCTCGCCGCGGTCAAGGCGGATCTCGACAAGGCGGTCGCGGCCGGCACGATCCGGCAGGCGCGGGCCGATCGGGTCCTGGACCGGATCACGCGGGCTCTCGCCGACGGGCGTCTTCGGGCGGCCCGTCCCGGCGCGGCCGGGGCGCCGCCGGCGAGCGCCGTGCCGTCGACCGGTTCCTGACCCGGTCCGGCCGGCTCGGCCACGCTTGCGGATCGCGCGGCCACGACTCGGGCTCGGGGCGGCTCGCGCAGGGACGGCGGCGGCCGGCGATCCGCCCGCGGTTCCGGTCGGCACCGCATTCGGGATGGGCACGGTTGACCGTTCGGCGCGCATCCGCGATGGTACGAAGGTCATCATCACTTCGGGGTAGTTCCATCACCATGCACCGCGCGCGGCGAACCCTGTGGGCCGCCGGGATCTTCAGCCTGCTTGCCGCCATGCTGCCGTTCGTCGCGGCAGCCCCCGTCCTCGCCGACACCGGTGCGACCGTGCCCGCCGGCTTCCAGGACGAAGTGGTGCTCACCGGTCTCGATCACCCGATGTCGATCGTCTTCGCCCCGAACGGCAATGTGTTCGTGGCCGAGAAGCGCGGCGTCATCAAGTTCTACACGAGCCTGGCCGACACGACCCCGACCGTCTTCGCAGACCTCAACACGAACGTCCACAACTACTGGGACAGGGGCCTGATGGGCCTGGCCGTCGATCCCGGCTACCCGACCCGCCCGTACGTCTACGTCCTGTATGCCTACAACCACATCATCGGCGACGCCAGCCCGGCCCCGCGCTGGCCATCGGCCGATGCGCTCGTGCCGCCGGGCAGCAAGTACGACGACCGATGCCCGAACCCGCCCCAGGGCACGGCCGACGGCTGCGTCATCTCGGGTCGCCTGTCGCGCCTGACCGCGAGTGGCGGCGTCATGAGCGGCAGCGAGCACGTCCTCGATCGAGGACTGGTGCCAGCAGTACCCGAGCCACTCGCTCGGCAGCCTGGTCGTTCGGTCCCGAAGGCGCGCTGTACGCATCGGGCGGCGAGGGCGCCAGCTTCGGCGAGCGTCGCCGACTACGGCCAGCTCGGCGGCACGCTTCCGGGCACGCCGACGCCGGTCAATCCGTGCGGCGACCCGGGCGGCGCGAACCCGTCCCCACCGACGGCCGAGGGTGGCGCCCTCCGGTCGCAGGACATGCGGACGAGTGGCGACCCGGTCTCGCTCGACGGCGCCGTCATCCGGATCGATCCGGACACCGGCGCGGCCTGGCCCACCAACGCCACGGCATCGGCGCGAGCGACGCCAACGCCCGGCGGATCATCGCCTACGGCCTGCGCAACCCCTACCGGTTCACGATCAACCCGACGCACGAGTCAGGTCTGGATCGGTGACGTCGGCTTCAACACGTGGGAGGAGCTGAACCGGCTGACCGATCCCGACGCGGCCCCGCGCAACTTCGGCTGGCCGTGCTACGAAGGTCGGCGCGGTCCTGCCGGCGTACGCGGGTCTCGGACTGTCCATCTGCAACAACCTGCACGGCGTCCGACGTGACGCTGCCGTACTACACCTACAACCACAGCGCGGTCGGTCGTCGCGAATGACGGCTGCGGCGACCGGCAGCTCGTCGATCTCGGGTCTGGCCTTCCTGCCCGACGACCAGTCCGTATCCGGCCGCCGACCACGGCGCCCTGTTCATGACCGACTACACCCGCCGCTGCATCTGGGAGATCCCGGCTGGGTCCAACGGGCAACCCGACGTCAGCGCCCGTCGCCTGTTCGCGAACCTGAGCGCGGCCCGGAACGAGCTCGACGGCGGCTCCGTCTACCTCGCGATCACACCGAGCGGCGATCTCATCTACGCCGACTACGACCGCGGCGAGATCCGGAGGATCCACTACTACGGCGACGAACGTCCCGCCGGTCCCGAGCTTCACGGCGACGCCGTCGTTCGGGCCAGCCCCGCTGCACGTCGACTTCGACGCCAGTGGCTCCACGGATGCCGACCACGACCGCTCACGTACGCCTGGGACCTCGACGGCGACGGCCAATACGACGACGCCACGGGCGTGACCACGAGCCGGACCTACTCGGGCGGCGGCGACGTCGAGGTCGGCCTGCAGGTCTCGGATCCGGGACGCAGCACCCGGACGACCAGCCGGACCGTCTCGGTGGCGAATGATCCGCCGAGCGTGACGATCGACACCCCGACGCCGCGGATCCGCCGTGGAGCGTCGGCGACACGATCTCGTTCAGCGCCACCGCCACCGACAACGAGGACGGCGCCCTCCCGCCGTCGGCGTACGTCTGGACATTGATCATGCGCCACTGTCCGTCGGACTGCCACTCGCACATCATCGAGACGTTCAGCGGGGTCCAGGGCGGCTCGTTCGACGCGCCCGACCACGAGTACCCGTCGCACCTGCTGCTGTCGGTCGACGTCACCGATTCGGGCGGCCTGACGACGCACGCCGAGGTCGAGCTGCAGCCGGCCACGGGTACCGTGGGCGCCTCGACCTCTCCGGCCGGGATCCCGATCACGGTCGGGCCGGCGACGGGCACACCGCCCCGGGCGGTCACGGGGATCGTCAACTCGACGGTCAGCGTCTCGGCACCGGCGACGGCCGTGATCGGGGAGAGCACGTACGCGTTCGATCATTGGTCGGACGGCGGCGCGCGGACCCACGGCGTGACGATCGTCGCCCGGGGCGACGTCGGTGGTCGCGACCTACCGATCTCACCGGCGGCGCCGACCGCTCCAACAGCTGCGCCTCGTCGCCCGCGCCGGCGATCCCGTCCGGGACCTGGCTGCCCGGCCGGTTCGGGAGCGCCGGCGACGTCGACTGGTACCGCTTCAAGCTGACGTCCACGACCCGGGTCCGGCTGATCCTGGGCGACCTCACCGCCGGCGGCCGGATGACGCTGTACAGCGGCTGCACCAAGGTGCTCGAGGTCTCGGACCAGCGCGGGACCGCCCCGGAGCTCATCATCCGGCGCCTGCCGGCCGGTTCGTACGCCGTCCGGCTGGCCGGCAGCGGCGGCACCGCCAGCCCGGCCTACTCGCTGCTGATGCAGCGGATGCCGAACACCGTCCACGTCCTCTCCGCCCGCGTCCGGACGGACGGCGGCTCGTTCCGCCTGGTCGGTGAGGTCTTCAACAACACGTCGCGCTGGGTCGGGCCGGTGACGGTGACTGCACGCCTGTATGACGTGAACCACAGGCTCCTGACGACCAGGTCGGTCAAGACGATCCTGTCGTACATCCCGGCCTACGGGCGCGTCCCGTTCAGCATCGACGGTCCGCCGGTGCCGGGCTACCGGGGCGTGTCCTTCTCGATCTCCGCCCGGGCCACGTCGAAGGCCCTCGGCACACCGACGATCACGAGCACCACCAGCACGGTCAACAGCGCCGGTCAGCGGCTCGTCAACGGCACCGTGAAGAACCCGTATTCCAGGACGACCACCAGCTTCGGCGTCGCCGTCACGCTCTACGACGGGCGGGCCAACGTCCTGGACGTGAAGCGATCCGTCCTCGGCGCGAGCAGCCTCGGGCCCGGCAAGTCGACGACGTTCCGGACCACGTTCACCCCGGTCGGCCTGAACCCGGGCCGAACCTACGTGCGAGGCGTCCTGCACCGCTGACCGCCTACGGCCGCACCGGCCGCACGGCCGTCAGTCGAAGACGACGACCTGGCGAAGCCCGTCGCCCGCCCGCAGGCGGTCGAACGCACCCTCGACGTCGTCGAGCCCGATCCGACGGTCGACGAGTCGCTCGATCGGCAGGCGGCCGGCCAGGTGCAGCTCGGCGTAGCGCGGGAAATCGACCGCCGGCACGGCGAAGCCGTAGTTGGACCCGAGGATCCGGCGGCTGCCGTCGACGAAGGGATAGACGGCAAACGAGGCGCGGGCCGCCACCGGGGTCATGCCGACGAGCACCGCGGTCCCGCCGACCGGCAGGCACTCGATGGCGAGCTCCACGGTCGCCGTCCGGCCGATCGCCTCGAAGACGACGTCCGGACCGCCGTCGGTCAGGTCGCGCAGCGCGGCGATCGTGGCCGCCGGGTCGTCCGTCGCCAGGATGCCGTCGGTCGCGCCGACCTCGCGCGCGACCTCGAGCTTCGCCGCCACCCGGTCGATCGCGACGATCCGGGCCGCTCCGGCGAGGACCGCGCCCATGACGCAGGACAGGCCCACGCCGCCGAGCCCGATCACGGCGACCGTCGCCCCGGCCGGCACCTCGGCCGTCTTGAGGACCGCACCGACCCCCGTCGAGACGCAGCAGCCGATGAGCGCCGCGACGGCGGGGTCGACCCCATCCGGCAGCGGGATGGCGGCCGCCTCGGGGACGACGGTCATCGCGGCCATCGTGCCGATCCCGCAGTACGACAGCACCGGCTCGCCGTCGGGCGTCGTGAGCGCGGTCGCACCGTCCGGGAGCCGGTGCCGGAACGAGGGCGACACCGGACACGCCCATGGCCGGCCGGTCAGGCACCATCGACAGACGCCGCACGGCACCAGCCACGACAGCGCGACGGGCTGACCGACACGCAGGGTCCCCACGCCCGGCCCGACCGCGTCCACGACCCCGGCGCCCTCGTGGCCCATCACCACGGGCGTCGGTCGCGGCCATTCGCCGTCCCGGACGTGCAGGTCGGAGTGGCAGACGCCCGATGCCAGGATCCGCACCCGCACCTCGCCGGCCCGGGGCTCGGCCGCCTCGAGCGTCTCGATGGCGACCGGGCGGCCGAGCGTCCGGAGGACCGCGCCGCGGGTCGCGGTCACGTCTCGCTCGCGCGTCGTCGTTCGCCGTCGCGGATGGGCGAGTAGGGGACGTACCCCGGCCACCACATCGCGCCATCGATGACCGCGTCGAGATCGGCATCCGGCGGGAGCCCGGCCAGGCCGGCCGCGACCGCCTCGTCGGCGACGACCCGGGCGATGGCGCGCGTCACGGGTCGCAGGTCGGCGACGGCCGGGAACAGGGCGCCGGTCGCGATCCGCTCGGGACCGACCGCGGCGGCCAGCGTCCGGGCGGCGGCGAGGAACATCCGGTCGGTGATCGCGGTCGTCTCGGCGGCGATGGCGCCCAGCCCGAGACCCGGGAACACGAACACGTTGTTGGCCTGGCCGATCTCCCGCCGCCGGCCGTCGACCTCGACCGCGTCGAACGGCGAGCCGGTCGCCACGATGGCGCGGCCGTCGCTCCAGCGCAGGACGTCGAGCGGGGTCGCCTCCGCGGCCGAGGTCGGGTTCGACAGTGGCAGGACGACCGGCCGGTCCGTGGCCGCGGCCAGCGTCCGGATGACCCGCTCGTCGAACGTGCCGCCCACGCCGGTCGTGCCGACGAGGACGGTCGGCCGGACGCGTTCGATCGTCTCGACGAGGCCGGGCAGCTCGGTCGTGAAGCCGTACGCCGCGAACGCGGGTGTCGGCAGGCACAGCTCGCGCTTCGTGGCGTCGAGATCCTCGCGCCGGTCGTGGACCTGGCCGCGCGAGTCGACCAGGACCAGTGCCCGGCGCGCCGCCGCATCGGACATCCCGCCGTCGACCATCGCGAGGTGCAGCAGGCGGGCGATCCCGATCCCGGCCGCCCCGGCCCCGGCCAGCACGACCCGCGTGTCGGCCAGCGTCGTGCCGGTGGCGCGCAGCCCGGCCAGGACGCCGGCGACGACGACCGCGGCGGTGCCCTGGATGTCGTCGTTGAACGACGGCACCCGGTCGCGATAGCGGTCGAGGATGCGCAGCGCGTTCGTCTGCTTGAAGTCCTCCCACTGGATCACGCAGCCGGGCCAGACCTCGGCCACGCCGCGCACGAACGCCTCGACCAGCGCGTCGTAGGCGGCGCCGCGCACCCGGGGCGCCCGGTAGCCGAGGTAGAGCGGGTCGGCCAGCAGCGCCGGATTGTCGGTCCCGACGTCCAGCGAGACCGGCAGGGTCAGCGCCGGGTGGATGCCGCTGCCGGCCGTGTACAGCGCGAGCTTGCCGATCGGGATGGCCATCCCGCCGGCACCCTGGTCGCCGAGCCCGAGGATCCGCTCGTTGTCCGTGACCACGACGAGCCGGACGTCCTCGTACGGGCCCTGGCGCAGCAGCTCGGGGATCCGGTCGACGTCGGCCGGCGTGATCCACGTCCCGCGCGTCCGCCGGATGATGTGGCTGAACTCCTCGCAGGCTCGCCCGACCGTCGGCGTGTAGACGATCGGCAGGAACTCCTCGAGGTGCTCGGCCAGGAGGCGGTAGAAGACGGTCGCGTTGCGGTCCTGGAGCGCGGCCAGGCCGATGTACATCTCGAGCGCGTCGTCCTTGCGGCGCAGGTGCTCGAGCTCCAGCTCGACCTGCTCGTCGATGGTCAGGATCCGGTCCGGGAGCAGGCCGCGCAGGTGGAACGCGTCGCGCTCGCCGGCCGTGAAGGCGAGGTCCTTGGTCAGCAGCCGGCTGCCGAGCAGCGCCGCCCCGGCCAGCCCGATCGCGGCCGGACGGCCGGCGGCGATCGCGTCGAAGGGCTGGGGCAGCGGTCGCACCAGCCGAGGATAGCCGGGCGGTCAGCCGCCGGTGACGACGAGCGTGCCGACCATGCCGTACGCCTCGTGGCCGGGCAGGTGGCAGATGTACAGGTAGGTCCCGGGCGTCTCGAACCGGACGGTCGTCGTCCGGGTCGACCCGGCCGGGATGCTGACCTCGGTCGGGCGCGACGCGTGCACGGGCTCGGTGCCGGTCCGGTGACGCTCGTGGACCGCGGCGTCGCCGACGATCCACTCGTGGTCGATCGGATCGTCGTTGCGCAGCACGAACGTGACCGCGGCCCCGGCCGGGACGGTCACGCGGGCCGGCCCGTAGTGCGAGTAGTGGATGTCGATCTCGGCGGTGACGGGGCCGAGGCCGCTCGTGCCGACCCAGGCCGCGGCCGCGCCGGCCAGCGCGAGCGACAGCACCACGCCACCGACCAGGGCGCGACGCCCCGGCCGGTGGCCCGCGACGGACGTGGCGGCAGTGGCGGACGTGGCGGGTGCCCCCGCCCGCCCCGCGCCGCCGTCCGTGGTCATGGTCGAGGTCACGGCCGGTCCGCTCAGGCCATCGACAGCGGCGGGCGCCGCCGGCTCAGCAGCACGATCCCGCCGATCCCGCCCACGGTCAGCGCGATCCCGACCAGCAGGCGGACGATGTCGGCCGAGCGGTCCTCGGCGACGACGGTCGCCCCGGGCAGGTCCAATCCGGCCATCACCCGCGACGGCGCCGCGGCCCCGGATGCGTCGATGGCCAGGTCGAACGACAGGTCCGTGGCGGCCGCGTCGATGCCGACCTTGGTCAGCCAGCCCGTCGCCGGCACCCACTCCATCCCGCGATCCGAGCGCAGGTCGTCGAGCAGGGACCCGGTCGCGGGCGCGCTGTGCTGGAGGTCCAGGCCGTTCGCGGCGATCGGCGCCGGCAGCAACGCCGGCCGATGGTCGGTCAGGAGGTAGACGGCTGCCTCGACCCGCTCGGCGTCGGTCTTGCCGAGCGCCAGGATGCGGAGCGGGACCCACGGGTTGTCCGTCGGGATCGTGATGTGGACGGGCGTCCCGTCACCGACCGCCTGGCCGCGCTGGGCAGCGGCATCCGCGTCGAACACGGCCGCGAGGAAGATCGGCGAGCGCGCGGCGTAGAAGTCGAGGACCTCGGGTGCGTCCGGCGGCAGCCGGAAGCCGTGGTCCGTCGCCCACTGGCCGACGGCGACGGACCCGCCACGCAGGACCGTGATGTCGAGGGCGTCGATGCGGACCTTGAGCAGCTCCTCGGCGGGGCCGCCGGCAGCGTCGGCCGCGACGCGCACCGCCGCGGCGGGGATCGGGTCGGTCTCGCGGACGAGGCGCTGCAGCGTCCAGTCGCCGCCCTTCTCGACCTTGGATGGCACGCCCGGGAGCGGTGTCAGCGACCCGAACGCTCCGCCGCCACCGGCGAACTGGAATGCCGTGATGTAGTGCTCCTCACCGTCGTGATAGGCGGCCAGCGTGGTCGTCTGGAGCAGGTTGACCGCGCCGTTCGGGCCGATCAGGCCGCCACAGGCGAGGGCCGGCGCGGCCGTCACGGCGACCACGAGCAGTGCGGCTCCGACGGCGCCCGACAGGCGGGCGGCGGGTCGGCTGATCGAGCGGATCATCGTCGATCTCCCCCTGGATGGCCGGTCCGGTCGGACCGGTCCTGTTGGGGCTCAAGACTCCGGAAAGCCGCCGGGTGTTCCCGGCCCAGCGGTCCCGGTCGTGTGTAGCCCCATCGCGGGGTGGCACACGCCGGCTCGACCGGCCATCATGGACCGATGCACGGACGCCGCCCGCGACCCGCCCGAGGGCCGCTCCTGGCCCTCGCCCTGCTCCTCGCCACGGCCCTGTCGGCGACGGCTGCGCCGGCCGTGGCAGCCGCCGACTTCCCCGCGAAGGACGCCCGCTACCACACGTACGCGGAGATGGTCGCGGAGATCCAGGCCGCTCAGGCCGCCTACCCCGACATCGTGTCCATCCGCTCGATCGGCAAGAGCTACCAGCATCGCGACCTGTGGGTCGCGAAGGTCTCGGACCACGTCGCCACCGACGAAGCCGAGCCGGAGGTCATGTTCGATTCGCTGCATCACGCCCGCGAGCACCTGTCGCTCGAGCAGAACCTCGCGCTGCTGCGCTGGCTGACCACGGGCTACGGGACGGACGGCCGGATCACCCGCATCGTCAACAACCGCGAGATCTGGATCGTGTTCGCGGTCAACCCGGACGGCGCGGAGTACGACCTCACCGGCTCGCCGTACCGGGCCTGGCGCAAGAACCGCCAGCCCAACGCCGGGACGAGCGCGATCGGCACCGACCTCAACCGGAACTACGGCTACCACTGGGCCTGCTGCGGCGGCTCGTCAGCCTCGAAGTCGGCGGTGACGTATCACGGGTCGAGTGCCTTCTCGACGCCTGAGACGCGGGCGATCCGCGACTTCATGGCCAGCCGCCGGATCGGCGGCCGCCAGCAGATCAAGACCGCGATCACGTTCCACTCGGCGGGCGCCCAGATCCTGTGGCCGTACGGCTACACGAAGACCGACGTGCCGTGGGACATGACCGCCGACGACCACGGCGCGCTCGTCGCCCTGGGCAAGAAGATGGCCCGGACCAACGGCTACACGGCGATGCAGTCGAGCAGCCTGTACATCACCGACGGCGACGAGATCGACTGGGCCTACGGCCACGAGCACATCTTCATGTACACGTTCGAGCTCTACCCGAGCCACAGCCAGGTCAGCTCGACCGCGCGGTTCTACCCGCCGGACGAGGTCATCGGACGGGAGACGGAGCGCAACAAGGTGGCCATCCTGACCCTGATCGAGGCGGCCGCCTGTCCGTACGCGGTCATCGGCAAGACGCGGACCCACTGCGGACCCCTGTACGACGACCTCGAGACCTACGGCGGCTGGACCGTCAACCCACTCCGCAAGGACACGGCCAAGGCCGGCGCATGGCAGCGCGCGAACCCGTCGAAGACGGCCCGCCAGGCCGGCACCGTCACGTCCGGCTCTCGGGCGCTGGTCACCGGCGCCAAGGCCGGCTCGTCGGTGTCCTCCTACGACGTCGACGCCGGCGTCACGACCGTGCGCTCCGCCCCGATCGTCCTGCCGGCGGCGGTCGGCTCGCTGACGTTCCGCTATTACCTCGCCCACAGCTCGAACTCGTCGACCGCAGACTACTTCCGGGCCTACGTGGAAGCCGCCGACGGGACCCGGACCCTGGTGCGCCAGGAACGCGGCGCCGCCAACACGGACCTGCCGGCGTGGGCGACTGCCACGATCCCGATGTCGCGCTGGGCGGGGAAGACGATCCGGATCGTCTTCGCGGCCGCCGATCTCGGTCGGGCGAGCACGGTCGAGGCGGCCGTCGACGACGTCCGGATCACCCGCCCGTAAGGGGTAGCCGGAACCGGATCGTCGTCCCCGTCGCGGGTGCCGGGTCGGCCTCGATCTCGCCGCCGTGGGCGACCACCAGCTGGCGCGCGATGGCGAGGCCGAGGCCCGAGCCACGCGACGCGTCGCCCTTGACGAACCGGTCGAAGACATGTGGGAACAGCGCCGGATCGATCCCGCTGCCGGTGTCGCGGACCTCGAGCCGGACCCAGCGATCCCCCTCGACCGCGCCCGCCACCGTCACCCGGCCGCCCGCCGGCGTGTGGCGCAGCGCGTTGGCCACGAGGTTGGCCAGCACCTCGCGGATCCGGACCGGGTCGATCTCGAGGATCGGGAGGTCGCCGTCGACCTCGGCCGTGAGCTGGACGCCCGCGGCGGCAGCGGCCGGCTCGAACGAGCGGACGACGTCGGCGACCAGGACGTCGGGATCGGTCGGCTCGGGATGGAGGGCCAGCGTGCCCGCCTCGGACAGCGCGAGCGTCCGGAGGTCGTCGATCAGGCGGCCCAGGACGCGCGTCTCGTCGAGGACGACGGCGAGATGCTCCGGATCGGGCGGATAAACGCCGTCGACGATCGCCTCCAGGTTGCCCTGGACGACGCTCAACGGCGTGCGCAGCTCGTGGCTGATGTCCGCGAGCAGGGTCCGACGCTGGACTTCGTCCGCCTCGAGGCGCCGGATCATCGTGTCGAACCCGTCGGTCAGCTGGCCGACGACCTGCAACCCGCCGGTCGACCGGGGGTGGACGTCGACCCGCACCGTGTAGTCGCCGGCTTCGACCCGGCGCGTCGCCTCGACGAGGCGATCCAGCGTGCGGGCGGTCAGGAACAGCGTCCGGCCCATCCCGACGAGGACGGCCACGACGACCAGGAGCGCGACGATGCCCGGGATCGGTCCGAGGCGCGACACGACGATGGCCATGCCCGCCACCAGCGAGCCGATGACGAACAGGAAGAGCAGGCCGAACACGCAGCCGAATCCGCGGTGGCGCATCCAGCGGGGCCGGCCGATGAGATCCTCGCGGGCGGCCTCCTCCATCCGGCGGCGGCGGAACTCGTCACGCAGGGCCCGCAGGTCCGGTCGGGACCGAGGCCAGCCCTCGTGGGCCCTCTGCCAGTCGCTCTCCGACCAGCCCGGCGGGGGCGGCCCCGGCGATCGTCCGCGGCGCGGGGGTCGCGGCGGTCGCTGGTGCCCCCGCCCGCGGCCCTCGTCCTGACCGTCGGTCATCCGTCGCCGGCCCGGTCGTCGGCGAAGCGGTAGCCGACGCCGTAGACCGTCAGGACGTAGCGCGGCCGGCGCGGATCGGGCTCGAGCTTGCGCCGGAGGTTCTTCACGTGGGAGTCGATCGCCCGCTCGTACGTCTCGAAGGCGACGCCGTGGAGCGCGTCGAGCAGCTGCGCCCGGGTGAAGATCCGGCCGGGCCGGGCCGCCATCGTGGCCAGCAGCTGGAACTCCGTCGGGGTCAGGTCGACCGCCGTGCCGGCCACCTCGGCCCGCATCCGGGGCAGGTCCAGGACGACGTCACCGGCGTGGATCGTCTCGTCCGGCTCGGGCGGCCGGTCGGCCCGGCGGAGCACGGCCCGGACGCGGGCGACGAGCTCGCGCGGGCTGAACGGCTTGGTCAGGTAGTCGTCGGCCCCGAGCTCGAGGCCGAGCAGCTTGTCGAGCTCGTCGTCGCGGGCGGTGAGCATGACGATCGGGATGGTCGAGTCGCGCCGCAGCTCGCGCGTGACGTCGAGCCCGTCGAGGCCGGGCAGGCCGAGGTCGAGGACGACGAGGTCGGGACGGCGCTGGCGGATCGTCGCCAGGGCGGTCGGGCCGTCGCCCGCGATGAGCACGGCGAAGCCCGCGTGCTCGAGGTAGTCCCGGGCGAGGGTCGCGATCTTCGGTTCGTCGTCGACGACGAGGATGGTCTTCATCGGAGCCAATCGTAGAGGCGGATGCGCCCCCGAACGAGCCGTTCGGGGGCGCAGGGGATGGGGGAGCGGCGACCGGTCAGACCGGGTCGGCCGGCGGTGTCGGCGGGGCGGGCGCGTCCACCTGGCCCGCGGCCGGCGCGTCGTGCGCCTGCCGATGCCAGGTCTCGAAGGTGTCGTGGGCACGTGACTCCCACGGGGACCGGCCCCCGCGGTCGGCGTTCGTGGCCGTCGCCCGGTCCCGGGTACCCGTAGCCGTAGTAGCCGTGTCCGCCCCATCCGCCGCGCCGGCCGGGGCCGCCGCGCCAGACGATGGCCCGGATCAGCGCGAAGACGACGAACACGAAGAACAGGGTGACGAAGAAGCCGAAGATCCCGAAGCCGAAGCCGAACGGGTGCCAGCCGTAGCCGTAGGCGGGGACGACGACCGGGGCGACGACCGTCCCGCCCGCGGCGGTCGTGGTCGTGACGGCGGTGCTGAGACCGGCCTGGTAGGCCGTGGTGGCGATGATCCCGCCGCCGATCGCGAGAACGACGACGAGAAGGATGGCGGCGATGATGCGAGGCATCTGGGCAGAAGCTCCTTGTCCATGCTGGGGATCCACCTCGGATCCCGACTGACCCACATCCTCTCCGGCCGGTATGGAGGCGATGTGGAGGCGGGATGGGTCTCTTCGGCGAGGTATTGACAGTGCAACGTTTCACTGTCACTATACGGCCATGTCCGACGAACCACGCTATTCGCTGACCGAGCTGGCCGACCTCGGTGGGGTCACCCCACGGACGGTCCGGTACTACCTGGGCCAGGGCCTGCTCCCGGCCGTCGGGCCGTCCGGGCCGGGCAGCAAGTACGGCACGACCCACCTTGCGCGGCTCCGGCTCATCCGCCGCCTCCAGGCGGAGCACCTCCCGCTGGCGGAGATCCGGCGCCGGCTGGATGACCTCGACGAGGCCGCCATCCGGGATCTGGCCGCCCAGGAGCGGCCGTCACCACCGCAGGACTCCGCGCTCGACTACCTGCGGGGCGTGCTCGGTCCGTCAGTGCGGTCCCGGTCGACCGCGGCACCCGCCGCGTCGGCTGCGGCGCCCGCGCCGGCCTCGGCGGCCACTCCGGAGCCCGCAGGCAGGGTCCTGATGGCCCGCGCTCCAGCGGGCGCCGCCTCTCCGTCCGACGCGGTCGGCGAGGTGCTTGCACTCACGGCGCCGGTCGACGACGCGCCGACACCGCCAGTCATCGAACGCTCCCAATGGGACCGCATCGCCATCGGCCCCGACGTGGAGATCCACATCCGACGCCCGCTCGCGCGGGCCCAGCAGAAAGGGATCGACCGCCTCGTGGCGATCGCCCGCGAGCTCCTCGAGGAGGAACGACCATGACCATCCGAACCGACACCACCTTCAGCGTCCGGCCCGACCGGCGTCTCATCCGCCCCCACGCCCACAGCAAGCGCTTCCTGCTGGCCCGCATCGCCGCGCCCCGGGCGACGACGGAGCGCGTCCGCCCGAGCGTGAACCTCGCCATCGTCCTCGATCGCTCGGGTTCGATGTCCGGGGTCAAGCTCGACGTCGCCCGCGCGGCGGTCGTCGAGGCCATCGGCCGGCTGCAGCCGCAGGACCGCTTCAGCGTCGTGGTCTACGACGACGTCGTCGAGGTCGTGATCGACTCCACGACCGCCACCCGGGAGGCGCGCGACGGCGCTCTCGCCCGTCTCGCGACGATCGCGGCACGCGGGAGCACGAACCTCGGTGAGGGCTGGCTGCGCGGCTGCGAGCAGGTGGCGAGCCACCTCGCCGAGCGCGGCGTCAACCGCTGTCTCCTGCTCACGGACGGGCTGGCGAACGTCGGCATCACGGACGCCGGCGAGCTGGCGAGGCACGCGGCGGAGCTCCGCGCCCGCGGCGTGACGACGTCGACGTTCGGGGTCGGCAGCGACTTCGACGAGCACCTGCTCCAGGAGCTCGCGGACGCCGGCGGCGGCCATTTCTACTACATCGCGGACGCGCCGCAGATCCGGGACGCGATCACCTCCGAGGTCGGCGAGACGCTCGAGATCGTGGCCCGCGACGTGACGCTCGAGGTGACCGCGCGCGACGACATCCGGATCGAGCCGGTCAGCCCGTACCGGGCCACGGCCGGCGGCGGGCGGACGGTCGTGGCCATCGGCGACCTCGGCTCCGAACAGGTCGTCGAGGTCGTCCTGCGGCTGTCGTTCCCGTACGGCGTCGCCGGCCAGGAGACCGGCGCCATCGTGGCGCTGACCGATCGCGACGGCACGTTCGCCGGCGTGGGCGGGGCCGAGCCGGTCAGGCTCAGCTGGGTCTATGCGGACGACACGGCCAACGACGCGCAGCCGCGCGATCGCGACGTGGACCGGGCAGTCGCTCACCTCTTCGCCGCCCGGGCCCGCCAGGAGGCGGTCCGGCGCAACCGCGAGGGCGACTTCGTCGGCGCTCGTCGGGTCCTGGACGGGACACGTGGGCGGATCCAGGGGTACGCCGGCGACGACCCGGACCTGCGCTCGCTGTTGGGCACGCTCGCGAGCGAGGAGCTGGTCTACGCTGCCCCGATGGCCGAGGCCAGCCGGAAGTCGCTCCACTACGCGAGCGCCAACCTCCTGCGCAGCCGCGACGGCTCGGGTCACTCGATCAAGCGCGCCTGAAGGCCGGGAAACCGGCCTCGACGCTTGATTCGGAGCGTATAGTCCGCACCGAGGACGTCCGACTGGTGCCCGTGCCCGGCAGCGGACGTCGTGAGGGTTGGAGGAAACGCATGTCACTAGAGTCGATCGTCATCGGCCTCCTGGCCATCGGGATCGGTCTCGCCTGGGCGTTCTACGGGTTGAAGCTGTTCACGATCCTGCTCCCGCTGTGGGCGTTCTTCTTCGGTCTCATCGCCGGGGCGCAGTGGGGCCAGGACGTGTTCGGGCAGAGCGGCATCTTCACGACCGTCCTGTCGTGGGGCATCGGTCTCGTGTTCGGGGTCGTCCTCGCGGCGATCGCGTTCTTCTGGTACTACGCCGCGATCGTCATCCTCGGCGGCGCCGTCGGCTATGCCCTCGGGATCGGGTTCTTCGAGTGGCTCGGCCTGGGCACGGGCTTCATCGCGATCGTCATCGCCCTGATCGTCGGCGCGATCTTTGCCGTCGGCACCTTCGTGCTCGGCGTGCCGGTCGTGCTCGTCATGGTCTTCTCGGCGTTCAGCGGCGCGGCCGCGGTCGTGAACGGCGTGCTCATCTTCCTCGGCCAGATCAAGCTCGACACGCTGGACACGGGGATCTTCGGATCGCTGCTGACGAACGGCGTGGTCGGGATCGTGGCATTCCTCGTCCTGGGTGCGGCCGCCCTGTACTGGCAGATCCGGGACGTCGCCGGCTCGATCCAGTCGATCGACCGGAGCGCCTACCGCTACTAGACCGGCCATGGACCCGCGGTCGCTCGTCGCCGCCATCGACCAGGGGACGACGAGCAGCCGCTGCATCCTCTTCGACCGGTCCGGGCGGCCGGTCGCCAGCCACCAGCTGGAGCATGCCCAGATCACCCCGCGACCCGGCTGGGTCGAGCACGATGCCGAGGAGATCCTCGAGCGCGTGCGGACCTGCGTCCGGGTCGCGTTGCGTGACGCGGGCGCCGATGCGCGCGCGCTGGCCGCGGTCGGCATCAGCGACCAGCGCGAGACGACCGTGGTCTGGTCGCGCCGGACCGGGCGGCCGGTCCACAACGCGATCGTCTGGCAGGACACGCGGACGGCCGGGGCGTGCGAGCGCCTGGCCGCCGGCGATCCGCTCGGCGCCGACCGCTTCCGGGCACTGACCGGCCTGCCCATCTCGACCTATTCCTCGGCGCTCAAGCTGGCCTGGATCCTCGATGACGGCGGAGGCGAGCGACGCGCCGCGGCCGCCGCCGGCGATCTGCTGTTCGGGACGATCGACACGTGGCTCATCTGGCACCTGACCGGCGGGGTCGACGGCGGCGTCCACGTGACCGACGCGACGAATGCCTCCCGGACGATGCTGATGGGTCTCGACTCGCTGGCCTGGGAGCCGCGAGCTCCTCGACGCGGTCGGCGTGCCCGCGGCGATGCTGCCCGCGATCCGGTCGTCGTCGGAGGTCTACGGGACGGGGGTCGGGGATCTCGCCGGCGTCCCCATCGCGGGCGATCTCGGCGACCAGCAGGCGGCCCTCTTCGGCCAGACCTGCTTCGAGACCGGCCAGCTCAAGTGCACCTACGGCACCGGCTGCTTCATGCTCATGCACACCGGGGGGCGGCCGGTCCACTCGGCCCACGGCCTGATCACGACGGTCGCGGCGCGCCTCGGGGCTGGCCCGGCCACGTACGCCCTCGAAGGGTCCGTCGCCGTCGCGGGCGCGCTGATCGGCTGGCTGCGCGACAACCTCGGCATCATCGGCGACGCGTCCGAGGTCGAGGCGCTCGCCCGGTCCGTGCCCGACAGCGGCGACGTCGTGCTCGTGCCGGCATTCTCGGGCCTCTTCGCGCCCCACTGGCGCAGCGACGCGCGGGGCATCATCGCGGGCCTCACCGCCTATGCGACGCGCGGCAACATCGCCCGGGCCGCCCTCGAGGCGACGGCCTACCAGGTCTACGACCTCGGCGTGGCGATGGTCGCCGACCTCGGCGAGTCGCTGCCGGCCGAGCTCCGGGTCGACGGCGGGATGATCCGGAACGACCTGCTCATGCAGTTCCAGGCGGACATCCTCGACCGGCCGGTCGTGGCGCCCCCGATCGCCGAGATCAGCGCCCTGGGCGCCGCCTACGCGGCGGGCCTGGCGGTCGGGTTCTGGTCCGGCCTGGACGAGCTCCGCGCGATGGACCGCGCCGACCGTCGCTGGACCCCGGCGATGGATGAAGCGACCCGTGCGGCGGGCATCGCCCGGTGGCACAAGGGCGTCGAGCGGACGCTCGGCTGGGTCGATCCGACCGGCTGACGCCCGACGATCGTGTCCCGCCGAACGTCCGCCCAGGCGGCGAACGTCGAGGCCCCAAACCCCGGTTCGCCGGCCGCCCTGTCGAAGCGTCGGTGATCCCTACTCCTATGGGTGTCGACGATGGTCAATTCGTTCAATGGTCGCGGCGCCGACCCGTGCACTGGTATAGGCGTCGGCAACCACCCGAAAGGTTCCATCTTCGGAGGCGGGGCCTCAGCCCGGGACCGGCTCCAGGGTCCGTCCGGCGGTCCGCGCCCGTTCGGCGCGCCAGGCCGGGATGTACAGCGGGGCGGCCAGGGCGCAGATGACGCCACCGACGACCATCGCGGTCGACAGCGAGGTGCCGTCGGCGAGGGCGGCCA
Organism: uncultured Chloroflexia bacterium; assembly: GCA_963720495.1. Taxonomy (GTDB): domain Bacteria; phylum Chloroflexota; class Limnocylindria; order Limnocylindrales; family CSP1-4; genus SPCO01. The sequence continues at coordinate 34,669 of CAVRFU010000007.1, forward strand.
GGACGATCGCCCCGAGGGCGCCGGCGGGCTGCGCGACCATCGAGTTCATCGAGAGGACCGTGGTCCGGTGCGGACCGTCGACCTCGCGATGGAGCAGGGTCGTGTGCATCGGGTTCGAGGCGCCGTGCGCGACGTAGCAGGCGAGGTACGCGACGACGACCCCGATCGGACCCACCAGCACGCCCATCGCGACGATCGTGGCGCCCTGCACGATCCGAAGGGCCGCCGCGGAGCGGGCGACCCCGATCCGCTTGCTGACCAGGACGATGAGCGCGGCGCCGGCGGCCGCGGCGAACCAGGCCAGCGAGCTGACCGGCCCCATCAGGGCGGCCGCCTGGGTGGTGTCGCCGGTGACCTCGGCAAGGCGGACCGGGAACAGGCTCTCGAAGGTGACCATCGAGAAGCCCCAGAACAGCTCCACGCCGACCAGCGCGGGGAGGACCCGGGATCCGCGCAGCAGGCCGATGCCGTCACCGATCACGCCCGGCACGGCCCGCACCGAGCGTCGCCACGGCTCCCAGGCCGCGTGCCACCCGTGTCTCGGTCATCAGCACGGCGATCGCGGCCAGGTTCAGGACGTTCAGCCCGAGCGCGACGATCAGCGGGAGGACCAGGCTCGGGATCGCCGGGAACGGATCCAGCGCGACGAGGGCCCCGGAGGTCAGCGCGCCGATGGCGATCGCGACGCTGAGCACGGCGCTCGCCGCACCCAGGCCCTTCTCGATCTCGGCATCCGGCTCGGCGGCCAGGGTCGCGTCGACGTACCACGCCTCGAGCGGACCGCTGTCCAGCGCCCGGAAGACACCCTGCAGGGCCGTCGAGGCCGCGAACAGCGCGACCGAGTCGGCCACCGTGAGAAGGCCGAGCGAGACGAGCCCGACGAGGCTGGCGAGGATCAGGACCGGACGGCGGCCGAGCGAATTGGACAGACCGCCGGTCGGCAGCTCGAGAGCCAGGACGACAAGCCCCTGGAGGCTGAAGACGAGACCGATCTCGGTGAGCGACAGGCCCCGCGACAGCGCGAGAAGGACGGTCACCGGGATGAGCAGCCCGGTCGGCAGCCAGCGGAGCCCGGTCAGGACCAGGAACCGGCGGCGGGCGGTCCTCGCGTCGAGCGCGGTCATGACGGCTGGGCCTCGAACGGGAATGCGTACAGGTACAGCTGGATCACCTGTCCAGCGGGATCGTCGGCCGGCGTCTCGTTCTCGCGGAACCGCGCGCAGAGGGCCTCGAACTCCGCCTGGAAGGCGGCCAGCCGGTCCGGCGTGAGGCGCATCACGACGTCGCTGGCGCCCGCGACATCGCGCCATGTCGAGCGGCCACTCCGCACTCGCGTCCAGCCAGCTCTCGTAGCGCTCGATGAACGACCGCAGGTAGTAGCGCCGCAGCCAGTCCGAGGCGGCCTCGCCATCGGCGTCACCCGCGACCGCGCGCTCCGTCCAGCCGTGCGCCTCGCTCGCCGCGCGCCACCAGCGCTCGCGCCCGCGACCCTGGTCGGTCTCCTCGACGAGGCCGACGGAGGCAAGACGGCGGAGGTGATAGCTCGTCGCGCCGGTGTTGGTGTGGAGGGTCTCGGCGAGTGCGGTCGCGGTCGCCGGGCCATGGACCCGGAGCGCGGTCAGGAGACGGGAGCGGAGCGGGTGGGCGAGGACCTGCACAGCGTGCGAATCGAGCGTGAGGATGGATCGTGCGTCGTCGGTCATGGCCGCAGCCTAGCACGCACAGAAGCTTTGCACAAGTAGTGTGCATGAGTTCTCTGGACGGGAGTCAGGGACTCCAGGAGGCGGCGACCCCGGCGGCGATCGTGACGGCCGCGGACCCGTCTGCGGCGATGACCGAGATGTGCGTGGTCCCGTCCGGGTCGGCCACGGGGAGCGCGATGAGGCGGCTGTCGGCGGACCAGACCCGATGGCTCAGCGCGTACTGGTCGAAGAAGGGGAGCTGCTGCCCCGCGAAGTCGTCGCCCACCTGGACGGAACGTTGCGCCCGGATGGCGCCGCTCGCGACGTCCACGAACACCAGGCGGAGGGCGAGCCCGGGCGCGACCGCGGCCGGCCGTCCCTCCGGGGCGCGCGTCACGGCGGCGCGTGCAAGGACGATCCCGGCCGCATCGGCCACGTTGTCGTCGCCCGGCGTCGCCACCTGGAGGGCCGCGATGGTGTCGCCGTTCGGCGCCCAGTAGAAGGCCACGACCGGTCCATCGAGGATCGTCCGGACGTCGCCCGTCGAGGCGTCCAGGAGCCGGAGCGGCCCGATCGGGAGGTTGATCGCGCGGCCCTGCTGGGCCGGCGCGATGAAGGCGAGCTCCGAGCCCGTCGGCCCGAAGTCGATGGCGGCACCGCCGAAGACGTCCAGCGTGTGCGGATCGGACCGGTCGCGGCCCTCGACGACGACCGTGAACGGCGTGCCCTCGCCCGGTCCCACGTACGCCCGGAACCGGCCGTCATGGGTGACGCCGGGAGCGCGGAAGTCGCCCGGCTCGACGGTCGCCGGTTCGACCGACACGCCGTCCGGCCCGGTCTCGCCGAAGAACGCGCCGGGGTCGGCACCACCGCTGTGGACGAGCATGCGGTCGGCATCGGCCCACGCCCAGTACATCGGCGAGCCGGCCCGGATCGCGCTCGCGGCGGCGCTCCCGTCGGCCGGCACGAGACGCAGCGCGAGGCCGTCGGGCTCCGTGGTCAGGAACGTCAGGCGCCGGCCGTCCGGGGACCAGTAGAGGTAGAACGGCGGATGGTCCGCGCTCGCGTAGACCGTCGCCGGAGACCCGGTCGCGGCTCCGTCCGGCGCGACCGCGAAGACGTCGATCCGGGCACCATCAGCCTGCCCGAGGGCCGCGATGTGGCTCCCGTCCGGCGACCAGGCCGGGTAGGCGTAGGCCACCCCCGGCTCGCCGAGGGCGTGGACGGACCCGCCGGCCTGGTCCGTAGTCGTCAGGTGGCCGTCGGAGTCGACGATGGCCAGGCGGCCCGTGGCGACGACGGCCGTCGGAGCGTCGGCAGCCGTGCTGGCCGGGGATTCCACCGGCGCGACCGTGACGAGGCCGCGACCCGAGGTGAAGGCGAGCAGCACGATCGACGCGATCACCGCCACCAGGACCGCCGTGGTCAGGATCCGCCGGGTCCGACTCGGGGGCTCGGCGAGGGGCGGCCCCGGATCGTCGGGGAGCTCCGGTTGGTCCATGTCGGTCACACGATACGGGAGCCCGGCCACGGACGCCGTTGACGGCGCGTTGTAGCATCGCCTCGCGCCGCGCGATCGTGTCGCGGCTCAAGGAGGGTTCCAGCCACTGTGGCGACACGCAAGCGAAAGACCGTCTATCCACCGGCCCGGACCGACACGAAGCCGGCCCCGCGGGCCGGAGCGGGACCCGAACCATACGTTCGCCCGACCGTGGCGACGATCGACCTGAACGCCGGCAGCGGGCGGGCCGGATTGTCGGTCGGGGATCGGGTCAGGATCGCCGGAGGCGGTCTCTACGCCGGCGAGGCGGCAGTCATCGAGAAGCTGACATCGGGTGTCATCCCGGCAGCGCTCGTGCGCACGGAGGCGGGCCGCACGCGACAGGTCCGCACCATCGACCTGGAGCCGATCGCTCGCGACTGACACACGTCGACCGGCCGGATCGGCTCCACCGCAACCCCGATCGTGGGTGGAGCCGACCAGGCCGGTCGAATCATGTCGGCGCGGTCAAACGCCGGACGGGAGGGCCGGACCCGTCGGGAGGGACGGGCCGGTGGCGTCGTTCTCGCTGGGTCGGCCGAAGACCGTCGCCGCGGCGGACCGCAGCAGCTCCGTGAACCCGGCGATCCCGCCCCGGGCCATGCCCGGCTGCTGGGTGCCGCCCTCACGAGCCGCTCGCTGCAGCGCGCGCAGGGTGAGAGCCCGTTCACGGTCCTGGTCGACCATCTCGATGTAGTGCTCGGGATGCATGTGCATGGCGGTTCTCCGATCTGCGTGCGGCCCGATGGGCCGGTATCCACAAGGTAGGTCCGCCCGGTCGCCCCGCCATCGCCCGACATCCCCATACGACGCACCCGAGACCCTTCATTTCGAGGCGTCCGGACGGGTCGCCCGCCTTTAGCCGTCACGTGCTTCTTTAGCCGTGTCTCGCGCACGACGTCCCGACCGCCGTCGGTACTGCCGCCCCCCTGACTTTCGGCCCATGGCTGGTCAGGTCCCGTGAGCGCAGGTTTGCTGGAGACGAGACCAGTCCGCCGGACTGGACGGACGGGGCCCGGCCATCGTCGTCGGAGGGATCACGGTGGATGCCACCAGGGGACGGCCGAGCGGCTGGGGTCCGCGGACGGTCGGTGGTGGTTCGACGTGACGACGCGCACCGCGCCGACCCGGCCTGCCCACGGTCGTCGGCGCCTTCGGTCTGCAGGAGTGCCCCCTGATGGAACCGAATCGGCCGTCGATTGACGGCTGGGACCGGATCGCCACGCGCCACGTTGCCCCCACCGTGACGGCCGCGACCCTTCCGCCCGCATCCATCGAGTCCCCGGCCGCCCCACGCCGCCGGCGTCGGACGGTCGCGCTGTACCTCTATACCGGCGCGACGATCGTCGTCGGTCTCGCTGCCCTCGCCTGGGCGTCACTGACCCTCGACATCTGGCCCGAGATCTCGCTGACCCAGGCCGGCGGGAAGGAGGGGATCCTCCTCGGCCTGCTGTTCTGGATCCTCATCGGCCTGCTCGGCGGCACGCGGGTCGAGCAGCTGCACGGCTTCGGCGTGCTGACCTTCCACCTGCCGTTCATCATCGCGGCGACCGCCCTCGGTGGCCCGGTCGCGGGCGGCTGGGTCGCGATGATCTCGACCCTCGAGGCGCGCGAGCTCCGCGAGGTGCCCTGGTACGGGACGCTCGCCAACCACTCGGCCATGGCCCTGTCGGCGGTCCTCGGCGGGATCGTGTACGCCGCGGTCCGTGAGGGCCCCCTGGGCGACATCACGGACCAGCCGCAGGCGGCCCAGCTGGTCGCGATCGTCCTCGCCACGTTCGTCCTGTCCGGCCTGTCGGCGTCCCTGGCCACCGGCACGGTCATCCTGCGCGACGGGCTGAGCCTGCGCGAGGCAGGCCGCCTCCTCGACACCTCGTATCGCAAGACGGCCGCCAGCGAGGTCGTCCTGGGCTGGGTCCTGGCCGTCGCCTACGGCAGCGTCGGCTGGTGGGCGGCGCTCGTCTGCGCGACCCTCGTCCTCGTCGTCTGGCAGGCGCACATCGACCGCGAACGGGCACGGCACGACGCGATGACCGGCCTCCTGAGCCGGACCGGGTTCGACGCCCGCCTCGCCGAGGTCCTCGTCGGCGTCGGTCGCGGCGCCGGCCGGATCGCCCTGCTGGCGATCGACCTCGACCGGTTCAAGGCCGTCAACGACGAGTACGGCCACGGCACGGGCGACCAGGTCATCCGCGAGGTCGGGGCGCGACTGCAGGCGTCCGTCCGGTTGACCGACGCGGCCGTCCGGCTCGGCGGGGACGAGTTCGGGGTCCTGCTGGTGGGCGTGTCCGACGCGGCCGCCGCGCGAGTCCCTGGCCTGGAAGATCCACCGGAGCCTGTGCGAGCCGATCGAGACGGACCGGGCGACGATCACGATCGGGGCGTCGATCGGCGTCTACGTCCTCGAGCCCGGCGGACGGATGCCGACGATCGAGCGTCTCCACGCGATCTCCGACCAGGAGATGTTCCTGATGAAGGCCGACGGCGGCGGCGTGCGGGTCCGCGCGTCGAGCGACCCGATCTCCTCCGATCAGGCCGGCCCGACCAGCCGCGTCGGGACGAGCCGCCCCGCGAGAGCCGCACGTGACGCGGATCCACCTGCCGTCGCGCCCCGCTATCGTGGCGCCATGTCCAGTCGCCAGGTCGAGGTCCCCGGTGGTCGCCTGTCGGTCCGCGACGAGGGCGCCGGCCCGCCGATCGTCCTCCTGCATGCCGGCGTGGCCGACCTGCGGGCGTGGGATGACGTCGTGCCGCCGCTCATCGCGGCCGGCTATCGCGCGGTCCGGTACGACGCGCGCGGGCACGGCCCGTCGCCGACCGACGACGTCGCGTTCTCGCAGCGAGCAGACCTGCTGGCCGTGCTGGACGCGCTCGGCATCGGCCGGGCCGCGCTCGTGGGCAATTCGCGCGGCGGGATGATCGCTCTCGACACGGCGATCGAGGCGCCCGATCGGGTCGTCGCCGTCGTCGCGGTCGCGGCCGGGATCAGCGGCTTCGACGGCGAGGCGACGCCGGCCGAGCAGGAGCTGTTCGAGCGCTATCGGGCCGTGGACACGGCGGAGCCGTTCGACGCCGCCGCCCTGACCGCCTTCGAGGTCGGCGTCTGGGCGGACGGCCCCGGCCAGGCGCCGGGACGCGCGCCGGCCGCGGTGCGCGAGCGCCTCTACGCGATGAACCTGCCGCTCAACGCGGTCGACCGGGTCAGGGGCCGCGACATCGATCTCGACCCGCCGGCCATCGATCGCCTGGCCGAGCTCCGATGTCCGGTCCTCGCGATCGCCGGCCGGCTCGACTTCACGGAGACGGTCCAGGCCGCCGAACGGCTCGTCGCCGAGGCGCCCGACGCCCGCGCGCTCGTCTGGGACGACGTCGCCCACATGATCGGCATGGAGCAGCCCGACCGGCTGGCAGCCGCCATCACGGAGTTCCTCGCGCCCCTCGACCGCTGGTCCTGACCGACCGCCGGCCCTGATCGGCCGGCACCCTCGGCCGGTCGCGACCGGATCGCCACCGCGTCTCCATGGCCTCTCCACGATCCAGCCCGACGATGTGGCCATGGAACCCATGATCCGTGTCCAGCACCTGACCAAGCGGTACAAGAAATCGTCGGTCGCCGCCGTCGACGACGTCAGCTTCGACGTCGAGCCAGGCGAGCTCTTCGCATTCCTCGGCCCGAACGGCGCCGGGAAGACCACCACCATCTCGATCCTGACCACGATGCTGTCGAAGACCGACGGCACGGTGACCATCGCGGGCCACGACCTCGATCGCGAGGCGACCGCGGTGCGTCGCAACATCGGGATCATCTTCCAGAACCCGAGCATCGACCTGCACCTCTCCGGCGAGGAGAACATCCGGCTGCACGTCGCCCTGTACGGGACCTTTCCCTACCGCCCGGTCTACCGCCTCATGCCCGCCGCATACCGCGAGCGCGTGGAGCGGCTGGCCGAGGTGGTCGGTCTGGGCGGCGAGCTGCACAAGCCGCTCAAGACCTTCTCGGGCGGCATGAAGCGCAAGCTCGAGATCGTCCGCAGCCTCATGCACCGGCCGGGCGTGCTGTTCCTCGACGAGCCCACGTCCGGGCTCGATCCCGTCAGCCGGCGCGACCTCTGGGAGTACCTGCGCGAGGTCCGCGCCGCCGACGGCACGACCATCTTCCTGACGACCCATTACCTGGAGGAGGCGGAAGGCGCCGACCGGGTGTGCGTCATCGATCACGGGCGGATCGCCATCATCGGCACGCCCGATGAGCTCAAGCACCAGCTGCTGGACCGGTCGATCGTCGTGGACGCCGTGGACCGGACCGCGCTGCGGACCGAGCTGCGGGCGCTCGGCCTCGACCCGGTCGATGAGCCGGACGGTCGCCTGCGGGTGACCTACGACGACGGGACCGCGCAGGGCATCATCGCCGCGCTCCGGACGCCCCTGTCCGTGCTGCGCGTGCACGAGCCCAGCCTCGAGGAAGCGTATGTGGAGCTGCTCCGGCAGCCCGCGGAGGCAGTGGCATGAGCGGCGAGCTGACGACCGGATCCGCATCGGCGACGACCACCCGACCGCGTGTCGGGCCGGTGCCGGCCAGCCGGCGCGCGACCATGGGCCGCGAGGCGAGCGCGACCTTCGCGATCGCCTGGCGCGAGGTCCTGCGGGCCGTCAAGAGCCCGCTGTCCCTGGCCTTCACCGTCATCTTCCCGGTGCTGTTCATCGGCATCCTCGGGGGCAGCATCAGCCAGAACATGGGCAGCGCCCTGTCGTTCGCGTACCTGCCGTACATGCTCATCGGGATGATCGCCAACACGATGTACCAGGGCACGATCACCGGGGTGACCAACCTCGTCGAGGAGCGCGAGAACGACTTCACGGCCGAGCTGTTCGTCGCGCCGATCTCGCGCTACGCGGTGCTGCTGGGCAAGCTGATCGGGTCGGGGATCGCCGCGATGTTCTCGCTGGTCGGGATCATCGCCATGATCTTCGTGATGCAGATCCCGATGGACGCGGGCGATCTGCTCCGGGTCATCGCGCTGACGCCGGTCCTGGCGCTCGCGGGCGGCGCGCTCGGCATCTTCTTCATCGGCCTGACGCAGGACCCGAAGACCGTCGCGATCGGCGTCCCGCTGCTGATCTTCCCGCAGCTGTTCCTGTCCGGGGCGCTCATCCCGGTCGCGAACTCGACGGGCCTCCTGGGCCTGCTCGCGAAGATCATCCCGATGACCTACAGCATCGACCTGGCCCGCAACATCTTCTACTGGGGCAAGCCCGAGTACGCGGTGGCGGTCCTGCACGGCCCCTGGCTCGACCTGGCCGTGACCGTCGGGTTCTTCCTGGTCTTCACGATCGTCGGGACGATCCTCTTCGTGCGGGCCGACCGGAACCGCTGACCATCCCAAGCCCCCGCGCGGTCCGGCGTCGAGCGATCGGCACCGCCGCGCGGGCGACGGGCGGATATCGTTCCGGGATGGATCCGCTCGGCACGACCCGGATGAGCCTGCGTCCATACGAGGTGGACGATCTCGAGGCGCTTCACGCCATCGTCAGCCGGGAGGACGTGTGCCGCTACCTCCCCTGGGAACCGATGAACCTCGACCAGGCACGCGCCAAGCTCGAGCAGCGCCTCACCCAGACGCGGATCGAAGCGGACGGCGACCCGCTCGTGCTTGCCGCCGTGGAGACCGCGACGGGCAGGATGATCGGCGAGTTCATGCTCCGCCTGTCGAGCGCCGAGAGCCGTCAGGGCGAGGTCGGCTGGAGCATCCACCCCGACGTCCAGGGCCGCGGTCTCGCCACCGAAGGCGCCGCGGAGATGATCCGATACGGGTTCGATGCGGTGGGTCTCCACCGGATCGTGGCGGGGGCCGATCCGCGCAATGTCGCGTCGATCCGGGTCATGGAGCACCTTGGGATGCGTCGCGAGGCCCTGTTCGTCGAGAGCGCGTTCCTCAAGGGCGAGTGGGTCGGCGAGGTCGTCTACGCCATCCTCGGATCCGAGTGGCGTTCGCGTCAGCCGGTCGGCCCGACCGGGGCGGGCTGACCGTCGCTCCGAAGGCTCGTCCCTGAGCGCGCGCTGAGAGATCGGACGCCGAAGTCTCAGGGCGTTCTCACCGGCGCGGCCCACCATCGTCTCTGTTCTCTCCTCCGCACGAACGCCGGAGGGCCTCCGGATCGCGGCCGACGACCTCCTCCCTGTCGGCCGCGATCGCCGGCCCTCCGGCGTTCGGTCATCCGGGCCGGTCACGGACACGGAGATCGCCCCGTTCCGGCGCCGCCCCGGCGGCCATCGCTTGACCCGATCCGCGCACAGACCCACGCTATAGCCCATGACCCGACGGCCCCTCATCGGCGTCGGTGCCGTCGCCGTCGTCGTCACCGCTGCGCTCGTCTTCACCTTCGCCTCGGCCCCATCCGTTCGTCCGGGCGCGTCGGCGGGACCCTCGGCGAGCGGTCAGGCGGCCGGCGGAGCGACCGGGGGAGCGAGTGACCCCCCGGCCACCCCCGTCCCGATCCCCGGTCACGAGCTGTTCGGCTTCGTCCCGTACTGGGAGATGGACGGGACGATCGCGGCACACCTCGCGGAGACGCCCCTGACCACCCTCGGCCTGTTCTCCGTCACGCACACCAAGACCGGCAAGATCGACACCTCGCAGACCGGCTACAAGCGGATCACCGGTTCGATCGGGGACCAGATGATCCGCGAGGCACACGACCGCGGGGTCGCCGTCGAGCTCGTGTATTCGAGCTTCGGCGTGGCCCGCAACGACCGGTTCTTCACCACCCCGAAGGTCCAGGACGCGACGATCGCGAACCTCGCGGCCCTGGTGAAGAAGATCGGCGTCGACGGGATCACGGTCGACGTCGAACAGCTCCGTGACGACAACATCGCACCCTATGGGGCGTTCGTCGGACGGCTCCGAGCGGCGTTGCAGGCCGATTCGCCGAAGGCCCAGGTGACCGCCGCCACGGGCGCCGGCCGGACCGGAGCGGCCATGGCCCGCGCGGCCGTGCAGGCCGGCGCCGATCGGATCTTCCTCATGGGCTACGACTATCACTACGCCGGGTCGGACGTCGGGGCGTCGGCGCCGATGGACCGCAGGGATGGCGCGGACGCCGACCTGCCGTGGTCGCTCGACCTCTATGCGGCGTCCGACGTCCCGGTCGAGAAGACCATCCTGGGCCTGCCGCTGTACGGCATGCGCTGGCGGGTGAGCGGGCCGGAGCTCGGTGCTCCGCGCCTGGGCGACGGCGCCATCTGGGTCCCCGCCGACAACCCGAAGTTCCTGGCGAACCCTCCGGCGCCGCCCGAGACCGACCCGATCGAGGTCGTCGAGTTCTACGCTGTCGCGCCCACGGTCAGCCCGATGCCCGGCGATTCCCGCGCGACGGCGGGCTGGCAGGCGATCTACGTCGATTCGCCTGCGACGCTCACGCCAAAGCTCGCGCTGGCCGACGAGCGGGGACTCGCGGGCGCCGGGTTCTGGGCGATCGGCTACGAGCGTGGGCTGGCCGGCTACCGGGAGCTGATGACCTCGTTCACCAAGGGCGACATCCGGTAGTCACACGATCGCGAGCGCCTGACCGGCAAGCGCGCACAGCCCCACGACCGCGACCGGTGGCACCCGGTCCGTCAGCAGCAGGGCCAATGCCGCGGCGGCGACCACGATGTCCGCCGGACCGGTGATCGCGCTCGTCCAGATCGGCGTGACCAGTGCGGCGAGCAGGATCCCGACGACCGCCGCGTTCGTCCCGGTCAACGCCCGCCGGACGTCGACGGATGCGCGCAGCCGGTCCCAGAACGGGAGCGCCCCGAAGATGAGCAGGAACGACGGCAGGAAGATGGCCACGGTGGCGATGGCCGCGCCGGGGACGCCGTTTGGCGTCGGCCCGGCGACGGCGCCGAGGAACGCGGCGAATGTGAACAACGGTCCGGGCACGGCCTGGGCGGCACCGTAGCCGGCCAGGAACTGGCCGTCGCTCACCCAGCCCGGCTCGACGACCGTCGCGTGGAGCAACGGCAGGACGACGTGGCCGCCGCCGAACACCAGGGCGCCGGACCGGAAGAACGCGTCGAAAAGGGCGACCGGCCCCTCCGCGCCGCGCACGAGCGGGAGACCCAGCAGCAGCACGGCGAACGCGGCCAGCGCGAGCAGGGCCGTTCGGCGCGAGATCGGACTGGGCTCGGGGTTCGTCACCACGAGCCCCGGCGGCGCGAGCAGCAGCCGGCCGATGAGCGCACCGCCGGCGATGATCGCGACCTGCGAGAAGGGCGTCGCCCAGGCCAGCGCCACGGCGGCGGCCGCCAGCGCCACGATCCGGCGCGGCCAGTCCGGCGTCAGGCTGCCGGCCATGGACCAGACGGCCTGCGCGACGACCGCGACCGCCGCCAGCTTGAGACCGTGGACCCAGCCCGCGCCGGACAGGTCCGTCGTCGCGGCCAGGAGGCCGAAGATGGTCAGCGCCACCGCCGACGGGAGCGTGAACCCCAGCCACGCGGCGATGCCACCGGGCATGCCCGCCCGCCGCGTCCCGATCGCGATGCCGACCTGGCTGCTGGCCGGACCGGGCAGCATCTGGGCCAGTGCCACGACGTCGCCGAACGCGGTCTCGTCCAGCCAGCCACGGCGCGTCACGTACTCCCGCCGGAAGTAGCCGAGGTGGGCGACCGGGCCGCCGAACGAGGTCAGGCCGAGCCGGAGCGCCACCCCGAAGACCTCGAGTGGCGTGCCCGGAGGCACCGCGCCTGGTCGCATGGCTGAACGCTACCCGGCCGGCCCGGTCGCCGGTTGGCGGCGCGGCTCCGGTCGAGGCGGCCAGCGTCCTATCATGCGGTCCATGGTGGCGGGTCCATCGGCGAGGGGTGCCATGCAGCTCGTCGTCATCGGCTCTTCGGCCGGGGGGATCGAGGCCCTGACACGTCTCGTCGCCGACGTGCCCGGCGACTTCGATGCCGCGATCGTCATCGCCCAGCACCTGGATCCACGGCGACCGAGCCACCTCGCCGAGATCCTCGAACGGCACGCGAGCCTGCCCGTCCGGGTGGTCGCCGACGGGGATCCCCTGTCCGAGGGCGTCATCCACGTCGTCCCGCCCAACCGGCTGGTCGAGGTCGTCGGTGACACCGTGCGGCTGCGGCGGGTGCCCGCCGAGACGACCGCGCCGTCGATCGATCGCCTCCTGACCAGCGCGGCCAAGGCCTTCGGCGAGCGCGCCATCGCGGTGATCCTGACCGGCACCGGCGCGGATGGGTCGGCCGGCGCGTGGGAGGTCAAGCGGGCCGGCGGGGTGGTGGTGGTCGAGAACCCCGAGACCGCCGCGTTCCCCTCGATGCCCGCCGCCGTGTCACCGTCCATCGTCGACGCGCGGGTCGACCTCGGGGCGATGGCCGGCGTGCTGGTGGGTCTCATCGAGGCCACGGACGGCCGGGCCGGTGCGACCCGCCTCCCGAGCGACCCGGGCGACGCCGATGCCTACGCCGCCCTCCTCGAGCGGATCCGGAGCCGCAGCGGGATCGACTACGCGGCCTACAAGTCGGCCACCGATCCAGCGTCGCCTGCGCGGCCGGATGAGCGCGACGGCCAGCGCCACCGTGGCCGACTACGCGGCGCTCGTCGAGCGCGACCCGGTCGAGTACGACCGCCTCGTCGACAGCCTGCTGATCAAGGTCACCGAGTTCTTCCGCGACGGCCGCATGTGGGACCACCTCCGGTCCACCGTCCTGCCGGCGCTCGTCGCGGAGGCTCGCAACGAGGCACGCGAGCTGCGCATCTGGTCGGCCGGCTGCTCGACCGGCGAGGAGGCGTACTCGGTGGCCATCGCGGCGGCCGAGGCGGCCCGGAGCGGGGGACCCGGTCCGGAGATCCGCGTCTTCGCGACGGACGTCGACCGGACCGCGATCGACTTCGCCCGTCGCGGCGTCTACCCGCCCGGCGCCTTGCGCGGCCTCCCGGCACCGCTGCGCGGGCGCTACTTCAAGCGGTCCGCCGCGGGCTTCGAGGTCATCCGGCAGGTCCGGGCCCGGATGGTCTTCGGCGAGCACGACCTGAGCACGCGCGTGCCGTTCCCGCGGATCGACCTGCTCCTGTGCCGGAACGTCCTGATCTACTTCACCGTGCCGCTCCAGCGGGTCGCCCTGGAGACCTTCGCCTACTCCCTCCGCCCGGACGGACGGCTCGTCCTCGGCATGGCCGAGACCGTCGCCACGCTGCCGGGACCGTATGCTGAGGACCACGGGCGGCTGCGGATCTACCGTCGGCTGCCCGGGCATCAGCGGGCCGCGCATCCGTGGCCGAAGGTGGTCCAGACGGTACGAGACCCGGTCCCGCTCCGGCGCGCAAGCGTCCCGGCGGTCATCGACGACCCGATGGCCGAGGGGACGACGCCGGTCGAAGGCGTCCTGCTCGGCCTCGACGCGGGGGTCGTCGTCGTCGACGCCCGGTACGACATCGTCCGGATCAACACGGCTGCTCGCCGGATGCTCGGCATCCACGGCACGGCCTTCGAGCAGGACTTCGTCCATCTCGCCGACGTCCTGCCATCGAGCGAGGTGCGGACCGCGATCGACGCGGCCCTCAAGGGCAAGACCAGCCACGCCGTCCACGAGGTCGAGGCCGCCGACGTCGCGAGCGACTCGACGCGTCACCTCGAGACGACCATGCGCCCACTCCTGGACGACGCGGGACACGTCACGGCGGTCGTCATCGAGCTGACCGACGTGACCCGGCTGGAACGCGATCGCCTCGCGCACGCGCGGACCCGCCAGCGGCTGGACAAGGCGGCGGTGCTGAACGACCGCCTGCTGCGGGCGAACGACGAGCTGTCGTCGTTGATCGCCGACCTCCGGCTGGCCAACAAGACCCTGCTCCGGTCGAGCGAGGACGCGCAGGCCGGCCGCGAGGAGGTCGAGACCCTCAACGAGGAGTTCCAGGCCACGAACGAGGAGCTCGAGACGCTCAACGAGGAGCTGACGGCGACCGTCGAGGAGCTGCGCATCGCCAACGAGGACCTCGCTGCTCGGACCGACGAGCTCCGGCTGCAGACGGCCGCCATGGAGGTCCAGAAGCGCGAGACCGAGGAGGAGCACGACAGGCTGCGCTCGATCCTGGCCAGCATCGGCGATGCGGTCGTCGCCGTGGATCACGATGGCCGGATCGTGGCGACCAACACCGTGTACGAGCGGCTCTTCGGGGGGCCGGCGGCGGACATCCAGTCGGAGGACGTGGCGGGCCTGCCGTTCGCGCCCGACGACCGGCCCCAGCAGCGGGCCGCCCGGGGCGAGCGGTTCCGGGTGGAGTTCGCGGTCAGCGATCCGGACGGCAAGCGCCGCTGGTTCGAGGCCGTCGCGGAGCCGCTCACGGCATCGGATCGGACGTGGGGCGGGGTGGTCTCCATCCGCGACATCTCCGAGCGGACCATGCGCCTCAGCCTCGAGCGCCTCATGGCGGCCGCCGGTCACGAGCTCAAGACGCCGACCGCGGCGATCCACAACTACCTCCAGCTGGTCGAGCGCCGCCTGGCCAGCGGTGACACCGCCGAGGCCGCGACCTACGCCGCCCGGGCGGTCGTCCAGGCGCAGCGGCTCAACGAGCTGATCGAGCGGCTGTACGACGTCAGCCGGATCCAGACCGGCCAGCTCGAGATCGTGTCGGGACCGATGGACCTGGCGGCCGTCGTGCGGGAGGCGGTCGATCTGGCCTCCGTGCTGCCGGACGCGCCGCCGATCGGATTCGATGCCCGCCCGGCCACACTGCCGATCCAGGGCGATGCGGGCCGTCTCGAGCAGGTCGTCCTCAACCTGCTCGCCAACGCGATCGAGCACGGGACGGGGACCGAGGCGATCGAGGTCGTCGTTCGGCGTGCCGACGGCCACGCCGAGGTCCGTGTCCGTGACCACGGCCCGGGCATCGCGGCCGAGGACCTGGCGGGCCTGTTCGACGCGTACACCCGGGCGGGGCACCCCCGCGAGACGGGTCTCGGGCTCGGCCTCTTCGTGGCCCGCGAGATCGTCACCGCCCATGCCGGCACGATCACCGTGACATCCGAGGTCGGTGCCGGGACCACGTTCACCGTCCGTTTGCCGGCCGAGCCTGCCGGCCGCCGGGCGCGGCCCATCCCAGGCAAACCCCGCGCGTCGTGATCCGGCTCGCGATCGTCGAGGACCATCCGGCCCTCGCCGATGGGCTCGCAGCCCTGATCCGGGGGTCGTCCGACGTCGAGGTCGTCGGGACGGCGCCGGACGTCGCGACGGCGCAGACGCTGATCGACCGCACGTCGCCCGACGTCGTGCTGTGCGACATCCGGCTGGCTCACGACGACGACGGCTTCGAGCTCGTCGGCCGTTACCCCAGGCGACCGGCCTTCATCATGCTCACGGTCGCGTGGTACCCGAGCTACCACGCCCGGGCGGTCGACCTGGGCGCGCGGGGCTACCTGTCCAAGATGGCGTCCGTGGACGAGATCCTCGACGCGATCCGGGTGGTGGCGGCCGGTGGAAGCGCCTATCCGAGCGCCGCTCGACGCTCCGCGGCCGCGGCGCTCCGGGTGCCGACCAGCCGCGAGCTGGACATCGTGCGTCTCGTCGCTGAGGGCCTGTCCAACGGGGAGATCGCCGAGCGGCTGGCCCTCCGGGTCAAGACCGTCGAAAGCCAGCTGCGGCGCCTGTTCGATCGTTACGACGTCTCGAGTCGGACCGCCCTCGTCCGCCTGGCGCTCCGCCAGGGCTGGATCGACCAGGCCTGACCGACCGCCGACGGGATTTCATCCTCGCGCTCGGCCCGACCCCCGGTCTATGGTGGGCCGGCAAGGTCGTCAGGGTCGACGACGGGCCGCCCCTCCGGGACGCCGTCCCCTCCGGCCTCGTAGCCCCTCGTCGCCGGACGATCGTGACCGGCCGACGAGGGGTTCACCGTGGCGCGCGATCAGACCGCCACACCCGACCCGACCGGCTCGGGGACGTCGACGGGCTGGTCCGGATCGCCCTCGATGGTGACCCGCGGGATCCAGTCGAGGAAGCGCGGCATCCACCAGTTCCAGTCACCGAGCAGCGTCATCGAGGCGGGCAGCAGCACGCTCCGGATGATCGTCGCGTCGATGAGCACGGCGACCGCGAGTCCCAGGCCGAGCTGCTGGATGAACACGAACGGCAGGGTCACGAACACGGCGAAGACCACGACCATGATCGACGCCGCGCTGGTGATCACCCCGGCGGTCACGGAGATGCCCTTGGCCACCGCCGGGCGGGACTCCAGGCCACGGTCTCGTGCCTCCTTGATCCTGGTCAGGATGAACAGGTGGTAGTCCATCGACAGCCCGAACAGGATCGTGAAGATGAACAGCGGCACCCAGCTCTCGATGATCCCGCTCGGGGTGATGCCCAGCGGTCCGGCGAACCAGCCGTCCTGGAACACGAGGACGAGGACGCCGTAGGCTGCAGCGGTCGAGAGCAGGTTGAGCAGGATGGCCTTGATCGGGATGACGATCGAGTGGAACGCCACCAGCATCAGCAGGAATGACAGGCCCAGGACGAACGCGAAGATGAGCGGAACGCCGTCGGCGTAGACCTGGGTCGTGTCCACGGTGAACGCCGCATCGCCGGTCACGTACGTGCGGACGTCGGGCAAGGCGCCGAAGACCGCCGGGTTGACCTCCGTCCGGACCTGGCGCACGAGCGCCCGGTTGACCTCGTCGTTCCGGTTGCCGCCCATGGTGAACGAGACGAGCGCCACCTTGCCGTCGTGCGATGGCGTGACCTCCACCGGCTCGCTCAGCCCGTGGACCGCGAGACCCCTGGTCTTGAGCTGCTCGATGGCGGCCTTCGTGGCCGGTTGGTCGAAATCCGTGACGACGACCTGCAGCTGAAGCTCCGTGCCCTGCGGCCACTTCTCGTTGAGGAGCTTGATCCCGGCCACGCCGTCGATCGAGTCGGGGAAGCCGGTGATGTCCGTGATGCCGGTCCGGAGGTGGAGCACGGGTGAGGCGATGACGAGCAGGAGGGCCACCGAGGCGATCGTCATCGGGATCGGGTGGGCCATGACCCGGGTCACGAGCCGGCCCCAGAACCCGCTGCCCTCCTGCCGGGCGGCCCGCTCGTCCAGCCAGGCGAGGGCCGAGCGCCCCCAGCGACGGATCGGTGCGACGGGCAGTGCCGCGGCGAGCCGCGGGAGCCATGCCGCGGGCCGGCCGAGGTTGACCCGGTCACCGAGGATCGACAGGGTCGCCGGCAGGAACGTCAGGCTGCCGATGACCGACACGAAGACGACCGAGATCGTCCCGATCGCCATCGACGTGAACAGCGACACACCGAGGGTGATGAGCCCCGGCGAGCGAGATCATCACGGCGAGCCCGGAGAAGAACACGGCCCGCCCGGCGGTGCTGCTCGAGACCTCGATCGCCTTGGCCCGGTCGCGGCCGGCGCGCCGTTCGACGCGGAAGCGGGTGATCATGAACAGCGAGTAGTCGACCGCGACGGCCAGCCCGATCAGCACGATGAGCTGCGTGGCATTGGGGCTGACCGGTCCGACGATCTGGCTGTAGATGCCCAGGATCCCGAAGGCGGCCACCAGCGAGGTGATGGCCAGGACGAGCGGCACGACCGAGGCCACGATCGCCCCGAACGCGAACAGCAGGATGATGAACGTGAGGGGGATCGTCAGGCGGAGCGAATCGTCGAGCCCCGACGAGATCAGCGCGTTGATGTCGTCGCTGATGAACGTGCTGGCCACGGCGTGGATGGCGAGGTTCGGGTTCGCGCTACGGGCCTCCGCCAGGATGGGCAGGACCGGCGCGATCAACGGCGTGACCCGGGTGTCGTCACCCTCGATCCGGCCGACGATCCGTACCGTGGACCCATCCGGCGCGACGAGACCGGCCTCGGGCGGGGCGTGGAGCGGGTCGGCCAGCTGGCTGAACGTGGGCGTCTGGACGCCGTCGAGGGGCGCGCCAGCAGCGGTGAGCTTCGCGACCAGGTCGCCGACCGCGGCCTGGAACGCGGGATCGGCCGTCGCGCCGGGCGCGCCGCCGACCACGACGACCACCTGCTCGAAGGGGTCGTTCGTCCCGCCCGCGTTGAAGACGTCGTAGGCCTCGCTCGCCTCGAGCTGACGCTCGTTCGGGTTGCCGTTGGCGTCGGCCGCGTCGATGCCGCCCATGCTCAGGCTGACGACGAGCAGGCCGATGGTCGCCACGAACCACAGGGCGGCGACCGGCCAGCGATGCCGGGCGCTCCACATGGCGATCCGAACGGTCGCCGGCTCGCGACCCGCCGAGTGACTCGGCTGACTCGTGGACATGTCGATGACCCCCTGGTGACGGCGCGCCGGTGACGCGGCGGACCCGCCCCACCCAGTCTACGGCGGGTCAGGCAGGCCCGGTTTCGACGACGACGTCGGCGACGAGACCGTCGGTCGCGAACGCGACGAGCCGGGCGCCCTCGTCGGCGAGGCGCCGCCTCATCGGCTGGACGGACCGGCTCGAACGGCCGGATCGTCATCGTCGCCCGGTCCCCGGCGCGGCGGATCCGCCAGGTCCCGGCGAGGACGCCGTCGACCAGGAAGGTCCCCATCTGCGCACCGTTGCCCGGCGGCAACGGGATCGAGTTCCCGGCCGGGATGATCCGGGAGCGGTCGGCGTGGCCGAGCAGGACGTTGTCGTACTCGGGCAGGAAGCGCACCGGCGCGGGGGTGTCCGGCTCCGGTCGTGGCGCGTCGGGCAGGTCGAAGAGCTCGCGCCCGGCCTCGTCGCGGAACGTCCGGAGCTGCGGCCGGAGGCCGTCGAACACGACACCCAGCCGGGTCAGGCCGGACCATGCCTGGGCGTCCATGACCGTGGCCGGGCCGAACGCTGCCAGGTAGCGCGATACCAGCGACTCCAGGGAGGGGTTCGCCTCGAGCGGCCGGCCGAGCCAGGCCTCCATCGTCGTGCGTGCGGGCGCGGCGGTCCGGCCCCAGACACCCCTGGGCGTGACCTGGACGAGCGGGCTGAGGTAGCCGAGGGCGGATGACAGCGCCACCGGATCGCTCTCCGGCCAGCGCTCGGCGAGCAACCGACCCAGCTCGGGGCTCGTGCGCGGCCGTTCCTCGAGGAGCGCGCGGCCGGCCGCGAGGAGCTCGGCCCGGTCGACGCCCGCGATCCCGCGCGCGAACGCGCTGCCCTCGAAGCCACGCTCGAGCACCGGCTGGATCAGCGGTCGCAGCACCAGCGCGTCATCGGCGCTGACGAGGTGCACGGTGGCCCGCATGAGCGACGCGCGAACGGCGGTCCGATCCGTCAGGGCCGTCGCGAGCTCGGCCGCTCGGAAGCCATCGAGCCGGGACCACAGCCCGACGTACGGCGCCAGGGGCGCCTGCGCCTGGAGCCCGACGAGGTGTTCGATCGTCTCGAGCGCCGTGTCCGGTCGCCGCTCGAGAAGGAGCTGGCGGGCGAGCAGCGCACGGTTGAGCGCGCGGGGACCGAGCATCGGCCAACCCTATCGGATGGGCAGCACCAGCACGAAGCGGCCGTACCACTCGAGCCTGGAGGCTCGAACGCCGGGCGTGTAGGGGTCGTCCAGCTTGCTGTCGTTCTCGTAGTAGCGCTGGAAGCGCCAGCGATAGACCAGGGTCGTGCGCAACGACGTGTAGCTCCGGGGCCGGTTGACGGCCTTCGAGGAACGGAGCGGGTCGGTGAGGTAGACGCCCGCGATGGAGAAGGTGTCGAGGTAGCGCCCGGCGGTGTCCTTGGCGAAGGGGTTGCCGATCAGGCCGTAGTAGCCGGTGACCATCTGGGCGTGCGCCCCGCGCCAGCCGAGCAGCCCGACCGGCTTGCGGGTGGCGACCATGGCCCGGACGGCGTCCTTGATCGCCCGATCGAACGACGAGTACGACACGTCGTCGTAGACACGCGACCCGCTGGCCATCGTTCCGGCGCCCCAGCCGTAGAAGTTGAGGGCGTTCCGCCATCCGTGCGGATCAGAGCCATGCCCGCCGGTCAGCGTGTCGTGGGTGCGCTCCCAGGCGAGGATCCGGTCCCGGACGACGCCCGAGTTGGTCGTCCGCCAGATGAAGCCCTCGCCCCGCGATCCGCGCATGGCGATCAGGTTGAGCATCGAGCGCACCGACGTGGCGGTGCAGGCGGCCCAGTTGGGATCCTGGAACCGGAAGCCCGACGCCGTGAACAGGTTCATGGAACGCGGCGCGACGGGCGGGGGCGGGGCCGGCGTCGGCTCGGCCGTCGGCGTCGGCGTCGGGGCGGGCTCCGGTGTCGGGTCGGCCGTGCCTGTCGGGGTCGGCGCGGCCGTCGACGTCGGTTCCGGCGTGGGCGACGGGGCCGGGGAGTGGACGGCGAGCGGATCGGCAGGGGGCGGCGTCGCGGTCGGAGCCGCCGTGGGTTGCGCCGTGGGTGCGGCCGTGGGTTGCGCCGTCGGTTGGGCCGTCTGGACCGGCGTGGCCGCGGGCGTCTCGACCGGGGTGGACAGGTCGGGGCTGGCGGAGGGATCCGCGGCCGCGGCGAGACCCGGGAGCACGACCATCGCCAGGCCGGCCACGAGGAGGCTGGCCAGGATCGGTCGTCTGACGGAGGCGTGCCTCCGTGGTACGCGGCGGTGGGCGTCTGCCATGACCATCCCGAGGATAGGCCGTCACGGGCACCCCGGCACCCCCCGGAGGTACCGTCCACCGATGGCCCGACGCTGGTGTCGAGCCGGTATCGGTGCTATGGTCGCAACCTCGCCGCATCTCGTGGCGATGCTCCGCGTGGTCGACCTCCTTCTCGAACGGACCGTGCGTTCTGCGACCCCTCGTTCGGGGAGCATCAGGAGGTCACATCATGGCCACCGGTACCATCAAGAAGGTCGTCGCCGATCGCGGCTTCGGCTTCATCGCGGGCGAGGACGAGAAGGAATACTTCTTCCATCGCGGCGGTCTTGACGCGTCGCTCGACTTCGATCGCCTCATCGGCGGCGAGCGCGTCGAGTTCGACGTCGAAGCCAGCCCCAAGGGCCCGCGCGCCAATCACGTGCGCGCCGGCTGAGAGCCAACGCTCCACGCTCTGACGGCCCGTCTTCGGACGGGCCGTTCGCATGTCCGGACCGCCGGCGCACGAGTCCGCGCGCCGTCTCCGGCACCCGGCCTCGATCAGGCGATGGTCAGGACGATCTTGCCGCGCGTTCCGGCGCTGAACGCGGCCAGCCCGGCCGCGGTGTCGGCCAGCGGGAACGTCCGCTGGATCTCGACCCGGAGCGTGCCCGCGACGACCGCCTCGGCGAGCCGGCTGAGGTTCTCCGGCGTGACGATGCCGCGCACGTTCGTGGCACGGATATCGCGGGCCGCGAGCGCGTCCACGTCGGCCGCGCCGAGCGTCGTGGCGATCCGGCCGCCGGAACGGACCAGCTCTGCGACCCGCCCGAACACCGCGTCGCGGTTGACGCTGTCGATGAGGGCGGCGACTCCATCGGGGTAGCGGGAACGGACGGTATCGACAACGTCGCCGCCGGCGTAGTCGACCGTGTCGGCGGCACCCAGGCTCCGGACGAACGCATCGCTGTCGCCGGCCCGCGCGGTTGCGATGACCGTCGCGCCGCGCTGGGCCGCGAGCTGGACGGCGAACGAGCCGACACCGCCGGTCGCGCCGCCGACGAGGATCACGTCACCGGGGCCGATCTCGACCGCGTCGACCGCAGCGAGCGCCGTGGCGCCAGCGAGCGGGATCGCCGCGGCACTCTCGAACGGGAGACCGTCCGGGAGGCGGCTGACGATGACGTTCGCGCCACCTGCGACGACCTCGGCCCAGGTGCCGAGGTGGAGCGGTGGATCGCTCGTGATGAACCCCAGCACCGCGTCACCGACCGCCACGTCGTCGCGTCCCGACCCGAGGGCCTCGACGACGCCGGCGAAGTCGCGCCCGATGACCGTCGGGTAGACATGCTCCATCATCCCGACGAGGTAGCCGTTGGCCTCGAAGACATCGAACCCGTTGATGCTCGCGGCATGGACGCGAACCCGGATGCCGTCGGCCGGGAGGTCTGGCTCGGGGACGTCGATGAGAGCGGCGGGCTGGTCGGCGCCGGGCAGGGCATAGGCCTTCATGGTCGATCCTCCGGGGCGTGTTCGGGGCGACGGCCGTCTCTGGGCGCGGCAAGTCGTTGAGTCCGCAATCATATCCGACGCGGCGCCGGCGGGACGCCCCGGGCGGGTCAGGAGGGCGGCGCCTCGCGAACGACCTTGCGCGGGTCCTTGCCGAAGTCGACGCCCTTGTAGGCGGCCTGGCGGACCTGGCCGTCGCCCGTCCACCCCGCGAACTCGGCTCGGACGACCAGCTCGGGTCGGACCCACCGCGCCTCACGGCCGAGGCGCCCCGTCGGGGTGCCGTCGGCGGCCGGCTCAGACGCAGCGAGCGGCGCAAGCCGGGCCAGCAGGTCGGTTCGCGTGTCGCCGGTGAAGCCGGCCCCGACCTTGCCGACGTAGCGGAGACGACCGTCGTCGTACACGGCGACCAGGAGGGCGCCGAGCTCGGCTGCGTAGCCCTTGCCGGTCGTCCAGCCGACGACGACGAGCTCCTGCTCGGGCCGGATCTTGACCTTGAGCCAGGTCGCGCCGCGCCGTCCGGGCTCGTAGATCGAGTCGCGCGCCTTGGCCATCATGCCCTCGAGGTGGCGGACCCGGGCGGCTTCGAAGAACGCGATGCCGTCGCCGAGGACGTGGTCGCTGTAGCGGACCCGCGGATCGTCACGCAGGACGGCCTTGAGGCGCGCCTTGCGCTCCTCGAGGGGCAGGTCCAGCAGGCTCTCCCCGTCGAGCCACAGCAGGTCGAACACCTGGTAGACCACCCGGGCGCCCTCGGGAGCGACGCCACGCCGTCGGATCTGGCTCTGGAGGAGGGCGAAGTCCGGCTCACCATGGCGATCGAGGGCGATGACCTCCCCGTCGAGGATCGCGTCGGTCGAATCGAGCCACGTCGCCGGCGACAGGAACGGCCCGAAGTAGCCGGCGGCGTCCTGGCGGCCGCGCGTCCACAGCCGCACGTCGCCATCGCCCACGACGGCCTCCACCCGGAACCCGTCCCACTTGACCTCGTAGAGCCAGGCCGGATCGTCGAACGGCTCGCGGACGAGCGTGGCCAGCATCGGCGGGATGAACCGATCCGTCATCTGGCGATCCTCCAAGCGCGTCATCCGCCGGTCCCGACGACCCGCGCGACCGCGCGGACGCCCGGCAGGCCCTTCAGCTCGTGTGTTCCCGCGTCCTCGAGGACGACGCCGGAACCTTCGAGGAGATCGCGCGTCGTCGACGAGACGAGGACCTCGTCCGGGCCGGCCAGCGACATGACCCTCGCTGCGGCATGCACCGCCAGGCCGCGTGCTTCCTCGCCGATGAACTCGACCTCGCCGGTGTGGACACCCACCCGGATCGACAGGCCGAGCGTGCCCGCGGAGCGGACCATCGCCATGCCGCACCGGACGGCGCGCGTGGCGCCGTCGAACACGGCCAGGAAGCCGTCGCCCGTCGTGGCGACCTCGCGCCCACGGAAGGTGTTGAGATCCTCGCGCAGGAGCCGGTTGTGGGCGATCAGCAGGTCGCGCCAGGCGACGTCGCCGACGCGGTGAAGGGTCGCGGTCGAATCGACGATGTCGGTGAAGAGCACGCTCAGCAGCATCGATTCGCCAGGACCCTCCGCGGGCAGGGCGAACGTGCGCGCGCTGGTCCATTCGAGCGTGATCCACGGCTCGTCGCCCACGACCCACGCGTCGTGGCCGGGCGGGATCTCGTAGATCGACTCCGGCACGATGTCGATCTCCCCGCCGTCGTCCGAGACCACGTGCATCAGGCCGGAGATCGAGTAGCCGAGGTGATGGAGCTGGCAGTGGGCGGTGCCGGCGATCTGCTGGATGTGGGTGGTCCAGCGCCAGCCGGGCTCGTAGACGGCCCGGCCGACCGCGGTCTCGCCGACGTTGACCAGGACCGCGCTCCCACCCGGGTAGGAACGGACCTCGTCGGGTGTGCTCAGGCGCTTGGTCTGGAGGCGCGGCATGACACAACCCTACGGGCTAGGGCGCGGGATGACCAGCCGATGTCCGGTTCGGGATACCCCTGGG
>CAVRFU010000008.1:0-13173 GCA_963720495.1 uncultured Chloroflexia bacterium
GGTCATGCCGGACCACGACGCGGTCATGTACATGCTGGCGGACCGGTTCGACGACGCACGCGGCTGGGGTCTGGCCGGCGAGACCTGGACCGTCATGGACGGCCTGGCCGAGTACGGCGAGCCGGCCTGGTTCCGGCTCGGCGACCGTGACTTCGCGACCCACATCGCGCGATCGGCACGGCTGGCCGAGGGCCGCTCCCTGACCGCGGCCGTGCGCTCGCTCCAGACGGCGCTGGGGCATCCCGACCGCGATCCTGCCGATGGCCGACGAGCCCGTCCGCACGCAGGTCCGGACCGACGACGGCTGGCTCGACTTCCAGGAGTACTTCGTCCACCGCCACCAGGCGCCGGAGGTGCGCGAGATCCGCTACGACGGGATCGAGCGGGCGCGGCCGACCGCCGACGTGGAGCAGGCGCTGGCCGAGGCGGACGTCGTGGTCGTCGGGCCGTCGAACCCGCTGGTCTCGATCGGGCCGATCCTGGCCGTGCCAGGGATGACCGAGGCGATCGGTGCCGCGCGAGCCCGGGGCGTGCCGGTCGTCGCCGTCTCCGGGATCGTCGGCGGGGTCGCGCTCAAGGGCCCGGCCGACCGGATGCTCACCTCGCTCGGGTTCGAATCGAGCGCCCGGGGAGTGGCCGGGCAGTACGCCGGCACCATCGACGCGTTCGTGCTCGACGACGTCGACGCGGCGCTCGAGGCCGACATCGCGGCGCTCGGGCTGCGCACGCTGGTGACCGACACGATCATGGCCGACCACGACGGGCGGGCACGGTTGGCGCGGACCGTCCTCGGGTTCGCCCGATGACGCGGATCGCGGCGATCATCCCGGTCGGCACGCTCGACGGCGCCAAGACGCGGCTGGCCGAGGCGCTCGATGCGGAGGAGCGCCACGACCTCGTCGAGGACCTCCTGGCACGGACCGTGGTGACCGCCGTGGCCGTCGACCGGCTCGATGACGTCCTCGTCGTCAGCCCGGACCGCGAGGTCCTGCGGCGTGCCGCGGACCTCGGTGCCCGGACCCTCCGGCAGCGCTCCACCGGCCTCAACCGCGGGCTGACCGAGGCACGGGCCGACGTCGTTGCGGGCGGGGCGACGTCGATCCTCATCCTGCCGATCGATCTGCCGTTCGTGAGCGTCGAGGCCGTGACGAGCGTCGTCGAGGCACTGGAAGCGGCCGGCACGGCCGCGACGGAAGCCGTGGCGGCCCGGACGACCGACACCGGCCGTGGTCCTCGTCACGGACCGGCACGGCACGGGCACCAACGCCCTGGGCCTGCGGCCGCCGGAGGTCATCGACTTCGCGTTCGGCCCGGGCAGCCGGGACGCCCATCGGGCCGCCGCCGAGGCGGCCGGCGCACGGTACGAGGAGGTCGGTGGCGCGCTGGCGGTCGACCTCGACACCGCGGACGACCTCGTCTACGTCGAATCGAGCTCGACGGAGGGTCTCCGTGTCGGCTGATCGGATCGATCCGGATCCTCGCCCTCGACGGGATCCCCGAGGTCCGGCCCGGCGACGACCTGGGTGCGTTCATCGTCAACGCCCTCGGGCGGACGCGGGGCGCCTTGCCGCTCGACGCTCGACGACGTGCTGGTCGTCACCCAGAAGGTCGTCTCGAAGGCCGAGGGGGCCGTCGTCGATCTCACGACCGTCACGCCCCGGCGCGAGGCCGTCGCGTTCGCGCAGAAGTTCGATCGCGACCCGCGCCAGGTGGAGGTCGTCCTGCGCGAGGCTCGCCGGGTGGTCCGCATGGCGAACGGGGTGCTGATCACGGAGACGCATCACGGGTTCGTCTGCGCGAACGGGGGCATCGACGCGTCCAATGTCGGCCCCGAGACGGGCTCCCTGGTCACGCTGCTGCCGGTCGATCCGGACCGGTCCGCGGCGGCGATCCGCGCGTCCGTCCGGGCACGCTTCGGGGTGGACGTGCCGGTCGTGATGTCCGACTCGTTCGGGCGGCCGTGGCGCTGGGGCATCGTCGACATCGCCATCGGCGTGTCCGGCCTGGTGCCGCTCGACGACCTGCGCGGCCTGCCCGACGCCGACGGCCGGATCATGCATTCGACGGTCCGGAACGTCGCCGACGAGCTCGCCTCAGCCGCGGAGCTCGCGCTCGGCAAGACCGCCGGCCGACCCGTGGCCCTCGTCCGCGGCGCGACCTTCACCCGTGGCGAAGGCTCGATCCGCGACGTCATCATCCCGGCGGCCAACGACCTGTTCCGATAGCGCCGCCGGCCGCGTTCACGCGGGATGACCCCATGCGTTCGTGATGCCACTCGGGAGCATCAAGCGCGACGCAGGACTCTGGCGCGAAACGCCGTCGGCGCTCGATGATGCTCTCGAGTGGCATACGAGGATGGGAGCCACGTCAACGGCGGTGACGAAGGCCGCGCCACGCCCTACGCCCTCGCCAGCAACCGCGCGAGGAACGCCTGGGTCCGCGGGTCCTGCGGGTTCTCGATGATCTGCTCGGGCGGACCGGCCTCCACGAACGAGCCTTCCTCGATGAAGTAGACGCGGTCGGCCGCCTCCCGGGCGAAGGCCATCTCGTGGGTCACGACGATCATCGTCGAGCCGGCATGGGCCAGCTCCTCCATGACGCTCAGCACCTCGCCGACGAGGGTCGGGTCCAGGGCGGACGTCGGCTCATCGAAGAGCAAGCACCTTCGGCTCCATGGTCAGGGCCCGGGCGATCGCCACGCGCTGCTTCTCGCCGCCGGACAGGCGCGCCGGATAGGCATCGCGCTTGTGGTACAGCCCGACGCGGTACAGGTATTGCTCGGCGATCTCGACCGCCTCGGCCTTCGGCAGGCCTCGGACGCGGACCGGCGCCTCGATCAGGTTGCCGGTCACGGTCATGTGCGGGAAGAGGTTGAAGTCCTGGAAGACCATCTGGGCGGACAGCCGCAGCGTGCGGATCTGCTCGCGGTGCTCGCGACTCCGGGCTCTTGAGGGGATCGGCCTCGAGGCGGACGTCGCCCACCTCGACGGTGCCCACGGTTGGCTCCTCGAGGAAGTTCGTGCAGCGCAGGAGCGTCGACTTGCCGCTCCCCGACCGGCCGATGATGCAGATCGTCTCCTTCGGGATAGACCTCGAGGTTGCAGCCGCGGAGGACATGGTTGCGAGCCGAAGTACTTCTCGATGCGCGGTCAGCCGGACGATCGGCATCGAGCCCGGCCGGGGTCAGCTTGCCCGGCAGTGCGTACGGATCGACGCGATCGGAGCGACCCGTCGCTCACAGCCGCACGTCGCTCATGTGCCATCCGACGTTCGAGCCGGCCCTGGAAGTACGAGAAGAAGATCGTCAAGGCCCAGTAGACGAGAGCCGCGATGAGCAGCGCCTGGATCAGCTGGCTGTTGCTGCGACCGACGGTGTTGGCCCGCCACAGGATCTCCTGGAGCCCGACGACGCTGACCAGCGAGCTGTCCTTGATCATCGACACGAAGTCGTTGCCGATGGCCGGGATGACGATCCGGACGGCCTGCGGCAGGACGATCCGGCGCATGATCAGTCGCTCGGGCATGCCGAGAGCCTCGGCCGCCTCACGCTGCCCACGCGGCACGGCCTGGATGCCGGCCCGGAAGATCTCGGTCATGTACGCGCCGTAGTTGAACGCGAGGGCGATGATGCCGGCCGGGATCGGGTCGAGGACGATCCCCATCTGCGGCAGGGCGAAGAAGACGAACAGGATCTGGACGAGCAGCGGCGTGCCTCGCACGAGCGACACGTAGAGCGATGCCGCGCCGTTGATGAACCCGTTGCGCGAGAGCCGGCCAAGCGCGCCGATGATCGCCAGGATCGTGGCCAGCGTGATCGAGACGACCGAGATGAGGATCGTCAGCCCGGTCCCGCCGAGGATGTACGCGCTCCAGTCGGTGGCGAACGTCGGGTCTGCGTTCCCGGTGGCGACGATGGCCACGCCGATGACCCCGAGGATGACCGCCCAGGTGAGGACGAATTTCAGCCGGAAGGAGGATCGCGCGGCGCCGCTGCGCCGACCGGATCTGGCCAAGGATCGGCGGCTCGATCTCCGCCGGAACCATCGTCGCGTTTGCGGCCATCACCACATCCCTTCGGATACGGCGATCCATGAAGGTGTGGCGGCGCGCGATCGCCACCAGCGACCGTTGTCGCTTACTGCCTTGACGGTCAGGTCCTGACCCTCGAACCACTTCTTGCTGAAGCGTGGACAGCGTGCCGTCGGCATGCATGTCCTTGACGATCTGGTCGAGCGCGGCCTGGAGCTCCGCATGCGGCGGGCCCGGTCTTGTCGGTGGCCACCGCGAGCGGCTCGTAGAAGACCGGGTCGCCGACCTTGACGATCGGCGTCTCCGTCCGCGATCGCCTGCGGCGGCGGTCGTCGACGAGGTGAGCCAGCCCTCGAAGTCCTGGCGTCCGGACTTGGCCGACAGCGCGCAGTCGCTGGTCGGTCTTGAGCGTGGTCGCCTTCATGCCGGCCGGGACCGGCGCGCAGCGCCGAGCCATCACCGAGCTCGAGCGTGCCGTTGATCCACTGGAAGTAGGTGGTCGCATCGCCGACGCAGACCGTCTTGCCGGCCAGCCCCTCGAGGGTGGTGATCCCGGACGCCGTGGTGGCGGCTCATCTGGGCTGGCGTGAAGTAGTACGGCTCGGTGAAATCGAGGTTGGCCAGCCGCTGCTTGGTGATCGTCACCGAGCCGACGCTGATGTCGAACCGGCCGGCCCACTTGCCCGCCTCGACGACCGAGAAGTCGGGCGTCTCGAACTTGACCTTGACGCCGAGGCGCTTGCCGATCTCGTTGGCCGTATCGATGTCGAAGCCCTCGAACGTGCCGTCCGGCTTCAGCTCCGACTGGGGCGGGTAGGCCGGATCGGTGCCGACCTTGATGACGCCGGCCGCCTTGATCTTGGCCAGCAGGTCGTTCGGATCGCGCGGCAGCCGACGGCGCGACGCTGCGGCGGACGGCGGCCGGAGGCCGCCGGCGGATGCCGCCGGGCTGCTCGAGGCGCCGCTCGATGAACAGGCCGCGACCAGGATGATGGCGACGATGGCCAGACTGGCCAACCGTGAATCGCGCGTCGTGAAGCGCATGGATATCCTCCTCCGCAATGTTCGCCCGGTCCTCGCTCGAAGGTGATCGCTCATCCGCCGAGCGGTGACCGCGGCCGACGAATAGTACCCGTCCGTCGGTCAGCGTGGCTGGAAACCGATCCGGTGCGTCGCCGTGCGGAACGGCGCATCTGTCGGCAGATCCGCGACCGTGAGCTCGCCGGCCTCGGACCGTTCGATCGTCCCGTCCGCCACCGCCCGGCTGGCCATGTTCGCGTAGGCCCGCTCGAAGATCGACCGCGCGTACCGGGCGTTGCCGAAGTTGCCGATGTCGCTGGCGGCCAGGAACAGGTGGCGCGAGGCGCTCCGCGACGCCGTCGCCGAGCCCGACCTTGGCGGTGGCGGCGAAGCCCTCGAACACCTGGACGAGCTCGGCCGGGCTGTAGTCCGGGAAGTCGATGTAGTGGGTGAACCGGCTGCGCAGACCGGGGTTCGAGTCGATGAACGTGCGCATCTCGTCCGGGTAGCCGGCGACGATGACCGCCAGGTCGTCGCGGTGGTCCTCCATCAGCTTGACCAGCATCGCGATCGCCTCGGCGCCGAACTCGCCGGCCCCTTCCTGGGCGAGCGAGTAGGCCTCGTCGATGAACAGGACGCCACCGACCGACCGGTCGACGACGGCCTGCACCTTGAGCGCGGTCTGGCCGACGTAGCCGGCCACGAGATCGGCCCGCGAGACCTCGACGAGGTGGCCGCGGCTGACCAGGCCGATGCTGCCGTACAGCCGGGCGATGATCCGCGCCACCGTGGTCTTGCCCGTCCCGGGATTGCCGGTGAAGACGACGTGCAGGCTCGCGCTCACCTCGGGGAGTGCCTCGGCCCGCCGTTCGGCATTGAGCAGGTGGACCGCGAGCAGCCGCCGGACGGCGACCTTGACCTCGGCCAGCCCGATGAGGGCGTCCAGCTCGGCCAGGATCGTCTCGGTCGTCTCGGGGATGACCACGGTCGCCGGCCCGGTCGACGGCGTGGCCTCGGTCGCGGCTTCGGTCGTCGCGGCAGTGCCGGTGCCCGCGGTCCCGGGCGTCGCGGGCGCGGCCGGACCCGCGGACGTGCCGGCTCCACCAGCCGCGTCGGCACCGCCCGGCCCGAGCCGCTTCGCGAGGTCGAGGACCGCGGCCTTCGCGTCGGCCACGTCGTCGATCGTGGCCAGCTCCGCCTCGGCCTCGGCGGTCACGGTCGGTGTCGCCCAGGCCTGGCCGGCGGGCTCGAGGAACGCCTTGCAGGTCGCGATCGGGACCTCGGCCGGTGCGTCGTCATCGAGGACGCGGACCAGACCCCAGAGCACGTGCCGGAGCTCGACCTGGGGGTGCGAGTACGCCTTGGCGACCGCGATCGCCTCGTCGCGCACCCGGTCACGGATCACTCGGACGGATCCGTGTAGCGCTTGCCCCCGAACCGGTCGTGGACGATCTCGTCGAGGTCATCCGCCGTCCACAGGACCGCCCCGACGGCCGTCGTCAGCTCGGCGGGGTCGAGGTAGTCACCCATGATCGTGTGGTCGAACTGGATGAAGCAGGTGCCCGCGTCCTTCTCGTCGAGGACCGTCACGGTCCCGAGCCGGAACTGCTGGCCGTCGACGGCCGCCCAGTGGTACAGGTCCTCGGTCGGCTTCACCTCGCGCCCGAGCGGCGCCCAGATGTAGACCAGCGTGCGCGGGTTGCCGTCCTTGTCCGGCGTCCACTCCTGGATCTCGACGAAGGCCGCGGTGCTCCCGCCCGGGACCAGGAACCCGCCGTTCTTGCGCAGCCGGACGTCGTTGTACTCCTCGGCGAGGATGCGCTGCACCTTCTGGGTCGTGGCCTCGACCGTCGCCATGGGTCCCCCTCGTGCGTCCGCATGCCTCGTGCGGCAGACGGAACGGTAGCAAAAAGAGCCGGGGCACCCCACCGAGTCGGTGGAGTGCCCCGGCCCTGAACCGTCAGGGTCTGACTGGGTTACTTGCGGCGGCCGCGCTCGCGGATCTTGGCCGGAGCCGGCGTGACCAGCAGGGTCACGATGGCAAGCGCACCGAGGGCCAGGAGCACGATGCCCATGTTGACCCCACCCGGAGCGCCCGGGCCGTTGCTGATGTCCGTCGAGGGACCGGTCGGGATACCCGGCGAGTCGGTCTCGGCGAGGACGGAGCCGTCCGGGGAGGCTCGCCTGATGGCCGACCCGGAGAGCAGTCACTCGCACGGGGTCGACTTCAGGCGTGACCTCGGGGGTCACTTCGGGCGTGACCTCGGGGTGACTTCGGGCGTCACTTCGGGCGTGACCTCGGGGGTCACTTCAGGCGTGACCTCGGGGGTCACTTCAGGCGTGACCTCCGGGGTCACTTCAGGCGTGACCTCGGGCGTCGCAGCCGGCGTCTCTTCCGGCGCCTTGCCGCAGAAGATGATGTGGCTGATGGTCTTGTCGCCTTCGTCGAAGGCGCCGCTGCCGTTGCTGTCGGCCCAGACCGTCTGACCGGCCTTGGCGCCATCGAACAGCGTGTTCGCGTGGTCGTCGGTCGAGACGTCGGACCCGGCCTTGACGATCACGAGGTCGTAGTCCGCCGTGAGCAGGTACGTCGAGCCACCCGGCTCGTCGATCTTCGTGCAGTCGTTGCCCCAGTTCGCTGGGTTGTTGTTCGAGGCCGAGCCTGGGGCGTACCCGGTGACAGTCGCCCACTCGGTGGCGCCGAAGACGCTCGAGACCGAGCCGACTGTGAGGGCGCCCAGCAGCGCCAGTCCCCCGAGCATTGCGACCAACCGTGATCTCTTCATTCGATTCTCCGTTTCCCCGTAATGGAGCGACGATAAAAACGCCCCTGGATACCCAGGAAGTCCTGGGATGAGTCCCAAGCGCCTGGTGCGCACTGTACGCACCACGGCCATTCGATGGTACTAGGGCAGACTACCCATCACTAGTCCTATTAACGGCAGTCTGCCCACAGCCGCCCTTGCAGATTCATGAACTTCGTTGCGCAGTGGCAACAAGGTCCTGGTACCCGGCGGAGGCGCAACTGTACCCGACGTCGACCGAAGGGTCAGTCGCGCCCGCTGGCGGCCGCCGACGCGAACGGAAAGACCGGTCCGCTGCCCGGCTTCCCGAGCCGTCAGGCGGGCTCGATCTCCTCGAGCGGAGCCGGCTCCTCGCCACTCGCCGCCGCGATCGCCGTGCTGGTCAGATGGCTCGCCTCGATGACGGTCGGCTTGCCGTCGCGGTCCTTCCAGCGGGTCTGGATCAGGACTTCCTCGCTCTCGCCCACGAGGCGCAGGACGACGTTGTCGCCGGAGCCGCTGTGCTCGATCGATTCGATGGTCGCCTCGCTGGCAGGCAGCGGCAAGAGCGCGATGACCTCGCCGAGGTGCTGGCGGAGCTCGTTGCTGAAGTCCTCGATCGCCCGGTCGATGTCACCCGCCACGATCGCCTCGCACAGCGCCTGGGCGCGCGCGCGAACGGCTTCCTCGTCCATGGGCTGATCCTCCGGTCGGTGGGGTGGGCGATGTCGGCCAAGTGTACGGTCGCGGCACGTGCCGCTCAGTCGCGGCCGCTCGCGGTCGCCAGGGCGAATGGGAACGCCGGACCGCTGCCGTGCGAGCGAAGCAGGTCGCCGGCGACCGTCAGCGTCCAGCCCGAGTCGACCACGTCGTCCACGAGCAGGACCGGACCGTCCGGGACCGCCGAGCCGCCGACGCCGAGCTTCTCGTGCACGTTCCGGAGCTGCAGGACCGAGTTCTGCATCGACGCCTGGGGTGCCGAGCCGGGCCGGCTGGTCAGCGCGGCGACGATCGGCAGGTCGAGCTTCCGCGCAAGCGCGCGAGCGAACCCCTCGACGAAACCGGGACGCGAGTCGGACGGCACGAACGTGACCCAGGTCGGTGGCGGGTTCGGGCGCCAGCGCTCCTGGATCGCCCGCGCCGCTGCCGCCACCAGCTCCGAGCTGAACGCGCCGTCGACCGTCCGGGCGCGCTGGACCTCCCGCCCCCACCCCGCGTCACCGAGGACCGACAGGGCGAGGCCGGGCTCGTTCGGTGGGGCGATCTTGCCGGACAGGCCGTCGACCGCGCCGGCCGGCCACTGCTTGCGCGGCGCGATCGGTCGGAGGTCGCGGCGCAGGAACGAGATGGCCGCGGCGACGTGATCCGGGTCCGTCTCGCGCGACATCCCGCGGCCGCGGCAGCGGGCGCACTGGCCGCAGGGCGCGGCGGTCGGGTCGTCGAGGAGGTCGACGAGGTACTCCATCAGGCAGCCCTCGTGGGTCATGTACGCCTGCATCTGGGCGAGCTCGACCCGGCGGGCCGCCTTGACCCGCTCGATGCGGGCCTCGTCCTGCTCCCACGGGGTCGCCGTGCGGCGGTAGCGGCTGCCGTCGCGCTCGACCGCGCCGTCGATCTCGAGCAGCTTGAGCGCCTGCTCGATCCGGCCGATCCGGAGGTTGACGGCCTCCTGGAGCTGCGTCTTGCTCATCGACCCGGTCGTCTCGAGGGCGTCCAGGATCTCGTGCATGTTGACCGTCGGCGGGAACGCGTTGTCCATGAAGAACGCGGCGATGTCGTCGTCCTCGCGACCACCGAGGAGCACGCCGTAGGCCAGGTCGACCGCGCGTCCGGCCCGGCCGACCTGCTGGTAGTAGGCGATCGCCGAGCCGGGTCGCTGGTAGTGGACGACGAAGCCGAGGTCGGGCTTGTCGAAGCCCATGCCGAGCGCGACCGTCGCGACGAGGGCCTTCATCTCGCCCGCGATCAGCGCGTCCTCGAGCGTCTCGCGCTCCTCGGTCGTGAGGTCCGCGTTGTACGGCCGGGCGTCGATCCCCTGCCCCCGCAGGAACGTGGCGACGCGCTGCGTGTCGGCGACGGTCAGGCAGTAGACGATGCCGCTGCCGGGCAGCTCCGGGAGGCGACCCGCCAGCCAGGCCAGGCGCTCGGCCTGGTTCGCGAGCGGGATGGCGTCGAGCCGGAGCGAGTCGCGCGACAGCGGCCCGCGGAAGACCTGGACGCCGTCCCCGAGCTGCGCGACGACGTCGGCCACGACCCGGTCGTTGGCCGTGGCCGTCGTCGCCAGGACCGGGACGCTCGGGTCGAGCGAGCGCAGGATCGCCTCGATCCGCCGGTAGTCGGGCCGGAAGTCGTGGCCCCAGTCGGAGATGCAGTGCGCCTCGTCGACGACGAGGAGGCCGATCGAGTGCTCGATGCTGGGCAGCACGTCCGTGGCGAACCGCTCGTTGGCGAGGCGCTCCGGGGAGATGAGCAGGACGTCGATGGCGTTGGCCGCGAGGCCGTGGCCGACCGCCTCCCACTCGTCCGTGTTGCCGGAGTTGATCGTCGCCGCGCGGAGACCGAGCCGCTCGGCCATCGCGATCTGGTTGCGCATCAGCGACAGCAGCGGGCTGATGATCAGGGTCGGGCCGCGGCCTTCGTCGCGGCGGACGCGGGTCGCGATCCAGTAGACGAGGCTCTTGCCCCAGCCGGTCCGCTGCACGACCAGCGCGCGCCGGCCGTCCCGGGCGACCGCCTCGATCGCCTCGCGCTGGCCGTCACGGAACGTCGCCGCGGGGCCGAGCATCGTGGCGAGGTGACCGTCGAGGGGATCCATCGGTCCCAGTGTGACCGGTGCAACGCGGTTCGACGGCCGCTGCGGTAGGGTCGTGCGATGAGACGCGTCGAGTTCTACATCATCCTCACCGCCGACGGCATGTACGCCGATCCGGAGGGCGGGCTCGACCACTACGACCCGGCCGAGGACGAGCACCGGTTCGCCAACGGCCTGACCAGGGACGCCGGCGACATCGTGATGGGCCGGGCCATGTACGACGTCATGGAGTACTGGGACACGCTCGACCTGGACGACCCGGCCGTGCCGGACGTCGAACGCGAGTACGCGGAGGCGTGGCGTTCGACCCCCAAGCACGTCCTCTCCCGGGGCCGGCCGGCGCTGCGCGCCAACGCCGACCTGGTCGAGGGCGACGCGGTCGAAGCGGTCCGCCGGCTCAAGGAGGGCGACGGCCCGCCGATCGAGCTCGGGGGCGGTGCGGAGGTGCTCGCGACGTTCTCGAAGGCGGGCCTGATCGACACCTACCGGTTCCTGATCATCCCGACGGCGCTGGGCGCGGGCAAGGCGATGTTCGGGGCGCTCGACGCGCCCCTGCGCATGCGCTTGACCGGGACCCGGACCTTCTCCGCCGGCAGCGTCCTGCTGGAGTACGAACCGGCCGAGTAGCCACGACGTGTGGCCTGTTGACGACAACGGCCCCTCGGCCGACACTGGCCGACCATCCGGGCCATTTCAGAGGAGAGCGCGTGATCCTCGGTCGTGCGGCTCGCGCCATCGTCGCCGTCGCCGTCGCCGTCCAGCTGGTCGGCGGCCTGGCTCCGGCTGCCCTCGCCGCGGGCCCGGACAAGTCCGACGTCGCGCTCGTGCTCGACTTCTCGGCGTCGATCCTGAAGGACGCCGCGACGCGCAACCGGTTCGCGGCGGCGCTCGAGAGCATCGCGAACCGGGTCGACGAGACCTCGGCGGACCTGGTCGCCGGCGATTCGACGTTCAGCCTCGTGCAGTTCGCCAGCAAGGCGAGGGACTACCCGGGCTGCGTCGACCTGCACGTGCTCGACAGCCCGGAGACCGTCGCCAGGCTGTCCGGCTGCCTGCGCTCCGTGGCGGCCGCCTATCGCAAGGGCCTCGACCCTGCCCTCGGCAAGGTGATCGGCATCGACACCAACTACGTGGCGGCGATGGAGCAGGCCGCGAAGCACCTCCCGGCCGATGCCGAACGGCCCGTGATGATCCTGTTCACGGACGGCAAGCACGACGTCAGGGGCGTTCCCGGCAGCCAGGTCCAGGTCGCGCAGGACCGGCTGTTCGGGAAGCGGACGCCGTTCGCGTTGCTGCCGGTCGGGATGGGCCTGGCCGCCAAGGACCGGCCGGCGCTCGAGGCCGGGCTCAACCGGATGCGGATCACCAAGGACATGCCGGCGTGCGTCAGCGGGGCCACGTTCGACTGGCCGCAGGTCGTCTTCCAGACTCCCGACCGAGGCCGGCAACGCCGTCGGGGTCGCGCTCCAGGACGCCACCTGCACGTTCACGGTCGCGCCACAGCCGACCGCGACGCCGGGCCCGCCACCGGCCGTGCCGGGTGGCGTCCGGGCGATCCGGGTCCGCCCGCAC
This sequence comes from uncultured Chloroflexia bacterium, assembly GCA_963720495.1. Classification (GTDB taxonomy): domain Bacteria; phylum Chloroflexota; class Limnocylindria; order Limnocylindrales; family CSP1-4; genus SPCO01. The sequence goes on from CAVRFU010000008.1 coordinate 12,217, forward strand.
GACGGTCAGATCGACCTGGCCTGGGCGCCGCCGGTCGCGCCGGATCCGCCCGTCGTCGACTACCTGGCGCGGTGCGCCGCGGGCGGCGGCGACTTCATCGATTCGACCGAGGGCGTCTCGACCAAGACGACTGCCACGGTCCTCGGCGTGCCGGAGGCCTCCGACTACCGCTGCGAGGTCGCCGCGGTCGGTGCCAACGGGCCGGGTCCCTGGACCGCGGCCTCCGCGGCGACGCTGGTTCCGCCGCCGGCCCCCGCCAAGCCGGCCGTCGGTCCGCTCGATCGCGCCGTCCAGGTGACGCTCCCGGCGGCCGGCGATCCGACCCTCGTGTCCGGCTATCACTACGAATGCTCGGCGGACGGCGGCGCGACGTGGGTGGCCGACGCGGACACGACGACGTCCGACGGCACGACCGCACAGGTCGCCGACCTCACCAACGGGACCGGGTACGTCTGCCGGGCCTTCGCGGAGGGCGCCGCCGGCCGAAGCGACGCCTCGCCGATGTCGGATGCGGTGACGCCCTGCGGCTCGTCCTTCGAGTGCACGCCGATCCTCGTGCCGATCGCCGGCGTGCTGGGCGATCCTCCTGCTCGTGGGTCTCGGCCTGCTGGTCTTCGCCTTCCTCCGGTCGCGCCAGAGGGGCTACGTCGTCGCGGTCGTCGACGTCGTCCACACGGCCAACCTCGGCCACGGCTCGAAGCTCGGGATCCGGTTCGTCAAGGACCCGGCAACGCGGCGCCTGACCGGGCTCGTCGCCGACCGCGGGCCGGAGGCCGACATCAAGATCCGCCACGTCGGCCGAGGGCGCTTCGCCGTGACCGACCGCATGGGCCGGCGCACCGCAAACGCGGGCGAGTCGATCATCACTGCGGACTCGGTCGGGGTGAAGCACGAGCTCGTGCTGCGGGACTTCGATACAAATGCGGCGTCGCAGGTGACCACCCGGGTCTAGGGGCC